>RECP01000083.1 GCA_007693945.1 Spirochaetaceae bacterium
CGAGCGATTCGGGCGGTTCTTCCGCACTACCGTGCAGTTAACTATGACGCGGCTGCCTGCCCGACTTTCGCTTCCGTCCCGGTCACGACCGGCTTGAACAACGCGCGGACGATCGGTTTATTGGCTCGGATTATCCTACCCAAATCTATCGGTGTGCCGCTGAGCACCAGATCGGCGCCGATGTCCGGATACTTCTGGTACGTCGTGGCGATCTTGCCGACGGCATGCGGCCGTGTCCATCTTGTTAATCACGATCACGTCCGCCATGCAGAGGTTTACCTCGCTCAGGTAGTACGCCACTTCATGGCCCGGGCGGAGCGGATCAAGCACCACCACTTTCAGATCCGAATCGAAGAACGGGAAATCATTGTTCCCACCGTCCCCGAGGATCCCGTCCGGCTCACCGGCCGGATCCGTTTCCGCGGCGCGCAGGATTGCCTCGTAGTCCACTCCCGCATAGATCACGTTGCCGGCCACGATGTCTCCGTACGGCATCGGATATCGCACCGCCACCACTTTCTTGCCCATTTTCTTGAAGAGCGCGGTGATGAACCGCGTCGTCTGGCTATCCCCGTCCCGGCCCCAGATTGAGAATTGCTGACCCGCGGAGATTTCGGTTGCGCCGGACAGACAGCGACCCTATAATTGACGCTCAGGGCCAACCAGCCTTCAGAAGCGCTTTGCCCGCGCCTGTGCAGCTTCCGCAAGCCGGCCCTCCGGAGGTCCAGTATGAGTTTAGACCGCGATGCTTCCGCTGGTGACACGGCTTTTCATCTCGGTATCGATATCGGTTCGATCTCGATCAATACCGTTATGCTCGACGACGGTCTGCAGGTCACTGAGAACCGTTACGACTACTGCCACGGCCGGCCGTTTGCGCTGCTGAAGCACATACTCGACGATATAACGGCCAGGATCGATCCTGACAGGTTGCGCAGCCTGTCACTCACCGGGACCGGTGGAAAGCGCGCCGCGGAGCTTATCGGCGGCAGCTACACCAACGAGGTCATCGCGCAGTCGCAATCGGTAGCCAGGATGTATCCGCAGGCCAGAACAATCATCGAGATCGGCGGTGAGGACTCCAAGCTGATCTCCATGGACAGCCACAACGGCTGTTCCCGACTGTCCGATTTCGAGCTCAACACGATCTGCGCCGCCGGAACCGGTTCGTTCCTCGACCAGCAGGCGCGCCGCATCGGGGTATCCATAGAAGACGAGTTTGGCGAGCTGGCGCTGCAGTCCACCCATCCGCCGCGGATCGCCGGGCGGTGCAGCGTGTTTGCCAAGAGCGATATGATTCACCTGCAGCAGCTCGCCACCCCGGTGCACGATATCGTAGCCGGATTGTGTTTTGCCGTTGCACGCAACTTCATCAGTACGATGGCCAAAGGCAAGAGCATCGCGTTCCCGGCGGTTTTCCAGGGAGGTGTAGCAGCCAACGCCGGTATGGTGCGCGCCTTCAGGGAACTGCTGCAGGCGGGACCGGATGACCTGATCGTTCCCGAGTACCACGCCTCCATGGGAGCGATCGGCGCCGTACTGCACGCGCTGGCCGCCGAGGATTCTCAGCCCGCACGGTTCGAGGGAACCTCCAGGCTGGACGAATACCTCCGAAGCGGTACGGGAACGGGTAAGAGCCACGAGCCGCTGCAAGAAACCGAAACAGTCTACATCAAGGAGCCGGCACCCTTCCCGGCGGCAGTCGAGCAGCTTGACGTGTACCTGGGACTGGACGTGGGCTCGTTGAGCACCAATATCGTGCTGATCGACGATGACGGCAGCGTCATCGCGCGGCGCTACCTCCCGACCGCCAGCAAGCCCATCGAGGCCATCCGGCGCGGTATGGCGGAGATTGCCGCCGAAATCGGACACAAGGTGACCGTGAGGGGCGCGGGAACAACCGGCTCGGGCAGATACCTGACCGGCGACTTCATCGGGGCCGATGTCATCCGCAATGAGATCACGGCCCAGGCCACCGCCGCCATCGCCTTTGACAGCGAAGTCGATACGATCTTCGAGATCGGCGGACAGGACTCCAAGTACATAAGCATCGACAACGGCGTTGTGGTCGACTTCGAGATGAACAAGGTGTGTGCCGCCGGGACCGGATCATTCCTGGAAGAGCAGGCCGAGAAGCTGGATATCAGTATCAACGGAGAGTTCGGTGAGCTGGCCCTGAACGCAGGGCGACCGGCCGCTCTCGGCGACCGGTGCACGGTGTTCATGGAGTCGGATCTCAACTCCTGCCAGCAGAAAGGAGCCAGGAAGGACGACCTGGTGGCCGGGCTGGCGTACTCCATCGTGCAGAACTACATTCTGAAGGTCGTTCGCAAAAAGCGAATCGGCAACCACGTCCTCTTCCAGGGAGGAGTCACCAACAACAAAGCGGTGGTGGCGGCATTTGAAAAGATCACGGGAAAAAGGATACACGTACCGCCGCACTTCGACTGTACCGGGGCTATCGGCACGGCCATGCTGGCCCGCAAGCACGTCCGCGAGAACGGCTGCGCTACCCGCTTCAAGGGCTTCGATATCAGCCGGATTCCGTACGCGCTCGACCGGTTCACCTGCCGCCACTGCAGCAACCAGTGCGAGATACGCAGGGTTCGGATCGAGGGCGAAAAGAGGCCGCTGTACTACGGCGGCAGATGCGAGCGATACGAGAAGGACGACCGCAAAGGCAAGGGCCGCGATATCCCCAACCACTTCAAGCAGCGGCTGGAGATGCTACTTGACGGCTATACCGAGGAGCCCGAAGACGGGCGCGTCAGCATCGGGATACCGCGCGCACTGACGCTGTTCTACCAGCAGTTCCCGTTCTGGCGTACCTTCTTCACCGCGCTTGGATGCAGGGTGGTGATCTCGGCACCAACCGACAACCAGATCATTCGCAAGTCGCTTGATACGCTGGTTGCCGAAACCTGTTTTCCCGTCGAGGTCATGCACGGCCATATCCACGACCTGCTGCAGAAACAGGTGGACTACATCTTCACCCCGTTTGTGATCAACACCAGGGCTGAACCGGGGAACCCCACCAACAACTGTAACTGTCCGTGGATTCAGACCTATCCGTTCATGGTCAAGGCGGGCCTGTCGGCCGAAGCGCAGAGCAAGCTGCTGGTACCGGCGCTCAATTTCCGCTATTCCGGCCGTGTGCTGGACAAGGAACTGTCGGATTTCTTCAGCGCAAAACTCGGAGTATCAGCTAAACGGGTACGGCGCGCAATCGAGGCAGCCGATGCGCGGCAGATGGCCTTCGAACGTTCACTGGAAGCATACGGACAGCGCGTGCTGAACAACCTCCCGGCGGACAAGCAGTGCCTGGTAATTGTGGGGCGCCAGTACAACACCGGCGATCCGGCGTTGAACCTCGAGATGGTCGAAAAGCTGATCACCCTGGACGTGGTCCCCATACCGATGGATTTTCTGCCTCTGGCCAGCGAGTACATTACGCAGGATTACCCGCAGATGTACTGGCCCAACGGGCAGCGGATACTGGCTGCCGCCCGTATTATCGCACGCGACCGCAGACTGCACGCTGTCTACATGGGGAACTTCCGCTGCGGGCCGGACTCGTTTTTGTCCCATTTTGTGCACGAAGAGATGGCCGGAAAGCCCTATCTGGAGATCGAGATCGACGAGCATAGCGCCGATGCGGGCATGATCACGCGCTACGAGGCCTTCCTCGACAGCCTGAAGGGGTTGCCGGCTGCGCGGCGGACGGAGGTCATCCGGCCCAAGGGAATGGTTTCAGCGCCAATCAAGGACCGCGTGCTCTACTTCCCCTACATGTGCGACGGAGCCTACGCGGTAGCGGCCGCCTCGCGCAGCTGCGGCATCCACGCCGAGGTGCTCCCGATGCAGAACGAGGAAGACCTCGAGCTGGGAAGGAAGTACACCTCAGCGCGGGAGTGCTTCCCGATGATCTGCACCACCGGCAGTTTTCTGAAAAAGCTCATGGAGCCGGGTGTCAACCCGTCCAGGATAAGCTTCTTCATGCCCGATCATAACGGCCCCTGCAGGTTCGGTCAGTACAACCGGCTGCAGCGCGTCATCTTCGATCGGCTGGGGTTCCGCGACGTCAAGATCATCTCGCCCAGCAACGACACCTCCTACGAGGATATCTCGGGTGGTCGCGGCACGAAGTTCCGCTACAATGCGTGGCGCGGACTGGTAGCGGTGGACCTGCTGCGCAAACTCAAGCAGGAGCGCAAACCGTACGAGCTTGTCCCCGGGTCGACCGAGGAGGTGTACCGGTGTGCGCTGCGGGCGGTCGAGCGTTCGGTAGAATGCGGCGCGGACGATCTGACAACGATCCTGCATGACTCGGCGCAGGAGTTCAACAGTATTGCGCTCGTCAACGGATTCCGCAAACCGGTCATCAGCGTGGTCGGAGAGATATTCATGCGCGACAACGCGTTCTGCAGCGGATTTCTGGTCCAAAGGCTCGAGGCGTTCGGCGCCGAAACCGTGATCGCCCCTTTCGCCGAATGGCTCAGCTATTCCACCTATCGCTACACCCGCGACAGCCTGTGGAAAGCAAACTACCAGGGGGTCCTGAAGTCGAAGATCCAGGAGCTAACGCAGGACTTCACCGCGCACAGGCTGCGACGCGCCGTTCACGGCATGTACGATGAAGCGCGCGAGGTGGAACTGCACCAGATGCTCGACTCCTGCGGACCCTACATCCACCGCCACTACGACGGTGACCCGGCGCTGAACCTCGGCAGCTCGGTGGCCCTGGCCAGGACCGGAATCTCCGGCATTGCCAACATTCTGCCGTTCACCTGTATGCCGGGAACCATCGTGGCCTGCGTCTCCGACCAATTCAAGCGCGACCATGACGGCATGCCCTACGTCAGCATTGCCTATGACGGACAGGAGGACACTTCGATCGATCTCAGGCTGCAGGCGTTCATGCACCAGGCAAAGGAGTTTGCCGCACGAAAAGGCTTCGACCGCCAGTCTCACCTGTCGGGTTCCGCCAGGAAGGCGTCGAAGAACTCGACCACCAGTGCGGTGACACCCTGACGATCCGGCTCCATCGGTTGCCGGAATACCGGCCTCAGCGAGTGACCTGCTCCACTCACAACCAGCAGATAACCTTCTGTGCCGGCCTCTTCAAGGCTGCCGGCCAGCTTGCGCGACTGAGCCGGGTCCACTAACCGGTCACGGTCACCGTGTATCAAAAGGATCGGTGGCGCGTCCTCGAGCGCACAGTGAAACGGACTGGCCTCCACGATGACCGGATCGTAAATCGAACGCACCCCGAAGACGCGTCGCAGCAGAACCTTGCGCACTCCCCGCAGATACTCACACAGGTCGGTTGGCCCGTACATAGCGACTACCGCGCCAACCTGCAGGCCGATCATGCCGGGTTGCCACCGGGCATCAGGCGTCGCAGCGTCACCTGTCGCGCCCGCTTGTGTCTCCGCACTTGCGGCACCATTGACGCCCAGCACATACAGAAGCGCCAGATGTGCTCCGGCGCTCGTAGCGAGCAGACCGACGCGATCTGATGAGAATCCGAAGAAATGCGCGTGTTCGTGCAGATAGCCTAAGGCCAGCTCCAGATCCTCCAGAGCGGCGGGAAAACGATGCTCCGGGGCAAGTCTGTAGTCGATCGATGCTACAACGTACCCCCGCGACACGAGCGCCTCGATCTCCGGCACGGCAGCCCCGGCGGACCGGACTCCCGTCACCCATCCTCCGCCGTGCAGGTGTACGATCAGCGGGTACGAGTGTGGGTTAGATACAGGCTCCGGCGGAAAGAACAAATCCAGCGCCAGAGAGTAATCGTCAAAGGTCGAGAATGCAACGCGTCGCACCGCCGGCACGTCAGGCGGTACGGCATCATTAGTGACACGCAACCCATAGCGGAAATCGGCCAGAAGACCCCACGTAGCGCACGAGACACACGCATGCCCGGCCACGCAGATAACCGCCAACAGCGCCGTAAGACGGCCGCACCACCCGGCGCCGGGCCGGTGGGGCCGAACTGTCCGCATTCCCGTCGCATCCGCCATGCACGCGCCCTCTCACGGCACGCTTCGTCTATTATACCCCACCCGTCCGCCGCGGGCCACCACAATTTCAGTGGTTCCGATATAGCGGACGGACGCGGCCGATCTAACCGTTCAGGTAGGTCTCGATTGCCTGCTTCTGGTCTTCCTCGAAGGCCCAGAACTGAATACCGACGAGATAGTGTTGCTGCAGCGCTTTCTTGCTCCAGACGACTTTGCCGAAACCGCAAATCTCCTGTTGCTGACCGGGCAGCGTGAATCTCAGATGCACCATCTTACCGGTCTCGAGCGGCTCTTCAAGGATGAGGCAGATGCCGCCCGCACCGATATCGCGACTGTGGGCAATGGCGTTCTGTCCGCAGTTGACCACAACGTCCAGCGACAGCCGAGGTGAGGAGCGACGGCTTTCGTACGTAGTATGATCCGACACGCTGTCATCTTACTTGAAGATGCCGGAGTTCGCCAGAGTTTGGCGCAGTATTTGGGCCCCCATTCGGGGGCAGCCGTAGTCGTCAGATTGTCGTAACGGAGCGCGTGAAGACCGGCTCTGCGGTAGCCGACTGCGCCAGCTCGGCAATCCCGCGTTCCTCGGCAGCGCTGAGCGGCGTGAAGCGATCCGCAGCATCACACGCCCACCTGAAGTGCTCGATATGGCCGGGACTGACCGCAGCAACCACCGGGCGCGAGAGCGTGAACCGCAGCGCTCGTTCGGCTTCCTGGTAGTTCCCCGCCGGCCGATACCACGTCTTGTGCCACGTATGCTCCTCGCCAGGGGCCCAGCGCTGCTGCGCCAGCGCCTTCAGAGCAAGCACCGCCGTTCCGCACTCGTCTGCGGCATCCATCAGCCTGCTGCCAATCCCGCCGGCGTGCCACGCCAGCCAGTTGATCGGGAACAGCACCGAATCAAAGGCAAAAGCCGAGAGTAGCCGCAGAGCGGCCTCTTCGTTGTGCGCGGAGAATCCGATGTAACGGATCGCGCCGCTGCGGCGCAGCTTCTCAAAGAGCGACAGCGCGCCGTTACGTGCCAGCACCTGCTCGACCTCCTCGTCAGTCTGAATCGCATGGATCTGGTACAGATCGATGTGATCGGTGCGCAGCTTCCGCAGCGACGCGCGGAACTCCGTTTCCGCGGCTGCCGCGTCGCGCATGGTGGTCTTGCACGCCAGAAACACGTTGCGGCGATACGGCTCGAGCGCCGGACCCAGCATTTGCTCGGCGTTACCGTAGCTCGGTGCAACATCAAAGTAGTTGACCCCGCGGTCGATCGCCAGTGAGACCCGGCGCGACGACTCCCGGACGGACTCATCGGTTACCAATATCCCGCCGAACCCGACAACCGACAACCGGACATTGTGTCTTCCATATGTTCGCTTCTGCACGGCCGTGCGCCTCCTCCCCGATTATAGAACCCACGGCGGTCCGTGTACACTGACGCGACGACCCACGGCGGTGCGCCGCCGGCTGCCGGTCCCGCTCCGCCACCACGCGCTCGCCCACCCGCCATGAGCCGAAGCGGCGCCAAAGCAATTCTTATTTTGGCCGTACGGCGCCGCACGCGCCGACGCTGTCCTTACCCCCAAGCGAGCGGCAGCCGTCGCCATATGGTGCACGGGGTCGGTTGGCAGACGAATTCCGCTGCGCCGCGCCCGAGAGCGACCCCGCGAACGTCTCCGCAGCCTCTGCCAGGACAAGTGAGCGGGGGTGCTCTCGAGGCAGGCGCGCAGGAGCTTCATGCCAACCGACCCCGTACGGCCAAAATGAGAATTGCCGAAGCGCCGCGCCTTGATCTTGCCCTGCCGGCGCACATCGCGTATACAGATACGATGAACAACAAAGGAACCGCGTACTACATTGAGGCCGGGCGTCGGGCCGCACAGTGGCACCAGCGCACCATCGAAGAGATGCGCGCATGCCGCTTTGATACCATTGCGGTGCACGGCATCTACTCAATGCAGGAGGCGCTGGACTTCAACCAGGGCTCCACCATTGAGCCCATCTACATGTCCACTTCGCAGAGCTACCGCGACGCCGACGAGATGGAAGCTGCTCTGTCATACCAGATTCCCACCTGGTGCTACAGCCGGATTGCCAATCCCAGCATGTACTACTTTGAAGGCGTGCTGGCGCTGCTGGAGTCCTACCGCAGCGGTGTCGACGCGTCGTGCATCGGCGTGGCCTCCGGAATGGCAGCCATACAGAGCGCAATTGACCCCTTGCTGGTGATCGATCCGGCCGCCCGCTCCGCGCCGGTGAACTTTGTGGCAACCGCGCAGGTCTACGGCGGCACTTTCCAGCACTTCGCGATGCGCAAGGAAGTGGAGCGCGGCTTCCAGTGGCGCAGGGTCTACGACGCCACCAGCATAGCGGAGTGGGAGGCGCAGATCGATGAGAATACCCGCTTTCTGTATGGCGAGCTGCCGAGCAACCCGAGCCAGGCTTTCTTTGACGTTGCCGCGGTGGCGGAGCTCGCGCACCGCCACGGAATCCCGCTGATTGTCGATTCCACCGTTGCGACGCCGGCGCTGTTGCGGCCGCTGGCGCACGGGGCGGACATCGTCGTGCAGTCGGTCACCAAGTCGCTGGCCGGCAGCGGACTCGGCATCGCCGGAGCCGTAATTGCGCGCAAGGGCATTCCCTCGCGTGTAGGCCCCGAAGAGATGAAAGCCGACTTCTGCGGCTACCTCAAGCTGCTGCCGAACCGCGACAATGGACCCAACATCTCGCCGATGAACGCGATGCTGGCACTCAACGATATACGAACGATTCGCTCCCGCATGGATCTGATGAGCCGCAATACCATGAAGGTGGCCAGGTTTCTCAACGAGCACCGGCACGTGGAATCGGTGCAGTATCTCGGGCTTCCATCCCACCCGCAACACGAACTCGCACGCCGCTACATGTACCTTGTGGATGCCGAGGCAGACGACATGTACAACGCGCCGGTCAACCGTTACGGTCATCTGATGTCATTCTGCGTCAAGGGCGGCGCGCGGAATACGCGCGTTGTCTTTGACGGCTTCCGGCGCATTTTTCGCGCCACCGATCTCGGCCGCATCAAGTCAATTGCCACCATCCCGGCAATCTCCACGCACCAGCAGCAGGGAGAAGAGAACCGCAGGAAGGGCGGGATCCCTGTTAACCTGATTCGCCTCTGCGTGGGAGGCGAACACCCCGACGACGTGATCGCCGACCTCTCCCGGGCGCTTGACGTGCTTGACGGCAGGAAGGTCGCCGCCGATTCTCCCGCTTCACCCGAGTATTCAGCGGGCGGAGCATCCTCGGCACGCCTGGGCAAATTGTAGAACCGACGCGCACGCGAAGCTCGCGTTGGATGTGCCGCTTGACCATGCCGGAACGAGACCGTAGATTGTGGCGGTGAGTCATGAATCGACGCTCAGAGCGTCGAGCCTGTTCAAAGATATCGATACTGCAACTGCCAACAGGCTGCTGGAGCGAGCCCGGTTCCTTCGTCTTGAGCCTGGGCAGCTCCTGTTCCATGAGGGTGATGACGCGAGCTTCATGTGCGTTGTCCTTGAAGGTTCGCTTGAGGCTCTGAGCGGCACATCGGAGACGACTGTCCGCAGGCTTGGTGTCGTCGGACCGGGAGAACCGGTCGGCGAGATTGCGTTGCTGCTCGGCGGTGCGCGCAGCGCTACAATCAGGGCTCTCGACGCATCGCTGCTTGCCCGATTCGACCGAGCCCAGGTCGGGAGCATCGTGGAAGCATCACCGGCGCTGCGGGCCGGGCTGGATACCATCATACGCAAGCGGCTGGAACGCAACCGCGTGACTAAGGCAGTGCGGAGTCTGTTCGGAGATCTTGCACCTGATGTCCTGCGCTACATCGTTGATCAACTCGAACCGCTTACCGTGGCGCGGAACCAGTACCTGTTTCGCAAAGGTGATCCGGGCGACGCTCTCTACCTGGTCGTCAGTGGGTCGCTTGAGGTGCTGGCTGACAATGCCGATGGTACCGAACGGGTCGTTGCTCGCGTCCGGCGGGGCGAACCAATCGGTGAAATGGCACTGCTCGCCGGTGACTTGCGCGGGGCATCAATTCGTGCCGGTCGTCACAGTGAGCTGGTTGCGCTTTCACGATCTGCTTTTGAGCGGCTGAGCCTGCGCTATCCGGACGTGCTTATCGGAATTACGCGAGTCCTTGTAGCGCGGTTTCGCTCAGTCACCGGACAGTCGGCTGCTGCCTCGCCCCAATGCCGCAGCTATGCTACGCTTGCCGCCGGCCATGGGGTACAAAACCTGAAGACGGTGGTGGATTCCATGGTGGCGTCGATGCCCGACGATGTCCGCGCAACCGTCATTTCGCTCGAAACCGTGAATCGGACGTTCTCCCATCACATTTCCGATTCGGCCACCGCCGCACTTGAGTCCTGGATAGACGAAATCGAATCCCGGCACGATGTTGTATTCTTTCTTCCCGCGGATACCCGGAAAGCCGGCACCGGACAAACCGGCCGGGAACGTGCGACGGACTCGGATGCACGTGCCGCGGCCTGGCTTTCAATATGCCTGCGGCGCTGCGATGAGGTACTTCTCTGCGCCCATGCCGCGGCGGATGCCGGGCTCAACGAGCTCGAGCAGGAAGTGTCCTGCGAGGGCCGTACCGATGCGCCTGCCATCAGGCGGCTGATCATCCTGCATGACTCGGACGTGGATGTCCCCAGGTTCACCCGCAGGCTGATTGCCGGCAGGGACGTGCTTTCGCACTACCACGCACGCTACGGATCGCCGGAAGACATCGCACGTGTTGCCCGACTCCTCACGGGACGCGCGATTGGTCTGGCCCTCGGTGGAGGCGGAGCACGCGGGGTGGCGCACGTTGGCGTCATCCGCGCGCTGACCGAGCGTGGGATACCCATTGATACAGTAGCGGGGACCAGTATGGGAGCGGTGATTGCTGCACTCTACGGTGCCGGCTACAGCCCGCGGGAAATGCTTGCCCGCATCAGGGAAATGTTTGTCGACCTGAATCCGTTCAACGACTACACCCTTCCCGTCTACAGTCTGCTTCGTGGAAGGAAAGCGGAACTGGCTTCGCTTCGGACCTTCGGTCGCCTTCAGATCGAAGACCTGTGGATTCCCTTTGCATGTACTTCGAGCAACATCAGCCGGCAAACCCTCGCGGTACAC
The DNA here is from genome assembly GCA_007693945.1 of Spirochaetaceae bacterium. Lineage (GTDB taxonomy): Bacteria > Spirochaetota > Spirochaetia > DSM-27196 > PWMO01 > PWMO01. Next base: position 11,172 of record RECP01000083.1, read on the forward strand.
CAAAGCGGGAACCTGTCGAAGGCAATCCTTGCTACGACCGCTCTGCCCGGGGTCACTGTGCCCGTGATCTACGACGGTGAGATTCACGTTGACGGCGGGGTCATGAACAACCTCCCCGGGGATCTTATCCGCGCCGAATCCGCTTACCTGATCAGCTGCGATGTCAGCCCCTTCGAGAATGTGACTCTGCAGTCGAAGCGATACCCAACGCCCTGGGGAACGTTCTTCAAGCGACGAGGTCGTCGCAGTACGCGAGGTGTCAAGACAGATGAAAACGGAAACGCTGCCACCGCTGCGTTCTCTGTCCCGCGGATTGGTACGATCTTGAACGCGGCCATGAGTGCGGGAAGCATGCACGCCGCATCGCGTGTTCGCGAAATGTCCGACCTTGCCCTGACACCACCGGTCGCAGACATCGCGATCCTTGATTTCAAGAGATTCGCCGAGATTGACCGCCGCGGCTACGAGTACACCGCGAGAGTGCTGGACGGCCTTGACTATTCCCGCACGATCGGTACCGCGAGATCAGGGCGGTCGGTGATCAAACCCCAGACACCTCGGCGGGCCAGTGCGCGCATCCCGGCGGCATCGTTGATTGTCCACGCGCCGACCGCCAGGCCGCAGCCCGCGGCGGCCGACACAAAGTGCCGAGTCAGCACCGGCAGCCCGCCGCTTGCAGGCGGAACCAGAAGCAGCTCGTAGCCAGGGTTTATCAGCCGCGCACAGAAAAGCAATGCAGCCGCCAGGAAGGCGGCAGCCTCGCGCCGTGAAGCGTGAGTGGCAACTGCGGGCGCCGCGCCGCGGAAATGCCGCAGCATATCGTGGTGAAAACTGGCGAGTAGAGTACGTTCATCGCGGTCGAACTCAGCAACCAGCTGCAGGATGGCGTCGGCAAGCGCTGAGTCTCTCTCTTTGATCTCCACAAGCATGAAAGCCCGCGGAAACGCCTGGAACACCTCGCGCAGCGTGGAGATAGTGACGCCGGTTCCACGGCAGGCAAACGTTCCCGGCGCGTCGATAGCAGAGAAGCGATACGCCGCGTCGAGCTGCCGCAGCTCTGAAAGACGGAAGCTTCTGACCGGGCCGCGTGCGTTTGTGGTTCTGTCCACCGTCTCGTCGTGGATCACAACCGGGACACCTTCTGCGCTCTGGCGCACGTCCATCTCCAGTACGTCACTACCAAGCCTCAGCGCGGCCGCAAAGGCGCGCAGAGTGTTCTCAGGCCACAGCAAGGCGCCCCCGCGATGAGCGATAACCAGCGTCCGATTCCGGGGCAGACCATGTAGTTTACGGTACAGCATTACCTTTCCCGCCCACTCGCACGTATGATCTCTGTGCCGGTACGGGTGTTGGGTGAACCCGAGAAACAGCTCCCAGATCCATTGCTGCTGAAATCAGCGTTTCGATCTCTTGAGTTCATACATCAGCGAGTCTCCATCCGCCAGCAGGGCATCGATCGTGCGGTGCTTTTCGGTATCGAACCCGACGATGCCATGCGAGAATGAAATATCGTATCCGCGTTTGGCCTCCTGATTGTACTTTTCGACCGAGTGATGAAATCTTGACACGACCCTTTCAGCGTTTTGCCTGGATGCATTGATCAGCAACCCGACAAATTCATCACCCCCCAGACGCGCGAAAACGTCCGCATCGCGGCTTGTCGCCTTCAGCCGTTCGGCAAAGACCGTCAGCGCCCGATCACCCTCTGCATGCCCGAACGTGTCGTTGATTCGCTTCAAATTGTCCAGGTCCATGAACACCAGCGATGCGGACAGTTTCTGTCGCGCACAGAGATCCAGGCTGTGTCGGGCGAGCATCATGAAGCCGCGCCGGTTCGATATGCTGGTAAGCTCATCCAGCGTTGCCAGTTGAACAGCTGCAATTTCCTGTTCCGCCATTGCCGCAAGGTCAATCATCGCTTCGAGTTCATTGTTCCCGAAACTCTTCGGCTGACGATCAATAATGCACAGCATCCCTACTTTGTGTCCGTTCGGGGCTCTGAGAGGGCATCCGGCGTAAAAGCGGATATGTGGATCGTTCACTACCAGCGGGTTATCCGCAAAGCGTTCATCCGCGATGGCATCGGGAACGATGAATATGTCGTCACCCAGAATCGCATGGCCACAGAAAGAAATATCACGTGGTGTTTCGCTTGCACTGAGACCAGCGGAGGATTTAAACCACTGACGGTTCTCATCGACCAGACTGACTACCGCAATCGGCACTCCAAATAACCTTTTTGCCAATCGTGTCAGGCGATCGAATCGTTCCTCCGGCAGGGTATCCAGAATATTGAGTGACCGAAGCGTCGCGAGTCGAGCCTGTTCATCATGCGGAGTATCAGGAGTTCTCACGGCAGGCTCCCCATCATGACCCCATATTATCGCATTGCCGGCGTTTGCCCAACGCCTGTTCGCCTGGCCGGCAGCACTCCAAGACCGGGCACCCGGCCACGCCTGGCTCAGAGAACCTCGGCTACGCCTCGGTGTCGAAGGGCGAGGAGGAAATCGACTGAGGCGGACAAGCGTCTTTGGGCCCGGCTTCCTGCCGCGCAGCAGAAGGCCGATCCGTCTCAGTGTTCAATATGTGATGTGTGTGGTGCAGCCATGAAAGTGATCGCAGTCATCAAGGATGCCAGGTGAACGTCTGGTCGTTGATCGATTCAAACATCCGATCGAGGTCCTCCCGGGAGGCAGAGGCTGCCGGTACAGCACCAGGGTATTCTATCTCCTGCACATCGGCCTCCAGACCGTCCATCACGGTTCTTGCGTATTCGTCCACGTCTACACCGGTATCGGCGTATCCCGCCTTCTTTCTGCCTTCGAGATTCAACTCCGTTCTTACTCTTGGAGGCAACACCTCGTACACGGAGATTCCGGTCTGCTGCAGCTGGAACCGAAGCGAGAGCGTGAAGTTATGGATAAACGCCTTGGTCGCACAATACACGGGCACGCGAGCCATCGGTGCAAACGCCAGCACAGACGATACGTTGATGATTACGGCATCCTTCTGTTTCCTGAGGTGCGGTATCAGGCGTGCGGTCAGATAGACCGGAGCTTCAACATTTGTGGCGATCTCACTCGGTTCACTCTCGAGATCTCGCATGCCAAGGTTAAAATTGACGTCACGCTGAATCCCCGCGTTGTTTACCAGTACGTTCAATCCGCTGAACCGATCCGTCACCCACGAGACAAGCTCCTGTCGGTCGTCTTCCCGGGAAACATCACAAACTGCCGTGTGGACCTCAGGATGGCGCTGTTCAATTTCCCGCAACCTCTCCTCCCGCCGGCCGCAGATGATCACGGTGTTGTTCCGCGCCAGAAGCTCCTTGGCGAGTGCATAGCCAATTCCCGATGTTCCGCCGGTTATCAGAACCGTATTGTTATTCAGACGCATCATTTCACTCCCTGTTCTTCCGCTATTCTCCGGTTTCGTACATAGCTGTTTGCCACCCGAGTATACCGCCATCCTGGATAAGAGAGCTACCATCCCAACGATGAAGGCCGACTGTGAGCAGCAGTTGGCTTTTGTAACGTGTAGCCCACGGGTTCGCGGCCGAGCATAGTCAGATCCACTACGTCGCGACACATAGGGAGCAGAACCGCTTCACCGTCACAGTGCTCGTACCCTTTTCTCGTTCCGCAAGGCCTGCGGTCAGGGATCAAGGTCGATATAGTTTCTTGCCAAGGCAGGTTCGCCGTTCATGCTCATGTGACTGAAGGGAGGCTCGGTACAATACAACCAGAAGGTCAGGTTCTCGCCGTTGTAGGGCTGGTCCCAACGCTACCCTTTGTCAATCGGGCTCAGTTCAAAGGTATTCCTCCCGACGAAGATCGAGCAGTAAGGCCCTTGAGGTGTTGCCAGCACGAATACGCCTTCGTCTCCGGGACTAACGTAGTCCTCGCCGAAGGAATACACAATCCAGCTATCGACAGGTTCGGTTGCTGGATCCAGGCCATCGGGAAGAAAGGCCACATAGTAGACTTCCACTGTTGAACTGTTGTCAATCATAACAACAATCGATTCCGTCTGCGTCTCCTCCTGACCCGCAGTGGAGCATCCCGGAACCAGAAAAAGTGTTGCGATAGCGATCAAACCAACCATCACCTGCCTGCTATGCTGCATGTGGCTATCTCACTTCAAATCTGCTTCTATGGTCAGACGCGGCCTGTGTGCCTCGGTTGGAAAGTTCTTCGTGTAGAAGACCACATAGCTCTTTTCGCTGTCATCCAGCGTATTTTCGGAGGTGTTTCTGAACAGCATTCCCCGGTTATCGGCAGGGTTGGAAACCCACCGCTGTACTACTGCGGTATCCAGTGAGATCTGAATGGCGTCGCCTGACCCGTATCCAGGTCTGGGTATGTTCATAAGCCCCACCCAACCTGAATAATCCCCGCCAGAAGTATCCCATACAACAGTCCCGGATGCGTTCTGCCAGGTAGCCTCGGTCTCCACCCATTCCCTGTCTGCTTCGAAAATCTCCAGCGTAATGACATAATCGCTTGCCATTGCTACCACATTGTTGAACACAAGACGCAGCGTCGCGGAAACCACCTCCGCATCCTCTGGAATCAATGACAGGTCAAACCTCAGCAGGGATCTTGTGGTCTCTTCATCCGGAGAGTTTCCCCAATAGCCGGACCACATTGAGTTTGATAAACCGTAATTGGTGGCCGGAAGTCCGTCATTCATCATCGTATCGCATGTCCCGGAATAATTGTTCAAACCTTCACGAAGGACATACTGCTGCGGCGCGTCCCGTTCGGTAGAAGCGGGATCTCCCGTGTTGCATCCGGAGAAGAAGACTACGGCAAGTACAATGCAACCCAAGGATACTTGGCGTGACATGGCGTTACCCCCAAGCTCCACCCGGTATTTACCGTGGATTGTACTCTAAGTCTATCTTGAGATTCACTGGAAATCAACTGGAAATCACGCCTCCCCAGATTTGCGCAACCGTTGCGATCGCTTATTCCTTGCAAGGCGCCGGCAGCGGTTTTGCCTGGGGGAGCGAGCGAGGCGCGGTCGGCACGGCGCGGACGTCGACCTGCCGGTTGACCGCGGCAGTCAGGAGACTTTCGGCGGATTCGCGGTCTCCGGAAACTCAGGCATGTAGCGGAAGCCTGGATCTTCGGCCTGCTTCCGTTTGACCCCGACGATGTGCCGCAGCGCCGGGATAAACCCCTTTAACGGTCTCTGCAAATCCCATTCGATCTCTTTTCGGAGCTTGGGCAGGTTGTAGAACGGTACGCTCGCGTACATGTGATGCTCGGTGTGGTAGTTCATGTTCCAGTACAGGAAGCGCAGCATCGGACCCAGGTCGACGGTGTACGAGTTCATCCGCCAGTCCGGCACGTCACCTCGCAGGCCCATGTGCTGGATGATACCGGTACCGTGTTCCAGGAAGGTCGCGAAGAAATAGGCGAAGCTCACAAGGAAGATCACCACCCAGAGCTGAAAGTACACGGCAGCGGCGACAATTGCCGCATGTGCGACTATTGTCGCGCGGGCCCACCACATCATTCTTCTTGACTTCACGTGCTGCGGCGGCAGCAGGGGGCACCAGAAAAAGAAGTCCACGTTGAAATTCCCCACGGCGTGGTTGAGGTTCGCCCACATGAACTGCTTGAACTTCTTTATGTCGAAGGTGAACCAGCTTACGACGTCGAGCCATCCGAACGCGATCGGGTCGGATCGCTGCTCCCGGTCGTGCTCGCGGAAATAGGTGTAGAGGTGATGCTTGGTGTGGCTTTCCTTGAAGTGCAACTGATTGTTCCATGTCAGGAAGGCGAACAGGTGCAGGAAGACCTCGTTCAGCCACTTGGTCTTGAACGCGGTTCGGTGCGAGAGCTCGTGGACCGCGGCGCCCATACCCATATAGTTGACAATGATGGCATGCAGATAGCAGCCGACGACCATCGGCACCCAAAGCCCCCGGAGGAAGAGGTAGACGTTGAGAGATGCCGACGCGAGATACATGAGCAGGAATCCCAGCGCGTGGGCAAGTGCCCTTGCGTCACTGCGCTCTGTGAGCTCGCGCAGCTTCGCTCTGTCTATGGGTGTACGGTACCATGCGATCATCTGTCCGGCCATCGGCATACCTCCTTACCCGCTCTTCTCACGTCGCGAGGACCTGCACCCGTATCCGGTGCCTGCTCGCACATAAAACCAATAGAGGGTACCACGGAATAGCGCAATAGACAACTGAATGACTCATGTACTGTTAAAGCTGGGCTATAATGTCCCCATCGGTATGATGGCGGGAATAGGTGGCACACGAACGGCGATGAGCGAGAAGGACATCCGAAGGGCACAGATAGTGGGATTGCGGTCGGAGGGAAGCGGAGTCTGCATTGATAAAGTGCTGAGGCAAGCGATGCCGGCGAGCTGCCGGCAGAGCTATTCGAACTTTGTCCCACCGCTGGCGACCGAAAAGCCGGCAGAGAACGATGAGCTTGAGGTGCATCAAGAGACCTCTCTGCGGTGGTTGATCGCACCCTCCGTGAGCGCAGACGACGGTCTGGCGAGGTGGTGAAGTTCTGGCGCAGACTGTTGCAGATCCAGCGCCAGAGGCGAGTCTGTCAGCCCGCTCCCGGTTCTCAGATCATCATGGGTCCGTGGCTCAACGGGGACAATTCAATCGAGTCTTGACAAGACAATTCGACAGATTGACACTTAGGGACTACTATGATACCGTACAAACGGTTGCGCAAACGTTTCGCGTAGCAGGTGTATATCGAGTACGGATTTGACGATGTGTGATGCGCTACCGCTCACCACGCCGCGAGGCATCAGAAGGAAGGAGCAGATGAAGATAGCGGTGGGCCTTGGGAGCCCTAAAATGTGCCGCCTGGCCCAAGCAGTGATGGAGTATCTCGAAGCTCAAGGTTACCAGCTTACGAGGTTTGGGACCCTATCGGGTAGTCCCTCGGACTACATCGCGACGTCGCTTGAGTTGGGAGAAGCCGTGAGTCGCGGAGAGTTCGAGCAGGCGGTTCTTTTCTGCAATACCGGAACCGGTGTGACGATTGTCGCCAATAAGATTCCCGGCGTTCGCGCTGCGCTCTGTCCCGACGCATACTCGGCCAGAATCGCCCGTCAGGCGAACAACGCGAACGTTCTGGTACTCGGCATTCGGCTGACCGGCGAGAAGCTGGCGCTGGAGATCGTTGAAGAATGGCTCAAGAGCGATCCTGGTGAGGCGGGCGAGACATGGAAGCAGTTTCACGTGCGCACGGACGCGGTTGAAGAGAAGTTCCGGACAACAAGGAAGGATCAGTGATGTCAGACAGGAAGCTCTTTCAGGATTGCATCTCATTTCCCGTTCGGAGGATGGAGAAACCAAGGGACACTGGTCTGACCTGGTTCCTCGACTGGGGCGCCGGCCTGACGTTCCTCGACGAGATGCTGGATGCCGTCGGAGATCATCTTGATCTGGCGAAGCTTCCGGCTCTCTCGGCAGGACTGCAACCCCAGGCCTATCTGCAAAGCAAACTGGCGGTATACAAGAAGCATCGCGTCAAGCCGTTCATGGGCGGTATGTACCTGGAAGCGGCATTAATCAGCCGCAAGACTGAAGAGTTCATGAAGGACGCACTGGACTTCGGGTTTGAGGTAATCGAGATTTCCGAGAGCGAAAGCCGCATGGTTCCGAGTACCAAGCTGACGCTAATCGAGAAGGCGGCATCCATGGGTTTCTCGGTTATGGCTGAACTCGGCCCGCACTACGCTGAGTCTCCTTACGATCAGCGCGAGGTCATACGGTCCGCCAGGCAATACCTCAACGCCGGTGCGTGGAAGGTCATTCTAGAATCTGATGTCATTAGTTTTATGGCTCCGTGGAACGAGCCCGGTAACGCTGCGACACTTAAGTGCATAATCGATGAACTGCAATATGAGAACCTTATTTTTGAGGTCTCCGACGATGTCCGTACCTGTCAGTGGTTCATCCTCAATTACGGGCCGGACGTCAACCTTGCGTTGAACAAGGGGCCCGTTGCCCAGTTAGCGGAAGGAGTAATGACCATAGAGCACATACGACGTGGATTACTCATGCCGGACACGTGGTATGGACGCATCGCCTCGCTGTGATGGCCGACTGGAGAAGGGAATGAGCAGCTTGATCGATAACCGGAAATCAATTGACCCCTTTGGGCGGATTGGTGGGAAGAAGAGCAACGACCTTATCGACCGGGAACGGTACCTCGAGTTCAACGCCACGATACACCAGCAGATACCGATGTTCGTCAGCGTACATCAGGCCTGGTTACTCATGCTTACCCAACAAGGCATCGTCGAGCGGCCAAGGGCGCAAGCCATCATGAACGAGTTGGTCAGGATCGACGAACACGCGGTTGCTGAGATGATCGAAAACTGGACTCCGTCTGCGTGGGAACCAATGGTACAATTGGAGCACTATCTCACCGCCAAAGTTGGACAGATAGCAAGTGATCTCAATATAGCGCGAACCATTCCGCCCCCGTTCTATCGCATGGGTCTGCTGCATCCGCTTCTGGCCATCATTGAGGAGTCGATTCTGCTCCTGGATACACTTCTCTGTCAGGCTGAACTTCACGACCTCACGGTCATGCCCGGATACACGCATTTCCAGCACGCACAGCCGATGACATATGGACACTACCTTGTTGGGCTATTTGACCCGCTTGCTCGAGCATTGTGCCAGATTGAGGCAGCTTATTCGACAACCAATCAGTTCGAACTGGGTTGCGGGGCTCTCTCTGGAACTAGTTTCCCGGTAGACCGTCACTATCCTGCCGAACTGCTCGGTTTTGACGGAGTAGTTGAGCATACCAACGATGCCGTAGCGGCGACAGACTTCCTGATTGATACGCTCTCGGCATTGACGAACATCTTCGTTCCGCTCAGTCGTGTTGCGAATGATCTTGACATCTGGTCGACATCCGAGTTCGGCATGGTGGAAATCGCCGACGAAATCAGCAATCCTTCAAGTATGATGCCGCAGAAGAAGAATCCCGCAGTGTTCGAGTTCTGCCGCAGAACAGTTGCGTCGATTCTGGGAGCATACTCTGAAGTTGTCTGCGGCAGTCACGCAACCCAGTACGGTGACGTGACGGAGATGAGAGAGCTCTCCTTCGCCGTGAAGCCTCGCCTCATAGAAGCGACCAGACAGCTCAGGGCTTTTCGTGCGGCTCTCGACACTATGATTGTCAAGAAGGAACGGATGCTTGAGCTGGCAGCCACGGGGTTCTCGACCGCCACTGAACTCGCTGCGGTGCTCTATCGTGAGGCACATATCCCGTTGAGAATGGCCCATGGTGTAGTGGCTGATGCAGTTAGGCAAGCTGTGAAAGAAGGGAAGACGGCACAAGACATAACACCGGAGATACTGACCGCAATAATTCGGGAAGTTACCGGACAAGAGGTTGCGATGTCTCGTGACCAGATCAATGCAGGGCTTGACCCTGTCAGATTTGTGCAGGCACACCGTTCTGAAGGTGGAGTGGCCCCGGAGATTGTCAGGGGGATGATTCGGAAGCGCCGCGCCGTGCTGGCCGAATTCACAGAACGTCAAGCTTTGAGGACCAGAAGAAGAGAGGACGCGGATGCGGAACTTGCCTGCCAGGTAAGAGCACTGCTCAACGGCAGTGCGGATTTCGCACTAACACCACCGGCCTGAGAGCCTGTCGGATTGACACATCTACAGAACAGCATTGAAGGGGTACTTGCGTCGCCTCCGGTTCTCACGACCGGGGCGACCTGCTATTGGCCGAAATAATCGCGGCGTGGGTGGCGGTTTCAAACGCCTGTCAGCGCTATAGGGTGTGATCCGGCGGTGCAAAACCGCCATAGTCGCTTCATGTTGTACGCCGTACAGACCAGATTCCACTTAGCGTTTACTGCAGCGAACCCACGGCGGAGAAACTGGTCCAACGCGATTACTGATTTGATGATGCCGAATACCGCTTCTACCGTCTGGTTCCGTTTCCGGTAAATCTTCTTTCCCTCTGCACTGCGCACCTTTTCGCGCATCGCCAGAAGGTGCGGGTTGCTGATCGCCTTCGTTCGTTTGGTGGTTCCCGGGCGGTAGTCATACCGACGCATATCGTGGTCATCAGCGGTAATCGCCAGGAGTAACTGCGGGGCTCGCAGGTCAGCTTCGAACCGTCCAATCAGTCTTGCCCGCGCGTATCCGGCATCAGCAAGAACGACCTGCGGCCTGCCAAGCTCTGGATCGATTCGCTGCAGAGCCGGCTCCAGCTCATAGTGATCGGCAGGCGACTCGGCAACGTAGGCGCCGAGAATCAACTGCGTCCCCTCGGCATCCACCACTGCCTGCGCATTGCAGGCCTGCTGCCACGCATCGCGTCGACTCTTTCGCATCAGCGAACTGTCTGGATCAATCAGGTTGATCTGATGGCGATCTTGCGGCTTGGCCTCTT
>RECP01000015.1 GCA_007693945.1 Spirochaetaceae bacterium
TACCACACCAGAGCGTGCTGGCCGGCGACGCCATTATGCGGGTGTGCTATCGCCGTCTCGTCTCGCACAGAAACCTGCTGGAGTGGACCGTCACGCGGCCGACGTCTCGCGGTACGCTGACTCCGTTCGCCGCAATGTCCGTCACCCTGGGACTGACGAGTCTGTTCAGCGTGATCGCCGGCTGGGCACTGTTCACCTGGGCTCCCGAAAACGCACCGTTCGCCGCCCCCTGGCTGGCGGTGTGGGTCGGTTCCCCGCTAAGCGTGTGGTTGCTTAGCCGCCGTTCGTCGGTCCCGTCGCGCAACCGAACTCTTCCCGCGGCCGATCTGCGCTTCCTGCGCATGGTTGCCCGGCGTACGTGGCGTTATTACGCCCAGTTCGTTTCCAGTGAGACGTCCTGGCTTCCGCCGGATAATTACCAGATCTCGCACCAAAACCGCCTGGCGATGCGTACCAGCCCCACCAATATCGGACTCTGGATGCTCAGTGCGGCGGGCGCCCGCGATTTTGGCTATCTGACCGCTGATCAGGTCATCGACATTCTGACGAAGTCGATGAAGACCATCGCCGGCATGGAGCGCTTTGAGGGGCATCTGCTGAACTGGTACGACGTCGGGACCCTGAAACCGCTGGAACCGCGGTATGTGTCGATGGTGGACAGCGGAAACCTGCTGGGCTCACTCTGGTCACTGGAACACGGACTCAACGCGATGATCGCCAACCCCGTTCTGGACGGGGCGGCGTTTGAGGGAGTACTCGACACGGTGGAGATTCTTAAACAGACCGTGATCGATGATAGCCCGGCCGATCGCAAACTCCACGATACGCTCGACACGCTGACGGATCTGCTCGCACGCGGGTTTGCCGACACGGCGGATGCAATTAAGGCGCTGCGGCGGGTCAAGCAGTTGACCGACGACATCTCCCTGGTCGCGGATGGCGCCGGCGGGGGCACCGGCGGCGGAGGCCCGAGTCCCGGCTACTGGCTGGAGCAGATTCAAGGCCAGGTATCCGCATGGCTCACCGGCTGCGACCGTTACCTGAGATGGGTAGAAATCGCCGCCGAGCGGACCGCGGACGACCTTGCCCTGCTCGGCGACGAAACCGTTGAAACCATCCGTCACGACCTGATGCGTGCGCCGTCGCTCTGCACGCTTGCCGCCGGCGATATTGCCACCATCAGCATGCTGTCGGATAAACGGAAGCTGGCGAACGTGGCCGCAAGCCAGCTCGCACCCTGGATCGACCGGGTAGTCCAGGCATTCAGAGATTCTCAATGGCTGGCCGGCGAGAAGCTCGCGTCGGCCCGTCGGCTCATCGCCGATGTGCGGCAATTCTCCGAATCGATTGATATGCGCTTCCTCTACGACCCCCGGTGCAAACTGTTTCGCATAGGATTTAACGTGACCGACCACCGCCCCGACAACGCCTACTACGACCTGCTCGCAAGCGAGGCACGAATCGGAAGCTTTGTCGCGGTTGCGCGCGGCGAAGCACCGATCGAACACTGGTTCTCGATGGGGCGTCCCCACAATAGTATCGGTCGTCGCCGCGTTTTGCTGAGCTGGACCGGGACCATGTTCGAGTACCTCATGCCGCTGCTGCTGCTGCGATCGTACGAAAACTCTCTGCTGGACAAGGCCGCCACGGAGGCGGTAGCGATACAGATTGACTACGGTCGCAAACGCCACGTGCCGTGGGGCATTTCGGAGTCGGCTTACTCGGACCTTGACATCAACAAGACTTATCAATACAAGGCGTTCGGCATCCCCAGGCTAGGACTGAAGCGAGGGCTGGACAAGGAGCTGGTCGTAGCGCCGTATGCCTGCCTGCTCGCGTTGGGCATAGCGGCCAAACCTACGGTAAAGAACCTGCGTCGTCTTGGCGCGCTGGGATTGCTTGACGAGTACGGCTACTATGACGCGATTGACTACAGTCGCCAGGCGAGTCGTGACGGCAGGCGCGGCGTACTGGTACGAACCTACATGTCGCACCACCAGGGCATGAGTTTTCTTTCGTTGAACAATTTTCTCCATGAAGGCGTGGTTCGCAAACATTTCCACCGTGACCCGCGCGTGCGCGCGTTTGAGCCACTGCTGCACGAAAGTATTCCGGCCGGTTCGTCGCGATATCTGGCAACTCGCGCTCCGGAACCTGCGGCTGAAAACGTTGGCGAGATTTCTCCATCGGTCAGCAGATTCGAAACCCCGAATACCACCACGCCAAAAACTCAGCTGCTCGGCAACGGACGTTACTCGCTTATGGTCACCAATTCCGGCGGTGGATACAGCCAATGGGGCGACATCGAGTTAACCCGCTGGAGAGCCGACACCACGCGCGATACGGGCGGATTGCTCTGCTACATTCACGAACCCGATGCCGATCGTCTCTGGTCCAATACCTACCACCCCGTTAATGGAAAGGTTGAATCCTACAGCGCCGACTTCACTGCCGACCGTGCCGTGATCCGCCGTCTGGACAACGGGATTGAAGTCAAGACCGAGATTGTTGTCTCTCCCGAGGATGACGTTGAGATAAGACGAATCACTCTCATAAATCGGTCGCTTCGCGGTCGCCGTCTCGAGCTCACGAGCTATATCGAGCTTTCACTGGCGCCGCACCGACAGGATATTCAGCATCCGGCTTTCAACAAGCTGTTCATTCAGACCGAAGCGTTAGCGGAACACCAGGCACTGATCGCCTATCGCCGTTCTCGCCGCGAGGAAGAGACGCCGGTCTTTGCGGCGCATCGGATTACCTACCATGACGCTGAAGATGGACTGCGTGCCCGCTTGCGCTTCGAGACCGACCGCAGTTCGTTTATCGGACGCGGACGAAGCCTCGAAGATCCGGTCGGAGCCGTTGCCGCGCCGGGCGGAGGGCAGGGCTATGTGCTCGACCCGGTTTTCAGTCTGCGCGCAAGCGTGGCGTTGGCTCCCGGCGAGCAGCGGCAGGTTTCCTTGATCGTTGTCGCGGGCGAGTCAAAGCAAGTGGTTCTGGATCTGCTGGACAAGTACGACGATCCGCACGCAATCGAGCGGGCGGTGGATTTCGCGTGGGCTTCGGCACAGATCGAGTTGCGTTCGCTTCGCATTCAGCCTGACGAGGCGCGCCGTTTCCAGCAGATCGCGAGTCATCTGCTCTTCCCCAACGCCCGGCTGCGGGCGGCGGCACAACGGATCGTGGAGAACCGTAAGGGGCAGGCCGGGTTGTGGCCCTACGGAATTTCGGGAGATGTGCCGATTATCCTGCTCAGCATCGCAGACATTCGCGATGTCGGCCTGGTTCTCCAGATGCTGCGGGCGCACTCCTACTGGCGCATACGCGGGTTCGTGGCTGATCTGGTTATCCTGAACGAAGAGGCCGGCGGTTATGAGAACCCGCTCCGCACCCATCTCGAAGGACTGCTGCGCGCACACGCGCCCGGAGCGTTTCTGGTCAACGCGGACCAGATACCGCGCGAAGATCTTGTTCTGCTGAGCGCGGCGGCCCGCGTAGTACTGGTAGCCGCTCGCGGTTCACTGCCGCAGCAGCTGGGCGTGGCGGCGGATATCCCGGAGCTGCCGCAGCTGACCGGCGGAAGACGGGTGACAGCCGATTCGTCGGCCGAACTCCGCTTCATGGAGCTTCATTACTTCAACGGTCTCGGCGGGTTTACCGACGCCGGACGTGAGTACGCAATCTATCTCGGCACGGGCTCTCATACGCCGGCACCATGGGTGAACGTCATCGCCAACCCGAACTTCGGAGCGCTGATCGGTGAGACCGGTGCAGGATTCACCTGGTATGGCAACAGTCAGCGCAACCGCCTCACCGACTGGTCCAATGATCCGGTGATCGATCCCGCATCCGAGGTCATCTACATTCGCGATGAGGAGAGCGGGGCCTACTGGTCCCCGACGGCGTCGCCGATTCGAGAGAGCTCCGCCTACCGCACGAGGCACGGCGCAGGCTACACGGTGTTCGAGCACAACAGCCACGGCATAGAGCAGGAACTGACGGTCTTCGTGCCGATGGATGAAGACGGCGGCGAGCCGATAAAGCTGCAACGGCTGCGACTGAAGAATGCCGGCCAGCGAGTGCGGACGCTTTCGATCACCCACTACCTGGAGTGGACGCTGGGCGAGAACCGGGAGTCCTCCGGGATGCACGTTACGACATCGTGGGACGAGAACATTTCCGCCCTGCTGGCTCGCAACCGCTATCACCCCGAGTACGGCGATCGCCTCGCGTTCGCGGCCATTACTCCCGCGGCAACCTCGTATAGCGCCGACCGTACCACGTTCCTGGGAAGAAACCGCTCGATGGCGCGGCCCGCGGCCATGGACCGCACCACCCTTTCATCGCGGGTGGGCGCGGGCTTCGACCCGTGCTCGGCGCTGCAGACAACCATCTCCGTGCCCCCGGGGGCAAGCGCAGAGGTTGTCTGCATGGTCGGCCAGTCCGAATCGCTGGCGCAGGCACGAGAGCTCGTTCTTGCCTATCGCAGCGCAGCGGCGTTCGAGACCACACTCGTTCGAACGCGAGCGTGGTGGGACGACCTTCTGGGTAGCGTTGAAGTTCAGACTCCCGAGCACGCGGCAAACTTTCTGATCAACCGCTGGCTGCTCTACCAGAGCCTGAGCTGCCGCATGTGGGCACGGTCCGCAACGTACCAGTCGGGCGGTGCGTTTGGATTTCGCGATCAGCTGCAGGACGCAATGGCCTTCGTCTACGCCCGGCCGGAGATAACGCGCCAGCAGATCCTGTTGGCGGCAAGCCGGCAGTTCGCTGAAGGCGACGTCCAGCACTGGTGGCATCCACCGGGCGGCGCCGGAATCCGTTCGCGCATCTCCGACGATCTTCTCTGGCT
>RECP01000062.1 GCA_007693945.1 Spirochaetaceae bacterium
GTTGTTGTGAACGAAGCTGTCGTTCGTGAGGCGCGCGAGAATACGCTCCCGCCCCGGACATAGTGGTGATCTTCTGGATGTCGACCAACACCCGAATCAGGACCGGTATCCTGGACAGCAGATACTGGTCGTCCGCATCGGAGAATATGTCTATGTGGTTCCGTTCGTGGATTCCGATGAAGGGCGATTCCTGAAGACCATCATACCCAGCCGGAAGGCTACACGTGAGCATTTGGGAGGGCATCATGGCGAAAGAGAAACTCGATAAGGAAGAACAGGATATCCTTCATTCGTTTGAGCGCGGCGAATGGACGCCCGTTGCCAATCGGGAGGATGAAATAGCTCGTCACGTACAGTACGCGAAAAACACGCTGGCCAAAGACAAGCGCGTCAACATTCGTATTTCTTCTAGGGATCTCGAGGAGATTCAGGCCATAGCTGTCGAGGAGGGGTTACCGTACCAAACCCTTATAGCGAGCATACTGCACCGCTATGTATCCGGGCGATTGATAGCAGTTGGAGACGGAACAACCGGTCGCAGCGTACGCGCCAAAGCGCGCCGCTGAACCGAAACGTTCGACTCCCGAATCATGACAAAGATCATTTCATGGAACATCGCAAGACGGGATGAACCGTGGCGAGCACTTGTCGAGTCCAATGCTGACATTGCATTGCTCTCGGAAGCTGCGGCTCCCCCACCCGATGTTACAGACCGGGTCGAGGTTGATCCATCACCGTGGATCACGGTGGGAGCGGGTGTGAACCGACCATGGAAGGCGACCGTTGTCAGGCTCTCGGATCGCGTCAGCGTGGAATGGATAGTCTGCGAATCAATTCAAGACGCCCAACCTGGCGAAGCGGCAATATCAAGGCTCGGAACAATGGCTGCGGCAGTTGTTACACCACGCTCGGGCGCGCCGTTTATTGTCGTCGCTCTGTACGCGGTTTGGGAACAGCCGTTCGCGAGTTCTGGGAGCTCCGCGATCTACGCTGATGCATCTGCCCACCGGCTTATTTCTGACTTGTCGGCCTTTGTCGGTTCACGACGCGGAAACCGTATCCTTGCGGCGGGGGACCTCAATATCCTCCACGGCTATGGAGAGCACGGCAGTGCGTACTGGGCCGGTCGATACGGCGCGGTGTTCTCTCGAATGGATGCAATTGGGCTCCCCTTTATTGGACCGCAGGCACCCAACGGGCGCATCGCTGATCCGTGGCCGAACGAGCTTCCAGTCGACAGCAAAAACGTACCAACCTATTACTCCAGTCGCCAGTCTCCACAGACGGCATCCCGGCAACTGGACTTCGTATTCGCGTCCGAAGGTTTTGCGAGTTCGATCAGCACAACCGCGTTGAACCACCCTTCCGAATGGGGTCCGAGCGACCATTGCCGAGTCTTGATTGAGGTTCGCCCGTGATCGCCGTTGCAGCGGTGACCGGCACGCCGACATAGCAACGGTCCGCCGCGTTCCAGCGCGCAGCCCTATTTTTCGAGGTATTGGCATCACCCGGCAGCCCTTCGGCCCGCCGGGGGTGGGTGCGAAGACGACGAGTTCCGGGTGTCAGGCGACATGACAAACTGCCCCCCTATCGACACGAATTCTGCCCCCCTCCGGAGAACCAGGAGGAGATATGAGGAACCGGGAATTCGTGGTAGGAGCTTCTCACACTCACAGTGAGAGGCAGCGAATGCAGGATCCGCAGGACGTCGTGGTGAGCTCACGCTGGTCCTGTCAGAACTCACGATCCGGGAACTCGAGGGGGCTCCGGACGAGGTGCGAACCGCCCTCGGGAAAGTGCCCGGCGAGCACATCGAGGTGATTGCGCTTTCTTGGGAGGCAGAGGACCATGCGTCTGCCTACATCGCAGACGGCGCGATCGGGGCGGCAATGTCGGCAGATGCTCTGCACGTCGTGTTGGCCACGGTGGCGCGGGTTGATTTCCTCGTGAGCTGGAACTTCAAGCACATCGTGAATCTGAAACGAATCCACGCCTACAACGCGGTGAATCTCAAGCGAGGTTACCCGCTTCTTGAGATACCAACCCCTAGGGAGGTGGCAGGCAATGAATGAGAATTCGTCGAAGACCTTCGATTGTGTGAAGAGCATGCGCCAGGCGAGAGATAAGCTGAGCGCAGAAGTCGAAGGCATGAGCCACGACCAGCTGGTCGAGTGGTTTCGGAACCATCAGTACTCGGATCCTGTCCATCAGCGTTTGGCCGAGAGGGCTGCCCAAAAAGCCGACGCAGCGGACCGGCCTGCGGCCGGCCGCTGAGCAGTAGTTATGTCGCTCGTCGGGAGTTGCTGTCGCTTCGCGAATCGATTACAACTAAGACGGTCGACCGATGAAAACGCGATTCCTTGATCCGCGTAACTGTCACTCTTTGCTCCCGCCCCTCCCGAAGCTGCGGCTGGTACAACTCATTGACGAATACCTGGCAAGAGAGATCAACGACAAGCGCGGCAAGTTCTTTGGTTCTGTGGACGAGCTCATACGCAAGAACGAGGATACGATCGGACGTCGCCTTGCTTCCAAGCGTCTTCGGCTCGATCTCCCAATCCAGATAGCCGTGGTACTTACCGTTGCGAGCAATACCGTGGACGTCCGATCAACATGGGAGTTGATCGAAGCCCCCGCGAGGTTGCACGTTGGCGTCAAGTTCCCCAACGGCGTGTATTGGCGATCAATAGTTCCGCTGCAGTACCTGCTCAAGGGATGGGGTAACGCAAACGCCGGTCACCAATGCTACGTGCACTCGATTTCAACGAACGTCAGTCAAATCAAGTCGTGGGAGGACCTCAAGAAGAGGGAAGAAAACTCTACCGATGACTATCACTACGTAGGAATCACAGGTCGGAACTGGCTTCATCGATTCAGTGAACATCTTAGCAAAATGGCTCGAGGAAGCCGCTTGTCGTTCCATCGGGCGCTGCGAGAATTCTACGGACATTCGGATGTCCACTTCATTTCCCAACTTGGCGAGATTAACCTTTCCTATCACGACGCAATGAACTGGGAGGAGGTCCACGTCGACCGCCTCGGAACTCAAGGATTGAATATGATTCCGGGAGGATTCAAGGGTCTTCGATATCTTCATGAACATCGAATAATCGACAACACGAACGTGTCACTGGCCGTCCGAGACCAAGCAATAGTTGAACTTCATCGGCAACACCCGCGGAAGGGACTACCGAATCCTTTCCTGGCTGAGTTGTGGCAGGACGACTGGTACTACCTGAAAGTAATCGGGAACAGGACAAAGACCCTAACGCCTGAACAAGTCCGTAGCATAATCGAGATGGCACGAGACGGTGTTCAGGTGTCGGAAATCACGGAAGCCGTTGGCGCTATCAACGATACTCAGGTAAGGAACGTTATCGTTGGCAGGACCTATCGGCGAACTCGTCGAATGCTGGGTATTCCAGATGGGAGTTGAGAGCGACAACCGCATGCGGCCGTCGTCGCTGAAGAAATCCGTCAGCAGCCAATCTTAGGAGGGGGGCCGAGTGAAATGGTGATATCGAAAAGCGTTACATTCGTTTTGATGCTGATTGCGCTAACCGGCTGTGCCACTGGTTCGGCAATAGTGGTCGGCCAGGTACGAGACCCAATTGATCCTGACCAGGTCACATTATTCATTGAAGCACCCGCCAGTTACGAAGTAGTCGGAATAGTTATGGCCTCAAGTGATGCAGGGTGGACCAGACAAGGTTCCGTGAACTACGCGGTACGGGAACTCAAAAAGCAGGCTGCCAGACTTGGCGCAAATGGCGTCCTGATTGAATCAACTGGTGAACGGACCTCCACTGTCATTGGCGGGCAAGGCACCGGATATCTGTATGCTATTCCGGTAACAGCGCAATCCTTAACCGGTAAGGCCATTTTCGTGCACGACTAGGACCGGTTGGCGGTTGCTTCAGCCCTCGCCCTGACGACGGGCTGCGACCTATTTGGCGAAAGCGATACCCCGCCTGACACCACGGTAACCCTGCCGCGGTTCGGCGTTGGCGATACGGGACCGGCGGGCGGAATTGTTTTCTATGTTGTCGCGGGCAGGGAGCACGGCTGGAACTTCCTTGAGGCCTGGACGGCAAATGAAGGGACGTTCCGATGGCAACTGACCGAACCGTTCACGCTGACTGGGGGGGACTGGTACGGCGATCGGCTCCGGTGCGGCCAACACGGCCGCCCTGGCCGACGCCGAGCATCCCGCCGCGCTGGCAGCGCAGAACGCCAGCCGCGGCGAGTTCACCGACTGGTTTCTACCTTCACGAGACGAGTTGGTCATCGTGCGTGCAAACCGCGCAGCAATTGGAGCAGCAGATGACGTGTATTGGTCGTCATCGGAACACAACGAGACGCAAGCGTGGTCTCACGAGTTCACGAATCAGCCTACCGGCAGTATCAGCGGCAAGGAAAGCACGTGGCAAGTCCGAGTGATTCGGGCCTTTGATTAACCACAGGTGAATACCGCCGCGTTGAAATTGGCTGAGGGTCTTCCCGATGGTTCGATTGGCTCGCCACATGAACGAAATGTGGTGTGGCCGTTCGGGCCGGACTGCGGGGCGAACCGGGTTTGACCTGATACACTGAAACAGTGCTTGCTACACCGTGGAAACAACGATGACGCTTGATCCAAATCTGATTGATGCACTATTCGCTCGGCACGGGGTATCCGGACGGTGGGAGCCGTTGCCGGCGCTCGGTCTGGCGAATCACATCTTTGCCACGAGGGATGTTGTGCTCCGTGTTGCAACCGACCATCCCGATGGCGTGGTGGACGCGC
>RECP01000014.1 GCA_007693945.1 Spirochaetaceae bacterium
CGCTCACCCCGTGCTGCTCGAGATATGAGCGGCGCACCTCAGCCCGCTCGCTTTCGTGCAGGCGTTCGTCAAGCAGCGTCTCCACCAGTGCAACCCGCCCCTGCCAGGCTTCAAGCTGCTTCTCGTTCAAACTTGTCCAGTTGGTCTCGTTCATCGTGGTTCCTCCATGATGAGGAGCCTTGTATCACGGCGGGCGCCGCCGCGCCGATGCACTCGTCGATGGAGGTCTCAGGTACTTTTCCCTCATCGCCGCCTGCAGCAGATACCGCAGTGACGGCAGCACCGCCGCCCGACCGCCGAGGCGAGCGTGTGCCTCGACCTCGGCGCGGTAGAGTCGTTCCAGGCGCGAGAGCACCGAGCTGTCCGGAGTCTGGCAGGGGAGATCTCCAAGCTCCGGGCTCATCGCGCGGCGGGCGGAGAGTTCGCTCGCCACGCAACCGGCGGCCTGTTCAAAGCACCGCAGATGTCTGCCGGCGGTTCGCGGGTCGATGCATCCGAGTACCCAGCAGACCCTCTCGGTCCTCCGATCTTCGCTGCCAAGAGCCGAAGCCTCCGCTACGTGGTCGAGTCGAATACGGCAGCGCGGGATGAGGAACTCAGGCAGAAGCCGTCTCGTGTACTGCCTGCCCTGCCGGCGGGCAATCGGACAACGGATAACGATGATCTCAATCTGCTCGTCCTTTCCGCTGTCTCGATCCCGGTAGTGCCGATCGACGTATCCGTGGATCCGCAACCCATGCACGGTCCCACACAACAAGCACGGTTCGCGTGAAAATCTGAGGTGGCTTTCTTTCTCGAATTCCGATAGTGTGTATGCAGCGACTGTGGTGCTTTCACAGTTGTTTCAGGCGCTCCCGTTGTTAGCGCAATGGGGCGCCGTTTCTTTCTGTTGGCGAGGGAGGAAAACTTCCTGGTCAGCCGACGGTATTCAGTATCGGCAAGTTTGCACTCTCAGCGGACGCTTGGGCTGGCGGGGAACAATATTCTAGAGTCCGATCCCCTCACAGATACCATTCGTCGTCTCGAAGCTTCGTGTGGATCTCACTCAACGTCACATCCTTTATCTTTTCGAGTACCATCGGTTCAGTCAGGTAGAAACCAAACTTCGATGTCGCAGCAAGAAACTGCAGTTGGGTAATATCCTCTCGCTCCACCTTGGTCACTCGTCCCTTACTGTCCATTTCCAAAGAGGCAAAGAACCTCTGGTTGGAGTCCATATCCTGAGCAATTATCGTATACCCGTTGATCGCTAATACTTTTACTCTTGCCATCACTCATCGAACCTCACGGCTACGGATTCGAACGCACCCGGTACTTTCCCGGCGGACTGACACTCAGCTGGCGGACGAGACTGTAAGCAACCGCATCAATCACGTGGGTGTCAGCTTCCTCTGGCACGTGCGCGAGCACCACCCCTTGGAAGCGAGTATAACAGATCTCGACAATGCATCGCTCCGCTCCACGATAGTCACCACCAACCTAACCTTCAACAAATGGGTCCATGTGTTCACCAACGAAAGGTCAGGTCACTTCGCTGATGAGCGTGCGCGCATACCGATTGAGAGTGCCTTGGGAGGAGGCAAACGCGCGTTCTCACTATCACGGGTGATGGCGAAGCGTGCCGATACCGCGGTAACGAGCATTGCGATGGCGGTACTGGTGATGAACCTCGACACCCTGTTGAGGCTTGCTTTTTTGGCTGTGTATTCTGCGCGCTTGCTGCTGCTTGCCTGCCCTGAACCGAGCCATCACCGACAGGAGTCTCAGCTACTCTACGCCGCATGACGCAGAGCCCGTGATTGGCGTCGTCTCAAACCGACGCTTTTTCAGGAACCCTAATTCAGACCGGCGCTCCGTATCGGAAACGCGCGCGCCAGCGGCCGGGTGGCCTGCCTCTCTGGCACAGCGCTGAGGGGCAGCGACGATTCCGGATGCCCCCCCTGTCTTTAAACGCGGGGCAGCGATGGGCGGGGGCACGAGGATAGCTCCTACCACGTTGCCTATATCAATTATTGTTCATCGCGAAATTTTTCTTGATATACCCATCAAACCTGTGGTATCCTTTTACCGGCAGCGCAGGAACCGGGCGACGCCTGCGTCCCCCATCCGATGCCTGGGAGGTTAAGGCCGACCCGGAACGACGACGCAGAGGCGCGCCGACGCGGGGGCGACCGTTTGTTCCCGCCCCCTGGTGTGGGTATAAAATTCCTTGTTGCAACAAGACCAGGAAACTTGCCGCGTGTCCGTTTCGCACTCCTCTTTTGAAAGGGGGATGTCATGCTCTATTCACGCTCCAGCCTTACAATCGTCCTCTTGGCCATTGCCTTTTCTTGGTTGGTCTCCTGTGATATCCGCGGAACCGATGGGGTTGACGGCGCAGGCGGTTTCAATAGCCTGGTACGAACCCAACACGAACCTTCTGGCCCTAACTGCGCGGTATGCGGTACCAGGTTCCAGTATGGTTTGGACATCAACCGCAATGGGATCTTGGATGATGATGAAGTTGAGGGTACCGTGTACTTGTGCGAGACCAGAGATCCGGACTTTTCGCTCCATATTGAAACTTTGATCCAGGGTGGCGGTGGCGCAAACGAGGTGCAGCGCGTCTCCATTTTGCCACAAGGCGCAGCGGTCTGCGGATCATACCGTCTGAGATTTGGTGAGGATACGCACAGCATTCCATATGATGCCACCGCCGCGGAGGTTCAAGCGGCCTTGCAACTATTACCCGGCATTGACATGGTGACCGTAACCGGCAACGCGTTAGGACCCTATACCATCGAGTTCGGGGGCGCCCTGAGCGATTTAAATGTGCCTCAGTTGCAGGCGCACGCAGTCAACCTGCGCTGACCCATTTCCGCAGTGGGTCATTCTCCCGAAGGAAGAGTTTACACCTATTTCGTGCCGGAATCTCAAGACGGTTTGATAATGGGCTTATGCCTTCGAATCGCGCGCGGTTGTGCTCGGTTATCCGCCTCAATCTCACATCGGCCTCATCCTCAACCGAATCCCGACACCTCGTAAACCAGGTCGAAGGCCGAAAACAAAAACGAACTCTGTATGGTCTCCCCCGAATTCAGACAGGCTTGGCTATGGTTCAGTTTTATTACCATCTGGTCTGAGGACTGTTGGGCTCGGTCCTACTATCAGGAGAAACTATAGTCAGAAGGTAGAAATCGAATCCAAACTCGAAAACGATTTAGCGTGGGAGCGACTGGACGATAAAAGGGCTGAAGTGGACCCCTCGGTCAAGACCACTCAACGAGGGTTGTAAGCTGCTCCATCCCCCTGCTCAGGCTGCAGCCTGAGCGCCGGAGTCTTCATAGGCCATGTTTGGTGTTCTGCCTCCCAGTGAGTCGTGGGGCGCCGCCCCTCCAGACGCAGTGCATCACGGATCTTCCGGCTTCCCCAGGTAGTCCTCGCCAAGACCCAGCGACCCAAACGACGCTCCTGCTCTTGTTCAAGAGACTCCCGCAGCCCGTTTGAGTAGTAACGCCTGCACTTCTTCCAGCCCAATCGAGGTCGCGGTGAAATGGAAGAATCTGAGTCGGTTTCGCGGGGACACTAAGCGGCTGTTACTCGCCTATCGCCTGCATGCGTGGCGTGAGAACCGTGCTGAGCAGCTCGGACGACCGGCAGACTCCGTGCTCAAGCTCGGGGTTCTGCGGGACATCGTGCAGCATATTGATTCCGGCGAGACCGGTATCGTAGAAAACACCAGGATTCCCAAAGAGCTCCGCGGCAAACGTCTGCAGGAGCTACTATCTATGTCTACGGCGCCGCCAACCACCGCGGAATTGGAGGAGTTGTCCCTCCTACCTGAGGAAGCTCCAAAGGATTCGAAGCGAGAGCTTATGAAGCTGATTCTTATGGTCGTACTGAACGAACGTGCGGAAGAGTGTGGTATCGCCAGTACACTGCTGGGAGGTGGCGAGATGGTCGCTAACCTGTTGCGCTTTGGCCAGGCTGCGGAATCTCCTCTAACAACAGGGTGGCGTACCGAGGTTCTTGGTCCGCACTTCGCGACCTGGGCTGCGTATGATGGTGAGATTGAACTGCAGGTCGGAGGACATTCGATCATAATTGAGCAAAAAGGCTAATGATTCACTGTGAATCCATAGGTCGGTCAGGCCACCCGTCTTCACGCGAGCGACTGAATTCGCTGACCCAGTGGATACTGAAGTCAGCGAGATGGAGGCCGCGCATGCAGCGTACGAGACGGCAAACGCCGTTTGCACTCTCGCCTCGCGTGAACTATAGTTTGCGCATGGCGCTTGCACATACCCGTGGGAGGATGATCGCCGGAGCGCTCGTCTGCACCGTTCTGATTGCTTCGGCTTGCGAATCAATGAGCCGTACAATCAGCACAGTCTCCGAACGAGTATCTACCGGCACGGTTGCGACGTGGATCGCGGAGAATCGAGAGCAGCGTATCGAGTCGATCGAACTGGATATTATCGAACAGGTAAACGCATTTCGAGCTGAACACAACAAGGTCCCTCTCATCCACCATCCCGAACTGAGTGATGTTGCCCGGGCACACAGCCGTGACATGGCCGAGCGCGGATACTACGCACACGTTGATCCCGATGGCGTGACCCCGCATCAGCGAATCGAGCGCACCTCTGTTCCACGGTTCGTCATGAGCGGCACTGCTGAGAACATCGCCTATCGTCAGGAGATCGGTGGTCATGGGAGCCAGCAACTCAGCTCAAGCCTGGCGCGGGGATTCATGGAGGGCTGGATCAACTCTCCG
>RECP01000013.1 GCA_007693945.1 Spirochaetaceae bacterium
CGGCACAGTTTCTGTGGATGGTGGCGGCGGGCCTGTTCTTCGGTACGCTGCTCAAACGCCATCGATTCGGTTCTCACCTGCTTTTTGTCGGCGACAATGAACAGAGCGCCGCGATGATGGGCATCAATGTCAATCGCGTCAAGACAATTGCTTTCATGCAGGTCGGCGCGTGCGCCGCGTTTGTGGGCATTTTGTCCACTCTGGAGGTAACCTACTTCTGGCCGAGCCAGGGGCAGGGATACCTGATGTCGGCACTGGCGGCCGTCTTTGTGGGCGGAACATCGGTGTTCGGGGGCATGGGTACGATCCTGGGGACATTTCTGGGAGCATTGCTGATCGGATCGCTGGAAGCCGGGATTATCTCGATCGGGCTGAGTGGCTTCTGGATCCAGTTCATCTACGGTCTGCTGATCATGGCTTCGGTCTCGATCTACGCCACGATGATGAGAAGCCGGGGCTAAGATGGAACTGCGGGGCAAACCGGATCTGGAAGACGCCGTTGCGAGGATTGAAGCGTGGTTCGAGGGTGCCGTGCTGGACCGTGTGCCGGTGCGGTTCGCGCGCCACAACGCGTTTGCCGAGCAGGTTGACGAGGCCGACCCCCGACGCTGGCAGAACCTGAAGCAGCGATGGTTCGACGTCGAGTATCAGATCGATCGCTTCCTGATGTCGATTGAAAACCGGACTTTCGTGGCCGAAACGTTCCCGGTCTACTGGCCCAACCTTGGTCCCGACGTCTATGCGGCGTTTCACGGCTGTCCACTGGAGTACGGTGAGACGACCTCGTGGTCGGTGCACCCGGTCCATGAATGGCGGGATACCGAAAAGCTGATGTTTGACCGCAACAACGAGTACTTCCGCAAGATAGAGGAGCTCACGGCTGCCGCGATGGCGGTGTGCGACAACCGGTTTCTGGTGGGGTACACCGACTTGCACCCCGGAGCCGACTGCGCCATGGCGTGGCGCGGGGGTGACCGGCTGTGTGTTGATCTGTATGACGCCCCGAACGAGGCCCGGGCGCTGGCCGAGCGCGGCGCTCAGCACTTCCTCGAGATCTACGATCATTTCGACGCCGTGCTCAAGGCGCGCGGGCAGCTCTCGGTGACCTGGATGGAGATACCTTCGCGCGGCACGATGCATATTCCGAGTTGCGATTTCGCCGCCATGATCTCGGAAGCGCACTTCAACCAGATTGCGCTGCCGCTTATCGAGCGTGAAGTCCGGCACATGACCCACAATGTTTTTCACGTTGACGGCAAGGGCGTAGCACGCCATCTGGACAAGCTGCTGGCCATTGCCGAGATACAGGCCTACCAGTGGGTGCAGGGCGTGGGGGAGGATCAGCCGATTATGCAGTGGGTGCCCCTGATCCGGCGGATTCAGGACGCCGGGAAGTCGGTGGTAGTCGACCTGCTGCCCGGCGAGCTCGACGAGTTCATGCAGACCGTACGGCCCGAGGGAGTGCTGTTGTGCCTGCCCTCGGCGAGCGAGGAGGAAGAACGCGCGCTGCTGCGTCGAATCGAGCGCTGGACGTAGGGTAGTGGACGACGCAGGGTGGTGGACACAGATGGCAACGATCAAGGACATAGCCCGCATGGCGGGGGTTTCAATCGGCACCGTGGATCGAGTTCTCAATGATCGCGGGCGTGTGGCGCGTGAGACTTTTCAGCGCGTGCAGCAGGCAATCGAGCAACTGGACTACACACCCGATCTCACCGCACGCCATCTCTCGATGGCCAAGACTTTCGCGTTTGGTGTGGTGATGCCGCAGGCCGACCAGGACGCAGGCTACTGGTTACTGCCGCGGGCCGGCATGGAGCGTGCCGCGCGTGACCTCGCATTCCACAAGGTCGCCGCGCGCTACTTCTATTTTGACCGCCACTCGCCGGGTTCGTTTGAACGGTGTTGCCGGCAGGTGTGGGATAGCGAGCTCGACGGCATTGTGATTGCTCCGGTGCTATCGCAGCCGGCGCGCGCGTTTCTGGAAGCCCTGAGCGCCGAACGAAGAATGCCGGTGGTGCTGTTCGATTCGCGCGTGGAGGCGGAGACACGTTACACCTTCGTCGGGCAGGATCCGTTTGACAGCGGCGTGCTTGCCGGCAAGATGCTGCACATCCTGATGCGCAAACCGGGAGTGGTGGTCGTAATCACGGTCGGAACCGACGACTATCATCTGGCGCGTCGTGCCGAGGGCTTCCGCCACTACTTCGGCGGCCACACTGCGGTTGGCCTGGTCTCTATCTCGCTGGTAGAGGGCCCGGGTATCGACCCTGCAGCCGATCTGGCGCACAGGATGCCGCCCGAACTTGCCGAGGTTGAAGGTGTTTTTGTCACCAACGCTCTGAGCCACTACATGGTGGAGTATCTCGAGCGTCAGGACAAGCCGCGTCACATTCCGTTTGTGGCCTACGACCTGATACCGCAGAACGTCGACTACCTTCGGCGCGGTACGATCGATTTCATTATCAGTCAGGAACCTGAGGCGCAGGGCTACGAGGCGCTCTATGAGCTGTATCGTCAGGTGGTGCTCGGTTCCGCTCCCGCGGAGAGTATCGGCATGCCTATCGAGCTCGTGACCCGTGAGAATCTCGATTCGTATCTGACCTCGCGCGTCTGAAGCCCCGGGGCGCGCAGACGGGGACGAGCGTCGTGCCGTGGCCGCGGCGGCAGTACGGTATCAGGTCGATCAGCGCTTTCCGCCGGCGTTGATCACCGCCATAGCTTCATCGAGCGTCATCTTTTCGATGGCGTCACTGTCTTTGCGGTCGTCGGGCAGGCCGATATTCTTTGCACCGTACTTTATGTAGGGACCGTACTTGCCGTCGTAGATAGCAACCTTCTTGTTACCTTTGGGGTCGGTACCGAGGTGCTTGAGGATCCTGGATCTGCCGCCGCGTCCCTTCTTTTCTTCGGCGAGTAACTCGAGGGCGCGCTCGAGCCCGATTGTATAGACGTCGTCGTCTTGCTTCAGCGAGCGGAAGTCACCGTCGTGCACAACGTAGGGGCCGAAACGTCCGGTATTGGCAACGATCTGCTTGCCGGTTGTCGGGTGGCTGCCGAGCTCGCGCGGCAGGCTCAGCAATCTGAGCGCAGCCTCCAGCGTCACGTCCCTGGGTTTCATATCGCGCGGCAGCGCCGCGCGCCGCGGTTTGGGCTGCTCTTCGCTCTTCTCTCCCAGCTGCACGTACGGTCCGTAGCGTCCCACCAGGCAGTAGACGTTCTGGCCGCTTTCAGGGTCGGCACCGATCGGCTGCGGGCCGTTCTTCTGCAGCTCGATCAGCTCGTCAATGTCGTGTTCGGTCAGATCGGCGGGGGCCACTTCTTCCGGGATCGATGCGTGTACCGGCTCTCCGCCATTATTGCGGTGTACGATATAGGGGCCGTAGCGGCCGATCTTGACCTCGGTGCCCTCATCAAGCTGCGGTAGAACAATTGTGCGTGACCTCTCCGGCTTGATCTCTCCTTCGTGCGTCTCAACCTGTTCCTTGAGTCCGTCCCGTCCGAGGTAGAACTGCTTCAGATAGTCGAGGTGATCGCGCCGGCCGACGGCAATCTCGTCGAGCGCGTCCTCCATCTCTGATGTGAAACGGTAGTCGATCAGATAGTGGAAGTGGTCCTCGAGCAACTGCGTCACCGCAAACCCGGTGAAGGTTGGAACCAGCGCCGTTGCCTGTCGCCTGACGTAACCGCGCTCGTGGAGCGTACTGATTATGGTCGCGTAGGTCGAAGGACGTCCAATGCCCTCCTTCTCCAGACGCTGTACCAGCGACGCTTCGGTGTAGCGCGCAGGGGGCCTGGTTTCGTGATAGAGCGCTTCGAGCGCATCGACGCCCAGCTCATCATCGGTCTTGAGATCGGGCAGCAGCACCTCCTTGTCGTCGAGGGCCAACTCCGGGTCATCCTTGCCCTCGACGTACACGCGCAGGAAGCCCGGGAAAAGGATCCGCGTGCCTGAAGCGTTGAAAACGCACTGTTCAACTCCGATCTTCACGCTTATCTGCAATTTGCGGGCGTCGGCCATCTGTGTAGCCAGCGTGCGCTTCCAGATCAGCTCGTAAAGCGCCTTGTCTTTGCCGCTGAGTCCGCTGTTGTTGGGGTGCACGAACTGCGCGCCGGCGGGACGGATAGCCTCGTGCGCTTCCTGTGCGCCTCTGGACTTCGGGCTGTACTGCCGCGGCTGTTCGGAAAGATACTCCTTACCGTACAGCTGCTCGACACTGTGGCGCGCGCCCCCGATTGCTTCGCCGGAAAGCTGGGGCGAATCGGTGCGCATGTAGGTTATGAGTCCTTCCTCGTAGAGTCGCTGCGCGGCACGCATCGTCTCGCGCGCTGATAGTCCCAGCTTGCGGTTGCCCTCCTGCTGCAGGGTGGACGTAATAAACGGCGCCGCGGGGCGCGAGGTTATCTGCTTCTCCGTCACCTCAATGACGCGCCACGGCTGGTTCTGCAGCTTGTGCAGCAGGTCGTTGGCCGCAGGCTCGTCCAGCAGTACTACATCGTTCCTGCCGTCCAGCCTGCCGGTCGTCGAGTCGAAGTCCTTGCTTCCGGCCACGCGTTTGCCGCGTACCGAATGCAGCCTGGCTTCGAACACCAGACGGCTCTTGTCACGCAGTGCGAAGAGATCGGCCTTCAGATCCCAGTAGACCGAATGATGGAAACGGATGCGTTCTCGCTCGCGTTCCACCAGCAGACGCAGCCCGGGAGATTGAACCCGGCCGGCCGACAGGCCGTAGGCGATCTTCTTCCAGATCAGCGG
>RECP01000117.1 GCA_007693945.1 Spirochaetaceae bacterium
CGTACGGGGTCGGTTGGCATGGAGCTCCTGCGCGCCTGCCTCGAGAGCACCCCCGCTCACTTGTCCTCGCAAAGCCGGTGCAGAAGCAACCGCCGCTATTCGACGTGCAGGATATCCTTCATAGCTTTCAGGAGCGACTCCCTGGGCAATGCGCCTTGCGCCATCTGCGGCGGATCGTTTACCGGGATGAACAGCAGCGACGGAATACTCTGAATACCGAACGCGGCCGCAAGCTCCTGCTCCCGGTCGGTATCGATCTTGTAGACGTGCATCTTGCCCTGGTATTCGGTCGAAATCTCTTCCAGTATCGGCGCTACCATCTTGCACGGACCGCACCAGTCGGCATAGAAATCCACAATAGCGGGAAGATCACCCTGGTAATCCCACTCATTCTTCTCTTCAAAATTGAATACTTTCTCTTTGAAGGTCTCTTTGGTCAGCAGCTCGGCCATTGGTTGTTCCTCTCTATATAAATACTTCTATATTTAAGATACTGTATTATGCGGTGACTGACAAGCCCTGCCGGAGTAGACGTCTCGCCGCCTGGATACCTGTGCCATACTATAAGGAATGGTTGTGCAAAAGGCAAACGCGCGTTACAATCCGGCACAACTATGACGCACAACAGAAGCCTCGCAATGATTCTGCTGGCCGTCTGGCCGGTGATTCTGGGAGCCGAACAGCCCGGGCCGATTGATCAAGCGTCCGATGTACGCCATGCAGGCGCGCAACACGTAAGTGTTATCGATGATCACGACGTGGTGCTGTACTACGGTCATCCGCTGTCACGGGCAATGGGCATCCTGGGGGAGATGCCGCTGGAAGATATGGCGCGTCAACTGAGAGCCACGGCGGCTGCCTACGATGCGCTCGATGAGATGCGCGGCGTCGTTCCGGGGTTCCACATCGTGTACGCCACCGTCTATCCGGAAGGCGAAATCGGCATTATCGGTCGGTCAACGCTGCAGCGCTATATCGACTACGCCGAGGAGCACGGTATGGTGGTAGTGCTAGATCATCAACTGGGCCGTTATGACGTGGTGGAGTCGGTGCGGCGCATGCTGCCGCTGCTGCGCTACAACAGCGTACACTTCGCAATCGATCCCGAGTGGTCGACCGACATGCCCAATGAGGTAATCGGTTCGGTTAGCGCCGCGGAGATCAACGAGGTGCAGCGCATCATGCAGGAGTACATGTTCGAGCACGGTATCGAAGGACGCAAGATGCTGCTGGTACACCAGTTCAACTGGCGCATGATCGAGAACCCGCACGAGGTGCGTGCTGACTTCGAACGCGTCGACCTGATCCACAACGCCGATGGATTCGGCCCCCCAAAGGACAAGCACGCTTCGTGGGAGTATAATAGGAGGGCGACCAATATGCCTTTGAAGGGCTTCAAACTCTTCTATCCCAAGCAGTGGCGCGACTGGGGCTTCGATGACCCGCTGATGACGCCGGAGGAAGTGTTTGCGCTTGAACCGCGGCCGGTCGTGATTCAGTACCAGTAACGCGTCAGGGGAGCCAGGATGGCTGAGCCGAATGTTCAGGAACATGTCGAGTTGATTCGCGAAGTGTTCTCCTACGCCAATCGATTCCAGGACTCGACCTTCGTCATTCAAGTCGACTACACCATCCTCGACCACCCGTATCTGCCGAACCTGGTCAAGGATCTGGTCCTGCTGAAGCAGGCCGGAATCAACACGATCCTGGTTCCGGGCGCAAAGGGGCGCATTGATGACGTTCTCACGCGTTACGGCATCAGCTGGGAAAGCCGGCGCGGCATCCGCATTGCCACTATCGAGGCAATACCGTTCATCAAGATGGCCGCCTTCGACACGGCTAATAGTCTGCTGACGTTGCTGACCGCCCACAACGCCAACGCGGTTATCGGGAACTGGGTCAAAGCGCGCGCACGCGGGGTCGAAAACGGAATCGACTATCACGAATCGGGAATTGTGGAACGCATCAAGATCAACCAGCTGCGAGCGGTTCTCGATCAGGGCATCATTCCGGTTTTCCCGTGCATCGGCTGGAGCGCAACCGGACGGCCCTACAATGTGTCTTCGCGCCAGCTGGCGTCAACGCTGGCTTCCGAGCTTCACGCCGAGAAGCTCTTCTTTATCACCGACACCGCCGGCCTGTTCGGAAAAGACTACGTGATTCCTGAGAGTGTCGACATGACCGCCGACGGCCGGGTATCGCGTATGACTGTCTCAGAAGCCCGCGATTTTCTGGAGGCCAATCGCGGGAGCGAAGCAGAGACGATGTACGAGTTAGTCGAGTACGCCTGCGCCTCGGGCGTTCACGGCGTTGAGCGGATCCACATTGTTGACGGGCGGATAGAAGGCGTAATTCTGAAGGAGATCTTCTCCAACCTTGGTCTTGGCACCATGGTGCACGCCAACATCTATCAGAGCGTGCGGACCATGCGGCAGGAGGACGTGCCTGACGTCTACCGCCTCATGGGGCCGCTGGTGGAGCAGGGGGTGCTGGTACAGCGCACCGAGGAGAAACTCTCTGAGATCTATCCGGACTTCGTGGTCTACGAAACCGACGGCACAATTCATGGCTGTGCCGCGCTGCATCAGTTTCCGTCGGGTGACGCGGAGATAGCCGGGGTAGCCGTTGATCCGCGTTACTCCCACCTGGGAATCGGGCACAAGCTGATCAGCTTTCTGGTGGAGAAGGCCCGCCGCCTTGGTCTCGGCCGTGTCTTCGTGCTTACCACCTCAACCAGTGACTGGTTCGACGCGCTCGGCTTCCGCGAGGGCAGTCGCGAGGATTTGCCCGAAGACCGGCGCCTGCGCTACGATGAGACGCGGCGATCGCGGATCATGGCGCTCGACCTGTCGTAGCTCCGGCCGCCGCGGACGCCCCCGGTTGGCGTGAGGGCTGACAGTGAAGCTGCCGCGATAGCCGCTTGCGGCCGCACGGTGGTACGGAACGATGACAACAGGCGGCGCGTCCATCCGTCCACCGGTAATCGGCTGGTTGCCGCCTGAGCCGTTCGTCAGTATATTTCCACCAGCAATCACGCAACACGCAATACCGCACCAGTAACCAAGGAGAAACATGCATGTCGAAGCACCAGTTTCAGACCGAAGTCAACCAGCTGTTGCACCTCATCATTCACTCTCTATACACGCACCGTGATATCTTTCTGCGTGAACTGATCTCGAACGCGTCCGATGCCCTCGACAAGCTGAAATACCTCACGTTAACCGACGACAAGTTCAAGAACCTGGCATTCGATCCGCGCATCGATATCGCGTTCGACGAGAACGACGCCAGGACGATTACTGTGTCCGACAGCGGTATCGGAATGAACGAGCAGGAGCTTGTGGATAACCTCGGGACTATTGCGCGTTCCGGAACCAGGAGCTTCTTGTCACAACTCTCAGGTGACAGGCGCAAGGACTCTAACATGATCGGACAGTTCGGTGTGGGGTTCTACAGCGCATTCATGGTTGCCGACCGAGTGGAGGTTACCACCCGCAAGGCGGGTGAGGAAAGCGCCTGGCGCTGGACCTCGGACGGCAAAGGCGAGTTCGAGATCGCGGCGGCCGACCGCGACTCGGCCGGGACTACCGTCGTTCTGCATCTGTCCGATGACGGCAAGGAGTTCGCTACCCGCTGGAAACTGGACGAGATCGTTAAGAAGTACTCGGATCACATCGCTTTTCCAATCTATCTGCACTACACCAGGACCGAGTATGACGATAAGGGCAAAGAGAAGGGTAAAGAGCG
Source organism: Spirochaetaceae bacterium (assembly GCA_007693945.1). GTDB lineage: Bacteria > Spirochaetota > Spirochaetia > DSM-27196 > PWMO01 > PWMO01. The sequence continues at coordinate 3,748 of RECP01000117.1, forward strand.
CAAGACGGAGCAGGTCAACAACGCAAGCGCGCTGTGGAAACGGCCCAAGAGCGAGCTGAAGGAAGAAGACTACAAAGAGTTCTACAAGACCATAGCGCACGATGACGATGATCCGTTGCTCCACACCCATACTCAGGCGGAGGGGACGCTGGAATACACGACGCTGTTCTACGTTCCACGGCACGCACCGTTTGATATGTACAACGTTGACTACCGGCCGGGCGTCAAGCTCTACATCAAGCGCGTTTTCATCACCGACGACCAGAAAGACCTGATGCCGGCGTATCTGCGTTTTGTGCGCGGGATCATTGACAGCGAAGACCTGCCGCTGAACGTCAGCCGGGAAACGCTGCAGCATAACCGGGTGCTAGCAAGTATTCGCCAGGCCAGCGTCAAGAAGCTGCTTGGCGAGTTCCAGCGCCTCGCGGCCGAAGACCCCGAGCGCTACCAGCAGTTCGCCGAACAGTATAACCGCCCGCTCAAAGAAGGGCTCTACTCGGATTTTGGTAACCGCGACGCGTTGATGGAGTTGGTGCGCTTCAAGTCCTCCAGTCAGGAGGGGTATACGAGCCTGACCGAATACAAGCAGCGCATGTTGCCTGACCAGAAGGCTATCTACTATATCACCGGAGACAACGAGAACGCGCTTCGTAACTCGCCACTGCTGGAAGCGTATCGCCGCAAGGACATCGAAGTACTGATTATGAACGACGACATCGATGAAATCGTTGTCCCGACTATCGGCACGTACAAGGACACCGACCTGAAGGCCATTAACCGCAGCGATGCCGGTGAGGACATAGCCGAAGAAGATGCCAAAGCCAGGGTCGACGACGCCAAGCCGATTGCCGACAGGATCAAACGGGCGCTCGGTGAACGCGTCAAGGCGGTCAAGGTTTCCGTGCGCCTTTCCGATTCGCCTTCGTGCATCGTCGTCGATGAGAACGATCCGACGATGAAGATGCAGCAGTTGCTGAAATCACTCGGACAGGGAGAGATCCCCGAGGTTAAGCCGATTCTGGAGATCAACCCCGATCACGTGATTGTCAAGCGGCTGGCGGACATGAGTGATCAGGCAATGATCGAGGATGTCAGTTTTCTGCTTCTCGAGCAGGCGCTGTTAGTGGAGAACGTTCCGGTCAGTGACCCGGCGGCATTTGTGAAGCGCCTCAACCGCGTGCTCGAAAAAGCGGTCTGAGCAGGCTTTCCGCCGCGGACCTCACGTGGTACGCGGAAGCTCGGTTCTGGAGATCAGGTAATCACACAGCGGTTCGCTATCGGCAATGTAGAACTGGTCGGTCATCCTCCAGCGCCGGGTGTGCGTGCTACTGAGGAAGTAGTGATCGGCAATGATATGCGGGCCGACCGTGCGACCATCGGCAAACTTCATTGAGAAACGCAGCGCGTCGAAGAACGCCATGGCGGCAGCGATGTCCCACAACTTGACGTTGGCAATGTATCCGATGAATGATCCGAGCACCAGGTAGACGGCCGAGTAGACGCACGACCCGTTGGACTGGACCGACTGCGGGCCGTGGTAATACCCCTGCTTGGCGACCTCCTGGGAAATACTGACCAGACCGATACGCTTGGGGTCCAGTTTCGGTGGCAGGTACGGCTTCAGCCCACTGGCATTCCACTGTTCCGGTGCTCCGCTCAGCCTGGTGTAGAAGACGGTACCGTTGTCGGTGATCATCAGGTCGCCGGATACCGGTAGCAGGATTCCGCCTTCGCGTATCGTTCCCTGTTCACTGTAGGCGATCGACACGCCCCAGGTCGGCAGGCCGAACGCAAACGAGGACGTGCCGTCGATCGGGTCGACGATCCAGGTAGTATGCTTCAGAGCCCGATCGAAGTAGTCCGCGGAGTGGGTCTCGAAAGTCTCCTCTCCAAGGAGGTAGACGCCGTCTTCCGGGTGATCGAAGGACCTGGCAAGGTCACGCTCAATAGCCTTGTCGGCCTCGGTGACGATCGACTTGTCGGCCTTGATCGAGATTCCGGGGTCGCCGAAGTAGGAGAGTGCGGTGCGTCCGGCGTCCAGCAAGAGGCGCACGACTGTGTCCCGCTGCCACGTGTTCATGATCATAGGGCGGACTATAGCACGCTCGCGGCGCATTGGCGATGCCTAGCGGTAGAAACGCACCACTTGCCATCCGTACCGCAGCGCGATACGACGCAGTCGCGGATCCGGGTTGACCGCCACCGGAGTGCCAACGGCGCTCAGCACGGGCACGTCGTTCACGCTATCGGTATAGAAGCCGCACTGCGCCGGTACAATGTCATGCATCTTGATATACTCCAGGACCCGCCGCAGTTTTTCAGCGCCGACGCATGGAGTTCCTGAAGCTCGTCCCGTGGCAACGTCGTGGTTGAATTCCAGTTCAGTCGCGATGACTCCGCTCATGCCGAGACGCTCGGCAAGTGGTTTTACCAGAATATCGAGTGACGAGGTGGCGATAACGGTCGGGATGCCTGCCGTGTGCAGCTGTCTTACCGTTTCGACCGCCTGTTCAAACAGATCGTGCCTGATGCTGTACGCTACTGCGGCTTCCGCAATTGCCGTCAACTGCGCTTTGGTACAACCGCGGATCGCAGCGACCTCCTTGCGCAAATCGCGCTGTGATATGATCCCCAGCCGATAACGAACGTAGAACACGGGCATATGCAGCAGCAGGCGCAGCGGGAAATGGCCCATGCGCAGGCCGTGTTCCACGAAACGCCGGCCGGTGGAGTGTCGCGTCAGCGTGTGATCGACGTCGAAGAACATCATACGTTTTGCAGCATTTCCAGTTGAGCAAAGAAACCGGGGTAGGTGACTGCGGCGGACTCAGCGGTGCTCACCGTGGTCGCGCCCGCCGCACCCAGACCCGCGATTGCCAGTGCCATCACCACGCGGTGGTCGTGATGGCCCTCCACGGCGGCGCCGCGCAGAACCGGACGTGACTCGGCCGGCACGATTTCCAGCCCGTCGGGCAGCTCGTTGACGCGAGCCCCCATGCGCCCGAGCTCGGCAGCCATCACCGCGATCCGGTCGGTTTCTTTGAGACGCGCCTGCGGCACATTGATCAGGCGCACCGGCTCTCGCGCGTAACAGGCGGTGGCCGCGAGTGCCGGCAGGGCATCGGGCATGGCATTCAGGTCGAACTCGCCACCGTCGAGGTGCGCACCGCCGTCCTCGGGGCGCACGGGGCCGGCGATGACCAGTTCCCCATCGTCAAACGCTACCGAGCAGCCCATGGTCTGCAGGATGTCGATAACAGCTTTGTCACCTTGCGAATCGTTCATATCGAGACCCTCGAGCCGCAGCTCGCAGCCGGTAATGGCCGCCGCACATAGAAAGAAGGTGGCCGACGAGAAATCACCCGCAACCCGCGTCTGCAATGCCCGATAGGCCTGGCCCCCCGCGAGACGGAAACGGCGGTAGTCTTCGCGCTCGACTGAGACGTTCTGGTCGGCCAGCCACGCCAGCGTCATGTCAACATAGGGGCGCTCGTGCAACAGCGGCACATCGATGGTAGAAGGACCATCTGCCAGCGGTAGGGCTATCAGCAGGCTCGAGAGGTACTGGCTGGTCGGGCATTCGATGGAAGTTCGGCCACCGCGGACTGGTCCGCGCAGACAGAACGGAGGGGCGTCTTCGTCACGCGTGGTAAACGCTTCGGCGCCCAGGTCAACCAGCGCGTTCAGCAGCGAACGGACCGGGCGCCGGCGGATCTGGTGGTCGCCGGTGAATACGCTCCAGCCGCGCGTAAGCGCAGCTGCACCGGCCAGGATGTAGAGCGTGGTACCGGAGTTGCCGACGTCGATCACGTTCTCCGGTGGGTTGATAGAGCCCGCGGTACCGTCGATGACCAGCTCACGCAGTCGACCGCTGCTATCACGGACTTCTTCAATTGCCGCTCCGAGCAGCCGACAGGCGGCGATACACGAATGCGCATCGTTGGAATCCAGCGGCTCAAGCAGGTGCGAGCGGCCCTCCGCGAGGGTTGCAATCACGATTCCGCGGATAGTATGCGACTTGGAGGCCGGTACCGCAACGGTGCCGCTGATCGATCGAGGCCGGATTATGGCAGACGACATGACGAGCCAAGTGTAGCGGGTCTGTGGCATCGAGTTCAAGTCGATCGAAGCGTTCAAGCCGATCCGCGCGACGGCCTGTCGGTGTATTCGGGCAAAGTGGATTCAGATTGCCACGGAGCAGCCGAGAATGGTAGCAGGGGGTTGGAGATGAAGTGTCGGCTATCCCGATGGGTCGTTGCCGCGTTCTTGCTGTGTGCGACATTGGCGGTGCGTGCACCGCAACTCGAGGCCCAGCGCTTTCGTAACTCCGCGTACGACTACTATCTCGACATACCGATTGGCTGGACCGTGCTGCACGCCGAGTCGGCCGAAGAGGTCACGTTCACCGACTCTGAGCGCAAGGCAGTTTTTCAGGTTCTGGCCTTTGAGAATCGGTTCGATTCGATCGAACGACTCGGCCGCTTCGTGCGCGAAAGGTTCGATGCTTACGGTGACAGCGCCGGATTTACATACAACGGATACGACAGCCTGCTGGCTGACTACCGATTCTCTGCCGGCCGCAACGAACTGCGCGGCTACTTCCTGCTTGTTCACGCCGGCAGGCGAAGCTACGTTGTGATGGGCTATGCGGCACTCGCCCGCTACGAGCAGTATCACGACGTGCTGCTGTCCGCCATGGACTCCTTTGCCCCGGGAAGCGCCGCACGGCACCTGCCCGGTCCGGTCAGCCAGTTCTACTACCCCTATCCCGCGCCGGATCCAAAAACGGTGACCGTTACCATCGACGGCGCCCGTCTACAGCTGCCCCTCGATGACGGCGAGCTCGAAGCAACGCAGGTTCTCATCGAGCGTGAAGCGCGTCTGCTGACAGCCTACGGCCGGCACGCCTACCGGCGGCCCGATCCCCGCAATCTGCCGCCATGGGCCGTCGCGTGGCAGCGCTACTACCGGGCCATCTACCGCGACAACTTTGCACGGCTTGCTCCGCTTGCGCGGCAGTTGGACCAACACTTCTCGGCCACCGCTGTTCCCGCTGGCCGGATCCCGCGTGAACTGCTGGCCTGGCTGCAGGGTTTTGAATACTACCAGACCGGGTCGCTTTCACGGCTCCTTTCTCCGCCGTTGACGCTGGTCACGCGTTCCGGGGACTGTGATTCGTTGGGGCTGACCTATGTCATCCTGCTGCATCACCTTGGGTTTGACGCTATCCTGCTGGTCTCCAGTGAGTACGCGCATGCGGTTGCCGGTGTCGACGTGGCCGGGGATGGCTGGCGCTATCGGTTTGAAGGGCGGAGCTATCTGGCGGCTGAATTGACCGCCGACGCCGAACTCGGGCTGATAGACAGTACGCTGGCCGACCCCGGTGGTTGGATTCCGGTAGGCTTTCGTGATCCGCCATTGCCCTGACCAGCACGGCCAATCAGAAGCGCGAATTGCCGGCTGCCTCGGTGGCCAATCAATCAGCGTGCCCGGAAGCGCGGCGGTCCGTGTACTCAATGGCGAAACTGAACTCGCGCGCGACATCGACCAGGAACCGGAACTGGTACTCATTGAGGTCCTCGTCCACACCCATCAGATCATAGTGTTCCTCGAGGGCGCTGCGTAGCAGCAACAGATCGAAAGAGTCATCCGGGGCCAGTATGGTCCGGGCGTCGAGCACGTCGATACCCCAGCTTGCCGCGTCAGCAGGCGACACAAACAGGTAGTGGATTTCGTGCTGTAGCTGGTTATGCAGTCGGACGGCCGAAAACTCGAGGTTGCCAAACGGACCGATGAATGCCGACAGCGTGATACTTTGAACGTGCGTACGACCGTCACATAGCTCGATATCCCAGACGGTGTACGCATCGCCATCTTGATCAACAGCGAGGAAGTCGAAGGTATTGCATTCATCGGGGTAATAGACGTAGAAGCTCAGTTTCTGACCGGAGTCGAGCGTACGCGCAGTTCCCAGAATATCGGCACCCCAGTACTCGCTATCCGACGGCGAAAAGAACATGTAGATCATGTCATAGCCGGTCTCGTTCACAAACGTCACCTGGTTCAGATGATCCGGGGAGAAGGCCGCCGCCCGTGACGGCCATACCAGCGGGGGTAGCAACAATACAACCAATAACAGTCGCTTCATGTCCGTCTCCCGAAGGTCCGGGTTGAGTGCCCTTCAGTATATACCGATTGGGCGCACTGTGTGTTATCTGCCGTATGCGTAGACAAACGGTTGCAGGCAGCGTAAGGTAGCGCATGGAACAGATAGCCTTCTCCTACAACGAAATTCACGACACGGTCGCAGATCTGGCGCGAAGAATCGACGCGTCAGGATACTCTCCGGAGGTCATCGTGGCCATCGGCACCGGCGGCTTCATCCCGGCGCGCATCATCAAGACCTTCCTCAATCTGCCGATCTATACGGTGGGGATTTCGCTCTACCTCGAGGATCACACTACGTTACCGAGCCCCAAGAAGATCCAGTGGATAGACGAGGTCGAGCAAAAACTCAACGGTCGCCGTATTCTGCTGGTCGACGAGGTTGACGACAGTCGGACAACGCTGGAGTACTGCATCCGCGAATTGCTCAGCAACGACCCGGCGGCGCTCGCGGTGGCGGTGCTTCACAACAAGCAGAAAGAGAAACGTGGTGAGATTCCGGCCGAGGTCAGCTACTACTGGGTTGGCCGGGAGCTGCCCGACGCCTGGGTGAAGTACCCGTGGGATGCGCTCGACATCCAAGAACACGATGCCGCGGTGCATTCGCGCGAGGTCGCCGTGTAAGGAGGTTCGACGTGGGCGTATTGAAGGGTAAAGTGGCTCTGGTGACCGGCGGCGGAACCGGTATCGGCAAGGCGATTGCGCAGCGCTTCTACGCAGAGGGAGCTTCAGTGGCCATCTGCGGCCGGCGGGCCGAGGTGCTGGCGGCTGCCGTGCCGGAGATCGGAGACGATCTGTCGCGCGTGATGCACGACAGCGTGGACGTAACCAGCGCCGAGCAGGTCGTTGCCTTCCTCGCCGCAGTGGTGGATTGCTTTGGTGGCCTTGACATCCTGGTCAACAACGCCGGCATCATGCGCTTTGGCGCGTTGACCGAGGGCGGTGAACAACTGTGGCGTGACTTGCTGGAGACCAACCTGCTGGGTCCCTACCGTTTGATGTGCGAGGCCGTACCCCACATGCGCCGGCGCGGCGGCGGCTCGATTGTCAACCTTTCCTCGCTGGCGGGTTCCAAGTCGTTACCTCGAGCCGGCGTCTACTGCACCTCCAAAGCGGCGCTCAACATGATGTCACAGGTGGCGGCGCTGGAATGGGCGGCCGACAATATCCGCGTCAATCTGATTGCGCCTGGACTGGTTGAAGACACCGAACTGGCAGACCCGATCTTCGGTCCTGACGGAGTTCCGGACTTCTACGCCAGATTACGTGACCTGCATCCACTCGGACGTTCCGGTTCTCCGCCGGATGTAGCGGAAGCGGCACTCTTTCTGGCGAGTGAACAGAGTTCCTGGATTACCGGCGTTGTGCTCCCGCTGGACGGCGGGCGCCACCTTGCCACCAACCGCCCGGTGCTGTAGCGGCGCCGCGCGGAAGATCACGCCGGAAACCTCAAGAGCCGCTGGCCGGGATGAAGGCTCCCCCGCGAATCAGCCCTGCGACGGCGTTGATGTCGGGTGCCGGTGGTCGGTCCTCGGTCAGGCGTGGAACTGCAGAGCGCACGGTTTCGACGACCCGCTCGACCCCCGCTCCCGATCGTAGTGGTCTCTGATACTCGATAGCTTCGGTCATCACCAGTAATTCAATAGCGATTACTTCCTCGCAGCGCTCAACGGCCCGGCGAAGCTGCAACGCTGCGGTTGCCCCCATTGAGTTGTAGTCCTCGATGCCCGCCGACGTCGGAATGTTGCCAACGCTGGCGGGATGGGCAAGCGTTTGCAGCTCGTTGCAGCACGCGGCCGCGGTGTACTGGGTGATCATCAGGCCGGAGTGCAGACCAGGTTGCGGCGACAGGTACACGTTAACCGGGTTCTCGCTGTCGCTGGCGGCCAGCAGCCAGTTCACGCGCCGTTCGGCTATGCCGGCCACATGCGTCAGTGCGATTTTGAGTGTATCAAACGCTATCGCCAGCGGCATGCCGTGGAAATTGCCGCCGGAGACGATCGAGTCAGGTTCGTCGCTATCGGGAAAGACTAAAGGGTTGTCGGTAACCGCACCGAGTTCATACTCGACGAGGCTGCGAGCAAACGCGATTGCATCAAAGGCCGCGCCGAGAACCTGCGGACAGGCTCGCAGACAGTAAGGATCCTGCACCCGCGGGTCACCGGTGCGATGCGCCGTGATGATCGTCGATCCGCGCAGGAGTTCGCGGAGCGCCTCGGCAATCTTGATCTGTCCGGGTTGCCGGCGGAGAGCGTGCAGGCGGGCGTCGAGAAAAGCATCGGTTGCCCGGCACGCGTCGATTGCCAGCCCCGCCGCAGCGACGGCAGCGGTTTGTATCCGTTCAATGTCCGCCAGCGCCAGTGTTCCGATTGCGGCCATCATGTGGGTTCCGTTGATCAGTGCCAGCCCTTCTTTTGCGTCCAGTCTCAGCGGCTCGAGCCCGCAGCGTTTCAGCGCCTCGAAACCGGGAATCGGTCGAATTGCGCTCGTTCCGGGATCGGCACTGCCCGCAGAAGCCTCTCCCTCTCCAATCAGAACCAGCGCCAGGTGCGCCAGGGGTGCCAGATCTCCCGACGCACCAACCGAGCCCCTCGACGGGATCCACGGGATGACGTCGTTGTTGAGCATGCCGACGATCTGGGCCACGGTTTGGTGCTTTACGCCGGACCGGGCCCGCGCCAGGCTTGCCGCGAGGATGACCATCATGGCGCGCACGACTTCGGCTGGTAGCGGCTCTCCAACCCCGGCGGCGTGTGAGCGGATCAGGTTTCGTTGCACCTCACGGACCTGGTCCGGAGCTATACGTACCCTTGACAACGAGCCGAAGCCGGTGTTCAGCCCGTAGATCGGGTTGTGACCGTCAGACTGGCGCTGGACGACCGTCCGCGAGGCGTCGATGCGCGCCGCCGTCTTTCGATCGAGTTCAACCTGGGCCCGACCGCGAGCCACCCTCTCCACGCTTTCAACCGTCAGCGGCTGACCGTCCAGGACTAGCGGCGCACAGGGCGATGAACGAGCATTCATAGTACGATTATCGCCGATTCGGCGGTGTTGTGCGAGAGACGCACGCAGCGCCGGTCATCCGGTCGGCAGTTCCGCGCCGTGACGGCTGCCGGGGTGGTCAGCGCCACTCGGGCACATCGTGCAGAAAGCACTGGAACTCGATTCGCCTCTCTTCCGGGTCGTGCGCGAAGAAGTTATAAATGCGGTAGCGTTGGTTGTGCCGTGGTTCGTCGCAGGCGCGCGATTGCAGTTGGTTGAACATCCGGTCGACCTCCCGGTGACCAGGGTAGAAGAAGGTCAGCAGCGCGTCGGTGTCCGCCTGAAGGTGCTGCTGGAAGCCGACGAGCAGGTTCTCGTGGCGTAGGATCGTGATCTCGGGCTGTTCGAGCCAGATCCGCATGCCGATTTCGCGCGTGTAGAACTCAACGATCTTGCTGCGGTCGGTGGTCCGCAAGAACACTATACCGGCCATGGTGCCTCCCCGGTCCAGTTCGGAAGTTCCCGTCTTCCCTCAGATTGTGCCGCTGAGGCCGTTGCGCGGCCACGGTATAGCAACCGGCGCCGGCCGGTTGAGACCTGAACCGCCGGATCCAGTCTGCCACGCTTTGCTTTTGCGTCTCAATACGCTATTTTCATCGGATGCGCGTGAATCCTGCGTACATCATCCGGAGTGCACAGTGAGGCGTCCCGATCTGATTGCCGACCCGGTGGGGCCGACGCTGGTGCGGCTTGTGGTACCGATGCTCGCCGGAGCTCTGGGTATCGTCATGTTTAACGTGGTTGATACCTTTTTCGTCGGCCGGCTAGGGGCACGCGAACTTGCGGCGATGAGCTACACCTTTCCAATCGTGATTGTTGCCGGCAGCATAGCCTCGGGACTGGGAGTCGGGGCCTCCGCCAACGTATCACGGGCCCTGGGCGCTCGTGATCGTGCCGCTGCCGAGCGGCTGACGCTGCACGCCTATGTGCTGGGGTTTCTGGTGGTGGTCGTGATTGCCGTGGTCGGGCTGGCGACCATCGATTCCTTCTTTGGCATGCTCGGGGCACAGCCCGAGATCATGGGGCTGATACGCAGCTACATGTCGATCTGGTATCTGGGGATGCCGTTTGTCGTGCTGCCCATGATCGGGCAGAATATCCTGCAGGCCACCGGTGACAGCAGGACACCGAGCGCCGCCATCGTCTTTGCGGTCACGCTGAATATGATTCTCGATCCGCTTCTGATTTTCGGGCTGGGCCCGTTTCCGGCACTCGGTATTCGCGGTGCCGCGCTGGCCACCGTGATTGCGCGCAGCAGTTCGTTGGTGCTGGTACTCTCCGCCGTTATCGGGCGCGAGAAGCTTATGCCCGCTCAGCTGCAGTTGCAATTGTTTGGTGACAGTGCGCGCAGGGTGCTGTTTGTCGGCGTTCCTGCCGTACTGACCAACCTGGCCTTGCCGATTTCGATGGCGGTGGTGACACGGCTGGTATCGCGTTTTGGCGCCGCTGCCGTCGCCGGATTTGGTGTCGCAACCCGGCTTGAGACCTTCTCGCTGGTATTCACCTTTGCGTTGTCGATGGTGTTCACGCCCTTTGTCGGACAGAATCTGGGTGCCGGCCGGTTGCAGCGGGTGCGCAGCGGCCACCGTGTGGCAGCAGGCATGTCGCTGGCGTGGGGTGTGATGGTGGCGCTGGTCTTCTCTGTTGCCGGGCGGCCGATTGCCGCGATATTCAATGAGACCGAGGCGGTGGTGGCCACGACCACGCGCTACCTCTGGACCGTGGCGCCGAGCTTTGGCCTGATGGGAGTGGTTACCTTGAGTGCCGCGGCCTTCAACGGGATGCAGCGCCCGTTCTCCGCGGCGGCGGCAGCCTATCTGCGCCTGATAGGCCTCTCCATCCCGCTGGCCGTAATCGGGCGTGCGGTTGCCGGACTGCCGGGCCTGTTTGCGGGACTGGCGGCAGGCAACGCGATTGCCGGAGTTACGGCGTACCTCTGGTTCCAGCGCAGCAGTGTCGTGCTCATCGGGGAAACTGCGGCCGCCGGTGCGGATGACGCAGCCGGGGTGGCCTTGACCGCCGACTCCGCCGCGCAGTGACGCTACCGACAAAGCGCCCACGGCCGCAGCAATTCTCATTTTGGCCGTACGGCGCCGCACGCGCCGACTTTGTCCTTACCCCCAGGCGAGCGGCAGCCGTCGCCATATGGTGCACGGGGTCGGTTGGCAGATGAATTCCGCTGCGCCGCGCCCGAGAGCGACCCCGCCCGCGAACGTCTCCGCAGCCTCTGCGAGGACACGTGAGCGGGGTGCTCTCGAGGCAGGCGCGCAGGAGCTCCATGCCAACCGACCCCGTACGGCCAGAACGGGAATTGCTGCCACGGCCGCGGCGGCTATAGACTGTACACCGCGAGACACGATATACTTGATCGGAATAATCAATAAAGGAGTTACTTGTGTCACGTTCTCAATTCGCCTGTAGCGTTGCCGTGTCCCTGCTGCTCGGCAGCGCAGTGCTCTCGGTTGCCCAGCCACGAGATATTCGTATCGTTGCCCCGTACGCCGGCCGGGTTACCAGCGTTTACCAGCGCGACAGCGATTATGGTGATATTGAACTCAAAGACAGCGACCTGATGCTGGGTCTCTACACCCAGTGGATCCGCCCCGGCAGCTTTCAGGCCAACATGTTTGTCTACCACGCGCCGGACGTCAACTACGCCTCGTTGTGGGGGCTGCACTCCAACCTCGACTTCTATGTTACTCTCGGGTTGCTGCGGAACATGGTGATCGGCGGCGGGCTGGAACTGATCAGCATCACTATAGACGCCGGCGACAACATCACTGTCGAGACGCAATCGGGTACCGCCCGGCTCGAAGACTTCGAACTGCAGAGCAGCATCGTAGTCCCGTTTCTGCGCGCCGGAAAGCAGTTTCCGCTCTCCAATCGATGGGCCGAGCTGGTGATCTTCCCCTGGGCCGGAGCGGAGATTGACTTCATACGCGGGGATCTGTCGTTCACCGTGCCGCCGGGTGACCCGTTTCCACCGGCGGTCGAGGTCGAAACCGACCTCGACGACACCAGTCTCTACGCGCTGGCCGGGATCAACCTGCGCAGCACGCTGCTGCGCTTCGTGCAGCTGGATGCCAAGTACTCGGCGGCTTTCGATCCCTACACCTGGTACCCGCGCGCTTCGCTGATGACCAATGTCTTCTTCACGCGCAACCTTGGCGTCTCGTATCGCTTCAGCTACATGCAGACCAGCGCAGGGAGTACCCTCTACAACATTTTTGGCGTTGTGGCGACGTTCTAGACACAGCTCTCCCGGATCAGGTCGCAGCGGCGCGGCGGGCGTTGGAACGGCGGCCTGTTGACAGCCGCGGCGCGGCGGAATATAGACTGACGGCATGAGTTTACAGCTGATGCGGCGGTCCGCGGCGGTAGTGCTGCTGCTGCTCGCATCCGCACCGCTTCACGCGGCCGAAGGACTGCACGACATTGCGGTGGCCCACGAGATTACGCGCCTGCTGCTGCAGCTCGGAGTGGTCATTTTGTGCGGCCGGCTCGGAGCCTTGATCGCCAAGCGCATTCATCTGCCGTCGCTGCTGGGCGAGGTCGCGGCCGGTCTGATTATCGGGCCCTATGCGCTCGGAGCGCTGCCGATGCCCGGATTCGCCGACGGTCTGTTTCCGCTCGCCGAAGGGCCGTTTTCCGTCTCGCTGCAGCTTTACGCGTTTGCAGCGGTTGGAGCGGTGATTCACGTATTGGCGGTCGGACTGGAAACCGATCCGGGGATGTTCCGCCGCATGACCCGCCGCGGTATTGCCGTGGCGGTCGGCAGCAGTTCCATGGCGCTGTTGGTCGGTGTAGCCGTCGGCGTGGTCTATCTCGGTTATCCGGTGACCGATCAGCGCGTACTCTTTTTTGCCGCCCTTTCCGTATCGACATCGCTGGGAGTCCAGGCCCGAATCCTGACTTCGCAGCACCGCCTGGCTACGCCCGAAGGCGCTGCGATCATCGGGAGTTCGCTGCTGCAGGACGGCGGCGCGATTGTGGTGCTGGCCATAGCGATGGCTCTTGATCCGCACGCCGGCGCCTACAGCTCGTGGATGCGGGCGGCCCCGGTGGCACTGGTGGCGTTTGCGGTGTGGATCGGCGGATTCGTGCTCGCGATAGTTGCCGCGCCGCGGCTGGCGCGCACGTTTCCCGGTTTTGCCTCCCCAAACGTGTTTGCGGTGCTGGCGGTTGCCCTGGCGCTGGTGCTGGCTGCAGTATTCGAGGCTTTTGGCGTGGCCTCGATCATCGGGGCCTACCTTCTGGGTATGGCGTTCTCGCGTACTGACGTCGCCGACATACTGGAGCAGAAGATCGCACCAGTAGCGTCCTTTTTCGTGCCGATTCTCTATGTTGTGATGGGAATGCTGATCGACATCAGAGTGCTGGTCACACCGCAAGTGCTTCTGCCCGGAATTGTATTTGCGCTGCTTTCCGGGGTTGCCAAGGTGGTCGGCGCCGGCGGACCGGCACTGGCAATGGGCTTCAACGGGCTGGGAGCCCTGCGTGTCGGCCTTGGTACCGTGCCGCGTGGTGAGATTGCGCTGATCATCGGGGCGGTGGGACTAGCTTCAGGAATCCTCTCACCGACGGCGTTCAAGGTGATAGCCGTAATGGTGATCTTCTCGGTAGCGGTCGGGTCACCGTTGATCGCGCTCGCGTTTCGCCGTGGCGGCAGCGGCACGCGTGGAGTGTGGGCCGGCAGGGAACAGGTTGTGACCGACCTGGAGCTGCCACACGAAGAACTTGCCGAGCTGCTGGTGGCCGGGATTCTGCGGGCTGCCGGACAGGACGGCTTCTATGTCCACCGCATGGAGCTGACCGGTACTATCTACCGCTTGCGCCGCGACGAAGTATTGCTTACGCTGAAGCATCACCCCATGCGCGTGGAGGTCTCATGCGATGCCAAAGACGCCGGACTGGCGAGGACACTGGTGTACGAGGTTCTGATTCATCTTCGCGAGCGTATCAGCCGTCTGACCGATATCACGGTTCCGGAAGAACTGCGGCGCGGCGTGGCGGCCGGGGAAGGCAGGGGGGAGGTCATGCTCAATTCGTATCTTGACCCGGATCTTGTGGCAGTGCCGCTCAGCGGCAAGAACACGCAAGACGTCATCACCGAGCTGGTTGACGTGCTGGCTGCGCACGGGAAGCTCAAGGATCGTGACCGGGTTCTGGCTGATGTGCTCGAGCGCGAGCGGTCGGTCAGCACCGGCATGGAACGCGGCGTGGCGATCCCGCATGCCAAGACCGATGGCGTTGATCAGATCACGATGGCGGTTGGGGTGTCACACGGCGGCATAGACTTTGGGGCGGTTGACGGAGATCCGTCTCGTCTTGTCTTTCTCATCGCTTCGCCCACCGAGAGTCGGGGCCCGCATCTCCAACTGCTGGCGTCGATTGCCACGCTATGCAGGCAGTCCGAAACGATTGCCGCCGCCGTTTCCGCCCAAACTCCGGACGCAGTAGTGAAGGCGCTTGGCGGCTGATCGGCCGGTGACGTTCCGCTGTTTACGTCAATCGTGTATCCCGGTATTGCCGGCACGATCGCTCCGGCGTCGCTATCGTTTTCCGGTGACCTTGATGATGTGGTAACCGAACTGCGTCTGCACCGGATCGGTCACCGTTCCCACGCCGCTCTTCCGGACGGCATCCTCAAACGGTTTGACCATCTTGCCTTCACCAAACCAGCCGAGGTCTCCGCCCTTGGACTTGCTCGGGCAGGTCGAGTGCTGGCGCGCTACCTCTTCAAACCGTGCGCCCTGGCGGATCTCCTGCCTGAGTCGTCGTGCCAGATCCTTGCTCTTCACCAGTATGTGGCTTGCTTTCCATTCCATCGGCTGATTTTCCCCAAACAGTGCTCCAAGGTCAATGAACTGGGGGGCGAAAGCCTGCCGCAACGCGGCCGCCGCAAGGTCTACGACCGGAAGCCCGCAGCGCCCGATAATGCCGCTGTCGCTCGTAGCGATGCTCCCCGACCGCAGCATTATCAGTGTCTCGTCAACGCGCTCGATCGCCGAGCAGCGAAACTCGGGGCCGCGGCTCTGCAGCAGGCGCGCGTGTTCGAGACTCCACGCCACCGGCCGATCGAACAGTACTTCGCACCGCGTAACCGCATGTGAGCGCACCGTTTCAACCAGCGCATCGAGTACGTGCTCCAGGCGGTCGTCAATCGGCAGGCGGTTGTGCGTGCCGCCGATATCGCGCACAAAGCCGTCGGTGGCCAGTATCAGCGGCCGTCCTGCAAGATAGTTGGAGAGCGTAAACAGCACGTTGAATCCGTCAATGTGGAGCGGAACCGGTGCATCGCGCGCTGATGTGCGGCGCCCGGCGCAGTGCAGCGAAGCTTGCCGGGAGAACACGCCGCGCCGGAGCATGGCGCGTTCAGTGCGCGACAGGCGGTAGCGGTCACCTACCATCTTCAGAGCGCTGGCGTCGGGGTAGCCGCGGTCGAGCAGATAGCGGTAGTCGGTACACGCAGTGCGCAGCGCATCGCCGATAGCCATATACGACGATAGTAGGATGCGCCGCCGCCGGTCAAGACGTGAACAATTGGATACGGGTAGCCGAAGAGCGTGCTTTGCGGCACAGTGGTATTCGGGAACAGCGCAATGATCAACAACGCCTTCAACGAGGATCTGCTACACGCCGTACACGAGCCAACGCAGCTGCGGTTCGGCGTCAGCCGCTATTATGCAGGCCTGGCAACCTGCGCGGATCCGACCGCGGACCCGATTGCGGCGCAGTACGTGCCGCAAGCCGCCGAGCGCGATGTGCGCTCCTACGAGGATCCTGATCCCATCGGCGATATGCGCTACACTGTTGCGCCACGGCTGATTCACCATTACCATGATCGCGCGTTGCTGCTGGTCAACGATAACTGCGCTGTCTACTGTCGCCACTGTTTCCGACGACACTTCACCGGCCAGCGTGCCGGCAGTATTACCGCCGCCGAGCTCGAGCAGGTGTGTTCCCGGCTCGCTCGAATGCCACAGGTGCGCGAGATCCTGCTCTCCGGCGGTGATCCGCTGATGCTCGCCGACACCGAGCTGTTTGCGCTCATCGACCGACTGCGTGAGGTTGGCGACTACCTGATCCGGGTCTGTACGCGTATACCGGTGGTTCTGCCGCAGCGGGTGACCGACCCGTTGTGCACCGGGCTCGGGAGGCGGCTGCCGGCCTGGGTGGTGCTGCACGTCAACCATCCGCGGGAGCTTACCGAAGCCTTTGCGGCGGCGGTCAGGAGGCTGCTTGGTGCGGGGATGGCGGTGGCCAGCCAGACGGTACTGCTGCGCGGAATCAATAACCGGACGTCCACGCTCGAAGCCCTGTTCAGCAGACTGGCGCGTCTCGGGGTACGGCCCTACTACCTTTTCCAGGCTGATCTGGCTACCGGCACGGCGCACTTTCGGACTCCCATAGAGCAAGGGTTGAACTTGATGCACACGCTGCGTGCGCGTCTTTCGGAGCTGGCGCTGCCGGTCTATGCGGTTGATCTGCCCGACGGGGGCGGTAAAGTCCCGGTTGAGAGCGCTCTGCTGCGCACCGAGGAGGACAGCTACGTGCTGCGGGGGCCGGATGGGCGTGAGTATCGGTATCCACGAGAAACCTTATCAGAGGTATAGAAAATTTCTTGATCGTTTAGCTCAACTAGCGGTTAGAATAGCCGTAGAGGGGGAGTGATGAATAAACTGCTCGATACAGTGGTGGTGGTTGCCGGCGGCACCGGCAGCGTTGGAGAAGGTCTGGTGCGAGCGTTCCTGCGGCAGGGGGCGACCGTCGTGGTTCCCTATCGTACTGAGGCCGGGCGCGAACGATTGGAAGACTACGTCGGCGACGTCGATTCCGGCACGTTGACCTGTATTCAGGCTTCTGTCTCGGATGAAGACCAGACAGCACGATTCCGATCCGAACTGCTGGAACGTTTCGG
>RECP01000065.1 GCA_007693945.1 Spirochaetaceae bacterium
GCGGAAACCGAGCCGCCCCCTCCTTCCGGTAGCGGACGCGAAGGACGGAGGGGGCACTCTCGCGGCAGGCTCTTCGATGGCGTTCTGATTCCGTTGACGAACCAGGCGGTTCAACCGCTGCCCACCACGCAAGCCTTCTCTTCTCTCGTGTGCACGCGTGATACACATTGGGTCAATGGCAGCTGGTTAACAGCGACGTGTTCTCGACTCGATTATGCGTCACGGCGACCGATCGGCCTACCGGCGGGTTATGGAGATCAAGCGGCGGCTCTCACAAAAATCCAGCGAACAGTCCCGATGCTGCTCGGTCAAGCCCTGCGGGCGCGAGACATTGTCGTTTTCCACGACTCCGATTCGGCGCTCGCGCCCTGTGCACGGTGGAAGCCGCAGCGCTGCGCGATGCGCAGGAGCAGCGTGTCGTGGTATTTCACAAGGAACTTGCCATAGGTATGTTACGAAAGCTCATTCGCTATT
Organism: Spirochaetaceae bacterium; assembly: GCA_007693945.1. GTDB lineage: Bacteria > Spirochaetota > Spirochaetia > DSM-27196 > PWMO01 > PWMO01. The sequence goes on from RECP01000065.1 coordinate 475, forward strand.
CCGGCTTGAGCGTTGACGAGTTCCTTGTATTGCCGAACAGACAGGTTGACTCTCTCGCCGGTTTTTTGTCCGCCGACTGCTTGATTTTCGCTGCGATAGTGGCATACTACCGGGGAGCAGAGTAAACCAGATGGTGCAGGGGGAACGATCGTGAAGAGAGTAGCGTTGATTGTAGCGGTGGTGGGGTTGATGATAGTCGGCAACGCGGTCTATGCGCAGACTACCACCAAGGGTATGGCGTTCAACGGTGCCACGGGGCTGATTACCACCCCCACGGCCCAGATCGGGTGGGAGCGTACGGCCGATGTAGGACTGGATTTCGGTTATCACGTTGTATTTGACGACGGCGACATCTCACACCTGCCCAAGGCGACGGTCAGCCTGTTCCGCAAGGGCGAGGCGGGAGTGGCCTACGACACCATGGACGGTGCGGGTGATGACAGCGGGGCGTTTCTGATCCACGGCAAGTTCCAGTTCTTCAAGGAGGGCGTCTCAGCTGCCGGTATCGGAACCAACATCCAGCTGCTGGAATTGGCGGGCAACAGCTACAACGCGGTGCAGGTCTACCTGGTAGGCACCTACGGCGGCGCGTTCTTCGGTCTGCCGGCGGCGACATCGGTGGTCTTCGGCAAGACCTTCAGCGATGAGTTCGTCGGTGACAGCGACATCGACTTCTCGATGGGCTTCGAGCTGACGCTTTTTCCCGAACTGTTCCGCGGCTACGTGCACTGGATCAACGACTTTGCCAACTATTCGTACAGCGTGCTTCCCAGCGGGAACAACCCCAGGAATCGTGGCGCCTATAACACCGGAATCCGCATTGCGCCGCTCGGTTCCTCGCAGTACAAGTTCGTGATCGATGCCGTTCTGGCCGACATTTTTGACGATAACGATCGAGCGTTCGCGCTCGGGGCTACCTTCGGTCTGGGGGTCAACTGAGTCCGGGGCGGCCGCGCGGCAGCGGTCTGCGACGCCGCGTGTTCGCTCGTTCTGCAGCGCGAGCTGCGCGATTTGCGGCCCTGATTGCCGCGGCCCGTCGCGCAGCTCTGCCGTGTTGAGAAAGCGCCGCCAGGGATGTATAGTGAGCCAAGCGGAGGCCGTTGATGGACAAAGTTATTCTGAGCGCCAAGGATCTCGACGGATATCTGACCGATGAAGACAAGCGCAGCATCGACGAGATGCGCGATCTCTACGATCAGGCGCTGGCGGCCAGCAGCGTACTGGCTTCAACCGGCAATCAGAATCGCCAGTCCGAGGAGAAACGCAGGCTGATTGATCTGTTCTCGCAGATGGGAGACCGGATGCAGCAGGTGATGAAGAACTTGCCGGCCGTCAGAGTCTACTCGTTCGAAACACCACGGGAGGTCCACGGAGAGGCATCGCGCCTGATTGCCAAACTGCGTGACGTCAGAACGCAGAACCATGAGTTCATCTACTACGTGCAGCGCGCGTACGAACTGCTGTTCAATCTTGCCTATTCCGGCCCCGGCCCCGACAGGAAGAACCACCTTATTGTCAGTACTCCGGTAACCTTTCCGGTGCAGAACTATGCGGTACACAAGATACCCGACATCGACGAACAGCTCGAGAATTGCATGATGTGCGTGATGCTGCGCGGCGCGCTGCTGCCTTCGATGATCATGTCCAAGGAGATCCAGGAGTATTCCTCGACCGGCTATGTTACGCCGTTTGCGCTGTTCAGTATCAAGCGCGACGACACCAAGGTAGAGAGCAACATGGAGTACATTCTTGATCTGCGCAAGAGTTACTTCGATCTTGACGCTCTGCAGGGCAAGGATCTCATCTTCGCCGATCCGATGAACGCAACCGGCGGCAGCCTGGTCACCATCATGGACTACCTGCACGGGCAGGGGGTAAGGCCGCGTTCGGTACGATTCTTCAACGTGATCTCGGCGCTCAAGGGGTCCCTGCGCATCATCCGGGCAATCCCCAACGCCTATCTCTATACGCTCTGGATGGATCCGGCGCTCAATGAGGCAGCCTACATACTGCCGGGACTGGGTGACGCAGGAGACCGCCTCAACGGCTCCGACGCACCGGATGCGCCGCGCAGCATTATCCAGCTGATCGCCGATTACGGCTCGACTATCTCCAACCTCTACCGGGCGCAGGTGCGCAAGATTGAAGAGACCGTACTCGGTGTATAGCAGACGCGCGCGTGTCCTGTTTCTGGTAGCTCTTGCCGTTCTGGCCGCCGCGGGCTGCGCCACCTGGGTGCGCGGCCGTGAACTGGCGCGTGAGTATTACAACATAGCCAACGCCTACTATGACCTGGGACGCTTTGAGCGTGCCGCGGACTATTACCGGCGCGCCCTGGCGCTTGACTCCGGGCTTACACCGGCTGGTTATAACCTGGCGCGCGCCTACCTGCGCGACAAGCGTTACGACGACGCTCGAGACGTGCTGCTGGACCTGCTGGGGCGGGATCCCGACAACCTTCTGTTGCGCGAGACGCTGGCGTATGTTTACTATCTGTCGGGGGATATTGCGCGCGCGTCGGCGCAGTACGAGCAGATGCTGGCGCTGTCGCCGTTGAACGCCAACGCCCTGTTCAACCTCGGTCGCATTGCAGAGGAACAGGATCGGCCTGCGGCCGCGCTGGCGTACTACGAGCGCGCGGCCGCGGTTGAAGGCGGCGACGCCCTGCTACTGTACAGGTACGGCCGCTTGCTGCTGACCGAGCAACCGGAGCACGCCGTCGCGGTTTTTGAACGCTATCTGGACAGTTCGCCGCGTGACTATGAGCGTGTTGTCGAGGTCGGTGACGCCCTGCGCCGTGAGCGCTATTTTCTGCCGGCGCGGCGGGCGTATCAGATGGTGCCTTCAAATCATCCGGAGCAGCCTCGGGCGTTGTTCGGTAAAGCGGCGGTGCTGCTGACCGGCATTCAGGACGCACAGCTGGGGCTGCAGACACTGGAGCAAGCGCTTACAGCCGGTTATGCAGACAAGGATGCGTTCATTGCTCTGTTGAACGACCGGGATCTCGTTGCCGCCGCAGCGGTGCGCAGGCTACTCGAGGAGCACCAGGCGATCGAAGTCGACGATATCGACGCACGGGATAACGGTCAGCGTCCGTGATCCCGGCGCGATACCGTCGATTCCGCCTCACTACTCAGGACAGTACCTTCAGTACCTGCCTAAAGACTGCATCCGGGGCGGGGGCCGAATCGATGTCAACCAGCAGGCTGCGATCGTCGTAATAGGCGATCAACGGCTCAGTCTGTTGCTTGTAGACTTGCAGCCGGTTGCGGATGGCGTCCTCCTGGTCATCGGGGCGGATCACAAGATCTTCGCCGGTCAGATCATCCTTGCCTTCGGATTCGGGAGGATTGAACAGCACGTGGTAGGTGCGGCCTGAACCCGGGTGCACGCGTCGACCCGAGAGGCGTTTGATGACTTCTTCATCCGGCAGGACAAAGTTGAGCGCCCGGTCAACGGCGGCAAATTCGGCGAGGGCGTCAGCCTGCGGGATTGTGCGCGGGAAGCCGTCCAGGATGAAACCGCGTGCGGCATCTTTGCGGGTCAGCCGATCCCTGACCAGCTCAATCGTCAGCTCGTCCGGTACCAGGTCACCGGCATCAAGGATTGCCTTGACCTTCTTACCAAGCTCGGTCTGGCCCTTGATGTTGGCGCGAAAGATGTCTCCCGTCGAGATGTGCGGGATGGTGAAGTGCTCGGCTACCCGGGTTGCCATGGTACCTTTGCCGGCCCCCGGGGGGCCCAGAAAAACCAGATTCATAACACTCTCCTTTTGATTCTACGGCCAAATTTGCGTAAGTTTATGACACGAGGTACAGATTGGTCAACGAAGGAGAAAAGCTATGGATTTCTGGGATCGCGTAAAGACGACTATCGACAAGAGTTTCGACTCTTCAAAGGAGTGGTTTGACAAGGCCAAAGGTACCGCGCATGAACTCGGTGAGCGCGGTGTGCTTCGTGTTGAGATCATGCAGCTTGAGTCGCGGGCGGAAAAGCTGACCGCCAAGCTCGGAGCCCTTACCTACGAATTGCTGGTGAAGAAGGGGCAGGGCCACGTCGGAGCCAAGACCGAAGGGCTGAAAGAGGTCATAGAAGAAATCGGCTCCATCGAGACACGGATCAGCCACAAAGAGGCCGCCCTGGAGGCCCTGAAGCGCAAAGAAGAGTCGTAGCGTAAAAAAAAAGGGTTCATCGCGGATTAGAGGGGAATAGGGAATAGCAAGACGGTGATC
>RECP01000012.1 GCA_007693945.1 Spirochaetaceae bacterium
TTGCTGCGGGCATCCGCTGGAGGCTTGCAAAATGTTATCCGAGGCGCTAAAGATAGACCCGGATAACTCCCGATGAAAACCGACAGCGAACAACGTCCATGGTACCAGCTGCGGGAGAGCGAGAACCTGCCCTCACCACAGCTCATTATCTCGCATGACGGCCTGCGCGCGAATATCGATGCGGCCATACGCATGGCCGGCGGTCCCGAGCGGCTGCGCCCGCACGTCAAGACGCACAAAAGCGCCGCGGTGGCGGCGCTGCAGCGTGAGCGCGGCATAACGCGCTTCAAGTGCGCGACCCTCGCCGAGGCGCAGATGCTGGCCGACACGGGCGCTCGGGATGTACTGCTGGCGTACCAGCTGCTCGGCCCCAATCCACAGCTGCTGTGCTCGCTGGTGCGCCGGTATCCGCATACCCGCTTCGCCGGCCTGCTGGACTGCCTGGACGCCATGCAGCTGTTGGAGGCAAGCTGCTCGGCGCGACGGGTTGCGCTTGCGGTCTTTCTGGACCTTGATGTGGGAGCGCGGCGCAGCGGAATCCAGCCCGGAGCCGAGGCCGAGGAGCTCTATCGCCGGATCGAGCGATCGTCCTGGTTGCAAGCGGCCGGAATCCATGCCTACGACGGGCACGTGGGAGAAAGCGACCCCGCGCGGCGTCGCGAGCAGGCACAGCGGTCGCGGCAGGCCGCGTTGGCCGTGCGCGAGCGTCTTCGCGGGCAGGGATTGCCGGTGCCCGAACTGGTGATGGGGGGGACTCCCGCGTTTCCCTGCCATGCAGAGGCGTGGCAGGAGGGCATGACTCTCTCTCCGGGAACCTACGTGTATCATGACTGGGGCTACGCCACCCGCTATCCGGATCTGCCGTTCCAGGCTGCAGCGCTGGTGTTCGGCCGCGTCATCAGTGCCGCGTACGCCGGTCAGTTCACGATCGACGTCGGCAGCAAGGCCATAGCCGCTGATCCCGAGCAGCCAAGGGGCACAATTCTCAATCTGCCCGGCGCCGTTGCCGGACCGCAGAGTGAAGAGCACTGGGTTTTTCGCGTCGAAGGTCGGGCGGCACCGAAGGTCGGCGAGGCGGTTTATGTCTGGCCGCGGCACATCTGTCCCACCGTCGAGCACTATGACAGGGTCGCCGTGATCGATGACGGGGGCCGCGTTGAAGGCTACTGGGAAGTGGAAGCGCGTGGCCGGGCGCTGGACGATCCGGCTCATCCGAAGCGGAGCTCGGAACGGGCTTCGGAGCGCGCCTCGGGGCGGGAATGATCGCCTGGCTATGGCAGCTGCCTCAGATTGTGCTCGGGTACGCGCTGGTGCGGATCTCGAGCGCTCGGTTTGACCACCGATACAAGCGGACGCGGGTCTACCGCACCGAGCGCCGCGCGCTACTACCAGCGGTGGCCCGAGAGTTGGGCCGATCGGCTGGAAGGGGTATCGACGTGCCGCTAGGGCGTGTACGTCGCTGCCGCTTCCAGACCGTAGCCGGATCTACCGCCTTCACCGTCGGGTATGCCTGTTCGAGCTGCTCGAATACGTGGGCCAGATTGTACGGTACCTCTTCGAGCCAGAAGAGACCGCTCACGCTTTGTGGAGCTCCATCCCCGTTGAACGTGGTAAGTCCGTTGTATATCACGGCGTAGGACTCCTGCGCATCAATCATCAACGCTACATACCCGGCAAAGGCCATTTGCTGCACATGCTGATCCTGATCTTCGATCAGCAGCGAGATAGCCAGGTTACCGTCCGGGGCGGTGGTTGCGCCTGCATTCGCAAACTCGTAGTCTCAGACAGAGACCTGAAGCGCGGCCGAAGTGCCGCCGTTTGGAATCCCCATCATCACGACCCGCGATTGGAGGCTGGTATTGGAGGGAGGTCTCGCCGCCGACCGGGGATTGATCCGCATACCGCTCTCAGGTCTCCAGCAGATGACCGAAGTCCTCCGCCGCTGCCCTCTGCCCCATTCGTCTTCTCGCGTCTTCGTTCTCCGACTCCATTATCCGCGCGTGTATTCAGCATTTGCGTTCATGGATACGCGCCGCGGTAGGGAGTGCGAGTGCGACGAAGAAGCCCGTGATCGTAAACACCGTGGTTACACCGAACAAACCACCGTAACTCCAGTACTGGAACATGAACCCACCGACGATCGCCGCAACCGCCGCGGGTACGTACCCCACGCCCATCAACCCCGCGTACAACGGCCGGTCACGCGCGGGTACGATATCGAGCATATAGTTTATGAACGGAGGCCAGCCTTCGAGGGCGAAACCAAGCACGAAAAACAAGATCGCGAACGGCACGATGGCGGGGATCGCCAGGTCGAGCATTTCCATTGTGAACGCAATCGTCGACGGAATCGCGACCGTCATCACAACTAATGCGATCGCGCGCTGATGCCCGTACCGGTCGCCGACGAAACCCCACACGATCGCACCGAGGATTCGTCCGGCGATCTGAAGCGGAATGAAGAGCGCCAATGCAGTCTCGGCGAGCCCGAACTCCCTCCGTCCGAACACTATGAAGAACGGGATGCTTAAGCGTGCCATGTTGAAAAGCACCAGCACGATCATCGTGAGCGAGAAGACGCGGTTCGCTTTGAGATAGTGTGGAAGGGCGCAAATCAGGGCGCCGACCGTTAGACGTTTCGTCGTCAGACTCGGGCGCTCGATCATGCCGCCGATCGTCCCGATGTTGCCGACGTAGATCAACGCTCCGATCGTGATCACGACGCCGTAGTTCAAGGGGAACACGAGGGCGGGAGCACCGAGGATCGCGGCGACCGATGCACCCGCGGCAACCGACATCAGCCCGCCGATGATTTGCCGCGTCGCGAAGAAGCGCCCGCGCCGGTCGTTCTGAACGGACTTTCCAACCATGTCCATCCACGCGGGATCGCCGGCGGAGTCCCCGAACCAAAACAGCATCTGGACGAGCAACAGAAGGAAGGCCCAGAAAAACCGCGACGCTGAAGGAATCAGAATCAGACTCAACCCGAGAAGCCAGAGCGAAAGACGCCCAACGGACATCATGCTGACCAGGAACCGCTTCTTGTACTCGAGAGCGGAAATCCAGTTGCCCGAGAGAATCGGGACTATGCCCTTGGCGAGAGGCTGCAACGCGCCGACGATCCCAACAAGGACCGCCGAACCGGTAAGTCGCTCCATCAAGAGCGGCACTACGGTGTTCGGATCAAAAAAAACAAGGCCGACCGTGAAGAGCACGCCCTCGGCGACGAGAAGAAAGTAGTTGCGGCGTAACTCGGAGGCGCGGTACGGAGAGATTGTCGGGTTCAGACTCTACCCCCATTCCGGTAACCAGTGCAGGAAATGTTGAGACTCGATCGTTCGACCGTCGGGACCCCGCGCAAAAGAGTTGTTGTTCCGGTCCCGTGGATTCTCACGCGGGTCGCTCGTCGCGATCGATGCAAGCCGCTCGTGCATCGCGTCGACGACGTGCCGGCACGAGCAAGAAGACGTCACGAGCACCTCGGACTCGAATGCCTCTTTGCGCTGAAAGCCGACCGGCACGTTCGCGTGCCGATGTATCGTGACCTCCGGCTGCTCGAACCAGGTCAACATCCCGAACGTGCCCGTATAGAACTCGACTGATCCGTTCAAGGTCGAAAGTACTGAGAAACACCATCCCGGCCACGTATCTCCCTGCCGGCACCACCATACCGGATTCGCCGCGGTTACGCCAGATGCACGCTATTATTGCGTGTGCGCGGCACATCCAGCCGGTCAGAGGCGCGAGCCCTTCGAGGTACCGGAGGTAGTTGCTCCACAAGACATTGGCGGGGATCCCGTGGTCGCACGACGGAATGTAGCCGCCCGACTCAACGACAGGATGGAGCCGCGAGAGCTCTGGGTCGAGCTCGGCTCCTCCTGCGGCCGAAACGCTCGCTGAACTCGACGATGTCGTTGTGCGCCGCGACTTCGATCCGATCGCATGCGTTGATGCCCTCGTCGATCCAGAGCGGGATGAACTCGCCGATCAAGCCGTCGGAGTCGATCGCATAGATCGGCAGGCCGTGAAAACTGCCATCACGAAGCTTGGAGATGTTGAAGCACCAAGTCGAACCGGCGCGTACGAGAGGGCATGAGACGAATCATCTCTTTGGAGCCCGTTCCTGAAAGGCCCCGTGGAGCTTCCGCCCGACTTTCTGTCTCAACCCGTGCGGCTGGGGGTCGACAGCCAGTTTCTCTACGGCCGTGACTATCGCACCATACCACGGCATCGACGGCCGCGCGCACACCACACGATGTGCTTCGGACGCAAAGTCTGCAACGTGATGAAGCGGATGGTGATCTACCGGCTGTTGGCGGTAGTTTCTCAGTTGCGCTACGATCCACTGTCTCAGGTGATCTGTAGGAAAACGGCGATCCCCTGTGACTGCGAGGATCGCGCCGCGCTTGTCGGCAAGAGCACGCTACAGCGCGCGGAGACGCCGGCAGTGAACGCTACCACCGCGTCCGCTTCGATGAAGAAGCCATCGCTGATGGCTTCGTTGATGTGTACCTCGATTGTTTCGCCGATCCATCGCCTGAGATCATCCTCGAACTGGATGCCACCGACAACCGG
>RECP01000010.1 GCA_007693945.1 Spirochaetaceae bacterium
CCTTTGTGCGGGAGGCATATAGGCCGTAGCGCCGGATGAGCTGCAAGCCTTTCGGTGGAATATGCTGCGTGAGATCGGTGAGGAAGTCCAACGCCTCGAACATGTGAAGGTTTTGCTTGAAGTACTCGGAGTATTTCGTGTGGAACAGCACCCGACCCTTGAACGGCTCGTAGCGGATCTTCTTCAGCGAGATCGGGGGTCGTGCGATGTATTCAGCGAGACTCTCCTGGGAGGACTCGTCGAGGATACGAACGCTGTTGTCGATACTGAAACCGGAATGCTTCCACGACAGAAGCTTCCCGGCGAAGTCCTCGTTCAGGAGTTCGCGGTCCACCAGTAGCTTGATGACTCGACGGCGGAAGAGCTCGACCATCGACTGTAATCCGGAGAACGGGATGAAAAAGAAGGTGCCTTCATCATCGAATCCGCCCTCCAGAACGATGGCGTGGAAGTGGGGATTCCAACAGAGACAATCGAAATACCATGGGTCTGGAAACCACCGTGTACTACCCGTTTCACCCGCTGTGCGGGCGTACGCTCGCGGTGGTGAACCGCGGCAAAGAGGCGGTTACCGTCGTTGCACCAGGCGAGCGGCATCTGAAGATTCCGACGTGGATGACCCGGCCTGAGGCGGCCGGTCGTGAGGTATCTGCGCAAGCTGCAATCGATTTGGGCGCGCTGTTCGCGCTCTCAGACTTGCTGCCGGCGAAGGAGCCGGGGCGGCATGCTACGCTTTCCGAGCCGGAGACCACTCCGGTGACGGGAGGCGAGGATGAGGCAATTGGAGCTTGCGCTCTACCGGAAGCGCTCGAGGATCAAGGACGTGCCGATGGACTCAGACACAGGCGAACGGCTCGTTCGGTCGATGGCGGCAATGATCGCGGCGGTTGCAGGCGAAACAAGGAGGCCCGGCGATGATGCTTCCGGCCAGCGCGCCAAGTAAGGTAACCGAACTACACCTGGAGCGCGCCGCGGTGGTGTACCTGCGACAGTCGACGGTGAAACAGGTGCGCCACAACGGGGAGAGCCGCCGACTGCAGTACGCGCTGAAAGACCGGGCGCGAGAACTCGGCTTCACGACGGTTCGTGTCATCGACAGCGATCTGGGCTCCAGCGCCGCGATGGGAGCGGCGGTTCGAGCGGGGTTTGACCAGCTCGTTGCCAGTGTGGCCGTGGGCGAGGTCGGGATGATCTTGAGCCGCGAAGTCTCGTGACTCTCACGGACCGACAAGGACTGGGCGCGGCTGATGGAGGTGTGTCAGCACTTTGGAACGCTCATCGCCGACGCCGAGCAGATCTACGATCTGAACCTCATCGACGATCAGCTGGTGCTGGGAATCAAGGGTACGCTGAGCGTGGTGGAGCTCTCGACGCTGCGCCTGCGGATGCAGGCCGGGATGGCCGAAAAGGCACGCCGGGGCGAGTTCTTCAACACGCTGCCGCCCGGCTACGTGCTCGAGCGAGGTGGTACGGTCGTCAAAAGCCCGGACCGCCGCGTGGTAGAGGCCATTGAGCTCGTGTTCGCGAAGTTCTCAGAGATGCGCAGCATCCGCCAGACCTTCCTCTGGTTCCGGGAGAACCGGAGCGAGTTGCCGGTGAACAAGATGGGTGAGACCGGGATGGGCATCCGGTGGCAGCTTCCGACCTACGCATTCATCAAGGATGTGCTGCAAAACCCGTTCTACGCCGGCGCGTATGTCTGGGGCCGCCGCCCAATGGAGAAGGTGGTAGTTGACGGACAGATACGCAAGCGACAGGGCTCACCACTCAAGCCCGAGGAGAGCCGGGTGTTCATTCGCGAGCACCACGAAGGCTATACTACCTGGCAGACCTATGAAGAGAATCGGCGGATCATGCGGGCGAGCGTACTGAATCTCACGCACGACGAATCGGTGGGACCGGCACGCGCCGGACAGGGAATCCTCGCCGGGATGTTGCGGTGCGGCCGTTGCGGGCGCAAGCTCCACGTCCGTTACTGGGGCAGAAGCGGCACCGCGGCACGCTACGTGTGCACGGGGGATTTCGCCTCAGGGGGCAGCTACTGCCTGGCATTCGGCGGGAGTACCGTGGATCGCAGGTTCAGTAAGGAACTCCTTGCAGTCATCGCGCCGCTCGGCGTAGAGGCGAGCCTGGAGGCGGCACGGACGATGAGTGGAAAGCGCGATGAGCGCTGCGCACTGCTGGCCCGCCAACTCGAGGAGCTTGAGTACGAGCAGCGCCGCGCCTTTGAGCAGTACAACGAAGTGGACCCACGCAACCGTCTGGTTGCAGCCGAGCTCGAGCGGCGGTGGAACGCCAAGCTCGAGGAAGTCGGACGGCTTGAGTCCGAGATCGCGCGCCTGGCGGCCGAGACGCAGGAGCTCACCGCCGAAGAGGAGCAGGAACTCCTCTGTCTTGGTCGGCGGTTCCCCGATGTGTGGAACAGTGAGGCGGCTACGCCGGCGATGAAGAAGCGAATCATCCGCACGGTGATCGAGGAGATCGCCGTCATCCTCGACGATGAGACCGACAAACTCACCTTCACGATTCACTGGAAGGGCGGCACGCACACGCAGTTCCGCATGGACAAGCCGGCCTCCGGAACCGGGCAGAAGACTACGATGGAAGATGTTGAGATCATCCGCCGGATGGGCGCGCGCTACGGAGACGACGAGACCGCGCGGGTGTTGAACAAGCTCGGACGCACTACCGGAAAAGGCAACCGCTGGACCGAGCAGCGCGTGGCAACGGTACGACGCCGCCACCAGATTCCCGGACACCGCAGAAAACCAGCCAATCCCGATCTGTTGACCCTCGGGGAGGCCGCGGCCTACTGTGATGTGAGCCAGACGACTATCAAGCGGATGGTTGAAGCCGGCGTGCTTGCCAAGGATCAGATCGTGCCCTGGGCGCCGTGGGAGATCAAGCGGGAGGATCTGGACTCACCGGCAGTGCTTGCGGTGATCGAGAAGCTGAAGAATACGGGCAAACTCGATCTGAATCGGGACGACTTGAGTCTCCAGCAATCGTTATTCGTTACGCAGTAGGAAGATGACAATGGCAGGTAGTATGGGTGCTGACGTCAGCGCAACTGGTCGCCGAAGCTCTGATGTGCCGCGATGACCCCACTCAACAGCGGATTGCCGGCTGCAGCGTCGTAGAACTCTCAAGATGATCACATAGATCATGCCGGACACCTCGGCGAACAGCCGCCGATCGTGACGGAAGAATGGTCGCAGCGCCTTCGGCATCGTGAACACGAACTGCCGGTGTGGCAGGTCCAGGAAAATCTCGTTCGTCAGGTGCTCGGCGAACAGCAGCGTTCGCTTCTGGCTGCACGACGGGCACAGGTAGAAGCCTTTGCAGCTGAAGGGTCTGAAGTATTCATGACCACACGCCGGATTGGTGCACCGGATGCGAGCTACCCCGAGTCGGTAGTCTCCGCAGGTGACGAAGCGCTCACCGATCTCGCGGATGCGTTCCAGACGGAACATACCGTATTTGGCGGCGTACTTCTCATCGTAGACGTCGCAGAACTCGTCGAGATGCCGTTCGAAGATCGTGTGCAGCTGATTGCGACCCCGGGGGATGTAGCGAGCCCTGGTGCAGGTCGCGGGCGCACGGGTGGCGGTTTCCACACACTACAAGACGCGCAAGAAGTCCGCCGTGCTTCACTTTGCCGCCTCGGCGCAACATAACATTGCGATTCGAGCAGAATTCTGACTGCACTGTCGGCGCTGACTCGACCCATCCATGCAACGTCATCGTCTGGCTCTCACGCGCACGTCAAACGCCCGGCACGAATCTGCTCAATCCCGGCGTTAGATGGACCCTTGTGTCCGGGCGGGCCGACGAAAAAAGAAATCAGCAATTGACGACCAAGAAGTAACTACATTATAATTACGCTTGAAGAGAGGTGACACATGCGGGTTTCGATCGTCCCGATTGGTAACTCCAGGGGCATCAGGCTTCCTAAGGCGATTCTCGAACAATTGCAGATTTCCGACCAGGTTGAACTAGAGGTCGAGAACAAGCAAATCATCCTGCGACCAATCAACAAGAATCCTCGATCAGACTGGGAAGAAGCGTTGCAAGAGATGAAAAAGAATCAGGAAGACAAACTTCTCATTCCGGAGACAGGTACGGAAGAAGGTTTTGATTGGGAATGGTAGTCAATCAGTATGAGGTGTTCCTGATTGACCTCGATCCGACGCGAGGGCACGAAATCCGAAAAACGCGTCCTTGCTTGGTTGTCTCACCGAATGAGATGAATCGGGCAATCGGAACAGTGATTGTAGCTCCAATGACGACGAAATCCCGCAACTATCCAACTCGAGTGGGGTTACGGTTCCAGGGGAAACAGGGTTGGGTAGTGCTGGATCAAATCAGAACAATCGACAAGGCGAGACTGGTGAAGAAGTTGGGAAGGATAACGGACCACGAGATCGAGCAGGTGAAGGAGATCCTTCGGGAGATGCTTGTTGACTGAGAAATCGAAGGCGCAGAACAATCGCGTCAACCGGACTCGCGGGACAAGCCCGCTCGCCGCTTACGCGACGCGTTAG
>RECP01000077.1 GCA_007693945.1 Spirochaetaceae bacterium
GCCAGAAGTGAATCGCCATCAGTCCGTGAATCCGAGCGGCACCTTCGGGCAATCCCCCGAGGTACGCCATGATCAGCGGCAGCGATGCCGTGATCCAGCCGCCCATGGCGTAGTCACCGAAGTGGTTGTGCAACAGCAGCAACCAGAGACTGAAGTGAATCAGCGCCCACGCCTGCTCAAGGGGCAGGCCGAACAGACTCTGATACAGGGAAACAGGAATGAAATAGATAAACGAAACAAACAAGCCGATCAGTGCATCCGGCCACGAGAACCGGTAATGCACGAACGGCAACCGAATCCGGAACATACCCGCCGGTATGCAAGGCTGTTCCTGACCTGCAACTCTTTCTACCATTTTCTCCTCCTGATGTGCCTACCCTCTGTCGGACGCAATGATCCGACCCGCACTCCTTGTGGAATGTCGTAGATTATCGATTATCGTCTATCGATAGCAAATAGTACCCCCGAATCGGGGGTCTGTAAAGCATCAATTTGAGTTTTTTTCGGCGCATCGGAGAGTGCCGCCTGTCTCCGCGGCGCGCGTGGTTCCGAGTGTTCCCAAAGCTGTGCATTTTGCCGGCATCCTCAAGCAGCAGATCAGTTCGGGTGCGTTACAGAAGGGTAGATACAGACTGAAGCACTCAGGAGGCAGCCCCGCCGATGGCCGATGACCCCGGCGATCAGGATCAGCCTGAGCGCCAGGGTCCGGTTGCCCGCGCGCGCGAACGCTGGTGGCTGCGCCGGGTCGGAGGCTGGGCGAGCCCGCAGCTCCAGACCATCGCGCAGCGGCTTCCCGCCTACGTGATGGAGCAGCAACAGCGGCGCAAAATGCACAGCTTTGGGAACACTCCATTATGGCTGCCGGAACCGACCCCGCCTTGCTGCCGTCCCCATGAGGAATGCGACCGTCGCGGCCGCGGCGTAGAGAAAACTCATCGCAGCGAATACCGAAGATAATCCCAACCGGTCCGCAAGATATCCCGCAAATGCCGCCGCAATCGACCCGACTCCAAACAGCATGAAGAACTTCATTCCGTAGCCCAATCCCTGCCGCTTGCGGCTCAGGTGGCGCGCAACAAGCAGATTCTGGACCGGTTGCGACGTAAACGCGAAGAACGCTTGCGTTACGGCAAGCAGAACAAGCAGAATACCGGTAGTGAACGCCATCAGGAACGCAAACACCCCGGCCGCCAGCGTGGTCACTGCGTAGAAGTATTCGGGAAACACCCGGTCCGAGAGAACACCTCCGACATATTGTCCCAACAGGCCGAACAGAAACGCTGTTGTGGCAATTGCTCCACCGAGCGTAACGGGGTTGAACGTGGTCTGATCGGCAAACGCGCTCTGCGACATGTATGCCGGCAGAAAAGTCGTCAGTCCCTTGTACGCCATCCCGAGCAACGCGAACGAGATATACAGCAGTAACAGCATTCCCAGCTTGCTGGTGGCGTGCTCGCGCTCCTGAAACCGCGGCACAGTCCGCCGGGGACCCACCGATCGCCGCCGGATGGACATTGACCACGCGCCTACCGCAAGGCCGGCAATACCAAAGACGATGTGCGGCACACGCCATCCGAACTCGGATCCGAGAAACGCAGACAGTACGGGAGCGGTCGCAATCCCGAGACTGCCGCCCATGCCGTAAATACCGAAGGCTCTGCCGCGCTCGGAAACCTCCTGGCTGATCATCGTCGACCCGGCCGGATGGTAGATGCTGGCGCCGAGCCCGACGGCTGCCGCCACAAGCATATAGCCCAGATAGCCGCTGACCGTAATCACCGCGATCGACAGCGCTCCCGCGACCAGAAGATAGATCGTGATCAGATTGCGGGAACCAAACAGATCGGTAAGCCAGCCGGCGGGAAGCGAGCCGAGACCGAACAGGTAGGTGAACACCGACACGACCAGCCCCATCTCAAAATAGCTGGCGCCGAACTCAAGCATCAGGAGCGGAATGAGCGGAGGAATCACTCCCTCGAAAAGATGCACCAGTCCGTGACCGGCGAAGTTCAGATATGCTATCTGCTGTTCGTCTTTTGTCACAATACGACCTATGGTACCATACTACCGAAAGCTTCAGGCCAATAACCGGCTCACGGGGTTGGAACACCTGCCGCGGGCCTCGCCTGAAGCCCCCGAGCGCAGGACCGGTGCTCATGTTGCCGGCTCAGAGTACCAGCACGATGCCCGCCGACGCGCGGCCTCCAAAGACGTCCACGAACAGCGGTATGGCCAAAACCGATGCTCCGCGCATACCGGTGCGTGAGAGTCCGAAAACAAAACTGCCAAGCGCGATGAGGCCCATTACTGTAGTGACAGATCGAAGTGAAAAAACCAACGGTTGTCCTCTCGAGGCACTATCGTGTTGACGTCCACGTTGCGGGAGCGCAGATTCGGCAAGCTCGGTCACAGCGCGGCGAGTCTCCGGTCCTATCCGAAGCGCGCACAATGGCGCGCCACCTGCCGCGGGACAATCAAAACGAGAATCGCTGCTGGACCGCTTTTTTCCTTGACAGAGTATACCACGTCGGACGATAATGGCACAATCGATAATCGATCACTTATCTCAGGAGGCACCTATGGACATTGCAAAGAAGGATACATCCAAGGTACTGGCTCAGTTTCTGGGGGACAAGGATTTCCCGGTAGAATGGGAGCATGAGTGGGAAAAGGGACTGTTCTGGTTCTATGATGACAACCATTGCCCTTTCCCGATCTCACCCATGTGGTGGAGTCTGAGCGGCTGGTGGGGCCCGACAATCGAATACATGTTTCGCAGATTCGATGTCGATAGCGCGGTCCGCTGGCACGGCAAGAAGGTAAACGGCTACCTCTACTCGGCAATCGAGCCGCGTGATCCCAAAGATGTCCCCGAAGTGCAGAAATACTACTTCTGGGTCATTGGCACGTACGCCACCAACTTCCTGGGCTGGTGGAAGAACCGTTACCTGCCGGAGGTGTTCCGTAACTTCGAATATCTTGACAATTTTGACACTGAGAATGCCACCGATCAGGAACTGATGATCTACCTGGAAGAGGCAATCGACATACAGGAACGCCATTTCCGCCTGCACTGGGTTCTCAACTGGGCTCAGTTCGCCGCATCAATGAACTTCAACCAGACCGCCAATTCGCTGATTCCCGACCTGAACCCGGATACGCTGGGCAAGGTCAACGTATCGCGCGAAGACCGCAACTGGGATAGTCTGAAGGCCCTGTACGATCTGAAAGAGGAGATCAAGGGTAACGCTGAGCTGAAGAAGCTTTTCGAGAGCAGCGAAACCGCTACCGATCTGCGCCCGATACTGGAAAAGGCCGAAGTCGGCAAGGCCTTCCTGAAGAAGGTCGCGGAATACGCCAAAGAGTTCGGCTACAAGGCGGTCTACCCGCACGAATACGTGTTCAAAACCTATGTTGAGGACGACACGCCCATTCTGGAACAGCTCAAAGGCTACCTGGCCTCCGACTGGAACTATCACGACGTCTACAACAACGCCATTCGGGAACAGGATGAATCCATCGCGTACATGCGCGACCGGCTCAAGGATAAGTCGGCCGAGGACAAGAAGAAGTTTGAGGACGCGCTGCAGTTGAACCTGAACATGCTTCCGCTGACGCCCGATCACCACTTCTACTTCGACCAGGGGACCTGGGCACGCATGCGCCTGGTCCTGATTGCCATAGGCAAGCGTCTCGTCAAGAAGGGGATGATCGACGATCAGGAAGACATCTTGATGCTCGAGTACGAGCAACTGCGTCGGTATATCGGCGATCCCGAGAACTACCCCGGCCGCAAACTGATCAAGCAGGCCAAAGAAGAGATCGAGAAGGCCAAGAAGATCACGCCTCGCGACTGGGTAGGAACGGTCACCCAGTGGAACATGTACGAGGAACCCTATCACACCTTGTGGGGCTATCCGCAGAAGTTCGAGCGTGAGCAGAAAGGGGTCTCGGTCAAGGGTACCATCGAGGGACTGGCCGCATCACCGGGCGTCATCGAGGGGACAGCCCGGATCGTCAAGAGCTCGGATGAGTTTGACTCGGTGAAACAGGGAGAGATTCTGGTCTGTATCATGACAAACCCGGCCTGGGTTGTGGTGTTCAGCAAGATAGCCGGCATCGTGACCGACTCGGGTGGCGTGCTTTCCCACTCGGCTGTTGTGGCACGCGAGTTCATGATTCCCGGCGTTGTCGGAACGGCAAACGCCACCAAGCAGATCAAGACCGGCGACCGCGTTCGGGTAGACGGCAATCAGGGTATTGTCACGATCCTGGAGTAGATCGCGGATACTGTCGGACCGTACACTCTCGGTATGGTAACTGAGAAGAATTCGAGGCCCCGGGGCAGGCGCAGACGCAGGCTCCGGGGCTTCCTGTTGTCGGCCACAGGCTTGCCGGCATATACCTCGCGGCTCCCGAACGGCGGTTCCCGACAGCGGCCGGAGTCAGCCTGTGGACCAGCCTGTGCCGTCGAGGTGTGATCGCCCATGCAGTACGTACGACTTGGAACAACCGGAGTAAAAGTATCGAGAATCTGTCTCGGCACAATGACCTACGGCAGCAGCGCGTGGCGCGACTGGGTTCTGGATGAGGAGCAGAGCCGCCCCTTCTTTCGGCGGGCGCTGGAACTGGGAATCAACTTCTTTGACACTGCGGACATGTACTCAACCGGCATCAGCGAGGAGGTCACCGGGCGCGCACTGCGCGACTTTGCAACCCGCGATCAGGTGATCATTGCCACCAAGGTGTGCCAGCCTATGGGCAGCGGCCCCAATGACCGCGGTCTGTCGCGCAAGCACATACTGCAAGCCATTGATGCCTCACTGCGCCGGCTGGGCACCGACTACGTCGACCTCTACCAGATTCACCGCTGGGATTATGAGACGCCGATTGAGGAGACCCTCGAGACGCTGAATGACATAGTGCGTGCCGGCAAGGCCCGCTATATCGGTGCATCAAGCATGTTTGCCTGGCAGTTCGCCAAAGCACTGCGGATCTCGCGCCAGCACGGTTGGGCACGCTTCGTTACAATGCAGAATCACTACAACGTCGTCTACCGTGAAGAGGAGCGGGAGATGATTCCACTTTGCGTCGACGAGGGGATCGGCGTCATACCGTGGTCACCGCTGGCGCGAGGATTTGTCACCGGAAACCGCCCCGCCGTGCAACAGGGTCGCACAACTCGTAGCAAGAGCGACGACCGCGCCCACAGCTTCTACTACCGTGACGAAGATTTCTCTGTTGTGCAGCGCATATCGCGGATTGCGAAACAGCTGGATGTGAAGAACACTCAGATCGCGCTGGCGTGGTTGCTGCACAAGCCGGTTGTGAGCGCGCCCATCATCGGCGCCAGCACCCTCTCCCATCTTGACGATGCGGCTGCCGCCCTACAGCTGCAGTTGAGCTCCGAACAGATAGCAAGCATCGAAGAACCGTACGTCCCGCATCCGATACTTGGACACAGTTGACTATAACGCAATCACTATGAACGGCCAATCGTATCGTGTTACACTGAAGCAATTAGTGCCGAACAGGAGACCCACATGAACCCGTCAACACCAGGATCAACCGCGGAGCTGGAAAAATACTCGCTCGGCTGCGGAGACCGATTTGGCCGCCAGGGTGAGGCGCAGCTACAAGCCTTTGCGGAGGCGCGGCGTCAGGCGATCCGAGTGGCACCGGTCTGGAACAAGAGTCATAGAGAGCACGCGACCGTTGGAACGGGATATGATTCAGTGCGAAACGAGGCTGATGCGGCTGCGGCGGCTCTTGGATGGACCCAACCTTACCACGTTGACGCAGATCATATCCGGCTCGATACGGTCGATGGGTACATCCCCTATTCGGACTTCTTCACGCTGGATGTCGCGGACAAGATAGGCGCACCGGTGGAAGCTGAGGTGGAAGAGGCCTTCGTCGCTGACCTGCGTCGATACTGCGGCACGCTCGCCATACCCGGAGTCTCGGAGCCGATCCCGGTCACCAAGGACACGCTTCGTACCGTCGGCCGGCGATACCTCGCGGCAATCTCAGAAGCCGGACGTATCTACCGCCGTATTCTGGAAAAGAAGGTTGACGAGCGCTTCATCACCGAAGTCTCCATCGATGAGACCGAGTTGCCTCAGACGCCGGAGGAGCTGTTCTTCATCCTGGCCGCCATCGCGCGGGAGAGAATTCCGGTGCAGACCATCGCGCCGAAGTTCTTTGGGCGCTTCAACAAGGGTGTCGATTACGTCGGCGATCTGGAACGCTTCAGCCGGGAGTTCTACGATGACCTTCATGTCATCCGGTTCGCGATTCAGGAGTTCGATCTTCCCGAGGATCTGAAGATCTCCGTGCATTCGGGAAGCGACAAGTTTTCGATCTTCCCGGTTATTCGCAAAGCGGTCCGGGAACACGGCTGCGGGCTCCACCTGAAGACCGCCGGCACCACCTGGCTTGAGGAGATCATCGGCCTGGCCGAAGCCGGCGGTGAGGGTCTTGCGATCGCACAGGCGGTCTACCGAACCAGCCTGACCCGTTTTGATGAGCTGTGCGCTCCCTATTCCGCGGTCATCGATATCCGCAGGGAGACACTTCCGTTGCCGGACGAGGTGGATACGTGGTCGGGTACGCTGTTTGCCGAGACGCTGCGCCACAACCAGAATGAACCTCGATACAATCGAGAGTTCCGGCAGTTGTTGCACGTCGGGTACAAAGTTGCAGCGGAGATGGGCTCCCGCTACACCGATGCACTCCAATACTACCGTGAAATCGTGGCCCGACAGGTTCATGAGAACCTGCTTGAGCGTCACCTGAAGCCTATTTTCGGTTAGTACGCGAACTGCTGAGCTGGTGCGTCAGCGCGTCTGGGCCGCCGGGCCGCAAGAAAAACAAATCAGGAGGCTGCGCGTGACAGTGGCGATTATCTCGGACATTCACGACAACGTCTGGAACCTGCGCTCGGTACTGGCAGCCGCAGGCACAGCCGACGTGCTGGTCTGCTGCGGAGACCTGTGTGCCCCGTTCATGGTGGCGCGCCTGGCTGAGGGGTTCGGCTCCCGGCCGATTCACGTTGTATTCGGCAACAACGATGGCGACCTCTACCGGATAACCGGCGTTGCAGCCGGTTTTGGCAACGTTCACCTGCACGGCGAGCTGTTCAGTGACCAACTCGACGGACGGGCGTTTGTGGTCACGCACTACGATACCGTGGCAGCCACCATCGATCGCGGCGCAGCCGAAGTAATCTGTTACGGCCACAATCACCAGTACGCCCTGGAGCGAAGAGACGGCTGCTGGTTGATCAATCCGGGAGCCGTGATGGGCTACACTCCGGCAGGCAACCGCGAGATTGCGGTCAGCTTTGTGCTCTACGACACCAGGACCAATGAGGCTCACGGTTGGCAGGTCGGGCACGGAAACCGGTGCGGCGAGGCTGCGCCGCTGCCCGGTCCCGCCGATTCGGATCCCTGACTACAGGGCCGTCAGTAGCGGCGCGATCCTCGTACACGCCCGGCGAGTCCACAGGCAACCCCGGTTCTGGCTTTGCGCTATAGCCGCACCGCGCCCAGGGGCACAACAAGCGCCCCGAGCGGATTGAGGGCGTTAATCAGCGCAACATGCGTGTAGTGCACCAGCTCTTCGATCGGAACCGGCGCTTCACTGATGGTTCTCTGGTCGAGCAGGCGGGCCCGCATTGTGCCGGCCAGCAGCGGGCTGTCCGGAGTCACCCATCGATTCCCCCCAAACAGTGCAAGGTTGCTGTAGGAGCTGTCGGTCACCAGGCCGTCTCGCACGATAATGATCTCATCGGCATCACCGCGCTGCTGCAGCAGCCGCTGAAGTTCGCGGCGGTCGGCCCACTTGAAGCGGTAGTCTACGCAATCGACGTACACACACGCCAGCGTCCGCACCGTGCGCCGCCGGTACGGTTCCAGCTCTACGCGTTCCAGCGCCTCGGCGTAGGTCACACGCAAGCGGTACACGCCGGCAGACGGCAGTGCGCTCGGAACGGCATCACGCAGGTCCAGCGGCCCGGCGTCAGGGAAGAGTTCGCGGCGCGTGGCGTCCAGCCGCCGCTGATGGTAGTCCAGCTGCCACACGCGGCCACCTTCAATTCGAATTGTCTCGATACAATGGCACATAGATCTTGTCCAGCAACTCCTGGTACTCTCGCTCTGCCCGGCTATCGACGGTGATTCCACCGCCGCTCTTGAAGACGTATCCGTCGGCACATTGCTCGACGAACCGAATCAGAACCCCGGAGTCAAGCGATGTTCCGTCGAAGATGCCGACCACGCCGGTATAGAAGCCGCGCTGATACTGCTCGGCCTCGGCGATTATGCGGCACGTCATCCGCTTGGGCGCGCCGGTGACCGATCCCGGAGGCAGCATCGCCAGCATGATGTCGCCGATGCGCGTCGGCCAGTCCGGACGCAGTTCTCCCGTTATCTCCGAGCTCATCTGCAACAGGCTGCCCGAATCGGTATACAGGGTCTCAATGTAACGAAACCGCCGTACCGCAACGCTACGGGCAACACGCCCGATATCGTTGCGAATCAGATCGACAATCGTGACGTGCTCGGCGTACTCCTTGGGATCAGCCAGCAGCGCCTCTGTCTGTTGTTGCCCGTCGCCGCTACGGGTTCCTTTCATCGGGCACGAGCGGATTATGTTGTCAGCTATTGTAACGAACGGTTCAGGTGAGAACGCCACAAAACGGTCACGCAGCCAGACCCGATACTTTGCCTGGCTGTGATAATAGAGGTCGGCCAGCGATCCGCTGAGACGTACCGCGGTCGGTAACGTCAGATTGACCAGATAGGAGTTGCCGCACCGCAGATGCTGTTGCACGACGGCAAAAGCACGGCGATAGCGTTTCCGGCTTGGCGCACTCAGAATGGTTATTGCCGGTCGCGCGCTCCCGGCCGGGGGGCGGTCCGGCGCGTTGGTGCTGCCGCGAATCCAGTACTTCACGTGTTGAGGATCGACCCGCTGCAACGGGATCACCAGCGGCTCGCTAAGCGCGTAGTCCAGCAGGAAGAGAAACGGGGTGCGCTCCGCGCCGAGCCGGTTCATGACTGCTGCGGCGCTCATCGCATCGGCGTTGCTGCCGAAGTCGTGCATCGTCAGCGACGACCACCGCGCTGTTCAACGTGGCGCGCCAGAATGAACAGGTAGTCCGAAAGACGGTTCAGCAAGTTCTGGCAGGCGTGCAGATCGTGGCGGCCGCGTTCGCGGATCACGGTGACCAGCCGACGCTCGGCGCGACGGCAGACGGAGCGGGCAACGTCAACCGCGGCGGAGACTGCGTTCTCACCGGGCACAACGAATACCGGATCGATCCGCGTCTTCTTCAACAGCTTGCGTTCGAGGCGCTCGAGCGACTCGACGTCGCGCTCGGTCACGTGATCGATGGTGTCGTAGAGCTCGTGATCGCAGGACGTCGCTACCATCGCACCGACGCGCAGCAGATTGCGCTGCATGTCGGCCAGACCGAAGTCTTCACCGAACCCGGCCTGCAGCGCTGACCGCGCCGCACCGGTGAAGCTGTTGACCTCATCGATGTCTCCAACCGCAGCAAATATCAGGTCATCCTTGCGCCGCCATTCGCCGGAGTAATACCCCGACTCACCGCGGTCGCCGCCGCGAGTGGTTACCCATTCAAACGGTGTATCGCTGCCCATTGGTTCCCCTTGTCACTTCCGCGCCCGACGCAACGCTGTACACAGTTCGGCGACCGATCCGAACGGCCGCTGCTTGAGACCTGCCGTCAGCGTTCCGGCGGCACACTGTGCGTTATCGAGTTCGACCCGGACGTCAACCGCCCGGTCATCATCGACAACCGCAAATCCGAGCCTCTGCAGAGCCCGCGCCGTCCACCCGCGAGCAGGATCGCGCCCGAAGACCGCCGCGCGACCGACGCCACCGGTGTTGAATGTGAAGCTGCCGCTCTGCACGTCAAAACTCACGCCTTGGGCGTCAAACACGGATGCAAGCTCGCCGCTGAGCACCAGATCCTCGGGCGCGCCGGCACGCAGCCGGCCGTCACATCCGATCAACCAGAACAGATCTGCGGTACGCATCGCCAGGTCAATGTCATGCGAGGAGACTACAACCGCATTGCCGGATTCACGGCTCAACCCGCGCAAGGTACGCATTATCTCCGCACGCCCGGTAACATCAAGATACGCAGTCGGTTCGTCCAGAACAAGCATTACCGGTTTCTGCGCCAGGGCACGCGCGATCAGCGCTTTCTGCCGCTCCCCGTCACTCAGGCATGAGACCAGACGATCGCCAAGATGCACAATCCCGACGCTCCGCAGGGCCTCTTCGATGGCTACACAATCGCTTGACTGCAGCCGCCCCCAGCCGGCCGCATAGGGGAAGCGCCCCAGTGCAACCATCGCTCGCACCGTCATATAGCCGGTTTCAACGAAGCCGGTCAGCACACTGGCGATCTGGCGTGCCCGTTCTCGTGCCTGCCACTGTTCAAGCGGTCTGTCCAGCAGCGTGATTCGGCCTGCCAGCGGCGACTGAAGACCTGCCAGCGTCCGTAACAGGGTCGACTTGCCCACACCGTTCGGTCCCACCACGCAGATCATAGTCCCGCCGGCAACGGTAACATCAACCGACGCAAGCACCGCGCCGGCTGCCGTGCCGGCCCGCCGGTAGCCAACCGCAAGCGCGCGGGCCTTTAGCACACAATGCTCGCTGCCCGGGCAGCTCACGTCTTCACCTCGTTGGGTCGGCGCCGCAGCAGGACCCACGCCACAACCGGCGCGCCGAACAGCGCCGTCACGGCATTCAACGGCAGGACGTATTCGGTGCCCGGCAAGCGGGCAATGATGTCGGCCGTCACCGCGATCACGGCGCCGGTAAGTGCGGTTGCCGGCAGCAGCACCCGGTGGTCCGAGCTGGCAAACATCGACCGCGCCATGTGCGGCACGGCCACGCCGACAAACCCTATTGGTCCGCAGTAGGCGGTGATTGTGCCGGAGAGCAGCGCGGTTGCCCCGACCGCAATCAGGCGGATGCGTCTGACGTGCACACCCACGCTGGTCGCATACTGGTCACCCATCAGCATCACGTTCAGCGAGTGCGCCGGAAGCAGCGCCGGCACCATCCCGCACCCCACCAGCAGCGCCAGCAGACCGAGTTCAGGCACCGACACGTGCGCGAAACTGCCGAAGGTCCAGCGAAGATAGGACTGGATGCGTTGAGCATCGGCGAAGTGAATCAACACCGTTGTCAGCGCGTTGGCAGCGTAGCCGAACAGCACACCCAGCAGCAACAGCAGCGTCATGCTGTTCAGCCGGCGCGCAACCAGCAGCACCCCGCTCAATACCGCCGCCGCTCCCAGTGTGGCGGCCCCGACGTGTCCGAGGCTGCCCATCGGCCCGGCAATCGAAAGAAACACGCCGCCGACCGCGGTACCCCCTGCCAGAACCAGGACCGCAACCCCCAGCCCGGCGCCGGAGCTGATACCCAGTACAAACGGACCGGCCAGTGGATTGCGGAACAGGGTCTGCATCAGCAGACCGCTGACACCCAGCCCGGCGCCGGCCAGCAGCGCCGTGGCCGCCCGCGGCAGACGAAAGGTACGGATGACCGTGGTCCACACCGTAACTGCGGCCTCGCCTCCAGCGACCACGCGGGCGACCTCGTGCAGCGGAATCCAGACCGACCCCAGTGAAACGCTGGCTGCCAGAGCGACAAGCAGCAGCGCGGCAAGCACGGCAAACCGGACGGTCAGACCCCGACTCACGGCGGCACCCGGCGATAGTAGTAGAGCCGATGATCGGGCAGCAGATCCGGATGAAAGATGCGGACCAGATCCGCCAGCACCACGTGCGGCCGATACGGGCCCGACTCGAAGAAATCGTTTCCTCCGCCGGCGGCAGTACGCCGGTCAAAGTTGTAGACGTCACCACTGCGGTAGGCATTAAAGGCGGACAAGCGCGGATCCTGTCGTCGTCCGTCATCCAGCGTTCTCCAGGCGCCGGGATTCATCCAGACATGGGCGTCGCGCGCCTGCAGGAACACCTGTTCCAGGTCCAGATGCAGCGCCCCGGTGCCACTGGTGTGCGCCCAGAGATAGTCACCTCCGGCATCGCTGAACAGCCGCGCACTGTAGCTCTCGCCGGCGGGCACCGACCAGACGCCGCCGTAGGGAGCGTTGCTCAGGACCACCGGGCGCTCTCCGGCGCTCGCGGCGAGGCTGCGCAGTTGGAGATAGTCACGTTCTATCCGGGAAAAGTACTCGCTTGCTTCGTCCCGGCGGCCATACAGAAGACCAAACAGCTTGATCCACTCGGCACGCCCCAGCGCGGTCGTCTCCAGCCAGTCCCCACTGACCAGCACCGACAGGCCGGCCGCGCTGAGCCGGGCGAAGACTGGGCCTTCGGGCTCATACTCGTTGAGCATCACCACGTCAGGCTGCAGGGCCAACAGGCGCTCGATGTCGACGTCGGTGCGGTCACCGAGCCGCGCGACCTGCCCCGCCTCTACCCGCCGCTGCGCCCACTCGGAATAGACCCGCGAGGGCTGGTCGTGTCCGACCCAGCTGCCGGTTGCGCCCAATAGTTCCAGCGGCGTCAGGAAACTGGCCGAGAAGGTGGCGATCGAACGGACCGGGGTTTCGATCACGGCAGCGTCCGCCGGCAGCTGCGCACGAATCTCGGCCTGGCTCTGTGCATCGGCGTCACGCGGAACCAGCGCGTAGACAAGCGCAAACCGTGCACCCTGCCACGGCCGCTTCACCGTGACCAACCAGGCGTTATTACCCTGATCAATGGGCACAACGGTGAACCCGGTGGCGTGGCGTACCATCGCCTCGCCGTCCGGCGTGCGCTCGCGCAGTCCTGATTCATACAGCGGGACGGTCTCGGGCGCGGCCGTCCGTTCCGTACCCGCACTACAGCCGGCAACCGGCAGCGCACCGAGAAGACAGGCCAGTAAGAGCTGCAGAGCGGTCCGTCGTTGCATTGCGTAATCCTGCTGGACAGCCTATCGGGATACGCGCGTCTGTCAACCGGTTGTACGCCGTACCAGCAGTTTTGGCCGTACGGGGTCGGTTGGCATGGAGCTCCTGCGCGCCTGCCGATTGCGCGCGGTCAGCGCAACACGCCTCCGGACTGCTCGTAGAAATCGCCGCCGAGCGTGAAAACACCGTCGCGTGGTGACAGCCAGCCGGCTCCCGCACACGGATGCTCACACAACAACTCTTTCCAACGGCGGTAATGGTCGGCACCGTTGGACTCGAGCGCCCCCGTCGACAGCCCCGGCAGGGGAGCGAGGCGCGCCGCGACGTTCTTGTTCCAGTCCACCAGCACCGGAACGCACGCCGAGTCGGCCACGAAGCACGGCATATCGCGCTGCCACGCCTCGCGCGCCATCGCCAGGCTGACACTGAGCGTCTTGCCGGCCGGTTTGAGCGCCAGAGCGCCGTATCCCGCCTCGGCGCGCTGACGCACGTCGCTATCCGTCTCAACCGATTCATCGGCCGCAACGCGCACCGGAAGATCCGAGACGTCGATATCATCGGGCCGCGCAAACGGCTCCTCGAGCAGGATGACCTGTCCCAGCATTCCAATTGAATCCAGATACTCCAGCAGCTTCAGCACAGTCACCTTGCTCCGGTAGCGCCCGTTGGCATCAAGATAATAGAGAACGCGGCCGCCGGGAGCCCGTGCATTCTCGACGGTTTTGAGCTGCCGCTGGATATCGGCCAACCGATCGCAGTCCTTGCGCAACATTTCGGGCTCCGTCCCCGACTGGCCGATCTTGATTTTGAACAGGAAGCTGCCGCGGTCAGCCATGCCGCGGATTTCGTGCGGCGGGATGGTATAAGAGATCAGCGGAATGTGAGCCACCTGCGTATGCTGGTATCCCAGCGGCGGCCGGAACTCCGCCGGCAGCAGTTCGTCAAAGCTGCCTGCCCCGGTCTCCAGCGCGTAGAGCTTCCAGAGCGCCAGATCTATGGAAACCAGCGCGTTGAGAGTCGCCGTCGTTCTGACGGTGGGAATTCCGGTTACCGCGGCCGCGTAGGCGTGAACGGCCGGGAAAACCTGTGCGAGCAGCTCATCGGGGCGACAGAGCCGGTCGGAACGCAGCTGTGTCAACTGCCTGGCTGCGAACTCGGCCACTGCGCACAACACGATGTTGCCGCCGGCTTCGGAGTGCGAGGCGAACACCGCCGGATCCGACCATAGAACGGCCAGTCCACCCGGGGCCTCGGCACGGTTGCCGCTTTCGCTCTCCAGACTGATCAGCGTAAGCCACTTCTCGCTGAACGACCCGCCCTTGAACGCAAAGGGCCGTACCAGCGGTTCGCGCACGATGTCCAGACGGTAGCCGCGAATCCTCATGGGCGCGGACGGTCAGCCGACCCAGATCGGGCTTGACCACGCCAGGTGCCCGTTGTGCTGCCGGACACGCACATAGTACCAATCCGCATTCGGTTGGCCGGTGGCCTGGTCTTCCCACTGCACATGAGCACGGTACTCGTCGGGAAAGACCAGACGGTGAATCATGAGGCTCTCGGAAGTGAAAACACTGGTGAAGCTCAGATCATTATCCTCGACCAGTTCAGCCAGGCTGAGCCTGCGCTCCAGTGCGTGCGGTCTGGTCATGCTCACCACCAGCCGAGTCGCGGCGTCACCGGCAATCGTAAGAACGACCGACTTGGTGGGATCCTGAAGGTAGGCATCGGCGCGTGAAGTAAAGGAAACAAGCCGCAGCTCGCGATCCGAAACCCACGTCAGCCGGTCGCGAAGGTCCTCCTCGTACGGGCCGGACTGGAAGCAGCGTTCGGCCTTGAGAAAGCGGCCGTTCTCGACCCGTACGGCCATGTCCCAGCTGCAGGTGCGAGCCAGGTCAAGCGCCGCCCACGGACCCCAACCGTACTGAATGCGGCACTTGGCCTCGCTGAACGGCCGGCCTCGATCCGCGGCACCGTCCTCGGGGAAGTGGCGCCGGATAACCGCTCCGTTCTTGATAAGCTCGATCATGTGTACCGAGTCCTCTCCCTCAACGGCAATCTCCGCCAGCCGGACGGCGGTAGCCGGCAGCTCGGAACCCATGGGCTCCCGGTTGAGTACAAACTCCAGTCGAATTCGGTCGCCGGTCACCGCATAGGTGCGCCGATTGCGAATGGCATCAAAGATGGCTGCGCGCGAAAGATCGGTGGCCCAGGCGGCGGCCACCCCCTCGCCGTACGCTCCGGGATACCCAAAATGGTCATCGGTCGACGCTACGAAGCCGAAACGCAGCCCGCGCTTCAGCTGGTACTCCACCGTATTGGAGTATGACCGGCCGCCGTTGCTGTGCAGGATCATGGGATAGGGGGCCCGGTCCGATTCCGTGCAGCCGTGCTCGGAAAAGATCTCCACCACCGGGGCTACCGAGGGATCAAACACCGACCAGTTTGCACCGCGCCATCCCTGCTTGTAGGCGACGTGATGCGGAATCGCAAAAGCCCGTTTGTGGCGCGCAAAGCGAAACAGCTCGGCCGCGTCATCCGGCAGATAGAGATCCGGTTGGTCCTGCGGGAAGACCAGGCAGAAGTCGCCGTAGGTGCTGGAATGCCACTCGTAGCCCAGAAAAGCCACAAAGCCCGATCCGTTGGCCTCTTCTATCAGCGTACGTGTTCTGGGCCAGTGGTCCGAATGCGCTTTGAAGCCGTGCACCCACTTCATATGCCGGTCACCGGGCATCTGCGGCATGTCGTGCCACGACGCGTGTCCGGTGAAGGCAAAGTAGTCCAGGTGTTCGCGGGCCACGTCTATCGAGCGCTCCAGCGATCCCCTGGCATAACCGACCGCGTTGTGGTTGTGAATGTCACCCCAGTACAGCTGGTAGTTCTGCCCCAGTTCGGTTGTCTTCTTGTCGACTCTCTCCTGCGCCATCCCTGCCTGCCTCCTGTGGTCGTCTGATCGCCGGTATCTCAAGGCCGTTGTCGTATCAGTCCGTCAGTCCCGCAAACCCGCCAAGCGCCGCAACGCGCCGCGCCTCCGCCAGCGCGCGGTCGCGGCCCTGATCCGAAGGATACGCCCCGCCTCCAAAGCGTGTCACTCTGCTGTACGACAGCAGCCGCTGCATAAGCGTGTCGCCGAGCGAGGTGCGCAGGTGCTTCCAGTCAGGATCGTGAAAGTGGTTGTGAACCTCGAGCGGCCTCTGCTGCAGATCGTACAGCTCTCCGTCTCCGTCGTCGCACAGCACAAGCTTGTAGCGGTCGGTAGACACCATTGCCCGACCCAACAGCTCACTGAATCCTTCGGTGCGCCCCGGTCCGGCAGGATCGTGCAGCAGGCCGCGCAGATCCTGACCCTGAACGTGCGCTCCGGGTCGGATCCCGGCAATCTCCAGAAACGTCCGGTGCAGATCGACCCAATCGACAAACGATCGGCAACGACGATTGCGCGTCACTCCCGGACCGCAGACAATCAGCGGCACCTTGAGCGAGCCTTCGTAGAACGTTCCTTTGTACGGCAGTCCGTGATCGCCCAGCTCGTCTCCGTGATCCGAAGAGAACACAATCAGGGTGTTCCGGCTGAGGCCCCGCTGTTCGAGGGTATCCAGAATCCGGCCAATCTGCTCGTCCACCAGCGAGACCGTTGCCAGGTAGTGCTCGCGCGTGCGCCTGATGATTTCAGGAGTAGCCCGCCGGTAATCGGTAAAATAGAGCGGGTTCTCAGCGAAGAACTCCAGAAGCCGGCGCTGATAGGCCGGCTTGTGCTCCAGTTCCTGCAGTCCGCCAACCGCTTCAGGAATCGGCGCGTCGCGGTACAGCGCCGCCAGCTCGGCCGGCGGATCGTAGGGGTCGTGGGGACTGTTAAAAGACACCCAGCAGAAGAACGGATCGCGGCCGGCCTGTTCCAGATAACGGACCGCCTGCGTGCCGATATAGGAGTCGATGTGCAGCTCGCCGGGAAGCGGACTGGTTATCGCGCCCAGCCAGGCGCCGTACCCCGCCACGTGGGCCGGATGACCGCGCTCAAAGCCGTGCTGCCGCACAAACTGTGCGTGATGGTCAGGGCGGAAGAAATGTCGCTTGTCCTCGGCTATCACGCGGTGCTCAAAACCCTGCGCATCGTCCCACTCGTGAAAATGCATCTTGCCGATTGCCGCGGTCTTCCAGCCCGCGTTGCGAAAAGCGTCGGCGATTGTGGGTGTTCCGGGTCTCAGCCACTGGAAGTTGGCGGCAACTCCGTTGACAAACGGATACTGGCCGCAGACAAACGCCGCACGGCACGGCTGGCAAACCGGCGCCACGGCCAGCGCGTTGTCGAACACAACGCCCTCGGCGGCCAGCCGGTCGATCGCCGCCGTGCGCATGAACGACATGCCGTAACACGGCAGCGAGTCCTGGCGCTGCTGATCCGTGGTAATAAACAGGATGTTGGGAGGCCTGGAACTCATCGGCGCCGCTCCCGGCCCCCGGCAGTGTCCGCCGGCATAACGGCTGGAAGTATAGCACTGGTTTGTGCGCAGGTCGAGCAGTAGTGGACAGCAGTGTGGACAGCCCATCGGTCCGACACCTATAATGGCCCGATGAGAAAGCCATCCGGATCGGCGGACAGGTCGGACTTCCGGCAGGTCCGGCTTCTGCCGCAACAGTCACAGGAGGCCCTGGCGCTGTCGGCCGAGGCCGGATGGAATCAGACCGCCGAAGACTGGCGTATCATGCTGCAGCACGGAAGCGGTGTCGGCTTCCGCAACCGCCAGGGAGAACTGGTCGCATCGATCGTCAGCCTGCCGTACGGAAACGTGGACTGGATCGCCATGCTGCTCACCCGTCGGGATTCCCGCGGTGCGGGACTGGGAACGCGGTTGTTCGACATCGCCCTGGATACGGTACGAAAATCGGGCCGCGGCGCGGCACTTGATGCCACGCCTTTGGGGAAGCCGATATATGAACGGCACGGATTCCATTCGGTAACGGTGCTGCGCCGCATGG
This sequence comes from Spirochaetaceae bacterium, assembly GCA_007693945.1. Classification (GTDB taxonomy): domain Bacteria; phylum Spirochaetota; class Spirochaetia; order DSM-27196; family PWMO01; genus PWMO01. Next base: position 17,942 of record RECP01000077.1, read on the forward strand.
AACTGCGTACGCCCGCGGAGACCCACGGCGCCGCGCACGGCATCCAGGCGGTGGAGGCGCCCCACACCGCGGCGTTGGCGGAACTCGATACGGGCGTGCTCGGACTCGACCGCCGCTGGCTGATCGCCGAGCTGGTCCGGCAGCCACAGCTGGTCATGCTGACCGATGTTTCCGATCCGGACTCGCTTCTGGCGCTCAGGAGAGGCCGGATCGCGTACCAGCTCGGCCCGCTGTACGCCGGCAGTCCGGAGAGCGCCATGCGTCTGACCGCCGCCGCGATGGCAACTTCGGCTGAGCAGCCGTTGTTTGTGGATGTCCCTGAGCGGCAGGCGGAATACCTCGGCCGGCTGGCATCGCTGGGTTTTCGGGAGCAACGCGAGTTCACCCGCATGGCACTATCACACACGACGTGTACCGGTCGACCGGAGGCCTTCTACGCCATGGCCGGCCCCGAGTTCGGCTGAGCGGCCGGACCGCACGCCGTGGCACACAGGAGTACGTCGTGAACATTGATGTCGAACGCATTCACCAGACGGCGCTGGCGCTGCTCGACGATCCCGGGGTGCGCATGGAGCACGACGAGATCTGCAGCCTGCTGCTGTCACACGGAGCGCGCGAGGGAAAGAGCACCAACGTCATACGGTTTCCCGCCGAACTGATACAGGAAGCGCTGTCGCTCTGCCCGTCGACCTTCCAGCTGGCCGATCGTCTGAACGCCGGCAAACAAGTATCGCCCGACGGAGAGAGCGTCATCTGGTCGGTCCCCGGGATGAACATCCACGAAGACGGCGCGGCGCGCCCGTTCACTTCCCGGGACCTGCCGCGCTGGGCCCGGCTGCTGCACTACCTGCCCAACGTGGACGGCATCTTCAGCTTCGCAATGGAAGACGTACCGCCCAAGGCGCGCGATGTCGTGGGGCTCAACATCATCAGTCGCAACTCCACCAAGCACATCCGGGTCTTCTGCTTCTCGCCCGAAGGCGCCGAGACTATGGTCAGGATGAAGCAGGTTGTCGGCAACTTCCCGTGGTTCAGCATCGGTTTCACGGCCCACGGACCGCTGCGCTGGACCAACCTGGCGCTGGAGATCTTCCGCCGGACCGCCGGTGCCGGTATCCCGGTGACCGTCAACGGGGAGCCAATGGCCGGCGTCTCCGGTCCGGTGACGCTCGCCGGCTCCTGCGCGGTTGGGACTGCCGAAATTCTGGCCGGCATAGTGGTCAATCAGCTGCTCGAGCCCGGCCGCCCGTGCATCTTCAACCTGGGACTTGCACACACCTTTGACATGCGCACGGCGATTGCGGTAACCGGCGGACCGGAAAACGCACTGTACGCCGCCGCCGCGGCCGCCCTGGGAAGGCTCTACGCGATACCTTCCAGCAGCTGGGTCTCGACCGAGTCGATGGCGCCGGATTCTCAGGCCGCTCTGGAGAAGATGTTCGGATTCGCCACTCATCTACAAAACCGCGTATCGGTTGTGTGGTCGGTCGGTCAGCTGGAGTCCGAGATCACGGTCTCTCCCGCACAGGCCGTGCTGGACGACGAGATGATTGCCTTCACCAGGCGCTATCTGCGCGGCATGGAGGTTAGCGACGAGACGCTGGCGATCGATGTGATCCGCGAGACCGGCATAGCCGGTTCGTTTCTCGAACACGCGCACACCATGGAGCATTTCCGGTCGGAGCTGTTTGAACCGCACGTGCTGTTCCGTCAGCGTCGCGCGGACTGGCACGCCCGCGGCTGTCCCACCGCGGCCGAGACAGCCGCCGAAACAGCCCGGAGACTGGCCGGCCTCGAGCCGCATTCCGGACTCAGCGAGCAGCAACTGGGAGACCTTGCCAAACTGACGGACGAATTCCTGAAACAGGTGTAGACGCCGGGGTGCGAGCTGGCGCGCCCCCCCGCCCCCCCCCACCCCCGGCCCCCCCGTTTGGGGGGGCCCCCCCCCCCCGCTGCAAAACCC
>RECP01000046.1 GCA_007693945.1 Spirochaetaceae bacterium
GAGAAGGGCTCTTCCTGACAACGCTGACCGGCCCCGGCAGGATCTGGCTGCAGACGATGTCCATACAGTCGATGGCACGTGAAGTCTATCCCTACCTGCCAACCTCAAAGAGCAAGTAGGATCCGAATGATAGGTTGTTATCGCGACGGTGGAGCCGCTTTTACGGCAAACGCGCTCCGAAGGTGTCATCCGGGACCTGGATCGCGTTCGCACGGCGTCTCGGACGCGCTGAGACTGGACGAGGTCCGTTATCACAACCCATTTGGGTGTCAGTTCAGTAGCGCCGGATCGAAACCCGTCGGCGCGCGGCCTGTCTTGACGAGATGGGCGAGAATGTCGCGTATCTCGGCCGGGTCCTGGATGACCGCGATGACCGTCATGTCCCAGCCGCGCCCATGCTCGTTTGCGGGCGTTGACTCTGACTTCCTGGCCGTCATCCAGGGGCTCCAAGCCCGCAATCGTCCAGATCGGAGGATTCAGGCGGATGTGATGCCTGCCACCCCTCAGGTGCGCGAGCAGCGACGTGCGGCATCTGGAACCAGTGTCCTTTCGTGCGCGATGAGTACAGTCCGTATCGTCTGATCAGCTGTACCCGCCGGGGAGGGATGTGTTGCGTCAACTCGGCCAAGAAGTCCAAGGCGCCAAACAGGTGTACATTCTCCTTGAAGTAGTCTGAATACTTCGTGTGGAACAGCACCTTCCCCTTGAACGGCTCGTAGTGGATCTTCTTCAGCGACAGCGGAGGACGAGAGATGTACTGGGCGAGGCTCGCTTGGCTCCTGGTGTCGGTGAGGCGCACCGAGTTGTGGATGTTGAAGCCAGAGTTACGCCACGAGAGAAGGTTCCGCGCAAAATCCTCGGAGAGGAGTTTCTTCTGTACAAGAAGCCAGATCAGGCGCCGGCGAAAGACTTCGGTCATCTGGTCGAGCCCGGACAGCGGCACGGGGATGAACGTCCCGGCCTCGTCGAATCCTCCCTCCAACACGAGGCAGTGGTGATGGGGATTCCAGCGCAACTGGTCGCCGAACGTTTGGTGCGCAACAACGATTCCCGTAAGAAGCGGTCTGCCGGCGGCCTCGTGGTATAACTCGCGGAGGATGTCGTAGATCAACCGAGACACCTCGGCGAACAGGCGACGATCGTGGCGGAAGTACGGTCGTAGCGCCTTGGGCATTGTGAAAACGAATTGGCGATTTGGGAGTTTGAGGAGGACTTCATTGGAGAGATGCTCGGCAAAGAGCAGGGTGCGGTTGCGGCTACAGGATGGACAGAGGTAGAAACCCTTGCAGGAGAAGGGTCGGAAGTAGTCGTGCCCGCACTCGGGATTGGTACAGCGGATTCGCGCGGCGCCCCGGAGATAGTCGCCACATAGAGAGAATCTTTCGCCGAGCTGCCGAATGCGCTCGAGGCGGTACATGCCATAGGTGGGGGGCGGATTTGATCGTCCTTCGGCATTGTGGCGGCGTTTCTTGTCTCCGCGTCCTCCTGCTGGATCCGAGCCGAGTCGAGCAGGATGATCTGCGTGAGCTCCGCGGTCGCCGCGGTGCAGTGGATCCGGCCGCAAAAACCCGCCTTCACGAGCCGCGGCAGAAGGCCACAGTGATCGAGGTGCGCGTGTCAAAGCCGCGCGGTTGCGGTCGGGAGAGACGAGACATTAATGATTAATTCGATTAGATTCAAATGAGATCCCGTTTCGGAGTGTGACGATGAAGATCGCTGTTTTCAGCACAAAACAATGGGTGCGCGAGGCTTTCGACCACGCGAACAAAGACCATCACATGGTGTTCTTGTACCTCGAACCACGATTGAACGTCGATACCGTCGGTCTCGCAGCCGGGCACGACGCGGTGTGCCTTTTTGTGAACGATACGTGCGACGCCCAAGTGATCACAAGTCTTCAGCGAATGGGAGTCCGGACGATCGCGCTCCGGTGCGCGGGATTCAACAATGTCGACGTGCGGGCCGCGGTGGCGGCCGGTATCACGGTTGTCCGCGTCCCAGCGTACAGCCCGTACGCGGTAGCCGAACACGCGGTCGGGTTGATCCTCGTGTTGAACCGACGATACCACCGCGCGTACAACCGCGTGCGTGAGGGTAACTTCAGTCTCGACGGGCTCATAGGATTCGATGTCCGCGGCAAGACCGTCGGCGTCGTCGGCACCGGCCAGATCGGTCGGGTTTTTTGCGGCATCATGGCCGGGTTCTCGACGAGACTGCTCGCGTACGATCCGTTCCCGAACGAAGAACTCGTATCAACCGGCGTCGAGTACGTTCCACTCGAGCGGCTGTTCTCGGAGGCCGACATCATCAGTCTTCACTGTCCCCTCACGCGCGATACCTACCACGTCGTCGATCGCGACGCGATCGGGACGATGAAGCCGGGGGTCACGTTGATCAACACGAGCCGAGGAGCGTTGATCGACTCGGTCGCCGCGATCGAAGGTCTGAAACAAGGGCAAATCGGCAACCTCGGTCTCGACGTGTACGAGGAAGAGGCGGACCTCTTTTTTGAGGACCTCTCGGGCCAGGTCATTCAGGACGACGTGTTCGTCCGGCTCCAGACGTTTCCGAACGTGCTCATCACGGCGCACCAGGCGTTTTTCACGACCGAGGCGGTCACGACGATCGCCGAGACGACGCTTGAAAACTTAGCGACCGTTCACGCCGGCCGCGACTGCGCAAACCGGCTTGTTCCGGAGAAGGTTTACGGCAGTTAAGGAACTCGGCTGTTGGTCCGATCGGTCCGGAGCACCGTGGCACGCGGCCGACAATGCGGCAAAGGCGCGGTTTTTGATGCCGGTCGGCAACGCCGGCAGTATCTTCTGAAGGTAAAAAAGTGTACCCGCGTCGGGCGCATCGTGCTTGTCGCTCTCGGCGTTGTCTTTGTGACTGCGCCGGTCGTCCCGATCGTCATTGCGATCTCGCCGGCCGGATCGGCGAGTCCACGCGATCTCGCAGGGCCGGAGAGTCGGTTCGTTCGGCTTGAAGGTATCGAGATCCATTACGAGGCCTCTTCGGCTGAACTGGGGAAACAGGCTTTTATTCTGCTTCACGGTTTCGGCGCAAGCACGTACTCGTGGCGAGAGGTCGTCGAGCCGCTTTCGGAGATCGCTCCGGTGATCGCGTTCGACCGGCCGGCGTTTGGTTTGACCGAGCGCCCGATGCAGTAGAACAGTTATCTCCGTGCGCAACGGCAAAACCGGCATCCACGACGAAATTTCGCGAAAACGCGGCGACGACCGCGGTTCGCAGGTTGATAACGGGCGTGTGGGCGGCCATTGGAGGGACCGCACGCGCCGATAGGAGAACAAGGAGCGGTTCCGCGTTGGTTTACTCCGGGAAACAGGCGCACGTCTCCCGCGGAGTATGACGGAGAAGACGATCAGTTGAGGCGATCCACAAGACCTCGCAGTACGGGGAACAAAGCCGCAGGTGTTGGATTCCATCAAGAATCAGCAGATGTTCCTTGTTGGCCTCCAAAAACAGTTCCTGATCATCGAACTGTCGGGCATCGCGCGGTCGCTCAAGATCTCGATACAGCGAACTCTCACGCTTCTCTCCGAGTCTCTGCACCAGGGTAGTTTTGCCGCACTGCCGTGGTCCCAGCACTGCAACCACAGGGTGCGTCTCCAGGTCTTTCAGGAGTAGCTTCTCCATAATTCTTGGTACGTACGTTTGCATATCTGACGTTATCCATGAATTTACAAACTTACAGGCTATTCGTGCCGTATCTGCAACTTGGGCGATCCCACCCGAGAAACGATCTGCTCCAGGGTGAAGAGCTCGAAGGGGAACACCGCTCCGTAGTCCGGGGCGCGGCGGTCAAGCAGTTCCCGCGCCATCGCAACCGCCGCCAGTGCCGTGGCGGTGTAGTCTGAGGGAGCAGTCAGGTGCACCACTGACGTGCGTTCACCTCCGCGAATGCCCGCTTCCGCGGTGAGCGCCACCGTTTCCTCCTTGTCCGCAGGGGTGCGCTTCTCCCGGGCGATCAGCGCCCTCAGGATTCCGCCGCCTCCCGGGCGGTTGAGGCGGCGCAGCAGGTCCCAGCCGGTTGGCGGTGGCAATCAGGCGGTTGAATCCTTCGTCGTCAAAGGCGGTGCGGGTCCGGGTGAACCCCCGGACCTCTTGCTCTCCATCGCCCACCGGCTGAGCAAACATGCCCAGCATGTCTGCGATGCCCGTCGGCCGGGCGGTTCCATCCTTGCGTTGCAGGAGGGACACGTGCAGTTGCTGCTCCCCGGCAGGAGCGCCGGCCCGGAATGCCGCCTCTATCAGGTGGCGGGCCATCAGGCCCGAGAGCCCCGGAATCAGACCCGCCGCTGCCGTATCGGCCGAAGACGGCGAGACGCCCGCCTTCGGGCGGCGCATGCCCTGTCTTGACCAGATGAGCGAGGATGTCGCGTATCTGGACGGGGTCCTGCATGACCGCGATAGTCTTCATCTCGGCCGAGCGCCTGGTCAGCGGGAGGTAGCGGGGAAAAAGTGCGCGCCTTCTTTGTGGATATGTGGCGGATAGAAGTCGGTGAGGTCCTTCATGGTGGCGATGACATCGACCAAGCGGTTGTCCTGCCCCGCGAGGACATCGTTTCTGGCCTCCTCGAGTTCCCTGGTCAGATGTCGGTCGAGCTTGTGCTCCTCGATAAGCTCGTTCATCAGGTCCTTTTCCGCGGGAGATAGCGACCGATGCTGTTGAGCGTTCGGCGAGTCTTGTCGCGATCTCGGAATTGACGTATGATCTTCATAGGCTATATACGTCAGGAGGTGTCACATGAACACAAAATTGACGCTTCGGCTCGATGAGCGGTTGATTGCCAGGGCAAAACGGTACTCCAAGCGCTCGGGCAAGTCGGTGTCTCAGCTCGTTTCGGACTACTTCGCACTGATCGACGCCGATGAACCGATTCCCGGTACCGAGCTGACGGCAAGGGTGCGCTCAATGATCGGCTCACTGAAGGGTGCATCGACCACCGAAGAGGATTATCGCCGGCATCTCGAAGAGAAACACCGGTGAACGTGCTATTCGACACCAATGTGATTCTTGACGTCTTGCTCGCACGCGAACCTTACGTCGAGGCGGCCGCAAAACTGTTCGCGCTGGTCGACAACGGACCCATTTCGGGTATGATCTGCGCGACAACCCTCACGACGGTATTCTATATCGCTGCCAAAGACTTTGGCCGCAGGCGAGCCCTCGATCAGGTGCGTGCACTTCTCGATCTTTTTGACGTAGCGGCTGTCGACGGCAACGTGCTCGGCGGGGCTCTCAACATCGAGATAGCCGACTATGAGAACGCAGTACTGCACGAGGCGGCCCGATCGGCGCACGCTTCGGCGATCGTCACGCGTGATCAAGTTGATTTCTCCAACTCGCAAATTCCGGTGTTGGCTCCCCGAGAGCTGCTCGCCGCGATAGCCGCATCGACGCGAGACTCCAGCGCAAGCACCTAGCCCGCATTTCTCAGTGCAGTGTACGCTGAAACAGTTGAACTTTTCGCGTGTGGTGAAGGCGATCCGCTGCATTCTGAGGATGAGCAACTTTCGTCTTGAACACTCATATGAAGAAGATGAAGGATGATCCGGACCTGCTGGAGGAATATGACTTGAGCGGTGCAGTTCGCGGAAAACACGCAGAACGCTACCAGGCGGGCAGCAACTCTGTACACTGATGTACAGATTGGAGGTGGACAATTATAAACGGCCAACAAGCGCCTGGAACGCGACGGTGCACAGAAGAGCTTCCATCGGGTGTCCACTTTTGCCCGACCTCTGAGGGAGAATCGGTCAAGCCCGCGGATGTGACGGATGTTGACGAACACCGGTTCCACCGTTCTCACCCCGATCGGTGTCGAAACGCTGGATCATCTGCTGGATGGAGCTCTTGACGTATCCTCGGAGATCCCCGAGACCGTCGCGATGGTTTCCGTCGCCCATCGTACCGTGCGATTATGATACGTGCGCGGCTACGGCGCACAACGGGAGAGCGTCATCGGTCACGTTCTTCTGCACCTGTTCAACCATCAGGCCCACCATCGGGGCCAGATCTCTCTGATCTGGAAGATCTGAACCCGAGCGAAGGCGGCCGACGGCCCTCGATACCTTGCTTTGGGGGATCCGCTCGTTCTCGAGGAACACTGAACGCCGCGGTCTTTCGTCAATATGCGCCTTGACGCGATGTAGTCGTATATACTAGCGTGTATCTATACGCATGGAGTAAGACCCCCGGGTATCTCGATGGCCGAGGTGCAAGAACGCTGGGGGTGTAAGGCAAGGAGATCGCCGTGAAACGGTCTCGTCTTGTTCGCCGAATACTCGGGCTGGTGCTGATTCTGACGATCGGCGCAGGGCTTGCATACGTCTACTTCGCGCTGCCGATTGGAACAGGTTACACCGCCAAATACCTCTGCTCGAGCGTCTTTCTGATCGGCCGCGGTGAGGCGGAGACGGTCGAGGAGGACATCAGGCCGGGAAGCGTGCTCTTCACCCTGATATCGAGCAGCGTGGACCGGCAGAACCGGACTGTCACGGCCCGGGCGCTCGGCCTGTTTCACGAGAGAAGTGCCGTCTATCGTCCCGATCTCGGCTGCACCCTGGCAATCGAGACCGACATTCGGACGCTTCGCGAACAGGCGCCGACAGTCGCGGCCGGCTTCGCCGGCGACCGGGACTCGCCGTGGCCGCGCGGCGACGCTGTCGACGTGTCCGGCCTGCCGCCGGAGGTCGAACGGCATGCTCTCAACGGGGCTCTTGAATACGCCTTCGCCGAACCCGAAGGAGGCCGGCGTCAGACGAGAGCCGTCGTCGTCGTGCATCGCGGCCGGATCGTCGCCGAACGATATGCAGAAGGAATCGGCCCTGCGACACCGCTTCTCGGCTGGTCGATGGCAAAAACGGTCGTGGGAGTCCTTACCGGCATGATGGTGGAGGAGGGCCTTCTGGAACTGCACCAGCCGGTTCCGCTGCCGCTGTGGCAAACAGAGGACGACCCACGCGGAACGATCACCATCAACGACATGCTGCAGATGTCGAGCGGCCTTGACTTCAGCGAAGTCTATGGCCCCTTCGCCGACGCGACCGATATGCTCTACGGCAGCCGTTCGATGGCTGGATTCGCCGCGAACAAGCGATTGAGGCACGAGCCGGGCAGCGTCTTTCAGTATTCCAGCGGCACGACAAACATCCTCATGAAGGTTCTCCAGGAGCGTACCGGTGGCGATACTGCTTCGATGCACCGGTACATCACGGACCGGCTGTACCGGCCGCTGGGCCTGACGACGGCGGTATTCGAGCCGGACGCTTCGGGCGTACCGGTTGGTTCGAGTTACCTCTACGCATCCGCGAGGGACTGGGCACGCATTGGTCTCTTTATGCTGAATGACGGTGTGGTCGACGGCCTGCGGCTGCTCCCGGCCGGATGGATCGCATACATGACGACGCCGGCGCCGGACTCAAGGGGAACGTACGGCGCCCACGTCTGGCTCAACGCCGCTGATCCCAAGGAGGCGTTACCGGGCGACAGGGTCTACGAATCCCTGCCGCGCAGCATGTACTACATGCGCGGTCACAACGCCCAGATGGTCGCCGTCTTGCCGGATCACGATGTCGTCGTGGTACGGCTCGGGGTGACCCACCGGGAGGACGACTGGGACAAAGAAATGTTTCTCGCGATGGTGCTCGAAAGCTTTGGGGCGTCCGTGGGTGGCGCAGCAGACCCGTTCACGAGGTCTGCCGCGCGCTGAACCGGCGGCGACGTCGCACGGCCTGTCATAAGCTCCGGCCCGCAGCAATCTGCATTGAGCTCAGCGGTGGTGAATTATTACGCCCGGGTATCGGCTCACCACCCGACCGCGCAAGCGCTTCGACTTCCTCACGCCACTCGAATACGCTTCTGTTTTGCCTTGAGTCGCTGGACGTTACACAATTCTGCCGTTCATGATTTCGACTCCTTCATAGCGCAATCTGTTTCGCATGCGATTTCGTCCGGCAAGCCCCGGAAAGGCGGCCGGCAGGCTGGACGCGGACGAACATGCCGGGCCCTCCGTACCTCCCCCAACTGCAGAAGATGGGCTTGGGGGAGCGGTGGTCTATTCTTCGGCCGCCGCGTCTTCAGAAGAACAGCCGCAAGGATGCCAGAAACGTCACGGTCACAATAAACGCGCGATACGGTTTTTCAGGAATTCGGCGCACGATACGCACGCCAACCATTGCGCCTACCAGAATGAGGGGCGCCACAACCGCGTTGACCGCCAGCGTATCGAGCGTGATTGTGCCCCAGAGCAGCACATGGAAAGGGATTTTGATCATGTTGTTGAAGAAGTAAAACCATGCCCCGGTGCCGATGTAGTTCTGCTTGGGAAGCCGCATGCTCAGTAGATAGAGCGCCATAATGGCCGGTGATGCATTACCGATCATGGTGGCAAAGCCGCCCGACAGACCGATCAGCGGCGCAAACCACCGCCAATCGGGTATCGTGACTTCCCGCCGGACATACTCGTTATAGACAAGGATAGCCAGACTGACCATCACACATATGCCGATGGTGCGTACAAAGGCCCGGTCCGAGATTCTGTTGCCGATGATAGCGCCGATCACGATTCCAACCACCGTGGCCGGCAGAACCCGAAAGACGTGTTTCCAGTTAGCGCTGCGATGATAGTAGCGCAGCGCCGCTATGTCGGCGAAGGAGAGCATCGGAAGCACCAGACCGGCGGAAACGCGCCCACCAAACACTGATGCTAGCACAGGGATTATCATCATGGCTACGCCCTGAACGCCGGTCTTCTGCATTCCCAGCAGCAGCGCCGCCACGGCGATGATTGCCCATTCGTGACCCGAAACAGCCGAAAAAGTGATCAAATCATGCTCTCCGTCATGAAAGCAGAGTCTAACAACAAGCGGGGCGGCCCGCAAGCCGGATTTGCGTCTGTACCACCCGGGAGCGTCGCTTTGCGCGTGCATACCATCTGCGTATAATGGAGCGCGTATAGTTGGCGCACGCCTGCGCCGCGCTCTCACTTGCGCGGTTCGCGCCGACGATTGAATGGAATGGCGGGTGTTCGAGCGGTTTTGGGGCGTGAAGCGGATATTCGATGTCCAACTCGGGATCTGTCTGCAGAAGCGCCGTATTCAGCCGCACAAAAACCGCCAGGCGTTATGTGCACATGTGGTCAAAAGCTCCCACTCGCGGCTGTGTGCTTCGCCTGTCTTTCGGCCGCTCGGTATCTCGCGGCCGTCTCTCGGGTAAGCGCTTTCTTCTCGCCCATCGTGAACCCCACCCATTTCCTCCGCCAGCCATCTTGTCATGACAGTGGAGCAGTTCTCAGTGGGTAAGACTCTTTGATGAGGCACTTCTGCTGCTTGGGTAAGAACCGTAGTGAGCCAACGCGGAGGATCGACATTCTGACTACTATTCTGTACAGTGATGTACAGATTGGAGGTGGACAATGACAACCGTTACTCTTACCGAATTCAGGAACCACGCATCCGGCATGTTCACGCGGGTTGAGAATGGCGAGACACTCGTAGTCCTTCGCCACGGCCGGCCCATTGCCGAGGTGTCGCCGGTAGAACGCGAGGCCGAGAGTCGCACCTCATGGAAGAAGCCGGCACTTCGCCTTACGGCCAAGGGCGCAGCTCTGTCATCTGCAATTCTGGAGGACCGATCCGTTTGAAGGCGTATCTTGATTCGTCCTCGTTCTGCAAGCGCTTCATTGAAGAGGACGGAAGCGACAGGGCGGAAACGACATGCGCCCAGGCATCCCGCCTCGGCTTGAGCGTACTGTGCGTCCCGGAGATCGTGTCGGCGCTCAATCGACGCAAGAGGGAGCACACGCTCACCGCGGGTCAGTATGATGAGGCGAAGCGCCGGTTGCTCGACGATGTCCGGGATGCCGACATCATCAACCTCACGGCCTCCGTCACCATGTCTGCAATCCGCATACTGGAGACAAGTCCGGTTCGCGCACTGGACGCCCTCCATGTGGCGTGCGCCGTTGAATGGGGAGCAGAACTCTTCGCGTCCTCGGATGACCGGCAGTTGAAGGCTGCAAGACGGGCCGGGCTGAAAACACGACTGGTATAGACGGCCAACAAGCGCCTGGAACGCGACGGTGCACCCGCGGCGGGTCCACCGCGGTTCAGTTGCGGCGTTATGCTACGCAATAGAATGGAAAGGAGGTGATAGAAATGAGCATTGAGGCCGCGAAGATGAAGCACGAGGAACACCTGATGCGGATGCCCAATGTCATTGGTGTAGGCATCGGGGAGAAGGCGGGTAAGGCAGTCATAAAGGTCTTTGTAACGCACAAAGTGCCCGAGTCTGCCTTACGGCCTCAGGCGATCGTCCCTAAATCGTTAGAGGGATATGAGACTGACGTGGAAGAAACCGGCGTCGTGACGGCACAAACCCGTTGACAATCAAAGGAGTGGACACCATGAAGCAAGAAACGAGCAAGATGATGTTAGCAGAAAAGGCGGTTGCAGAGGCACAAAGAGCATACAGCGTTGCTGTTGAGGAGTTCCTGGACCCCCTTAAGCAACTGGAAAACGTGGTCGGCATGGGAGTTGGTGTCAAGTGGAAGAAAGGGCAACCCAGTGGTGAGCCTGCTCTTGTGGTGCTTGTAACGCAGAAGCTGGAGAAAGACCAAGTGAGCCCGGCTGCCTTGGTACCGTCCAAACTGGCAGAAATGCAGACAGATGTACTGGCGATTGGGTATCCCTTTGCCGGAGGGGCCGAGCCGCTGGAGACGGACATTCAAACCCTTAGCAGGCGTATCCGCCCGGCGAAAGGCGGTTACAGCGTGGGACATTCAGGGGTCACGGCGGGTACTATTGCCACCTGCGTATACGATATTCTGCCCGGTGGCAGTGTGAACCCGCCTGCCCATGGGATCGGCCTCCCTCCTCGTTACTACATTCTCAGCAACAATCACGTCTTGGCTAACAGTAATAGCGCCGCTCTGGGCGACCCCATTCTACAACCAGGACGGTTCGACGGAGGACAGGATCCGCGAGACCGCGTTGCCAGGCTGAGCCGTTTTATTCCCATTACCTTTGACCCGCCCGTACCCCGCGCTCGGCACGAAAACGTAATTGATGCAGCTGTTGCCGAAGGACAGTTCCACGATCTGGATAGCGATATCTACTGGAGTGGGCATGTCCGAGGCTGGCGGCGGAAGCAACACGTGCAGGTGGGGACACTGGTGAAGAAGACCGGGCGTACTACGAATTTCACAATCGGCAGAATCACGGCGGTTAACGCCACAGTGGACGTGAATTTCGGCGGTGGGAGGGTGGCACGGTTCAGAGATCAGATCGTCACTACCAACATCTCTGCTGGTGGCGACTCCGGTTCGCTGGTGACCACACTGGATAACATCGCTGTGGGCCTTTTGTTTGGAGGTTCTTCCACCGCGACGATTGTCAACCAGATCGAAAACGTGCGATCGCTTCTGAGAATAGAGGTGGCAGAACAGATAATGTGAAGCAGCTCAACAAAGCAGTTGCCTAACACATATAACGCCTCACCCCTGGACAACTACACCACACACAAGCACGCGCGGGTCAAAGCGTGGCGTGCGAAGCACGAACGGTTCCACATGCACTTCACTCCAACGTGTTCCTCATGGCTGAACCAGGTGGAACGCCGGTTCGCGCTGGTCACCGAACGAGCGACCCGTCGCGGGTCGTTGTCCAGCGCCAGGAAGTTGATCAGCTCGCGTGTGGTAAAAGGGTTGATAGAAGACGCCGTCTTGCTATGGAAACAATGCGGCGAGTTTGCTCTTCCATGTGGTGAATAATCGAAACCTCAACGGGCGATCGTTGATCGAGTTGAACCGGACAGAATATCCGGAAATTACCGGCCAGATTCTCCGGGACTTACATTTCCGGTAGAGTCTGCCGCCCGGATCGCGGGAGCGCGAGCGTCCACCGGTCCGGCCCACTCATATGGCGAGCAGGGGGAGCGATCGACCCGTCCCGCTACGTCGAGCAGGTGATCCACCTCCGAACTCCGCGACTCAAGGCCTGAATCGCCACAGATCGCTGAGACTCCCCCACGATCCCGCGGCGTCGTAGCCGCTGCCGCCGAACAACCACAGGTTACCGTTCGCGTCGCTCCAGGTCATCGCACTTGTTCTTGCCCCCGGTACGTTGGTTGCATTCGCCACGCCCTTCGTGCTGTAGGCTCCGGGCTTGTTGAACTCAGAGCTACCCGCAACCCACGTCCACGCGTCGCCGTCATACCGCCACAGATCGTTAAGACGCCCGATCAGACCTCCGTCCTGGCGGCTGAAGCCACCGAACAGCCACAGGTTCCCGTTCGCATCGCTCCAGGTCATCGCACTTGATCTTGCTCGTGGTACGTTGGCTGCATCTGTCTCGCCCTTGGTCCCGTAGGTCCCGGACCCGTCGCGAGTGGAGCTTCCGGAAACCCAGGTCCACGCGTTACCGTCAAACACCCACAAATCATTGAGATACCCGAATGATCCCGTTCCGTCGTGCCCGGAACCGCCGAAAAGCCACAGGTTTCCGCTCGCATCGCTCCAGCTCATCGCACCTGACCTTGCCCCGGGCGCGTTGTCCGCGTCGGGCACACTCTTGGTGCCGTAGGTTCCGGCTCGTGCGGTTAAGTCACTTCCCGAGACCCAAGTCCACGCACTGCCGTCAGACACCCACAGATCATTGAGATACCCGTATACTCCGCTGCCGTAGCCCAAGCCACCGAACAGCCACAGGTTCCCGTTCGCATCGCTCCAGGACGCCGCACCATCTCTTGCCCCGGGCACGTTTGCGGCATTGCCCACGCCCTTCGTGCCGTAGCTCCCGAACTGGTTTCGCTCACTGCTACCTGAAACCCACGTCCACGCAGTGCCGTCGAACAGCCACAGATCGTTGAGCAACCCGAGTGTTCCCGTGCCGTCGTAGCCGCTGCCACCGAAAAGCCACAGGTTCCCGTTCGCATCGCTCCAGGTCACCGCGTTTGCCCTCGCTCCGGGCACGTTAGTCACACTGGCTACGCCCTTGGTGCCGTGCGTCCCGGATTGGTTGACAGTGGTACCTCCCGCCACCCAGGTCCACGCGTTGCCGTCAAACATCCACCGATCGTTGAGGTAACCGGATGAACCCTCACTGTCGAGCCCGCTGCCGCTGAACAGCCAGAGGTTCCCACTCGCGTCGGTCCAGGACACGGCCCCCGATCTGCCGCCCGGCAGGTTCGCCGAATTGGCTACACCCTTCCTGCCGTACAAACCGGATAGACTTGCGGTACCAGAGCCGGCCGTCCAGACCCACTCCACTGATTGAACGTTCGAGTCCGTCGCCGCTGTCGGGTTCTCGCAGCCGGCCAGCGCGAGGACCGCGCCTATGAAGCCTACCGTGAACCGGAGAACTCTCTTCGTCATGAAACCACCCCTTCACGCGCGCTCGGTTTTTCCAAACTTGACTATCCGGATCAACTTAACCCGGCCTGCACGCACCCGTCAACCGGCGGAACGATCATCAGGCTGCCGCAATGGCGAAGCTCCGGAAGCAAGGCACCATAGGCGCGGCAGGGGTGAGTAGCTTCAACGAGAAGTGAATGCGTGCTGCTGACGCGCGGCTTGCAGCTGAAGGTATTTGCCTTGCAACCAACCAGATGCCCTGCCGCCTCATGAACCGCGCTATCGAGCCCAACGGCGTATTCGAGGCCGCAAAGGAGCTCGGCGCTTCGAACAGCGCCTGCTCCCCCTCGCGTGGACCGTCCAACGTCGCGGGCCCTGCATCCTCGCGATTCCCGGAGCGGGCTCTGTGAGCCAGGCAACCTTGAACGCAGACGCACTCAGAATACGTCTCTCGGAGGCAGAGCTTGAGGAGCTCGCGGCCGCAACCTCTGCCCGGCCGCGAACCAGCTGGTCACGCTGCGAACTACAGTAGCGCAGCACGACGAACACCGACTTGAGGAGACGCTGTGTACGCCACGCTTTCTCCAGCGCCCCCACTCGCGGAGATCCCTCCGGCGGCATCCAGAATCCCGGGTGACTCTGCTCGACACCCGTCGTGGGCTGCGGACAAGAACCTGGACTACTGTAGAGGAGGTAGTCCGTGTTTTCACGCGCCGAGAAGTTTAAAGCGGTATCGCTCTACGTCAAGAATGGCTTGAGGGCAGCACCAACGATTCGGAATCTCGGATGCCCATCGCGAAAGATGCTGAAGCGGTGGTATCTGGTGTACCCGTCCAGGCGCAACCGGCGCAGTACCTCCACTCCCAGAAGCGAGGGTTCCTGATCGAAGATCTCCTTGACTCGCTGTTCAAATGGGGCGACTTACGACGGCCGTCCCACACCCCGTTTCTTTGCCTGCACGCAATCGGCGAGTTCGGTCACCGGATCTTCCTTTTCGATCCGTCAAATTTCTCGCTCCGATACATCGGTAAGCTCAGCAACTTCACTCTGTGTGCGGCCGGCGGCCCGCAATACCTCAATCGCGTGGCGTGTCAACATTGATATCATCCTTTCCCTCGTTGTCATGATCTGCAACGAGTCTGTCCGAGTATATCGTTTCGTCCAACCGGACAGATCTTTTGGAAAAAATGCGGTCAGAATTTTCGGAACCAACAGCCGGCCTGCGGTGCTGACGCTGCTCGAATGCCCGTGTACTATGGACCAGAGGGTTGTACATGGTTGTCGAGATTATTGCCGTCTCCGTGGGTGCACTGATGGTAGCCGCCGGACTGATCGGGTGCGTACTGCCCGTACTGCCCGGGCCTCTGATTGCGCTGGCGTCGCTGTTCGCGCTCTCGCTCGGCGGCGGTTGGGCTGTGTTTGCGCCGGTGACGCTGGTCATCTGGAGCGTGGCGGCACTGGGTTCACTGGCGATCGACGCGGTTCTGCCGGCTCGGGCCGCGGGTCGGGCCGGCGCCAACCGCGGCGGTGTGTGGGGCAGCGTGGCCGGTATGGTGGTCGGGGCGCTGGTCTTTCCGCCGCTGGGGGTATTTGTGGGCGCTTTTGGCGGCGCGCTGCTCGGTGAAATTGTCTTTCATCGTGATAACCGCGAGCCGCTGAAAGCGGCGCTGGCGGTCTTCCGCGGCACCATCGGCGGGATTGTACTCAAACTGGCCGTGAGCGGAGCAATTGCGGTGGTGTTTCTGCGCGGTGCCGTGCGGCTTCTGGGGTAGGTTGTGCTCCAAGGCGCAGTCGGCCGGGGCCGGAAGCCGACGACCGGCCTGGCGGCACCGGCGGCGGCCGCGTGTGCGGCCGGGAACCGGGGAAGCCGGGAGCCGGGTGTGGGGCCGGTGCCCGGAAGCGTGGCCCGGGGGCGCCCGGTCCGATTTCTGCTTTGCTGATACGCTGCCCCCACGGTTGCAGTACCCCGGCCTTGCAGCGGCGGCCGGGTGTGGGGCCGGTCGAGCCGGCGGCCGAAGGTCGCTGCGCTGGTCTTTGCGCCGCCGAGGCCCCGGGGGCCGCAAGTGGACGACCGGCCCGGCGCCACCGGCGGCGTTTCGATCACGACGCCGGTTTGGCTACCGGTCACCGCGCGCGGTGCGCAACCGCGCGCTTCGACCTCGGATCAGCCGATGACCCCGGCTACCCGATTACCACGGGTCCTTGGCGGCCTTGACCTCAGCCACGTTATCCGGGTTGACGATCTCCAGCCCGGTATCGATGATCTCCTGCGCTATGGTCTCACCGTTAATGGCGCGCAGCAGGTGGCGCACTCCGAGATCGCCCATAGCGAAGAAGTTCTGACCAACCAGGTAGTCGGCCATGCCCTCTTCGACAAACTCGAGCATCGGGTAGAAGCTGTCGACCGATACCACCAGCCCGCCGCGGTCGCGGAAGCGGCGCAGCGCGGACAGCGTTTCGGGCGGAGCAAAGAAGGGCCAGCCTCCGACGAAGATCCAGGCGTCGAGACCGGGATTGGCCTCGGTGTAGTCTTCGATTACCTGCACCGAGCGATCGATGTCGTCTTCGCCGGCCTGTACCGAGGCGATACGAACGTTGGTGCCGGCTACGGTGTCACGCACGCCGCGGATGCGCTCTTCAAGGTTAAACGCTCCGAGCACGCCGGTCAGGACCGCCGTATCCACCGGTGCGCGCATACCCTCGGCCAGCTCTACCAGCAGCTGAGCGCTGGTCTCGCCCAGCACGTAATTGTCGCTGCCGGCGTAGAACAGCCTGGCGCTTTCGGGTGCATCTGAATCGAAGGTAGCCACCTTGATGCCGGCGTCCGTGGCGCTCTGGATTACGCTGTTCAGCGCCGTCGGATCGTTGGCACTGACCAGGATTCCGTCAACCCCCTGCTGAATCAGGCCTTCGAGCACCGCAACCTGCTCGGTTGCATCCGCACGCACCGGACCGGTCCAGATGATGCGCACACCGAGCTCGGCCCCGGCCGCCTCAGCTCCCGACTTGGTGTCCAGAAAGACCGGGTTGTCGAGGCCCTTGGGCACCACGGCAATTGTGATCTGGTCCGGACGAGCGGCTTCGCCGCCACCTCGTGCGAACAGCGGCATCACGCCCGCTGCCAGCAGCAGCACCAATGCCATCAGCATCAGCTTCTTCATATACACCTCCTGTGTGCATTTGGGGGGTCATGCCCCCTGGAAACCCCGATTACGGTCTCACGGTCACGGCCTCGCGGCTACTGGTCGCTGCCGCGGCGCATCTGATCGGCCGCTATGGCGATGATGATCACCAGCCCGATGACGGCCTGCTGCCAGTACGGAGAGACGTTCAGCAGGACCAGCCCGTTGCGCAGCACGCCCATGATTGCGGCGCCAAGGATCGCGCCCAGGATTGTTCCCTTGCCGCCGGACAGGCTGGCGCCGCCGATGATCACCGCGGCCACCACATCCAGCTCCCAGCCCAGCCCGGCGGTCGACTGTGCCACTCCGAGCCGCGCGATCGAAATTACTCCCGAGATTCCTGCCAGCAGTCCGGCCAGGGTGTACACCAGCATCTTGACGCGATTGACGCGGATCCCCGAGATAGCCGAAGCCTGCTCGTTTCCGCCGATAGCATAGATCCTCCGCCCCTGCACGGTCTTCTTCAGAAATACCGAGAACACGACCGCCAGCGCGGCCATGTAGATTACGGGGTACGGCACCGGGCCGAGGTACCCCTGTCCGAGGACGTTGTAGGGACTCGGTGTTCGTACCGGGTAGCCGCTGGTTATGGCGTACGCCAAACCGCGCACCACGCTGAGCATACCGAGCGTCGCGATAAACGGCGGTATGCGCAGCCTGGTGATCAAGGTGCCGTTGACCATGCCGAAGCCGGTTCCGACGGCCATTCCGAGCGCGATTCCGCCGGGGATGCTCCAGCTCCACCGGTTGAGCGCGATTGCGGTGATCAACCCGCTGAAGCCAAAGATCGAACCGACCGAAAGGTCGACTCCGCCGGATATGATCACCATGCATTCGCCGATTGCAATGATGGCGATGAAGGAAAAGGCGCGCATGACCGAGAAGAGATTGGTCTGCGTCAGAAAACGGTCGGTCGACAACGCCAGCACGATACACAACGCCAGCAGGATCAAGGCGACGCCGAAGGTGCTGCTCTTGGCCTGCCTGCGGTACCACGTCAGGATACCGGTGAGTGTCGTATTGCCTGTCGTCATGCTACCCCCTGGTCGGTCTGGCGCAACGCTATCTCCATGATCTTTTCCTGCGACGCCTGGGCGCGGTCGAGTTCGCCCTTCTTCCTGCCCTCGTGCATCACCACGATTCTGTCGCTCATCGCGAGAATCTCGGACAACTCGGAACTGATCATGATGATGGCGACGTTCTGGCACGCCAGCTGGCTCATCAGACGGTGAATCTCTTTCTTGGCTCCGACGTCGATGCCGCGAGTCGGCTCATCCAGAATCAGGATGCGCGGATTGGTGGCCAGCCACTTGGAAACCACTACCTTCTGCTGGTTACCGCCGCTGAGATTAACAACGATCTGCTCCTGACTGGGGGTGCGGATGCTCAGCTTCTCGATGAACGATCCGGTGACGCCTTGCTCGCGCGCGTCGATCAGGAATCCCCGCTCGCTTACGGCCTGCAGGCTGGCAAGGGTCACGTTCTGGCGCACGTCCATCCCCAGAACCAGCCCTTGTACCTGGCGGTCTTCAGGAACAAAACCGATGCCGTGCGCGATTGCGTCACTCGGCGAATGAATGGACACCGGTCTTCCGTCGATCAGGATCTCACCGGAGGTGCGCTTGTCGATGCCGAAGAGTGCGCGCATGACCTCGGTGCGACCGGACCCCACCAGGCCGGCAAAGCCCAGTATCTCACCCCTGTGCAGGTCAAAGCTGACGTGCTCGATCCCTTTGGGAGATCCGAGGTCACGCACCTCGAGCACGGTATCGGAGATCTGCGCCTCTTGCTTCACAAACAGCGTGCCGAGATCACGCCCGACCATCAGGCGAATCAGTTCGTCACGGCTGGTCCTGGCGGTCTGCAGCGCTCCGACGTGACGTCCGTCGCGAAGCACGTGCAGCCGGTCGCATATGCGGAAGACCTCGTCGAGTTTGTGCGAAACGAAGACCACCGCTACTCCGCTGCTCTTCAGCCGCTCGATAATTTGGAAGAGTAACTCGGTTTCCTGCCCCGTGAGTGTCGATGTCGGCTCATCCATAATAATTATCTTAGAGTTAATAGAGAGAGCCTTGGCAACCTCGACCATCTGCTTGTGCGACAGAGACAGCTCTTCGACCGCCAGACGGGGATCGCAGTTCAACCCGGCCTGTTGCATCAGCTGCTGTGCACGCTGCGTGGTCCGGCCGAAATCGAGAAACGAACGCAGCACGCCCGGTGAACGCAGCTCGCGCCCGAGGAAGATGTTCTCGGCAACCGACAGGTTGCCCACCAGGTTGAGTTCCTGAAAGATGACACTGATCCCCAGCGAGAAGGAATCCTGCGGCGTATGTATTCCGACCGGTTCCCCGTTGAGCAGTACCTGGCCCTCATCGGCTCGATGCACACCGGCCAGTACCTTGATCAGCGTGGACTTGCCGGCGCCGTTCTCGCCGATCAGGCCAACCACTTCGCCGGCGTCAACGTCGAAGTCCACCCTGTCGAGCGCCTGAACACCCGGGAAGCGTTTTGACAGTCCGTGAACTTCGAGCATCGAACCCATGACTCCCCATTATCACGGGTAGTCCGTGACCCGGCAAATGGAAAATCTTGAAAAATGCTTTGAAATCTTGGCCATCCGGCTTTTCAGCCGTTGGGGATGGTTGGAACCCGTGGTAGAATCAGACTGCGATGAAGCGACTGGCTATGGCGTTACTGGCCGTTTCCGCCTTCGGCCTGGCCGGATGCAGCAACAATCCGGAAAGTTCCGTCTCCACCGCCCGCGGTGTTCAGCCTGCGGCGCAACCGCCGGACGATTTGGCGGCCGCGGTAACCATCAGCATCGTGCCAAAATCGCTCGATAATCCGGTCTTTCTGGATACCAAGGAGGCCGCACAGACCCGCGCGCGCGAACTGGGCGTGAAGCTGGAGTGGGTGGCGCCGTTCCACGCCGATACGGCGCAGCAGATCACTATCCTTCGATGGCTCATCAACCGCGGAGTGGACGGCATACTGGTGAGCTGCAACGACCCGGTCGCGCTGGAGCCGGTCATTAACGAAGGCATTGCCGCGGGGGTGCGGATCGCGACCTTTGATTCCGACGCGCCGCAGAGTGACCGGATCTTCTACATCGGAACCAACAACTACGAAGCCGGACGGTCCGCTGCCGACGCGGCGATTGAACTGCTGGGCACCAACACGGAACCGAAGGTAGCGATTGTGAGCGGACGCAGAGAGGCGCACAATCTCAACGAGCGCATCCGCGGATTCCAGGCGCGGCTGGAGGAGTCCGCGCGGCCGGTATATCTTTCGATTCTGTACTCCAACGACGACATCAACCTGGCGCAGGAGCTGACCGAGCAGGCGGTCACCGGTCTGGTCGACCTGGACCTGATCTACTTCTCCGGCGGCTGGGCCTTCATGGGCCCGCTGGACTCGCTTGACGCGTACGGCCGATGGCTTGCGGCCGGCGGCACGGCGGTTACCATCGATTCTCACTACCCGATACTGATTGCAGCACGCGACGGGATGGTCGACGCGCTGGTGGGACAGGACTTTGCCGAGATGGGGCGCGCGGGAGTGTCGCAGCTCTACAATGCGATTCTGGGCCAGACCGTGAGTTCACCGATCTTTACCGACACGATCCGGGTCAATCCGGATCAGGTTCCGCTGCTGCTGAACCAGGCGCGAAACTATGAACTCAAGTAGCACCGCCGCACACGGCACAGCCGTGAGTGCTCCGGTCACCGATAGCACGGCCGCCGAACGGCGCACCTACTCGCGGCTGCACAGCATCAAGACAAAGCTGATCGTAAGCTTCCTGGTGCTGGGGCTGGTACCGCTGGCGCTCTTCTCATTCATCGTCTCGGCGGGTTACGAACAGAATCTGAGCCGTAACGCGATTGCCTACACCGAGGAAGTGATCGAGCAGGTTGACCGGGCGATTTCCAACTACCTGGCCGACGTTTTCCGTATCCTGCATCTGCGCGAGAACTACTACGTTTCACAGTACGTCAAGCTCTCCGACCTGGACGAGCGGCTTACCGCGACCCGATTTGCCTACCGCATCTGGGAGGACTTCAACTTCCTGCTCAACACCAAGAGCGATCTCAAGGACCTGGTCATTATTACTCACACCGGACGGGCGGTGAGCGCAATCGGGGAGTTCTTCGTTGACCTGCGCCACGATCCCGGATACCAGGCGCTGCACGACGTCACAACAGTCAAAACACACATTCGGCCGCCGTTTCGCTCGCCGTTCGGCGACTACCTGTTCTCGGTCTCGCAGCCGATTATCGATTCGGCGCAGCAGAACATCGGCGTGATGCGCGTGGACATCTCAGTGCGCCTGCTCGACGAGATCATCAGCGCAATCAACCTGGGACCAAGCGGCTTTCTGCTGCTGAGCGACCCGGAGCAGCGTATTGTCTATCATACCGACCACAGCCTGATCGGGCAGCCGCTCTCCGCGGTTCTGCCGGCCGACGCGCAGACCGGAAACGGAAGCGGCATCTATCGCAGCGACGGAGAGCAGTTCCTGGTGGCCGCGCGCAGATCACCAACGACGGGGTGGACCTATCTCAGCGTCTCCAACAAGCGCGAGATTGTGGCCGGGCTGCGCTGGATCCGCACCGTAAGCACCGTGGTTCTGGTGGCCGCGTGTGCCGCAATTGTGGTGATCCTGAGCCTCTACCTGTCCAATCTTCTGACCAAGCCGATCCGGCGCCTGGACGAATCGATGGAGCGCGTTTCGCACAACGTCTTCCCGGAGTCAATCGGCATCACCAGCCGCGATGAGATTGGTGCACTGGCACGCACCTTTGAGCAGATGGTCGGCCGCATACGGGAACTGATGGCTGAAGTAGTGACCGACCAGCAGCGTATCCGCCAGCTCGAGATGCAGGCGCTGCACGAGCAGATCAAGCCGCACTTCATCTACAATACGCTGGACTCGATACTGAGCCTGCTGGAGACCGGTGACAAGGAAAACGCGATGGAGATGATCGAGCACTTCGGCAAGTTCCTGCGCACCAGTCTCAGTGACGGGGAACAGATCATCACCATCGACCAGGAGCTGCGTCACATCGACAGTTACCTGTTCATTCAGCGCTTTCGCTACGGTAATCGCTTTGACTACCGCATCAATGCATCCGAGGATGTGCGCCGACAACAGACCGTCAAGCTGCTGCTGCAGCCGTTGGTGGAGAACGCACTGACGCACGGGTTCAGAGATCTGGACCGTCGCGGGTTCATTGAAATCAGCGCCGCGCGCAACAACGGCGCACTGCTGTTCACGGTCAGTGACAACGGTCACGGAATTGCGCCGCAGCGCATACAGCAGATCGAGGCGGCGCTGGCGGAACAACGCCGCGGGGACCCGAGTGCCGTAGCGCCGGTCGCCGGGGGTGCTGCCGGCAACCGAAGTGCTGCCGGCAACCGAAGTGCTGCCGGCAACCGAAGTGCTGCCAGCAACCGGAGCGCTGCCGGCGAGCGCGTGGGCAGCGGGGGCGGCGCGGACAGCGGTTCATTCTCCGAGGGCCGCGGGGGCGGGGGCGGCGCGGACGAATCCGTGGAGCACCTCGGCGGCGGCACCTGTTTCGGAATCCGCAGCACCCAGAACCGGATCCAGCTCAACTATGGCAGGCAGTTCGGCCTGACGTTCGAAACCGTGGTGGGATCGGGAACGCGGGCGCTGGTGACTCTGCCGCTGCAGTGAGGCGTGCCGTGTTGAGCGTTCTAGTTGTTGAAGATGAGCCGATCATCCGCCGCAAGATTGTTGACGCCATCGACTGGACTTCCAACGGGATGGGGCCAGTATACGAGGCCGCCGATGGCCGAGAAGCGCTTTCGCTGCTGGACGCGCATCACATCGACATCATGGTGACCGACATACAGATGCCGGGGCTCAACGGCCTGGAGCTCATGTCCAGGGTCAAATCGCGCGATTCCGCACCACGCGTAGTGGTTATCTCGGGCTACGCCGAGTTCGAGTACGCGCGCGCTTCAATCAAACTGGACGTTGAAGACTACGTGCTCAAACCGTTTCGCGCCGCCAAGCTGCTGCAGAGTCTCAAAGAAGTCTGCAACAGCATCGAGGCGCGCCGCGAGGAGCTTGCCCGCACCCAGGAACTGCGCAACCGCCTCGAAAACAGTAAAGAGAGTCTGCGCGAGAAACTCTTCGCCGATCTTGTTCGGAACGGCTCGGACCCTGCGCTGTCGGGCTCCATCGCCTATCTGGGTCTGGAGTCATTCACGGGCGGTCCGATCACCGTGGCGATACTCTCGCTTGTAGATGCGTACCGGCGGCCGGATTCAGACGCAGCCGAGGCACCCCTGCTGCATAATCTGGAAGTCTATCTGGCGACGCGCGAGCAGCTCGAACAGTTCGACAAACCGTGGTATCTGGTAAACTACGCCGCTGACCAGCTGGTTCTGATCGCCGCGTGCGAAGACTGGGAGCTTGGCGACCTGCTGCAATCAATTCTTCAGTCGCTTGTAACCACGCTTGGTACTCAGTTATGCGTCGGGATCGGCCGCTCGTGCACGCGGCTCGAGCACAGCGCGGTCTCGTATCGGGACGCCGAGGCCGCCGTGCGGCTACGTTTTCTGTACGGGGCAAACCGGGTTTTCTACTCGCGCGACATTGCCGACGACAACAGCGGCGCTGCCCGCCTTACGGCGCTGCAGCATACATCGCTCTACGACGACCTGAGAATCGGCGCTTTTGCCGAGGTGATAGGCGGCCTGCCCGAGCTATTTGCCCAGCTGCGGGACGCGGACCTGACTCAGATTGCGGCGGTGGTGCACAACGTCGTGCTCACGGCCTGCGCAGTTGTGACCGAACTGGGCCACAGCGTCTTTGACATTTTCGACCCCGATTTCAACCCGTTTGTCGATCTCAATGACTTCGCTACGATAGACGAAATGGAGCAATGGCTGGAAGGCTTCTTCGTGACTGTCAACCGATACGTGACTTCGCACCGCAACAGGCGCAACGCGGCTCTGGTGGTCGATATGAAGCGTTACGTGAACGAGCACTACCACGAGCCGCTATCACTGAAGCATCTGTCGCGGCAGTTCGGCATCAGTCCGAGCTACGTCAGCGTCCTGTTCAGCAACGAAATCGGCACCAACTTCACCGACTACGTAACCGATGTGCGGATCGTTATGGCAAAGCAGCTGTTGCGACACTCCACGTTGCACGTGTATGAGATTGCCGAGGAGGTCGGCTTTCGCGACGCGTACTACTTCAGCACCTGTTTCAAGAAGGTAACCGGCCGTACACCGAGCGAGTACCGCAAGGGCAGCGGCGAAGAGTCGGTGGCCGATCAGCGTTGAACGAGATTCAGGCGAGGCAGAGCCGCGGGCCGATACAATAGAGACCGGGTAGCGCCTCAGGCCGGACCGGGCGGGCAGATCTGCGGGTCCGCTGTTGTTGCGATATGAGGCTGCCGGGGGTGGTCGGGGGCCGTGTGCCCGTTACTTGGCGATCAGCTCGTCGTTGAGTTGAGGGTAGCCGAAGCGTTGGAGGTAGTGGCGCACGACGCGCAAGTCGCGCTCGTCTATCTGGTCAGCGTATAGCTCCAGGAAGCGCCGGTCAAAACGCGTGGCCGAATAGAGCAGCCAGTGTGCCTTGTTGATGCGCAGCCGGCCGCGCTGGATAAGCCACTGGTTCCCGGTACGCAGACCACGCTCGAGCGACTGATCACCGAGTGAACGGTAAACCTTGTAGGTGTCTACGTGCGCCTGCAGCAGAGCTTCGGTCTGGGCCGGGCTGAGCGCCGCCGGGTCTCCAAGCGGGTTGAAGATCGAGATGCGGTCACCGGGGGAGATGTAGTCGGGATCCGCATGGGTCTCTTTGTTGAGTATGTAGAGGTCGGGCCAGATTTTGGGGTAGCCCCAGTACTCACCGGCAAGCTCGTAGAAGGTGTCACCGCGCTGCACCGTGTGGATTTCTATAACACGCCGCTCAGGAACACCGGGGTCAGGGATGTCCGGTGCGGGTTCGGGCTCCGGCGGCGGAACCGGCTCAGGCGCCGGATCGGGGACCGCCACCCGCTCCACCGGTTCAGCGACGCCGCGGCGGGGCAGCCAACGGGCTACCGACGGCAACAGGGACGGAAACGCGATCAGAATCAGGAGACAGGCGAGGTTGAAGATCGCCAGAATGACGATGATTATGCGAATATTGCGTTTGCCGACTCGAATGTCATCTGCTGCCATATAGTTCCGCCCCTATTATACTCTTTTTCGTCCAAAATCCACCTCAACTGCAGCAGAATCCTCACTCAGCCGCCCAATCCAGCAGCATTCGGCGCAGGAGCGGAATGTAGAGTTGCCACGCACGAGCTCCGTAGCCTCCGGCGGTCAGATAGGCGTGCGCAAGCCCACGCTGCTTCAGGAAATCATAGACCAGGTTATCGCGTTCAAACAGCTGCTCCGCAGTCAGCTTGAGCACCGACGTCGAAGGCAACTCGTCGTGCTCCCAGGGGTCGACGCCCGACAGTACAAGCGCCAGGTCGGGCGTCGGATAGCTTGCCAGCTGATCGAGCCCTTCGCGCAGACGACGGTTGTACTGCGACGCCTGGTGTTCCTCTATCGGAATGTCGATATCACTCGGAGTGTAGGGCGGATTAAGCGATCCGTCGGGCAGATACGGCGGGCCGTCGAGAGGCCAGCCACGCGCCATGTGGATACTCAAGGTCCGGATAGTTTCGTCTCCCTCGGTCAGGCAGGCCGTACCGTCTCCCTTGTGACAGTCAACGTCGATGATCCACGCGCTCTTCAGCGCACCGTCGCGCTGCAGCATGCGGAGCGCGATGACTGCATCGTTGACCAGGCAGAAACCGCTTCCGGTGTCGAAGCGCGCGTGGTGGGTTCCCCCGCCGAGGAAGAACCCGTGTCCGCTCTGCAGCGCGATTCTGCAGATCTGGTGCACTCCGGCTACATAGCGCAGAACCGCATCGCGCAGATCGCTCAGCGGCCGGACGGCCAGGGACGGATCGTAGCGGTGATAGTTACCCTCTTCATCAGTCAGCTCGAAGGTCTCCATCAGCGTTTCCTCGAGCCTGTCCGAGTAGAGCATGGAGGTGTAGACGGGTGAGTGTACCAGCCCGACCTCCTGGGAGCCCACCGGAGCGTAGTCGGGGACGGTCAAAAACCGATCGAGCAGCGGTGCGGCCTGCGAATCCGCACGCAGAGCGTCAACAACACGTTTCTGTTTGTCGGCTGCGATTGGAATCAGAATGCCGAAATCGCGAAACGGAGGCCGCAAGTTTGCATCGTAGAGAATCATGGCTATACTGTACCACACTGTGATCGCTTTGCCTGCTGCGCACAGCTGGACTGAATCGCGCGTCTGCCGAACGGGAGTGCGGCCGCTGCCGCAGTCGTTCTATGCTCGCGACGCGCGACTGGTTGCCCGTGACCTGATCGGTTGTTGCCTGGTGCGCCGCGAGCCGCAGGTACTGGTGGCGCAGATTGTCGAGACGGAGGCCTATCTGCCCGGCGACCCGGCCTCGCATTCGTTTCGCGGACTGACGGCTCGCAATGCGGTGATGTTCGGTCCTGCGGGTTACGCCTACGTTTACTTGATCTACGGCAACCACCACTGTCTCAACGTGGTCACCGGAGAACGAGGGCACGGGGCTGCGGTACTGCTGCGGGCGGCCGTCCCGCTGGCCGGCATCGCCGCGATGGCATGGAATCGCGGACTGACCAAGAACGATACCCGGGATACACACGAGGTCCGTGATGGACGGAATACGTCGGTTTACCGCCGGAACAGCGGTACAAGCGAGACCAGGCCGGGGAGCACCGGGTTGTCACAGCGGCAGATGCGGAACCTGTGCAACGGGCCCGGAAAACTGGCGCAGGCGTTCGGCATCACGCGTGAAGCGCACAACGGCTGCATCCTGTTCGAAGCACGCCGAGCACCGCTGGTACTGAGTGCCAACGTACCGGCCGGCGGACTGGATCGATCTCTGATGACGGTGGTTCAGGACCGGCGCGTCGGTATTTCGCGCGCGGTTGAGGAGCAATGGCGCTACCTGACACCGGATTCCGGCTGTGTGTCGCGCAAACCGGGACCGAATGCACGGGACGCAGGAGAACTCCCCGGCGGTGAAAGTCGCACTTGACGCTTAACGCTTAACGCCCGGTCGTTTGCTGGTCGGTGACTATGATCTCGTAGATGCGCTCGAGGTCTTCCATCGAGAAGTAGTCGATCTGGATGCGGCCGCGTTCATTCGAACCGGCAATGCTCACTTTGGTACCAAGCGTTTTCAGAAGAACGTCTTCCATGTCGCGCAGTTCAGGTGACTTGGGAGTTGAATCGGGGCGGGCTGCGCCCGCCCGCCTGCCCGCTGCCGGACGACGGCCGTTGCCGAACTCCTCTTCGGCAGCGGAAGAGCTTCCGGCTGATTCTGACTGGCCATCGCCGGCAAACGACGGACCAAGGAAGGCGGTTTCAGCGCGGCCGGCATTGATCTCGGAGACAATATACTCGGCTTCGCGCACACTGATGCCGTTTTGGCAGATTGTTTCGAACAGCCGCTGTCTCAATGCCGCATCACCAACACTCAGCAGCGCGCGCGCGTGCCCGGCGCTGACGTCACCCGAGATCACCCGCTGCTGCATCGCTTCGGGCAGCTTCAGCAGCCGCATCGCGTTGGCTATGGTCGAACGGTTCATGCCCAGACGCCGAGCCAGCTGTTCCTGAGTCAATGCCGTGCTCTCGATCAGTCCGTTATATGCATGCGCCTGTTCGATAGGGTTCAGATCCTCGCGCTGCAGATTCTCGATCAGCGCGATCTCAAGCTTCTCCTCATCGGTGAAGCTGCGCGGCAATACCGGCACAACGTCGAGCCCGGCCAATCGCGCCGCACGAAAACGCCGTTCACCGGCGATGATCTCATACATGCCGTCCTCGCGCCGTTCAGCAAGGATCGGCTGGATGACACCCTTCTCGCGGATGGAATCCGCAAGCTCCTCCAGAGCGGTCTGCGAGAACTGCTTGCGTGGCTGCTGCGGATTTGCAACCAGCTCGTCCACCGGGACCGAAACTACCGATGAGAGCATCTGCATCTGCTCCAGATCACGCCCCTGCAGCAGCGCATCAATCCCCTTGCCAAGTCGCCGTTTAGACACGGTTCAGTACCTCTTCTGAGAGTTTGCGGTAACTCTGCGCACCAACGCACTCCGGGTCATACTGGTTGATCGGGATGCCGTGCGAGGGCGCTTCGGACAACCGAACATTACGCGGAATAATGGTGCGAAAGACGCGCTTACCGAAGTATCCGATGACCTCCTGCACCACGTCCTGCGCCAGGCGGGTTCTCGAATCGTACATGGTGAACAGGATCCCGAGAATCCCGAGGCGCGGATTGTAACCCGACTGCACCTTGCGAATGCTTTGGAGCAGCTGAGTAAGGCCCTCCATGGCGAAGTACTCGCATTGCAATGGAATCAACACCGTGTCAGCGGCCACCAACCCGTTGAGCGTCAGGATTCCGAGCGACGGCGGGCAGTCGATAAACAGGTAGTCGAAGTCGTCCTTTACGTCGGCCAATGCCCGCTTGAGGTACTGCTCGCGCTCAGCTTCCTGAACCAGTTCGACGTTGGCGCCCGTGAGGTTGACGCTCGAAGGTATTATGCTGAGATTGTCGACGCTCGTACCGCGGATCTCGCTGCTGGCGGCCCGGCCGCCGTTCAGCACTTCGTAGATCCCCGCGCCGTCGGTGGAGACGCCGACGCTGCTGGAGAGGTTTCCCTGGGGATCGAAGTCGATCAACAGTACACGCCGTCCGGCCTGCGCGATGTAAGCGCCCAGGTTGACTGCGGTGGTCGTCTTGCCGACGCCACCTTTCTGATTTGCAAATACTACCGAAGTCCCCATCGTTGTCGCCGCTCAGTATAGTCAAAAAGCGCGTAGCTGTCATGCCGCCGAGCGGCAATGCAGCAATTCTGCCCGGCACGGGTCCAACGCTCGGAACTCGGGCCGTCAGCGCCGGACCGACTGCTGCTGCGACATGCTGACGCCGGCCAGAACAACCGCCATTCCTGTCAGAGTCATGGCGGTCACGCGCTCGCCGAGCAATAGAAACGAAAACAGGGCGGTGAACACCGGTACCAGATTAGCGAATGCATTCGCGCGGCTGGCGCCTACCGCCCGAATTCCAGCGCTCAGAAACAGAAATGACAACGTTGACGGAAAGACCGCCAGGAACAGCAGGTGACCGACGACACGCCCAGCCGGCAGAGCCGACGGAACCGCTCCGGCCTCGAACAACAGAAACAGCGGCAGTACCAGCACAATTCCGATGACGTTTTGCAATCGCACGATGGTCAACGAATCGTAGCGGTGCGGAACCGCACGGATGGCAACTGCGTAGCCCGCAGCTGCGAGCACCGCGACAAACAGCAGCGCGATTCCCGATGGCGCGATGTCGGGACGAGCTCGTCCCTCTATGACGATCAGCGTGACGCCGGCCAGCGATACAAACAGGCCGCATACGTTGAGCCGCGAGAGGCGCTCGCGCAGAATCGGTGCCGCGACCACCGGCGTCACCACCGGGATTGTCCCGATCACAATCGAAGCCACTGCAGGCGATACCAGGCGCAGCCCGAAGTTCTCAGCCAGGAAGTAGAGCACCGGCTGAAACAGCGCCACCAGTACAAACCACTTGAGATCGGTACGAGCCACACGCGGTCGGGAGACTCGCAACAGATCGACGAGTGACAGGATCAGTGCCGAGATTGAAATACGCACCAGCAGAATCCCGATCGGGCCCAGCACATCGAGTACGATCTTTGTCGATATGAACGACATGCCATAGAAGACCATAGCTGTCACAAGGAGCACGTAGGTACGGCAGCGAGAGGTCTGGATGCTGGACATAGCAGCGGATTCTATCACGCCGCAACGACAGAAGAAAGCACTTCAGATATTCAGGCTTTGCGACGAAACTAGCATGGAGGGTAGGTATTCTTGAAAATTCTACAGAATCTGTTAGATTAGAGTGCGGAGCCTGTCAGGTTGAGCAGAATGTTGGATAGTAGCAGGATCGTTTGAATGCAGAAGAAGGCTTCCCGCGTCGTGACGGAAGAAAGCCAATCCGTCCGATCCTTCATTGCCAGTCTCCCCAAAACCGAGATTCATCTCCATATCGAAGGGCTGGTCAGCGTCGACTCGATCTGGTCGTTGATCCAGAAGCACAAGCTCGACATCGGTATCCGCTCCAGGCGCGAACTCAAGAAACGTTTCCAGGTTACCAGCCTGACCGAGTTTATCGATCTCTTCATAAACATCATCCAGGCGTGCCTCCGCAGTGAGGAAGATCTCACGTATCTGATCGATGATACGCGCACCTACCTGACGCGCAACAACATCCGCTACGCTGAGATCTTCTTTGCACCAACCAAGCTGATCAAGAACGGTCTCGACTTCGATCGAATCATCAGTATCCTGGATACGGGCGCCGACCAGCTGCGCGGTGAAGGGCTCGACGTTCGCTACATCGTTGACGTCTCCCGCGGATTCGGGCTCGAGAACGCAATGCGCAACCTCGAGCTCACCCTGGCGCACCCAACTGAGAACATCATCGGCCTCGGTCTGGGAGGCGCCGAACAAAGCGGGCCGGCAAGAGAATACGAGCCGGTCTTCCAGAAGGCCAGAGCGGCCGGTCTCAAGGTAGTGGCGCACGCCGGTGAAGATGTGGGGCCTGAATCAATCTGGGATACTGTCGACATTCTGGGTGCCCAGCGCATCGGACACGGCATCAGTGCCATCCAGGACCGCAAGCTGATGGACCACCTCAAGGAGCGTGGTATCCCGCTGGAGATATGCCCCACCAGTAACCTGTTCACGCGGAAGTACGCCACGTCGCTTCGGGAGCACCCCATTCGCGCTTTCTTTGATCACGGCATGTACGTCACGGTCAACACCGACGATCCGACCCTGTTTGGCGTGGAACTGAACGAAGAGTACACGGGTCTGCTGGAAGCCGGCATCTTCACCCTGCCCGAGCTGCTACAGATCCTCAAGAACGGCGTGTTTGCCACCTTTCTCAGTGATCAGCGCAAAACCGAAATCTGGGCCGAGATTGAATCCACCATCAGAGCCAGCGATTTCGCCGACGCCGCTCCGCAAACCTGACCGATCCGTCAACCCGAGCCGTCCGACAGCCCGAACCGTTTACACGTCACATCGAGTTATTCTGAAACGACTACAACGCTAACTGTGCCGCGCGAAACATCGCGTACGGCCAACCGCAACGCCTCGAGTCCCGAAAACGGAACCGATGCACTGAGACTGACTTCCGCACCAAACTGCTCATCCATGATCGTTGCGCCCCCAGCGCTCAGCGCCCGCCTTACGCCCTGATAGGCCTCGTACCTCACCACCAGCCGGATAGCGGATCTTTCCACCAATGGCTCCGTGTGCGCCGCCTGCAGGACGGCCCGTGCCGCATCGGCGTATGCCCGCACCAGCCCGCCCGTCCCCAGCCTGGTCCCGCCGAAGTAGCGGACAATGGTCAGCACCACGTTTGTCAACGCACTGCTTCTGAGTATCTCAAGCGCCGGGCGCCCCGCTGTTCCCTTCGGCTCGCCGTCATCGCTGGTGCTGTACTGCAGACTGTTGATGCTGGTGCCGACGACCGCGGCGTGTACCACATGCGAGGCGGCCGGGTGCTCGGCCCGACACCGCTCAACGTGTACGCGTATCTCCGCCAGCGACTCGAGAGACACAAGCTGTGCGATAAAGCGCGAATTCCGCGCTGCAGTTTCAGCACGCACGGCACAGCGTAGAATGTGCAACGAAAGTTGGTTGTCAGGACGCACATCGATCTGCATCGCCTCAGCCTGGAGTAGCGTAGCTCGAGACGACACTGCGTGTCATCCCACAATGAGCCTGCGGGCGATCAGCCGCAGCTTCGGATGCTCGGTTGGCAGCGTGCTGAACCGCATCGCGCGGCTTTCTCGCCAGGCAGCCTCCGGCATACCAAGTTGAGCAACGCTGCGGTAAGTATTCCAAAGTACGCCATCGCGTGACCGGCTTCCACCAGCTGCCTGAGCAGCCGTTCACAAGGTTCGTAACAGTTCGGACTGTGTTTCACGTGAAACATGCCAAGAACGTAGCGGGGGCTGGGGTCGTCGCTCCCGAATCAGCCCACTGAACGCCGCCGCAAGCCCGTACGACGAGCCCGCGAATTGCCGCCGTGGCGCTACTCGCTCAAAACGCGAACTGCTGGACCTCAGAGTCTCATCGTTCGTCGCGGCAAAGGGCCCTTCGAAAAAACGGCCTCAGAGTCTTCTTCGCCCTGCAGTTCTCCTTACCCCGCCCGAAGCTTTCCCGGCCCCGAAGCGTTTCCGGCATTGAAGCCAGGCCGGTCACGGTACGGGTGGTTCTGCGGGTTAACCGGCGTTGACGGCGTCGTCGCCGTCGTCACCGTTTTCGGCGCGGCCGATGCCGACGACATAGTCCGGACGCTCGATGTTGACAACCCGCACCCCCATCGCGCCGCGCGATTGCATCGAAATCTGCTCGACTTTCAGCTTGACGGTGCTGCCCTGCGAGGTGATGACCACCACATCGTCGGAATCGCAGATCGGCACCACGCCTACCAGCTCACCGGTTCGCTCAGCAAGTGAGTAGGCAATCTGACCCCGCGTACCGCGCCCGTGCGGATTGAATTCGTCAAAGCGCGTTCGCTTGCCGAAACCGTACTCGGTAACCAGCAACAGATGCTCGTCCTCCGTGACCGCTACTACCCCGGCGAGCTCGTCGGCATCGGCCAGACGAATGCCCTGCACACCGCGGGTAGCGCGACCCATGACACGTACGCTGTTTTCATCGATACGCAGACCGCTGCCGCGGCGAGTAACAAGCATGACATCGCCGTTTCCGTCAGTCAGCAGAGCTTTGATCAGCCGATCATTCTCGTCAAGCTTGATGGCTGCTATTCCGCGCGTCCTGGCGTTACTGAACTCCGACAGGCGTGTCTTCTTGACGACACCACGGGCCGTTCCCATGAACAGGTACTTGTGAGGCGAGAACTCGCTAAAGCGTACCACCGCAGTAATCTCCTCGTTGGCCGAAATCGACAGTATTCCGCGCACATGGTGTCCGCGCGCAGCGCGCGACGCCTCGGGGATCTCATGAACTTTCAGCCAGTACGCCTTGCCTTCGCTGGTAGCAAACAGAATGTAGTCGTGAGTTGATCCGATGAACAGGTGCTGGATGAAATCGTCGTCCATCAGGTTACTCGACGAAGAGCCCTTTCCACCACGGCCCTGCAGGCGATACGCGCTGAGCGGCACGCGTTTCATGTAGCCGCGGTGCGAAATGAGCACCACCATGTCCTCTTTCTGGATCAGATCCTCAATATCGATCGCTTCGATCTCGTCGGCTACGATCTCGGTTCGTCTTTGATCTCCGTGTTTACCGGCAATCTCAAGCGTCTCGCTCTTCACCACGCCCAGAATTTTTGATTCGCTGGCCAACAGAGCCTTCAGCTCGGCGATCAGGACCCGCACTTCGGCCAGTTCATCGACGATCTTCCGTGTCTCGAGACTGGTCAGTTTCTGCAGTCTCATGTCAAGAATCGCCTGGGACTGGATCTGCGAAAGGGCAAATCTGTGTATCAGCGCTTCACGCGCGGTCTCGACGTCGGCGGACTCCTTGATGGTCTTTATCACTTCGTCTATGTTGTCCAGCGCGATCTTGAGGCCTTCGAGGATGTGCTCCCGCTCCTCGGCTTTGCGCAGATCGAAGCGCGTACGTCGGATAATCACCTGGCGGCGATGCGCAACGAAGTGTTCGATGGTATCCTTCAGCGGCAGTAGCCTCGGTCTGCCTTCTACCAGCGCCAGGGCGTTGACGTTGAAGTTGACCTGCAGCTGGGTATGCGTGAACAGCTGGTTGAGAATGATCTTGGGACTTACGCCCTTCTTGAGCTCGATCACAATCCGCATACCGCTGCGATCAGACTCATCACGCAAATCGCTGATTCCGTCGATCTTGCGGTCGCGAACGAGATCGGCGATCCGCGTGATCAGCGTGACTTTGTTCACCAGATATGGAATCTCGTGAATCAGGATCACGTCCTTGCCCGACTTGCTCGACTCAATTGAGAAGCGTGCGCGAACCACGATACGCCCGCGGCCGGTCTCGAAAGCATCGCGGATGCCGCGATGGCCGTAGATGATCCCGCCGGTGGGGAAATCGGGGCCCGAGATATACTGCATCAACTCGCCGAGGGAGATATCAGGATTGTCGATTACCGCCGCTA
Source organism: Spirochaetaceae bacterium (assembly GCA_007693945.1). Taxonomy (GTDB): domain Bacteria; phylum Spirochaetota; class Spirochaetia; order DSM-27196; family PWMO01; genus PWMO01. The sequence continues at coordinate 33,829 of RECP01000046.1, forward strand.
TCGCGTCGGCCACTTCGTTCAGATTGTGCGGTGCCATGGTAGTCGCCATGCCTACCGCAATACCGGTAGCACCATTGGCCAGCAGAAAGGGGAACGCCGCAGGCAACACCGAAGGCTCTTCCATCGAATCGTCGTAGTTGGGGACGAAATCGACGGTTTCCTTCTTGATGTCGCGCAGCATTTCCTCAGACTCGCGTGTCATGCGGGCCTCGGTGTAGCGCATGGCCGCCGGTGGATCGCCGTCAACTGAGCCAAAGTTTCCCTGGCCGTCCACCATACGGTAGCGCATGCTGAAGCCCTGCGCCAGACGCACCAGCGCATCGTAGATGCTCTGGTCACCGTGAGGGTGGTACTTGCCGAGCACGTCGCCAACGATGCGTCCTGCTTTCTTGAAGGGGCGATCCGAACGCAGACCCATGTCGCTCATGGCGTAGAGAATACGGCGGTGCACGGGCTTCAAGCCGTCGCGCACATCGGGTAGCGCACGACTGACAATGACCGACATCGCGTAGTTCAAATAGGATGTCTTGACTTCGTCTTCTATAGCAATCGGGATTACCCGACCCTGTTTGTCCTGGTCAGCCATACAATTCTCCGTTCAGCACATGCGGCAGCGTGTCGGGCTCTTGCCCGCTCGGCTCAGCCCGGCTCAGACCACCGGACGTTGCAGCCCGGCGCCCCGATACGGGGTTTGCGTCTATACGTCGAGGTTGGAAACCGCGAGTGCGTTTTCTTCGATGAACTCACGCCGCGGCGCGACATTCTCTCCCATCAGCGTGGTGAAGATTGTCTCGGCTTCCACTGCGTCCTCGAGCTTTATCTGCATGATGTTGCGAGTCTCGGGGTTCATGGTAGTCTCCCACAGCTGCTCGGGATTCATCTCACCGAGGCCCTTGTAGCGCTGAATCGCCGCTTTCTCGGAATTGCCGTCCATCGCAGCCAGAACACGGTCACGGTCGACATCGTCATAGGCATAGATGTCGTGCTTGCCGCGCGTGATCTTGTAGAGCGGCGGCATCGCCAGAAAGACGTGACCACGTTCGATCAATTCGTGCATGTAACGAAAGAAGAACGTAAGCAGCAACGTGCGGATGTGTGATCCGTCTACATCGGCGTCAGCCATGATGATCACCTTGTGATAGCGCAGCTTCTCGATATTGAAGCTGTTGCCGGCGCCGGCACCCAGAGCGGCGATAATCGGTTGCAGTTTGTCGTTTGCCAGCACCTTGTCGATGCGCGTCTTCTCAACGTTGAGCATCTTGCCCCACAGCGGAAGAATCGCCTGGAACTGTCGGTCGCGGCCCTGTTTGGCCGACCCGCCGGCCGAGTCGCCCTCGACGATGTAGACCTCCGCTCTGCGCGGATCCTTTTCACTGCAATCTGCAAGTTTGCCCGGTAATCCCGAGCTCTCGAGAAAACTCTTGCGGCGGGTAAGCTCACGGGCGCGCCGCGCGGCAGCACGCGCTTTGGCCGCAACTACCGTCTTCTCCAGGATTGCGTCAATCACGTTGGGGTTTGCATCGCAGTAGATCGTCAGCTGTTCGGAAACCACCGACTCGACGATGCCTTTGACCTCCGAGTTTCCCAGTTTGGATTTGGTCTGTCCCTCGAACTGAGGTTCGGGAACCTTGACCGATACCACCGCCGTCAGACCTTCGCGCACGTCATCTCCGGTCAGCGACTCGTCGAGCTTTTTGGCGTGCTTCGATTTCTTCAGATAGTCGTTGAAGGTGCGTGTCAGTGCAGACTTGAAACCGATCAGATGCGTTCCGCCCTCGGCGGTGTTGATATTGTTAACAAAGCTGAAGATGGTCTCGTTATAGCCGTCGTTATACTCAAGCGCAATCTCAACCTGAACCGCATCGCGTTCGGTCTCGAAGTAGATCGGATCGCGGTGGATCACGCTCTTGTTCTTGTTAAGGTACTGCACGAACTCCTTTACACCGCCATCAAACTTGAAGTCGTGCGTCTTCTGAGTCGGCAGCCTATTGTCTTCGATGTGGATCGCAATGCCGCGATTGAGAAAAGCGAGTTCGCGCAGACGTTTGGATAGAATATCGAAGCTGAACTCGATAGACTCAAAGATAGTCTCATCAGGTTTGAATCGGAATACCGTTCCGTGCTTGTCGGTGGTATCAACTACCGTTACCGGGGCATCCGGAACGCCGCGCTGATAGCGCTGGTAGTACACCTGGCCCTCGCGTCGAATGCTCACCTCACTCCACAGCGAGAGCGCATTGACTACCGATATGCCAACACCGTGCAGACCACCGGAGACTTTGTAGTTCTTCTTGTCGAACTTGCCGCCGGCGTGCAGCCGGGTCATCACCAGCTCAAGCGCACTGACGTTCTCTTCGCTGTGCAGCTCCACCGGGATCCCGCGGCCATCATCCTCGACCCGAACCACGTTACCGCGCTCGATCGAAACCGAAACGGCGTTACAGTGTCCGGCCAGTGCCTCGTCTATACTGTTGTCCACCACCTCGTACACCAGGTGGTGCAGGCCCTCCGCACCGGTCGAGCCGATATACATCCCGGGTCTCTTTCGGACAGCTTCAAGCCCTTTGAGGATTTGAATACTTTGTGCAGAGTAACTTTCCGGCATGCTGGTACCTGTTGTTCCGTCTTTGTGCGATGATCTCTCGCGGGTATGCTTCACGCAACACCCCAGTATAGCGATTTGGAGATTGAAAGTAAAGTAAGCCGCCGACCGGACCCAATTCTCATTTTGGCCGTACGGAGTCGGTTGACATAGTATGGCTGCGGAGACGCTCCGAGGGACACTCTCGGGAACGGTACCCGGCACCGGCTGGACTGCAGCGGCAAAGCCGGAACCGCGGCCGGTATTATTGTCGGCTTGCAGGATATAACACGTTGGTCAGCGACCGTATCTGTGATAGAATCGTTGCTTGCCGCCAGGCTCAGCGGCCGTGGTTTTTGGTGAGGGAGAGAGATGGAAGCGGGATCGTGGGATTACAGCCTCTTCTGGAACGAGGCGATGAAGCAGATAGAAGAAGAGATCTCAGAGCAGGAGTTTGCCATGTGGTTCAACCGCATGGCCTATTCGCATGCTGCCGAAACGCAGATTTTCGTGGCGGTACCTTCGTCCTTCTATCGCGACCAGGTAAAACAGCGCTATCTCGGGCTGATCGAACAGAAGCTGCAGGATCTATCGGGTACCAGCCTGACACTGGAGTTCGACATCAACCGCTCGGATCCAACTGCCGTAGGCGTGGCAACGACGGCACGATCCAGTGAGGCAAACCCAGAGGTTCGCAATAAGAAGCGACCTCGCACGCCGCATCCGGTGCTTCGCGAAGAGTACACCTTCGAGAACTTCGTCATCGGTCATAACAACTCGTTTGCCGCCAACGCTGCCATGGCAATTGCGCGCAACCCCGGAACCGGCTATAACCCGTGCCTTATTTACGGCGGCGTCGGGCTGGGCAAGACGCACCTGATCCAGTCGATCGGCAATTCGGTTTACCAGGAATACGACAACCTGAAGATCGTCTACGTAACCATGGAGAGTTTTACCAACGACTTCATCCAGTCAATCCGCGAAAAGAAGACACAGGCCTTCAAGAACAAGTATCGCTATGCCGATGTGCTGCTGATCGATGACATTCACTTCCTGCAGAAGAAACCCGAAACACAGGAAGAGCTGTTTCACACCTTCAACGCGCTCTACGACTCCAACAAACAGATGGTCTTCACCTGTGACCGCCCGGTGTCCGAGATCCGCGACCTTACCGACCGTCTGCGCAGCCGTTTTGAACGCGGGCTCAACGTGGATTTGCAGCCGCCTTCGTTCGAGACGCGCTTCGCGATCCTCAACAAAAAGATCGAGCGCTCCAGCCTCACTATCCCGCAGGAAGTAATCGAGCTGATCTGCAACAACGTCACCACCAACGTGCGCGATCTCGAAGCGGCACTGACCAAACTTATCGCCTACGCCGACCTGGTAGACAAAGACATCACGCTAGAGGTAGCCAAGCACCAGCTCAAGGACTTCTTTGCCAGTCCCAAACAGAACAACGTTACCATGGACGTCATTCAGCGCACGGTGGCCGACTACTTCAACCTCTCAAGTCAGGACATGAAGGGCAAGAAACGCACAAAAGTCATCGCATTCCCGCGTCAGATTGCAATGTACATCGCGCGTGAGATGACCGAGTATTCAACGACGGAGGTCGGACTGGAATTCGGCGGTCGTGATCACACTACCGTAATGCATGCCTGCCAGCGAATAGAAAACCGCATGCGTACTGACCCGACGCTTGAACCAACGCTCCAGTTTCTGATCCGGCAGATCAAGGAGCAGAGCACAAAATCGTGATAAGCTGTGGAAAAGCTGGCTATAATTGCAGCATCAGCAGGGGTATCCGTATACCGTCGCGCATATGTGGAAAACCCAGCGGCGAAAACCTGGCGGTAATACCAGCGCTAAACAGTTACCGGTAGCCGGGCTATGGTGGTTATCCACATTCCCACAGGCCCTACTACTACCGTTACTAGTTTATACTGTATTATCGAGAAGATAAGGAGCCGGATGAATGAAATTTGCATGCGATAGAGATGCCCTTCTCAAAGAGATTTCCGTGGCGGCTGAGATTATTTCTTCCCGTAATACGCTTTCAATTCTGTCGAATGTCTTTGTGGATGCTCGTGACAACGCGGTCACAATCCGGGCTACCGATCTCAAAGTGGGCTTTGAAACCCGCTTGCCGGTTGAGGTTGTCACACCGGGACGCACCACTATCTACTGCGACAAGCTGTTGAGTATTCTGCGTACGCTTCCCGATGGCGATGTTGATTTTGAGCTCAAAGATAACGGGCTGTTCACCATTCATCCGCGCACTCGCAAAGTCGATTTCCGACTGAAAAGCATCGATGCCGAGAAGTTCCCCGAAATTCATGCCGCGGCCGACGAGCTCTACTTTGAAGTGGCCCAGAAAGACTTCATCGAGATGGTGGGCCAGACCATCTTCGCCGTCTCCGATGATGAGACGCGCTACTTCATGAACGGTGTCTACATGGAGCAGATCGAAGGCGAGCTGGTGATGGTTGCAACCGACGGCCGGCGTCTCTCCTTTGTGAAACGAGTTCCCGGTACACCGGTGCCCGAGTTTGCGGGTGTCATTATTCCACCTAAGGTGCTGCAGCTGGTGCGCAAGCTGGCCTCCGGCGAAGGAAATTTCCTGCTGGCGGTAACTGACAAGAACATCTTCGTGCGTTTCGATAACCGCAGAATTTCTTCAGCCCTGATTGAAGGCCAGTTTCCCAACTATCGCCGCGTGATCCCGGAGAATCAGCAATACGAACTGTCGGTATCAAAGGCTGATTTGACCGACGCTCTCAAGCGGGTATCGCTGCTGGTAGAGAAGAGCCGCCGGATTTACATAGAACTGTCCGAGAATCGCATGGCAATTGCCGGTGAGGAAAGTGACATCGGGACGGCAACCGAGGAAGTGTCGTGCCAATACCATGGTCCGGAAAACCGGATCGCGCTCAATTACCTCTACCTCTCCGAGCCGTTGCGCGTCATCGATACCGATAATGTCACGTTGCAGTACACTGAAGCTAATAAAGCAATCACGGTTCATTCTTCGCCGCGCAAGGAGTACTTCCATATTGTGATGCCGATGCAGCTCGACTGACCGGCTTGCCGACTAAAGGTCAATGGGCTTTCGATCTATTCGCGTCTACAACTACCGTAATCTGCACAACGCTGAGATAGATACCGCGGCGCCCGAGGTCTTTCTGGTCGGTGAAAACGGGCAGGGCAAGAGCAATTTTCTGGAGGCGGTTTATGTCCTGTGCTACGCCTCCTCGTTTCGCACGCGCACCGATGCTCTGCTGATGCGCCACGGTAGTTCGGAAACGGCGCTTTCCGGATCGGTCACGGAAACCGAAAACCCGACCAACGACCCGCACGTAGCCTCCGTGGATCCTCAGGCAGGTACATCGCTTGCGCGGTGCACGGAGCGCAGGATCATCTGGCGCGACGGCAAGAAACGCGTCATTGTCGATGGACGCGACGTCGAAGACCGCAAAGAACTCATCCGCTCACTGCCGTGTATCGTATTCTGTCACGACGATATCCAGTTTGTGCGAGGTGCTCCGGATATGCAGCGCTACTTCTTCGATCAGACACTGAGCCTCGATGATCCACTGTTTATCGATACGCTGCGTGACTATCGCAGGATCGTGCGTCTGCGCAACAGCGCGCTCAAGGAGTACCGCACCGAACTGCTGCCGGCCTATGATCGCCAGCTGGCGCAGACAGGCCTCGAAATCCAGCTCCGCCGCCGTGAGGCCGTTGCGGCGTTCTCGGCTACCTTCTGCGACCTCTATCAGGGTATTTCGGGCTCCGAGGATAAGCTGGTGATCGAATATCGGCCCTCGTGGAAGAGCGATCCGCCGCTGGAAAAGGTGATAGCGCTGCTCGAGGATCGCCGGCAGACCGATCTTGCGATCGGAACCACAACCAGCGGACCGCACCGTGACCGCTTCCGTTTTGCGATGAACGGCAGTGACTACACCGATACTGCTTCTACCGGTCAGCTGCGCCTGACCTCACTGGTCTTGCGCGTGGCGCAGGCGCGTTTCTTCTCTGACCGCGCCGGCCGCCGGCCGCTCCTGCTGCTCGATGACGTCATGCTGGAGCTCGATCCCGTGCGACGCGCCCGCTTCCTGGCTGTGCTTCCGGCGTACGACCAGGCGTTCTTCACCTTCCTGCCCGATGAGCAGTTCAACTCCTATCGCAAAGATGCTACACTGCTGTATCGCGTGGTTGCAGGTGTGATCGATGGAGAGAGCGGCTGACATTCTTGATGGTTTTTTCCGGCGCAGCAACATATCCGGGGGCCGCGCTCATGTGGCGTTCTATCGCAGCTGGGAGGAAATCGTCGGCCAGGATCTCGCCAGTCATACCAACCTGACCGAAATCCGCAATAACGCGGTGTGCATCGAAATTGACCATCCGGCCTGGATGCAGATGCTGCAGTTGCGTCAGGCCGCTATTCTGGCCCGAATTCAAAAGCGCTTTGCGAGCCTCGAGGTGCACAGCCTGCAGATGCGCCTGGTGGAAAAGCTTGGCAATCGGCCGCCGGCCGCCGGACCCGACAGTGAAGTATCGCCTCCGTTGCCCGCTCGAACACCGGCCCCTGCGCCATCCGGGAGCGAGCACGAAGCGCTTGAGCGCATCGAGTCCGCGAGCCTGCGGGCCACTCTGCGACGCTTACGCGCGGTCATCCCGGATGATCATGCCACACGCAAGGACCAAGACCAGTGAGACGCGGTGTTGAATGCGCTGATTGGCTCGCGGGCACCTTGACGGGCAGGAGCGCGGTCGCTATACTGCATTCCCCGTTGATTATCGAACGCTTCTATGTGAACAGAATACCCGCTACCTGCGGCGTGGTCCACGCTTCAGGTAAGGAGATAGAGACATGAAACGAACCTATCAGCCCAGCAGACGCAAGCGCAACAGGAAGTTCGGCTTTCGCGCACGCATGAAGACCGTCGGCGGACGTATGGTGCTCAAGCGTCGGCGTGCCAAGGGCCGAACCAAGCTTTCCGTGTCTGATGAGAAGAAGCCTTACTAGGCATGAACGGCTGCGCAGCAGAGCGGACATTGAGAATGTCTTTGGCCACGGCAGCTCGTATCGCTGTCGGGGCCTGGCAATGAAATGTGTCGAGAATGGCCTGAGCTGGAGCAGGGTGCTCGTCGTATCACCACGGAGTGTCGGAAAAGCTGTTCGAAGGAACCGCCTTCGCCGGATCGGCAAAGAGATCTTTCGCACGTTGAAGCACACAGTTCACGGAGGCTATGACTTCGTGTTCGTGGTCTATCCCGGTGACTACTCGTTCCACGCTCGCCGCGAACAGTTCATCCGCGTTTTGACCGAAGCGAACGTTATCGACACTCCCTGACACGGCCAGTCTCGAACGTAACAAGGAGACTTGATGGAAAAGCGAACCCTGTACGCGGTGATCCTCTCGGTCATCGTAATCACCATAGGCTTCACGGTGCAGACGATCTTGTACCCGCCGGAGCCGGCGCCTCTCGCACCGGAAGTCGAGCGCCCGGCACCTGAAGCGCCACGGCCCGAAGATCCGGCACCTGACCGGCCTGAACCGGCACCGCCGGCGCCGGTAATTGCCGTCGGCGAGATAAGCGCTGTTCCGCGCGACGATATCTCCCGCCAGACGCGCGTCTACCAGAACGATCTGATCCGGGTTTCTTTCTCTCCCCAGGGGGCTGCGGTGAGCTCATTCCAGCTGCTGCAGCACCTCGATCGCGGAGAGCCGGTCGAGATGGTGAAGACCGGCGCCCCCGGGCAGCTGGGGTTTACCATGCGCTTCGGCGGGATCGACAGTCCGGTCATCGATGATCTGTTTGTCTACCGCCGCAGCGATAACCCGCACGTTGTCGAGTTCTATCGCGATTTCTACATCGGGGGACGCGAGGATACGCCGTTTCGCGTTGTGCGCCGCTACGTGTTTCATCCTGACGAGTACATGTTTGAACTGCAGACGGTGTTTGAAAACAGCGTCAACGAGTTCATACCGGTCGATATCGACGGGCTGGCCTACACCATCGCTACCGGACCGCAGATCGGCCCGGAGTTCGAAAGCCTCGACGGCCGCCAGGAGTTCCGCCGTTACCTGACCTACGCGGACGGCCGCCGGCGCAACGTAAGCATGTCGACCGGTGCCCGCGAGGAACTCATCGACCGAGTCAACTGGGCCGCGATATCCGGTAAGTACTTCACGCTGATTGCCGTCCCCGGAGCCGCCGACTACCGCCTGGCCTTCTCGGCCGAGCCGGTACAGGGCTTGCAGGAGACCTCGCGCATCTACGTGTCGCGGCCGGTGATTCGCAGTTCGCGCAGTACCGATACGCTGCGTTACTACGCCGGGCCCAAAACGCCCGAACACCTGGCGCGCTATAACTCGGCTTCCGACAACGCGTTCCGTACCCAGAATCTCAATCTCGATGAAGCTCTCGAGACCCGCTTTCTGCTCGGCTGGCTTGAGAACATTCTCAAGTTCGCGCTCAACTCAATCAGTCGTGTGGTGCCCAACTACGGCATCGCAATCATCATCCTGACGCTGATCGTCAAGGCGCTGTTGTGGCCGCTGACGCACAAGAGTCACGAGTCGACCGCCAGAATGCAGACCTTATCACCCAAGATCCAGGAACTGCGCGAGAAATACAAAGACAATCCGCAGAAGATGAACGCCGAGACCGCGGCACTCTACAAGAAGGAAGGTATCAATCCGCTGGGCGGCTGTCTGCCGATGCTGTTGCAGTTCCCGTTTTTCATTGCCATGTTCGGCCTCTTCAACAACCATTTCGAGCTGCGCGGTGCGGGCTTCATTCCCGGCTGGATCGACGATCTGTCGGCTCCCGAATCGATCTGGAACTTCGGCGATTTTACGCTGCCGTTTCTCGGCTGGAACGATTTACGCTTGCTGCCGATCATCTTTGTCGGGACCCAGCTGCTTTCGAGCAAGTTCATGCAGAGTCCGCAGGCACAGGGCGGTCAGATGAAGATGATGACCTATATGCTGCCGCTGGTGTTCTTCTTCGTACTCTACAACATGCCTTCGGGGCTGTTGGTCTACTGGATTGTGACCAACATCCTGACCGTAGGCCAGCAGGTCTACAACAGCAAATTCAAGCAGCAGAAGACCGCGGTGTCAGCGAAGAAGTAGGTGCGGCAAAACAGTGGCGGCCGTTTGACCGCGGAAGCCGAGGAGTATAGATGGTAAGAGAATTCGAAGGAAAGACTGAAAAAGAGGCCATCGACGCTGCGGTGGCCGAGCTCGGCCTCGAACGCGATGAGTTTGACGTCGAGATCCTCGACACACAGAAATCGGGCTTTCTCGGCATGCAGAAGAAGGTCCGGATCCGGGTCCACATCACCGATGATTCAACCTACGCCGGTCAGTATGATCCGGAGAACGACTTTGAACACGCGATTGTGGACTTCATCGAGAACCTCACCGGCAAGATGGGGTTTCCGGCCAACGTCCAGATCGTCTATCGCGAGCCTGACAAACTCGGTGTACGCCTGGACAGCGAACACTCGAGCATCCTGATCGGACGCAAGGGCAAGAATCTCGACGCACTCCAGCTGCTGGCCAACGTAGTCGCCGGACGCCTTGACCACAGCGAGATCAAGGTGGTGATCGACAGCGAGAACTATCGCAGCCGACGCGAGGAGAGCCTGGTGCGCCTGGCCGAGCGAGTCGGTGACCAGGTGAAGCGTACCCGCTCATCACGGCTGCTCGAACCGATGAATCCGTTCGAACGACGCCTGATACACACCGCGCTGGCAAACATCGAAGGTATAGAGACCAAGAGCGAAGGCGAAGGTCTCTACAAGCAGGTACGCGTTTCGTACACGGGAGGCTCGCAGCGCTGATCCGTATCCTTGTGGATAAACTGTTAGTTATTCTGGGGTGTCGGGACGATATGATGCCCCAATTGCTCCATTGTACTGCAAATATGTTAAAACGGCGTTAAGCGCGCTTCTGTCGCGCAATTTTTTCCCGCATTTGATCACCGACTATCGATATTCGGGCACGAAATTCCTGTTCTGCGGCCGTGCTGCGGTACAATTGACGCCACCAGCCGGTCGGCTCGCGCCCTGCCGGCCTGTGCACTACCTGTGGATAACCGGCGTAAACCTTGATAGGCGGGTACTTTCGACGCACTGCAACTCGCAGTTGATAAATTCGGCACCTCGCAGTATTCTAAGGTGAGCCGCAACTGAGACCCTGGCGCTCACCAGAAGAACAGGAGGCAACATGAAGTTTGACAGTGACGTACGCTATCTCAAATCCCACGAATGGGCTCGCAAAGACGGTGACACCGTTGTAGTTGGGATCAGCGATTACGCCCAGGATAGCCTGGGTGATGTCGTATTTGTGGAGCTTCCCGAAGTCGGTGCCACCGTCAGTAAAGGGGACTCGTTTGCCGTGGTCGAGAGCGTCAAAGCCGCCAGCGATATCTATACCCCGGTCAGCGGCGAGGTTGCCGATGTCAACCAGGCCCTCGCCGATAACCCGGCTCTGATCAATGAAGACCCGTTCGGCGAGGGCTGGCTTGCCAGGATCAAAGCCTCCGACGTCTCCGAGTACGATTCCATGATGACCGCAGCTGATTACGAATCCTATACCAAGGAACTCGAGGACTGATTTCGCAGAAGACGTACACAAGAATCCTGACCCTCATTCATACAAACCGCGGCGCGCCACGCCGCCGGCGCAACGAGCAGCTATCGGCTTATGCAGTCATCAGCAGCCCGCCGGCGGCACGTACCGCCGCAAGGAGTGGATACCCATGACTACCGTAACCAGGAACGCGGCGGCGCGAGTGATCGATTACCGCGTTGCCGATATCAGCCTCGCTGACTGGGGCCGCAAAGAGATCATCATGGCAGAAAAGGAGATGCCCGGTCTCATCGCCACGCGCGAGAAGTACGGCGCGGCGCAACCCCTCAAAGGCGTACGCGTCAGCGGCAGCCTGCACATGACCATCCAGACGGCCGTGCTGATCGAGACGCTGACCGATCTCGGGGCCGATGTGCGTTGGGCCAGCTGCAACATCTTCTCAACCCAGGACCACGCCGCGGCCGCCGTTGCCGTGGGCCGCCTCGGCGGAACCCCCGAGAAACCCGCCGGGACTCCGGTCTTCGCCTGGAAAGGTGAAACCCTCGATGAGTACTGGGAGCTGCTCTATCAGGCACTCTGTTTCCCGGTCGGTGATCAGGCCTCAACCGGCAGGGCCGCGACGGCCGCAGCGGATGCTTCGGTAGAGAACCTGGGCCCGCAACTGGTGGTTGACGACGGTGGTGACGCAACGCTGATGATCCATCTCGGCTACCAGGCTGAAGAAGACCCTTCGGTCCTCGATGCCGAGGGCCACTCGGCCGATGAGAAGGCGTTGCGGCGCGTTCTGCGCCGCATCCTCGCAGAAAACCCCACCAAATGGCACGATACCGTAAGGGACTGGCGCGGTGTAAGCGAAGAGACCACCACCGGCGTCCACCGGCTCTACAAAATGGCCGAAGAGAAGAGCTTGCTGGTGCCGGCCATCAACGTCAACGACTCGGTCACCAAGAGCAAGTTCGACAACCTCTACGGGTGCCGCGAAAGCCTTGTTGACGGCATCAAGCGCGCCACCGACCTGATGATTGCCGGCAAGGTCGCCGTGGTGTGCGGCTTCGGAGACGTCGGCAAAGGCAGCGCCGCCAGCCTGCGCGGACTTGGTGCGCGCGTCATCGTCACCGAGATCGATCCGATCTGCGCCCTGCAGGCCGCCATGGCCGGCTACGAAGTGAAAACCGTCGAAGAGACCCTCGGTGAGGCCGACATCTACGTCACCGCCACCGGGAATCTGCACGTCCTGACCGTGGATCACATGGCCTGCATGAAAGACCAGGCCGTGGTCTGCAACATCGGCCATTTCGACAACGAGATCGAAGTCGAGAAGCTCGAAAGCTACCCCGGCATCCGCAAAACCAACATCAAGCCGCAGGTGGACCGCTACGACTTCCAAGATGGTCACGCAATCTTCGTCCTGGCCGAAGGCCGACTGGTGAACCTGGGATGCGCCACCGGTCATCCGAGCTTTGTGATGTCCAACAGTTTCACCAACCAGGTTCTGGCGCAGATGGACCTGTGGCAGAACCGCGACAACTACCGGCCCGGAGTCTACGTACTGTCCAAGGAGCTTGACGAAGAGGTCGCGCGCCTGCATCTGGAGAAGATCGGTGTCAGGTTGACGAAACTGCGACCTGAGCAGGCGGAGTATATCGGGGTCCCCGTCGAAGGTCCTTTCAAACCGGGTTATTACCGGTACTGACTGGTGCCAAAAGTGTGCTTTGGAGGCCAATGCGGCCGCGAGGCACCAGGTACCACAAAACAACCCACCGGAAGTGCCCCCACGTTACGCACAATGACGTCGGGGGACCGCTGGGTCGCCGCGTTTTCCGCGCCTTGCCTTGCCGCGCATTCCTGCCACTGCCCTGAGCGCTGCGCCCGTCTCAGCTGAGATGAAACTCGACCCGTGCCAGTCGCCCGTGACTAGGTAGCCAGGTGTGCAGCAATCGCTGACGGCGCCAGTCCCATCACCTGCGGGCTGCGCTTTGCGGTGGTGAAGTCCACCGCCGACGGGTTCTCGTGGAGATGGCGCCAGATGCAGCTGATCCAGCGCCCCGGTGATCGCAGGTGAGCGTGCAGGTGGCGATGAGTGAACAGCCGTGAGCGCAGCCACGTCACCTGAGCTGCGTTGGCTATCGAGGCCGCGTCAGCATGAGTTGGCTCGGCCGTGGTGTCGGCGCGGTTGCTGATGCGGTGCGGGGTGAAAAAGTTGTGGCTGAGCGCGAATATTGCCATACGCTCGAGGCTGCAGTTGACCTCTCTGGCCTGCTTGACCGTCTCACGGGCGTGCTCGCCGCAGTTCTTCCTGATCTGGCGGTCCAGATAGTTCACCGCGAACAGCCGGTTGGCGGTGGTGCGCGCCCGTCGGGAGCTGATCTGCAGGTGCTGCAGACGCTGTTCAAGCATCAGCGTGTGCAACTGCGGCAGCGAGCGCAGCACCGCGGGGTAGCTTCGGTGTTCGTCGCTGTAGATGACCCGCGGCGAGCAGCGGCAGCCGGCAGCGATAGCCGAGGAGAGATCGTCGAGCAGCATCCGCAGCGCGACGAACACGCTTCGCGCCGGTGGGCTGTAGTGCGCATCGATCATTGCTCGCCGGCTGCGCTGCAGCGCGCTCATTCGGCCTTTGCGCCGCAGTGCGGCGAAGCTAAACCCGTACAGGTACTGGGAGTTTTTGCCGACTACGAGGTTGAACTCCGCCGGGAAGTACTGGCTGCGGACGAACGACTCGAACCCGTCGATCACTAGGTGCTCTGCGATCCCGTTGAGCGCCGATGTGGCTGCCGCAGTGTGCAGTAGCGTCAGGGCGTTGCGCGCAAGGCGCCGGATGCGGTTCTGGACCACCCGATAGCTGACACGCCAACGGCGGGCGATCTGACGCAGGCCGCTTGCGCTGTCGAGATCCTCGCGTAGCCGACGCAGGTCGCAGTCCGAGTGCGACCAGTAGTGGATGCTGAATGTCTGGGTGGAACAGCTCTTGCCACAGGCCAGGCAGCAGAAGCGCTGGATTTCTCCCCGGCTGAGAGTGTGGTAGGTGCCTGCACGCCGGTACCAGCGGTGCTGAGCGGCGCGCTGGCGTTGGAAATAGCTGCACTGAGGGTTGGGACAGAACTCGGGGGCAGTGATTGTGGTGCACATCGCTGTAGCCTCCGTACCCCCAAACGGTGACTGCAGCGCTGCTGCTTCAAATAGAGGCCAAACCGGCCGCAAAAAAAACAATTTTGGCACCACTGAAAAACAAATATCTCCAACGATTCAATCAAATCGCCAAAAACCCCTGTTATTAGTAGTACATACCACAAAAAAGTTCGGAGGTTCCTATGTACGTATCGCGATCGCTCGTCGCCAGGTTCAGTCGGGACATGGCTCAACTCTACACAGATCTGTTGGGCCTCGGTGAGGCCGTCGATTCAGGAGCGCTGTTTGCGGCGTCGCAGCGACTCGTGGAGGCCGTAACCGGGTTTCGCGATCTATCGGATTCCCGAATCACCGATTCGCGACAACAGCCATCGCCCGCGGACCCGGAAACCGCCGCGGCGCTGGCGACTACGGTCCTGATCCGTCTCAAGGCAATTGACGATCGCGGGCTCATACCGCGGCCGGGGCGTCGCCGCAGACTGTACGGACTGGCGCTTTCGATGCTGCGCGCGGTGTGCGAAGACAGCGCAGAACGCAGCGAAGAGCGCCACCTGGCCACACATCGTCAACGTTGTCCGGTGGTTCTGTAGTAACCGATGCTACACGGCGGAGTACCGCCCCCCGTTTCAACTCTGAGCGTAGCCCGAGTTACCCGTGTAACGCGTTACCCGGCTTATCCGCGCTTCCCGCGCTACCGGTCCTGCCGGCGCGTCCGGGTTGCTCTTGCCGCTGACATGTTCGGCCGCGGGCTTGCTGCGCGCCGCGCTGCTCGTCGCGGGGCGGCCCGCTGAGTCCGGTGATCTCCTGAACCCTGACCATAACCGCCCAAAGGGTGACAAACCCGTTCCCGCCTCAGCTTGAGAAGTACTGAGCCGTACTGGCTTGCATCGATGCGCCGCGGTTCACTATATTATGTTCAGCGTGTCGCTGCGGGATTGGCGTCCCGGTCTGACGTGCCGGCCTTTGGGGCCGGGGACCGCGGGCTGGGTCGTTGCGTGGCGGCGCCATCACTGACGTGAACACAGTCGGATGTCTGGCGCCGCGGTGGGCTGCCGCAGGGTGTGATGCTCCGGGGCGTGAGTGCGTACATCCGAGGGGAAGCAGATGGACAACCGGCACTACCTTTTCACCTCCGAATCAGTGGGAGAGGGTCATCCCGACAAACTGGCTGACCAGGTTTCGGATGCCGTACTCGACGCCTGCCTACGCGACGATCCTGCGTCGCGTGTGGCGTGCGAGACTTTTACAACCACCGGTATGGTGCTGGTGGGCGGCGAGATCACCACGCAGACTTACGTCGACGTCCAGGAGGTCGCCCGCGGCGTTGCCAAGCGCATCGGTTACGACCGGCCGGAGTACGGCCTCGATTATGAGAGCATGAGCGTGCTCAACGCGATCCACGCTCAGAGTCCCGACATCAGCCAGGGTGTCTCGGGCACCGGGCTCTACCAGGGGCAGCAGGGCGCCGGTGACCAGGGCATGATGTTCGGCTTTGCCTGCACCGAGACGCCTGAGCTGATGCCGGCGCCCATCATGTACGCACACAAGCTGTTGATGCACGCCGCCAGACTGCGCAAGAACGGCGG
Source organism: Spirochaetaceae bacterium (assembly GCA_007693945.1). Lineage (GTDB taxonomy): Bacteria > Spirochaetota > Spirochaetia > DSM-27196 > PWMO01 > PWMO01. Next base: position 49,731 of record RECP01000046.1, read on the forward strand.
TATCACCTGGCTGCGTCCGGATGCCAAGAGCCAGGTCACGATCGAGTATGACGGGCACAAGCCGCAGCGCATCACCGCGGTGGTCGTGAGTCACCAGCACGATGAGGACGTCGGATACGAAGAACTGAAGCAAACTATCATTGCCAGGGTAATCAGGCCGGTCCTCGAGCCCACCGGGCTGCTCGATGAGAACACAAGTTACTACATAAACCCCACCGGCCGATTCGTGATTGGTGGGCCGCACGGCGACTCCGGTCTTACGGGGCGCAAGATAATCGTCGATACGTACGGCGGCATGGGGCGCCACGGCGGCGGCGCCTTCAGCGGTAAGGACCCCAGCAAGGTCGACCGGTCGGCCGCCTACATGGCGCGCTATGTTGCCAAGAACATCGTGGCCTCGGGCCTAGCCGAACGCTGCGAGGTACAGCTGGCATACGCCATCGGCGTCCCGTTTCCGGTGTCGGTCATGGTCGATACATTCGGTACATCGAGCGCACCGGTTGACCGCATCGAAAAGGCGGTCAATACCGTCTTCGATCTGAGCCCGGCGGGTATCATAAAGACCCTCGCGCTGCTCAACCCCATCTACCAGGAGACCGCCTGTTACGGCCATTTCGGGCGTGACAGTTTCTCCTGGGAACAGACCGACAAGGTCGAAGCGCTCAAGGCGGAGATCGGCAGATGATCCCGAACACCGCCCATGACGGTGCTTCCGGTCCCGCGCCGGAGTCTCAGATCATGCCCGAGTCTCGAATCGATGTGGAGGCGTTCAGTCGTCACCGGTCTCGCGTGGTCACCGCGCCGCCCGTTCGTACGCCGGCGCCGTCGGGCATATGCCTCCTGGCGGCTCTGGCGCTGCTGCTGGCAGCGCCTCGGGCCTCCGCGCTGCAAGCGTGGCACGATCAGCACGACGAGCGTACGCTGCGGGTCGCCGAAGATGCCGACTATGCCGGACTGCTGGAAAACCCGCGAGTGCTTGCGTTCGATGCCCACGACCATCCCGCCGACGAGATCTACGCGGTCAGCTTCGCGGATCTGCATGCCGTCTATCCGGTCGAGTTCGAGGCCTTACGCGACACCATTCTGGATCTGGGCAGCCATGGCGATTTTGTGCCGCGCGTTGTCTCCAGCGCTGCCGAACCCGCCGGCGATAATCCGCCAAAGTGGCGTCAGCACGTCGAGCTCGAGTTTCGCGTGCTCGTCTTTCGCTCCGATTACTCCTTCGAGACCAAGCACATGGTTGTGCGTGATAAGGACCGCGAGTTTGCGCTGCTGTTTCGGATGCTCGAGAGTCACGACGCGCTGCTGGCGGATTCGGGCGGCTCGTGGTATCTGAAGCGCATCGAGATCGACGGGCTCGAGCACACCTACGTTCGCTACTTCAACCATGTCGCCTTCGGTCGGCGGGTTTTCGGTCTGCGGTTCGCGTTGCGCAACTTTGGTCTGCGCGACGTCAAATCGGTGATGAACGCTTACTACGAAGAGACGCTGAGACGCAACCTGCTAAACAGCGCGCAGTAGCCGCCGACTTCGATAGTCCTGATCGGGAACCCTACCGAAATCGACTTTGCCGCGGTGGGTGACCCGTCCGAAGAAATCCACGTGGAAACCCGGGCTGACGTTCACGCGGTCTACCCGGTCGCGTTTGAGGCGCTGCGCGACGTAATCCTTGATCTGGACAGTCATCGCGATCTTGTCCCGTGCGTTATCTCCAGCGCCGATTACTCGTTCGAGACCGAACACCTGGTCCCACACCACAGCGACCACGACATCAAGTCGGTCATGAACTCCTACTACGAGGAAGCGCTGCGCCGCTCCGCACCGCAATGAGCCTCGTCCCTCTCCTCGTGCGTTGACGACTCCTGTGCCGCGTGCTATGTTCGCTCTCGATACATGAGATCCGCGCCTTACCGCCTGCTGGTTGCCGTGCTCCTCGCATCTGTTTGCGCGTCCGCTGCAGCGGCTGTTGACTATCCCCTTGCGGTGGCCCGCGGAGCCGATTTCGCCGCACTGCTGCGCAACCCTACCGAGATCCATTTCTCCGTTGACACTTCGCCCCCGGCGCCGGCAACCACGGCCAGCATCGGCGATCTGCACGCGGTTTATCCGGTACCGCTCGACATCATGCGGCAGGTGATAACGGATTACAACGCGTACCCGGAGTTTGCGCCGCGTGTGACCAATAGCCAGGCCGTCCGCATCGGCGATGATCCGCCCACCTGGCGTCATCACCTGACGCTGTCGTTTCAAGTATTGTTTTTCGGCTCCGGCTATGACTACTATCTGACCGTTGTTGAGCCACCGCTCGGCGCGCACAACTACGGTCCCCGGAGCGCCGTTCCCGGCTCCGCTGTCCCCGGCTCCGGCCCGGAAACCTCCGCGGCTGAGCGTCGCTGGGTAGAAGCGCAGTCCGGTAATCCCGGATCCGGGCCTGCGGCCGGCTGCCGCGCTCAGGGCGGGGAGTTTGCCATGTACTACCGCATGGACCGCTCGCTTGACGGGCAGCTGGTCGACGTGGCGGGGTCGTGGTACCTGTGCGCGGTGGAGATTGACGGTGTGGAGCACACCTACGCGCGCTACTTCAACAGCATATCCTTTGCGCGTGACCAGTTCGGTCTGCGCGTGGCACTACGCAATCTGGGTGCGCGCGACATGAAGTCGGCAATGGACGCTTTCTACCATGAAGCTGAAAGGAGAATGCAGTAATGTCCGTAACGAGACACGCAACCGCCGTCGCACTGACTCTGGCGGCAATTCTGGCGCTGGCCGTTCCTGCCCCGCCGCTGGGCGCGCTGGAGGCAATCCGGCCCGCAGAGCTGCCCGAGCCGCCGGGCTACGGCGTCGATGTGCAACCGGCACCCGTGATTCTGTCACCATACCTCGGACTGTTTGCCACCCAGGACAAGCTCTACGACGAAGTCGGCATGACCGCCGAGTACAACTCGGGACTGTTCCGCATGTACTTCGATCTTTCGCTGATCAATGACGACAAGTACGAGCCCGAAGAGCCGTACATGCTCGGCCACTACTTCAACCTCAAGCAGGGTACCATCGAGTTCAACTACCGCCCGATTTCGCTGCTCTTCGGCCGTACACCGCACCGCGACAAGGTCGATAGTCCCTACACCATGTTCATCTCGTCGTGGGACATCCCGGCCACCATTCTCAGCCTCAACTACGAGGACAGCTTCTTCTTCTACGAGAGCCGCTGGATCGGTCTCAACCGGAACTCCAAGTGGTACCGCACCCCCGAGCCGATCTACGAGTGGGGCAACGAGCAGGCGCCGGACGTCTTCGATGAGGACGACCTCGATCAAGCAGGCGATGTCGATGGTGACTATTTCTACTTCCGCCCGCTCGACCGCGGCGCCAACTACAAGGTCTACGGCATCAAGCTCGGCGACTGGCGCCTCGGCTTCCAGGAGTCGATCGTCTACATCAACCAGAGCTTCTACCCGGAGTATTTTCTCAGTCCCTTGCCGATGTACTTCACCCAGCTGGTCAACTCCACCGGCGGCAAGCCGTGGACCCAGATCGACGACGAGAACAGCCACATGGGCTTCTTCGTCGATTACACCGAGCCGCGCTACCCCAACCGCTACGGCTACCTGCAGTTCATCATGGGCGACATCAATCTCAATTTCCTGGCGCCCGATCACGACCTGCAGCACCCCAACAAGTGGGGCTGGTCGCTCGGCGGCGCGCGTGACTTCACGTTCGGCCGCCTGGGCCTCTACCACGCCGGCGCGCTCAAGTACACCTTTGCCGCCACCAGCGCCAATGACCGCAACTACAGCCTGAAGCGCTACGAGTACACCTACTACCCGGCGGTGGAATACCTGTTTGACGGCGGCAGGCGCGCCCTCGATTACCGCGACAACTACATAGGCTATCTCTACGGCGAGAACAACCTCGCGTTCATGGCCACCTACGAGGGAGAGGCCAACGATTTTCAGATCGAAGGCTCGGCCGAGTTCGTGGTTTCCGGTTCCAAGTCACCGGCCAATCCTTGGCACGAGTACCGCGGCCACCCCGGCCGCTACGGCGAGGGCAAACTTTTCCCGCTGCTGGACGAGAGCCCGCTCGAGAAGACCGTGCGCTTCTCCAGCGCCATCGGGCGCAGCTTCGGGCCGTGGGATCTCAAGGCCAGCGCGATGATCGGCGCGGTCTTCAATGAGTTGGAGTTGGTGATGGCGGAGCCGCCCGACGGCGAGACCTTCGAAGACGAACTCATCCAGCCTAAGCTCTACAAGCCGGGCAACAACAACCGCCTGCTGTTCGAGTTTTTCGTGGGGGCGCGCTACAACATCGGCATCCGGCCGCCGGCCAACTGAGACCGGCGCCGGCGCAGCACCGAGGCTACCCGTCCGCGCCGATAAGGCGTTGGCATTTTGGCCGTGTAGCGACACGGGCGCGCTGGGTTGTCTGTCTGCACCAGCGAAGTCAGGCGCTGCGTTTGTCTGCACGAAGTCGGTTGGCAGACTAATACGGTGCGTCGCGCCCGAGGGTCACTCTCACGGCAGGCGCGCATCCATACTATGCCAATCGACTCCGTGCGGTCAAACGTGCGAACACGTGGGCGCCGATCAGTAGTGGTGATCGAGGCCGATGAAGATGTCGCGTTTCTCTGAACCGCGCAGCGTCGTCTCGTCAACTACCGCGCGCAGGTCGAAGCCAAGTGAAGCGCGCAGGTAGAGCGCGCGCGAGAACAGCGGGAAGCCGAAGATCTCGATACCGCCGCCGAACAGGATGTCGTCCGGGTCTATCAGACCGTCTTCAAGGTTGCCGGTTGCGCCCACGTCCAGGAACACCGCGCCCTGGCCTTCGGCAAAGCGGCCCCAGCGGAAGACGCTGACCGCCAGGTCGACGTTGGCATAGGCGCCGTACTCGCCTCTCAGCCGGTCTTCTCCATCCACGCGCTTGATAATGCCGCGCACGCGGTCGTTGATCTGATCGCTGCCGTCCAGGTCGCCAAAGACGCCGACGCGCGCTGAAAGCCCGACCGGAAAGAGCGCATCAGTCAGGTAGGCGCCGTAGGAACGCAGCTCGGCTTCCACCACCCGATCCCACGGCTCCAGGTTGCTGGCGCCCAGCGCACGGTAGAGGTTGAGCTCGTTGGAGTTGGTCAGCTCCGCAATGGTGCCGTCGCGAAAGTTGCCGATCCAGTTGACCCGGCCGGCGCTCAGAGAGTGGGTGAAGTCGACAATCGGTCCGCGTCGGCCTTCACTCAGGCCGGGCGCGTACGGGTACCTGGCGGTTCCGCGCGGGTTGTAGCGGATCTCGCCCAGGGTGCCCAGCATCCAGCCGGTCGGAACCGTGGTTCCCAGCCGTACGCCCGGCGTGACCCAGTAGGTGTCGGGCTTGAGGCCGTCCGAATCGGGCTTGTCACCGCGCCGGATGTCGAGCGCCTGGATATAGGTTGCGGTCCAGTCGAGGCCGAAGAGCCACGGAAAGGTGATCCCCAGGGCCGTTTCAAAATTGTACTCGTCGGTGTCGTTGGGGAGGTAGGCCAGCTCACCCTTGACGTCCCAGCGCCAGTCGTAGCCGTGCCACTGGAAGGGCCAGCTGAAACTCCAGTTGAGGTTGAGCTCGTCCACGTTGGTCAGGCCGTCGCCGGGTTTCTCGTTCTCCCAGTCGAGGTTGACCGCCAGGCGCTCCAGTGTGCCGAAGAAGTTGTAGTCGCGACCGCGCAGGCTCAGCAGCAGTCCGTCGTCTGAACTGTAGCGGAAATAGGGCAACGCGATGATGTTCCAGCTGTCGCGCGTGTGCACATCAACCTCGACCGCGTAGCGGTCGGGCCCCACCGGGCGGGCGGTGTACTCCAGGCGCGCTTCGGCCAGCGGGCGCTGGTTGATCAGCAGCTGCTGCTGATCGGCCAGGAAGAACTCCAGCTCGTCCCGCGATGTAAACAGCAGGCCGGGCTCCAGGTCAACTACCGTCTCGAGCGCAAACTGGCGCGTACGGCCCTCTATGTGGTAGTCAACGGCAGTGATCTCGTAAACTGCCTGCTGTGCAAAACCCCGGGCCGTAGCAACCAGCAGCAGCAACACGATGACGGAGCCCGGCGCGGGGCGGCGAGAGTGGTACATGGACGCTCCTTGGACAGCGTATATGCAGCGCATTTTCCGCCGAAACCCGCGGCATGTCAACTCTGCCCGCGACGCTGTCAAGACGCTATGCGATTCGGTCTCGCGCGACCCGTCTCGTCTCTCTTCTGCCGCGGTATTGACGAATGCCCGCTGTGTGCTATATTGTTCGATGTACGAACATTCCGCGCGGACGCTGCGACGCCCGCGCGGCCTCGGGTAGCCAGTTCCGGCGGCATCCGGGTGACTCGCCAACGCCGCTCATATCGGCCGGTGCTTCGCCGCCCGAGCTGTGTCCGTACCCGCATAACAGGGCCATATCACGTGTCGGTTCCCGCTCCACGCAAACAGATCTCCTCTCCTCGAATGCCGCTGCAGCAGCGTCACGAGTATGAGCTCGAGCTTGCGGTTCTGGAAGAGATCTACAACCGTCAGCGCGTGCGGCAACGCGATCTGGCCGACGCCATCGGAGCTTCGCTGGGTATGACCAACGCGATCATCAAGCGCCTGTCACGCAAGGGGCTGCTGACCATGCGCAAGGTCAACAACCGCAACGTGGCCTACGCCGTGACTCCGGCCGGCATCGATGCCATCGCGCGCAAAAGCTACCGTTATCTCAAGCGCACCATGAAGAGCGTAGTCGGCTACAAGGATGCGCTGGAGGCATTGGTGCTGGAAGTCAAACACCGCGGCTATCGCAGCATCGTGGTCCTCGGCCGCAGTGACCTCGCGTTTGTACTGGAACACTTGTGCGCCAAGTACGGCCTCGAGTACCGTCAGCGCAAGGTCCAGCCGTCCGACGCGCCGCACGCCACAGGGCCTGTCTCCGGCCGAAGCGCCGCGGCTGACACCGCGGGCGACGCCGCGCCGCCCGATGGTGTAGCCCCGTTCGACGGCGCCGGGCGACAGTTCTACCTCTACGCCGAACACGTGCAGCCGCACCAGCTGCCGCTTTCCGCAGCGCCGCCCGGCGGGCCCGAAGCGCCTGACCGCAGCGGCGCAAAGCAACGGACTGCATACACCGCCGGCCGTGACACCGGCCGCGACTACCTGATGCGCATTCTGGTATCGTCCGGAGGATGAAGTGCAAACGGAGAGTGCCGCCGTCGTGAGCCCGCGTGAATCGACTATCCTGGTAACCGGTGCCGCCGGATTCATCGGTTTTCATACCGTTCGGCGCCTGCTGGCGGACGGCCGGCGCGTCGTGGGCCTGGACAGCATCAACGACTACTACGAGGTCGAGCTCAAGCACGCGCGTCTGGCGCAGTGCGGCATTGACGCCGCGGATCTGCAATGGAACACCCCGCAGTCCGCGTCGGCCGCGCCCTCGGCCCCCGGCGCCTACACCTTCGTACGCGCCCGTCTGGAGGACGCCGACTACCTGCAGCGGCTGTTCGCCGAGTACCGCTTCAGCCACGTCTGCCATCTGGCGGCCCAGGCCGGGGTGCGCTACTCGCTCACCAACCCGCGCGCCTATGTCGACAGCAATCTCACCGGCTTTCTCAACCTGCTGGAAGCGTGCCGCGCCAATCCTCCCCGGCACCTGGTCTACGCCTCGACCTCCTCGGTCTACGGATTGAACCGGCGCATGCCGTTCAGCCCGCAGCGTCCGGCCGACCATCCGGTCAGCCTCTACGCGGCCAGCAAGAAGGCCAATGAAGCCATGGCGCACAGCTATTCGCACCTCTTCGGCCTGCCGGCGACCGGCCTGCGCTTCTTCACGGTCTACGGGCCGTGGGGGCGCCCGGACATGGCGCTCTTCCTGTTTACGCGCGCCATGCTGGCGGGCAAACCGATCACGCTGTTCAACAACGGTAACATGCAGCGCGACTTCACCTTTGTGGACGACATCGTGGAAGGCGTGGTGCGGGTTCTGTTCCGGCCCGCCGCCCCGGTCACTTCGACCGTCGCCGACGCCGCGTCAAACCCCGCCTCCCGAGCTGCGGCCGGCGGCCGGGCGGCCGGTGCCGCCCCGGTCCCGGCCACGGAACCCGAGAGCGACCCGTCATGTTCCGAGGCGCCGTGGCGCATCTACAACATCGGAAACGGCAGCCCTGTGGCGCTGATGGACTTCGTGCGCGCCATCGAGGACGCGCTCGGCCGTACGGCCCGCATTGAGTACGCGCCCATGCAGCCTGGAGACGTCGCGGCCACGTGGGCCGACTGCGGTCCGCTGGAACACGAGTTCGGCTTCCGGCCGCGCACAGCGGTGGCCGACGGCGTGCGGCGCTTCGTGGACTGGTATCTGATGTACTATCACGGCGCGCCCGAGCGCTCCGTGTCCGCGGCCGACGTCACCGACGCCGCGCAGGATAGCGCGGAAGGACAATAGCACCATGATCAAAGGACTACGCCTGCTATGGAAGGTTTTCTCCAGGAGCGAACGGCGCAAGTTCGTCGTACTCTGCTTTCTGCTGCTGGGGCTGGCGCTGCTGGAAGTCGCCGGCATCGGCTCGATCGCCCCCTTTCTGGCGGTCGCCACGCAGCCCGAGCTGGTCGAGACCAACCGCTACCTCAACCGGGCCTACACCACTCTGGGCTTCGACAGCCACCGCACCTTCTTCGTAGCGCTCGGTTTCGCGGTGGCCGGCTTCATCGTACTGCGCAACATGTTCAACGCGCTGACGGACTACGCCAAGGCGCGCTTCGCGCACGGACGCGGCCACACCATGGCGCGCCAGTTACTGGCACGCTACCTGGCCCGCCCGTACGTGTTCTTTCTGAACCAGAACAGCGCCGACCTCAGCAAGAACGTACTCTCGGAAGTCCAGACCCTGATGAAGGGCTTCCTGATCCCGTTCCTTGACGGCCTGGCCAATCTGGTGGTGGCCGCGCTGATTATCGGTTTTCTGATCGCGGTCAACCCCGCCGTGTCGGGAGTGGTCGCCACGGTGATCGTGGTGATGTACGGCGGAACCTTCGCCCTGATCCGTATGCGGCTGTACAAGCTCGGCAAGCAGCGCATCAGGGCCAACCGCGAGCGCTTCAAGGCCACCTCCGAGGCGCTCGGCGGAATCAAGGACGTCAAGATGCTCGGCAAGGAGAAGGTCTTCGTCGACCGCTTCTCAGTTCCGTCGCGGCGCATGGCCACCCTGCAGGCGCGCAAGAAGATCCTCGGTGCGGTTCCCAAGTACTTCCTGCAGAGTTTCATGTTCGGCGGCATCATCCTGGCGGTTACGCTGGTGATCGCAACCCGCGATGATTTCGCATCGCTGATTCCCCTGATCGGGGTCTACGCCTACGCCGCCAACCGCCTGCAGCCGGCGTTCAAGCACATGTTCAGGGATCTGGCGCAGCTGCGGGCGCATCAGCCGGTGGTGGAGCTGGTCACCAGGCACCTCGACATGGATTACCTGCAGCGGCTTCCCCGTTTCAAGCTGCGCGAAGTCCCGCCGTTGCCGTTCGAGCGCCGCATCCTGTTGCAGGATATCCGCTTCCGCTACCCCAATACCGACGAAGACGTCATCCGCGAACAGAGCCTCGAGATCGAGAAGAACAGCATCGTGGGGCTGGCGGGGCCCACCGGCTGCGGCAAGACTACGCTGGTGGACGTCATGCTGGGCCTCTTGCCGCCGACCTCGGGCCGGATCGTGATCGATGACACTCCGCTCACGCAACAGAACCTGCGCAACTGGCAGGTCAACCTCGGCTACGTGCCGCAGCACATCTATCTCTCGGACGACAGCATCACGCGCAACATCGCCTTCGGCATCCCGGATGCGGACATAGACACGGATGCGGTGCGGCGCGCGGCGCGGATCGCCAATCTGGCGGACTTCATCGAGGACGAACTGCCCAAAGGCTACGATACGGTGGTCGGCGAGCGCGGCGTGCGGCTCTCCGGCGGCCAGCGCCAGCGGCTCGGCATCGCGCGCGCGGTATACACGGATCCCAAGGTGCTGATCCTGGACGAGGCCACCAGCGCCCTGGACGGCCTGACCGAGGACGCCATCATGGACGCCATCCACTCGCTGACGCGCCGCAAAACCATCATTATCATTGCGCACCGGCTCACCACCCTCGTCGAGTGCGACACCATCTTCATGCTCGACAAAGGCCGCATTACTGCCAGCGGCAGCTACGGCGAGCTGCTGGAGCGCAACCCGCGCTTCCAGCGCATGGCCAAGGTTTCCGGCTGAGCCGCTGGCGCGCGGCGGCCAACTCAGAAATACCAAATTTGCCCTTGATATCGGTGCACCTATAGTGTTAAATTCACGTGAGTTAGTCACCTTTAGGTCTGGGGTGGCTCCGGTGTGAGGGGTGTGGGCCTGAACAGGAGGCGGCATGGCAAAGCGCAAGTTGTTCCCAAACAATGAACCGTCCCGGCGTCCGGTCAGCGCGGCCAGGCTGCGGCGCCGCGTGGGTAATCTTGCCGAGCGCCACTTCCGCCGCCGCGAGTTGCGCCGATTGAACGCGGGCATCCGCAGCTTCGCATCGGTGAGCCTGGAACGGCTGCGTGCCGAGATCACCCCGCGTGACGCCTGGCAGCAGGTGCGCGAGGCTGCGCTGCTGTTCGGCCACGGCCTGGTAATGAGTACCAGCTTCGGCATCCAGTCCGCGGTTCTGCTGGACCTGGTAACGCGTACCGCGCCGGGGACCCCGGTAATCTGGATAGATACCGGCTATCTGCCGCCGGAGACCTACCGCTACGCGCAGCAGTTGACGGAACGCTTGAATCTCGACCTGCACGTCTTCCAGCCGCTCTTAAGCCCGGCACGCATGGAGGCGCTGCACGGGCGGCTGTGGGAGACCGAGGATTCCGAATCGATGCGGCAATATACGCGCCTGCGCAAAGTGGAGCCGATGCAGCGTGCCCTGGCGGAGCTCGGCGCCACCGCATGGCTTTCGGGCGTTCGTTCACAACAGACCAGCCATCGCGCCGCGCTGCAGACCGTGGAAGTGGGCATGGGGGTCTACAAGATCCACCCGCTCTTACGCTGGACCGCCGAGCAGATCGAGACCTATTTTCGCGTCTACGATCTGCCGCGTCATCCGCTGCAGCAGCACGGCTACCGCAGCGTCGGAGACGCCCACTCCAGCCGCCCGATGCAGCCGGACGAAGCTGCCGAGCGCACGGCGCGCTTCCGCGGCTTGGTGGACGAGTGCGGCCTGCACGACGGCTGACCGGCAAGACGGACAGACCTCACGCAGTGAGCCATCCAACGCAAACACACATAGATAAACCGCTGCGCCGGGCCCTCACATCCGTTGTCGAGCGCTACCCGCAGCTGCAGTTGGCGATCCTCTACGGCTCGTGTGCGCGCGGAACCCAACGGCCGGGCAGCGACGTTGACCTGGCGCTGGCGCAATCCTCACGCACTGCCATGGATCAGGACACGCTGCTGGATATCAGTCTTGAGTGTTCCAGGCGCACGGGCCGCGAAGTCCAGCTGCGCGACCTCGCGCGCGCCGAGGGTCTCTTTCTCAAGCAGGTGCTCACAACAGGGGTTGTGCTGCTTTCTCGTGATTCCACCGTGCGCGCCGAGCTCATCATTCGCATGCTCGATTTTGATGCCAACATGCTGCCGCTGGTGCGTATGATCCGCCGCAGCAACAGGGAGAGACTGCTTGCCGGACGCTGACCTGCTGGACGCCAGGCTCGAGTCGCTTCGTCGCTGCCTGCGCCGGATACAGGAGAAAACTCCGCCTTCCGCGCCGGCGCTGATCCGCGATTACGACGCGCAGGATATCGTCTCGGTCAATCTGCAACGAGCCGTGCAGATCTGTGTTGATCTCGGCTCGCATCTGATCGCCTCCCGTGGCTGGCCGGCACCGTCAACAATGGCCGACACCTTTGTGGTGCTGTCGACGCGGCAGGTGCTCGATCCCGGACTCGCCGAGCGTTTGCAACGGGCGGTTGGATTCAGAAACGTGGCTGTGCACGAGTACGACGCCATAGACTGGGAGCGGGTATTTCGTCTTGTTCAAACCAGTCTGGACGATTTCCGCTCATTCGCCGCAGCCATTGTGAACGCATGGAATCCGCGGCAAGCGGATTCGGTTTAACGCGCGACTACCTGAATCAGCAGACATTTTTTCGCTGTTGTCTTTCTACAGGGAGGCAACCGCATGGAGCTACCGCGAGGTGCTATACTCGAACAGGAGGAACTATCGTGAACAAGACGTTTACCGCGGTCATTCAAAGGGAAGACAATATGTAGGTTGCGTTGTGCCCGGAGCTTGATATCGCAAGTCAAGGCGATACCGTCGTAGACGCCCGAGCCAGCCAGAATGCGCAATGAGAAATGGGTCTCTTCGGCAATAGATCGGTCGGCTTTTGAATAACCGATGTCCCGTTAGGGCTCGAGAAATACTGCACGCCAGGTCGCTCAAGCCTATGTACCTCCCATCTCTAAGGAGATCACAATGGAATTAGCAGCAGTCTTGACTCCCGCCACCGAAGGCGGCTATGTCGCATTGAATCCTGAGACGGGTGCTACCACACAAGGTGAGACCGTGGAGGAGGCGCTGAACAATCTGCGTGAGGCAACCGAGCTCTGGAACGTTGGGTTTCGTTGTGGCATGCCAACGCGGAAGCCACGTCATCATGCGTCGCGGTTCCATAGCGCTATGGAGATAGTCTCTTCGCGCCACGGCAAGTGGCACCGCCGGTGGCAAATCACTACACTGTAGGACCGCTGCCGTTCGCTCAAACGCGGAATCAACACACTGCAATCTTCAACCAGACTATTGCTCCGACTGATGCCGATTGTCGTCCTCTTCTCCTGTTCGCTGGAGAGCCGGCCGGTCGGGCGGCAGCCGATCCGTGTGTCGGACAGGGTCAGGCATGACAGCGACGATCCGGCCATCTGGATCAATAGCGCGGACCCATCGGCCAGCCTGATTCTGGGTACCGACAAAGAGAGCGACAGGCGGGCCATGGGGATCGGTCTCTACAAGCGGCCGTCGGACGGTGAGATCTTTGCCATCGTCAGCCGCAAGAGTGGCCCTTCCGGGTCCTATCTGTGGCAATACAGGCTGCACGATGACGGTACCGGCCAAGTTGTGGGAACGCATGTGCGTTCGTTTGGTCTGTTCAGCGGTTCGGGCGAAATAGAGGCG
>RECP01000107.1 GCA_007693945.1 Spirochaetaceae bacterium
CGTCCATCAGGTGCGGACGCAGTTGCGGCGCTGCGGCGGCGATCTCCTGATAGATCAGAAGCCCCTCGGGGTCCATATCGCCGAAGTGCCGCACCGATTCGGCCGTGCCTGCCGAGGCCGCGCACCGCTCGACCGCCGGCGGCACAATGGTGTACCATAGGGTTGCAGGTGTGCGCAGAGCGTATCAGACTGCAGGGTCAGCAGATGAGCGATACTCAGCGCGGCTCGGAGAGACAACACAGCGGAAGAGGCTTCGAATTAATAGCCGTTCTGGCTACCGGCGCGGCTAAACTCGTGTTCGGTCTCCGTCCGCTGTTCATAGTAGCCGTAGCGCTGTTCTGGATCGGCTACGTTCTGGTCCGCTATCGTCGGGACAGATCGCTGCTGCGGCGCTGGGGCTTAACCCTGGCCGGAGGCCGCCCGGCTCTGCACATGATAGCCCCCTTTGCACTGTTCGGCTGCCTGGTCTCCGTTGTCTACGGTCTGGCATTCGGCACAGCGCATCTCAACCGGAACCTGGCCTTGCTGCTGGTGTTGTACGTCCCATGGGGTACGATACAGCAATTCGTTCTTGCCGCTCTGTTTGCGGACAACCTCGTGACACTCAGCGCAGAAAAGCTGAGCGAAGCGACGGCAGTCGTCATCTGCGCGATACTCTTTTCCGCGGTCCATCTGCCGCAACTGCCGCTGGTGATTGTGACCTTTTTGATGGGACTGGTGACCACGTCCGTATTCTTCCGTACGCGAAACATTCTGGTACCCGGAGTGTTTCACGGCTGGTTTGCTACCGCGTTCTATTTTTTTGTGATGGGCTATGATCCGTGGCAGCCGCTGGTACAGGCAGTCCTGGGAGGGTGAGCGGGTGATCGACCGGAGCGGCGTGGCCGAGGATTGGTTCAGGCTCGACAACGCGGCCAAGATCTATCCGGCTTCTTGCTCGGATGCGGCGCCCGCGGTGTTCCGCGTGTCCGCCCGGCTTTCCGCAGCGGTCAGAATCGACAACCTTAATCGGGCGCTCGAGCGGGTGATCCCGCGCCTGCCGTACTACCAGGTCAATCTCAGGCGGGGATTCTTCTGGTACTACCTGCAGCGCCATTCCGGCATTCCGCGTGTGGAGCTCCTCTCGGACAGCCCCATAACGCCGATAGCAATTCGCCGCCCGGGCGAACGGCTTTTCCGGGTCCAGGCACGCGGCTCCACGGTGGCAATTGATATGTTTCACGTGCTGACCGACGGGTTTGGCGCAATGCGATTCCTGCTGACGTTGATAGCCGAGTACCTGAAGCTGTGTGGAACCGAAGTAGCTCCGGGCGGCTGGGTGCTGGATGCCGCAGCAGAGCCGGCGGCCGGCGAGTTCGAAGACGCCTACAAGCGCTACTTTCGCAAAGGCGTGCCCGCGCCGGAAGCTCTGGCTCCGGCGTACCATCTGCCGTACGGACTCGACCGCCGCCGCTACCGCGTGCTGGCAGGAACCGCAAGCGTGGCGCAGATCCTGGACTGCGCGCGCAGGCGAGACGTGCGCCTCGGCGAATACCTGAGCGCTGTCTACCTGCACTGCATCGTGCGCATCCGCCGGCAGTATGCGCAGGTCTCGCGGCGCAGGCCGCGGCCGATCGTGCGGCTCGAAGTACCGGTGAACATGCGGCAGGTTTTCCCCTCGGAAACGATGCGCAACTTCTCGCTTTTCGTGATGCCGCAGCTGGATCTCAGGCTGGGCGATTATTCGCTGGATGAGACGTTCGAGTTGGTCCGTTACCAGATGCGATCCCAGCTCGACAGACGGGAACTCGGCCGGCAGCTTGCCCGCAACGTGGCCGGCGAGCTCAAGCCCTTGATCCGTGTAGTGCCGCTCTTTCTGAAGGATGTCTACCTGTCGTACCTTCACCACAAGTTCGGCGACAGACTCTATTCGGGCGTGCTGTCGAACCTGGGTTCCATCCGGCTGCCTGAAGCAATGGTGCCGCACGTGGAATCAGTCGGCATGACCCTGCCTCCCAACCCGGCGACAAAGGTCAACTGTGCCGTTGTGGGCTATGCGGGCGAGCTGGCGATCAGGTTCGGCAGCCTGGTGAAGTCCAGCGAGCTGGAACGGTTGTTCTTTCAGACGCTGGTTGCCGAGGGAGCAAGTATGCGAGTCGCAGAGGAGTGAACGGCCATGCAACGGTGTGATTCGTGCGGCGTAGTGGTAGAAGATCAGCACTCCCGCTGCCCGCTCTGTGGGCGGGCTTTGAACGGCAGCCGCCCGGAGACTTGCAGTGAAGACGAGCCGCAGGGCGAACAGTGGGCGCAGACCGTCTCACGGGCCAGATTCTGGCTCTGGCAGATGATCTCTCTGCTTGCCGCGAGCTCGGCTGTCATCGTATTCTCCGCCGATTTTGCGTTCGGCTTCGAGCTGACATGGTCACGCTATCCGTTGCTGTCGATCGCCTTCCTGTGGCTCAGCGCTACCTTGCTCATCAGGTTTGCGCGGCGGCCGCTTGCGATGCTGCCTGCGCAAACGGCCGCGCTGCTGCTCTTCCTCTACGCGCTGGATCGCTCGCTGGAAACAGCGTGGTTTCTCCCGCTGGCCCTGCCGACCGTGCTGCTGCTGGCCGGCCTGACGGCAGGTGTGGCCGTCGTTGCACGCCGGCTGCACCTGGAGGTACTTTCCGTCGTTGCGCTGGCAACGCTCGGTTCCGGCGTGCTTGCGGTCGGTTTCGAGATTGTGTTCAGGAACCATCTCGGCGCGAGCATGGTGCCGACCTGGTCTCTGGTGGTCATCGCCTGCACCCTGTCGCTGTTCTGGCTGATACTTTTTATCAAGAGGCAACTCAAGCTGCATTACTCGGAATTCCGCAAGATCTTTCACCTGTAGTACGGCGTAGCTGCGCTGGTATCCGGTGAACTGTGTGACCCAATCCATGAGGCAATCGTTTATCCTGAGTAATAATTCTGAAGAGTGAACGCGACCGCTGGACATTTTTCACGGAATAGCGTATGCTGCGTCAATAACGGAGTCCGTGAACTGCCTTTCTGTTACGTCCTTCTTTAAGATGGTGGCATCCAGATAAAGCTCGTCCACATTCCGTATTTCACCACAATCTGCACAAGAGCAGAAGGAGAGTTTTGTATGGCTACCAAATTGTACGTGGGAAACCTCAGTTTTCAGACCGAAGAGCACGATCTGCGCGAGCTGTTCGCCCAGTACGGCGAAGTTGTTTCGCTCAACATCGTGTCCGATCGTGACACAGGACGTTCGCGCGGCTTCGCGTTTGTCGAGATGGCAGACAAGGGCAGCGCCCGCAGTGCCGAGACCGCACTCAACGGCTACGACCTCGACGGCCGACAGCTCAAGGTTAACGAAGCCAAGCCGCGCAACGAAGGCGGCGGCGGCGGCGGCGGGTATAACCGTCGCTACTAGCACATACACTACTGAGCGAACGCTCGGTTGAGTAGGGGAAGGCGGGTTTTCATCAATCCGCCTTTTCTTTGGCCTTACCAGCCCACAAGACGCACAATCTCTACCATCACACTGCACGACTTCTCGCCCGGTGCCGAATCGCGCGGACATGCCGGCGTGAATGGCTGCACGATTTCGATATCCGCCGGGATGATCTGCTTCCCCGGAATCTCACCGCAGAGAAGACGGTGTTCGCCGGCGTGTATACCGAAGATTTGGATGACCTGACCAAGACATCCGACATCGCGCGCAAAATGATAAGCGATTACGGCATGAGCGACCGCTTTCGTACCACATGTCTTGCCTCGCGGCAGCTACCGCTACCCGAGCAACTGCCTTGGCAGCTCGAGCGCCTCGACCGGCCAGTAGGCCGGCGGCCGGGGGTGTTGCACGCCCGGTCGGCCGCGCTCGGGCCGGCAGTCCAGAATGGCGTCTACCCAGCGCTGCGGAAGCGCCTCCAGGCCGTGAACCGCGCCCTGGAGCGCGCCGCAGATCGCCGCGTTGGTATCGGTGTCGCCGCCGCGCATCACGGTGTCGATGACCGCGTCTTCCAGCGTAGCAGCGTGCAGCAACTGCCACAACGCGTTCTGCAGCGCGATCAATACCCAGCCAGCCTGCGCCGTGCAATCTGCCACGGGCGACTCAGCGGCCTGCCGGACGGTCCGCATCAGCGGTTCCGGGGTCGGCGTTGATGCGGCGCGTGCACAAATGAACCCGTAGAGTTCATGCGGCCCCGCGCCGTTCCGTACCGCGCGCGCGATGGCGCAGGTAAACAGCTCGTTGGCGTGCAGGCAGACCGGGTGAGGGTGGGTGAGTTCGGCGTCCTGGCGGGCCCACGCGGCCAGCTGTTCGACATCGTGACGCCTTCCCAGCTGCGGTTATGGAACATCTCGGTCTTCAACCTGCCGAAGAAACCCTCGCA
>RECP01000118.1 GCA_007693945.1 Spirochaetaceae bacterium
TCGATTCATTTGGACAACTCCGATTGGGGATTAAGAATCCGTACCCTGCCATTTAGCTCTCCAATCACGGCTACAAGGTCAGCGTTGCACGCGATGGCCTCGAAGCGTGGAATCTTGTAGAGAGTGTTGAGCCGGACGTGCTGGTAACGGACGTCATGATGCCCAACATGGACGGCTTCGAATTGCTGCGCCGGGTCAGAGATGATGAACGTTGGCGCCGGTTGCCGGTGATAATGATCACTGCCAAGTCCGAAACGGAATCCAGGATCGAAGGTCTTGAAGGCGGTGCCGACGACTACCTCGCCAAGCCGATCAACATCCGGGAGCTCGATGCCCGCATCAAGAACCTGATGCACCTGAGAAAGCTGCAGGAAAGCGAAGCGCGGGAAAGACAGCTGCAAGAGCGTATCAAGGAACTCTCAATGAGCTTCTCGCGTACTCTCGAGCTGCGTGACCGGTATACCGCCGGGCACTCCAGCGATGTGCTCAGTTATGGCAGCCTGATCGCGGACGAGCTCGGCGTTCCGGTCGACATGACGCTGCAGGAAGCGCTGCTGCTGCATGATATCGGCAAGCTGGGCATACCGGACGAAATTCTGCTCAAGAAGGGGCCGCTTACCGATTCGGAATGGGAGGTCATGAAGAGTCACGCCGAACTCGGGGCGGCTCTATTGAGTGCATTTGAATCATTCTACCAGGTAAGCGCCATAATTCTGGCACATCAGGAGCGTTACGACGGCAGCGGTTATCCAAATGGTCTCAAGGGCGACGAGATTCCGCTTGAGGCACGGATCATCGCTGTGGCCGACTCCTGGCATGCCATGACCGAAGACCGGCCGTACCGCAAAGCGCTGAGTAGTGAACAGGCAATCGCTGAGCTGCGGCGCAACAAGGGAAGCCAGTTCGATCCCAGGGTTGTCGATGCATTCCTGCGCGGACTGCGCCGGTGCAGACTCATCAACGCGGAACAGCTGCGCCGCGCAAAGGCCCTCATCCGCTGACAGCCGGCATGCGTATTCGCCCTGATCAGCTGGTTTCTCACGGGTATCGACCTCTGCGCTCGGTGCGCTATTCGGAGATTGCGCAGTTCGCGGTTGATTCGCTCTTTACCCGTAACCCGTTTTCACTCGGTTTTGCCCTGATGATGGCGGTGATTGTCGGTTACGCGCTGATTGCGGCATCCGGCGCGGACGCCACTCCGGGCGCGCTGCTGCTTGCCGGCCTGCGCGGTGCGGGGCTCGGTCTGGCGGGTGCGTTGCTTCTTGTTCCAGTGCACGAGCTCGTCCACGGGGCGGCGTTTCGACTGCTGGGTGCCAAGCGCGTGGCCTACGGCCTGGAACCGGCCGCATATGCGGTCTACGCGGTAGCGCCCGGGTTTGTGATGAGTGCGCGGGAGGTCATGGTTGCCGTCTTTGCGCCGCTGGTGATAGTGAGCGCAGCTCTCCTGACGGCTCATCTGCGCGTTTCGGGTTTGTGGGCCGGTGCAGCGCTGGGTGCGCTGTTCTTCCACACTCTGTTCTGTGCCGGAGACATTGGTATCGCAGCGTACGTTTGGCGGTATCGGAGACAGGGCCTCGTGACCTACGACGAGCTGGAACCGCAGCTGTCGCACTTCTTCATCCGCGCCGGTGATACGCCGAGTGACAGGTCTGGGCGTGCGCGTGGGCACGATACTCAGCGGCATCAATCGGGTAGTCCCAGCAGCCGCGGAAGTGGTGCACCCGACCGCCAAAGCCGGTCTTGAATCGGTACAGCCCGTACATCGGGTGCGCCGGGTTGTCCCGCGGCGGAACACCGAACATGTCATAGCTGCTGCAGCCCGCAGTGCGTGCGGCCAACAGCGTGTGCCATTGCACCGCGTAGGTTGCCATCAGATTCCTGTGAACGCGGGAACTGGCGCCGTAGAGGTAGTACGCCTTCCGTTTCCAGACGGCGCAGATCAGTCCGGCCACCATCTCATGGTCGTAGCGCGCCGCGAACAGGTGCAGCCGGGGCGCCGAGCGAGGGTTGGCTGCGCGGTCGGCGGAGGCCGCATCAAAGAGACTGCGGAAGTAATCCACGCCTTCACAGACAATTCGCTGATGGTCACAGGTTCGGCAGTACAGCCGGTGCCACTCGGGCAGCCCGTCCTGGCCTTCATCGGTGGTTACCACGCCGTGGCGCGCCGCCAGACGGATGTTGTAGCGCGTCTTGGGCCTCATTCGCGAAAGCAGGGTCTGGTCATCGTGCTGCAAGTCGACAATTACGGTGTCCGGAGGCTGGATATCGGTTGGAGCCTTCCGCAGATCACGGCGACCGGTGCCGAAGTTCATGCGAAGCTCCTGCAGGCGGGCCTCCGGCCGACCGGGCCACTGCTCGCCCTCGCCGAAGAACGGTGATTCCCACGGCAGATCGTAGCGCAGATAGGTCGGATGCGAATCGATTGTCGCGGCGATTGCGTCCGAGAGCTCCAGCAGGAACGGTCCCTGCTCGGTCTCAGGCAGCATTACCTCTGGTCCGTGCGGAATGTAGAGGTGTTCATGCACGCTGCCGACGGCGCGCTCGACCGCCAGCAGAGTGCCTTCGGCGTGGCAATCCTCAAAACGCAACCCGAGCGTCCGGTGCCCGATGCGTTGCTTGAAGTGGGCCCAGAACGGACTCTGCAGCAGATTGGCCGCCGAGCACGATTCGCGCGGGTCTACCTCCATGACACGCATCGTTGCAATCATAGAACGAAGCGCGCCGGGCGACAAGCTCCCGGCGCTCTGTGTAGTGCGGCGGGTTTCTGACTACGCCGCGGGGCTCAAGCCGATACCTGCTTGCTGCGAGCCAGCTTGTTGGCAAGTGTGGTCAGCACGAACGCGGAACCGAGCGCGATCAGCATACTCAGCAGAAAGCCGACAGGCGTGTTGGATACCGTCGGTGCAATAACGGCCGGAACGTACGCGGTTCCACGAACCCCGAAGAGCCCAACAAAGACACCCGAAATGCCGGCTGAGAGAATTGCCGACGCGAAGACCAGCTTGTTGGAGAACATGAAGGGGTAGGCTGCCTCCACAAACGTTCCGAATCCGACATTGATCAGGAAACCCGGGGCTGCCAGGGTTGCCTCGCTCTTATCACGCGGGAAGATGATATTGGCCAGCGTGATACCGGCGGAAACCATCACCAACCCGGTCATATCCACCGCTCCAAGGAAACTGTTGCCGACCTGCTCCATCTCCAGCAGGACTATCGGCAGGATTGCAGCGTGATACACGCCACCGATGATTGCCGGCCAGATGAGCAACCCGGCCAACGCTCCGGCGAGTACCGCGTTGAACTCCAGTGCGCTTTGGATGAGCGAACGGATTCCGTCGCCGGCCATCAGTGCAACCGGCGCTATCAGGAAATAGACCACCAGTCCGGCAATCAGCCCCGAGAGACCGCCGGAAACAATGCCCACGGTCGTTGCCGGAAACTTGAGATTGATCGTTATCCGAACCAGGTAGTAGGCCAGTATACCGGCCAGGATACCGCCGACCAGGCCGCCGATGATTCCGCCGTCCGTGGAAAGCACACCGGCGACAATACCGGCGACAATACCCACGTCATCCATACCGGAAACCTGCTTGGCCGCGATTGCCGCGATGACCACCGGCAGTGCGCCGATAACCACGCCAAACGCGTCGCCCAGGGCATCGAAGCCGGGTATGCGTCCCAACGCCAGCAGCAGCGCCATGGCAATGAAACCGGGCAGTGCCGCCATCATGATGCCGCGCAGCTTTATGCGCGACCAGACATCGCCTTGAGCCCCGGCAAAACTACTGGTACTGCCGATCACGGGTGAGTACTTGATCTTCCATTCACGGCAAATCGCGCTGATCGCGCCGATGGCGCGGGTGCGGTTGGTGCTGCCGGTGGTGCCCGAGGTGGCTATCACGTTGGCGCCCGCGGCCTGCACCCTGGCCATCGAGGTGCCGCCGGTCCCGGCTATCGGCATCTTGCGCTCGATAGCGGCCTTGATGGCGTGCTGGTTTACGTCCTCCGGGTCACAGCTGACCAGCACCAGTGCGTCGATCCTGCCTGCCCGGATTTCGTCGGCGATCTGCTGGTCGAACTCGCGCGCTTTTGCGTTGACCTCTTCCAGCAAACCCTCGTGTATGACAACCAGCTCATGGAGGTCCTCGCTCCATGAGAACAGCGACGCCGGGGTCGAAGCTCGCGCCTGGTCCATGCTTGACTTAGCCGCAACAAACTGTACCGCGGCCAGTTCTATCCCGACCGAAGCTGCCTGCGTTGCAATTTCGCCGATCAGCGCTCGAGGGTCACTGCCGCCGATATTGTACAGGTTTCCACCACTGGAGCCCAGTAGCGCAATACGCTTTTCCATCGCCATCTCCTGTCATGTGCTGTATATTTATACGCAGCCGCAGTCTAACACAATCATATGTATGTATCGAGTCCCCGCGGCTGTGCCGGCACTGCTCCGACGGTATGCGCGGCGGTCCGCCGCTGCTATAATCGGAACAGCGACCGGACGAAGGTCTGGTGCCGTCGTGCAAGGGGGTGTCATGAGACCGGCGATCGTCTATCACAGCCGGCAAGGCCACAACAAGGCGTTGGCCATGTCGCTCAGCGAGGAGTTCCAGGGGCGAGGCATTGATGCCGTCATGATCCGTATTGTTGCGCGCACCGGCACCGGAATGGTAAAGTCGCTGGTCCGTGCCATTCTGTGCCGCGCAGCCAGACTTGAGCAGCAACCGGACCTGCAGGAATACAACCCTGTCATAGTGTGCAGTCCCATCTGGGCCGGGCACCTGACTCCGGAGTTCCTCGGCTTCGTCAAGGGACTGCGCGCGGTGGAAGGCAAGCAGTTCTACAGCTTGCACTGCTGCTTTGGCGATACTGCGGGCGCGCTGGGCCGAGCTTCCGAGCTGCTGCAGCAGAAGGGTGTAGAGGTGCTGGGCACGGGCTATATCACCACCAGTGACCTGCTCGAACGCGCGAAGCTCCCCGTATTTGTGAAAGGTGTCGTGGATGTCTGCATCGACCGTTCAGATCAGGTTACGTAAGGCGTTCTGCCTCGGAATTCCCCGCTCTGCAGTTCGTGTATCACAAACCGCGCGACATCCGCACGGCTGATCATGCGCGCCTTCTGGTCATGGTCCACGCCCGTGCACGCCCGGCCTGAGGCCGGTTCGTTGCTCAGTCCTCCGGGGCGGATGATGGTCCAGTCCAGGCCGCCCTCACAAACGAGCAATTCCTGTTGTTCCTTATCCGCAATCGAGCGCCGCAATACGGTCCCGAAGACTGGCCGCAACAGCAGCGGGATCTGGGCGGCGCTATCGGCTACACCCATGGCGGTCACAACCACCAGCCGCGTGACGGAAAACTTCTTCATGGCGGGGATCACGATCTCGGTCCAGCGGCTGCAGACATCGGCGGCACTGCCCCTGGTGGGCCCCAGACAGCCGACAACCGCGTCACAACCGCTGAGGGTCAGAATCACCTTGCCCGGATCGAGCGCGTCACCGCCGACCACCAGCAAGCCCGGTTGGGGCGGCACGGCATCCGGGTTGCGAGCCAGCAGTTTTACTCCCCAATCGAGTTGCAGTGCCTGTACCAGCACGTGCCGACCTACGCCGCGTGTGCCACCGAAGAGCGCTATTCTCATGCGTGTTCCCCCGCAGCAAAGGTAGCGCGTTGCCGCCGCGATAGCAATGCCACGCGACTCCCTGTAGTCAAAACGCGAATCCCGGGCTCTCCGGCCGTCACCGCTGGACCGCGCTGGAGTTCTCCGTTATATTGTAGCCATGCCAACGCGATTGTTGATTGGTTTGCTCATTATTATTTTGGGCGTTATAGGGTTTACCGCGGTCGCGCGAGCTGCAGCCTCTCCTGATGCAGGTGATTCCGACGCCCTGCGGCGTTACGCTACACCGGAGGGGCTGGCTGAACTGATACGCCACGGCAACCGGCCTTATCTGCTGGTCGACGTGCGTACTGCCGCGGAATACGCTTCCGGGCATATTCCGACGGCTATCAACATTCCGTATGATCGGATCGCGTCGGGGCTCCAGGATCAGCCGACTGACCGTCTGCTCGTGTTGTACTGTCGAACCGGGCGGCGTTCCGGGATTGCGCTGAACGAGCTTCGGCGACTCGGTTATTCGGACATCGTTGACTTCGGAGGCATAAGCCGCTGGAACAAAGCGGTGGTACGTCCGTAGTGCCGTTTGTGCCGGAGCAGTAGCTCTACCATCGGAGCAGGTTACCGCCGTACGTCAACCCTGCGCCAAAGCCCACAAGCAGCACCCACTGGCCGGTCTGCAGCAGCGAACGGTCTATCATCTCGTCAATTGCCAGCGGAATCGAGGCGGCCGATGTGTTTGCGTAGCGGTCGAGATTGGTGTAAAAGCGTTCGGTCGGCAGTTTGAGTCGTTTAGCGGCGGCCTCGATGATCCGCAGATTCGCCTGGTGTGGAACAATCCAGGCGAGGTCCGCCGGGGCGATGCCCTGATGATCGCAAAGCGCGCGTATTGTGCGTACGATGGCGTCCACGGCAAACAGGTAGACGCGCTTGCCGTCCATCTGGATCTGCATGTCCGCAGCAGTGTGTCTGGCGGGATCAAACGGATTCCGCGACCCGCTGACCGGCCGCAGCAGCGCGGTTTCACCGGCACCGTCGGAACGCAACCAGGAATGCACTATCTGGTGCCCGGTATCATCGTCAAGCGCTTCGATCACCACCGCTCCGGCGCCGTCGCCGAACAGTACGCACGAATTACGGTCTTCCCAGTTGGTGACACTGGTCAGAACCTCGCTGCCGATCACCATCACGCGACGCGCGCTTCCGGCTGCAACAAGGGCTTGTGCCGTGTCCAGAGCGTAGACAAAACCGGTGCAGCCGGCCGAGAGGTCAAACGCACCGGCTTTACCGGCGCCGAGTTGATGCTGCACAATGCACGCGGTGGCGGGAAACGGATAGTCCGGCGAAGAGGTGGCGACGATAATCATATCGATGTCCTCCGGACCGATTCCACGCCGTTGGAGGACTTTGCGCGCGGCGTGAACGCCAAGGTCACTTGCAGCTTCACCCTCGGCAACAATGCGCCGTTCGCTGATTCCGGTGTGCGATACAATCCATTCGTCGGAGGTATCAACAAGCTTTGACAGCTCATCGTTGGTTACCACGCGCTCGGGAACGTGGCAGCCGATCGCGCTGATTCCGATCCTGATCATGCCGTATAGTACGCCTTCAACAGTAATCGGTCAATGGCCGACACGGACTGCCCGGCGAGCCGTGGCGCCGCGGGGCCTCGACCCGCAGCCCGCGTCCGGCTATGATGCTGACATCGTTGCCTGTAAAGGAGCCTGTGATGATCTACGACAGAATCGAAAACCTGGAGCGCTACTGCAGTGCGGGAGATGCGATGCACACGGCGGTAACATACGCCGCGTCTTTTGATCTTGCTCAGCCGGACGGAGAGTACGAGGTCAACGGCCGTGACCTGTTTGCCAAAGTGCAGGCCTATGACCCAGCTCCCGCTGGACAGCGCGCTTTTGAAGCCCACCGCAGCTATTACGACGTCCAGATCGTGCGGGAAGGTCTGGAACGCCATGACGTTTCGCTCGCCGCGGATCTGGAGCCGTTGGACGAGTACGATGCGCAGAACGACGTCATCATGCTCACGGCGCCGCAGCAGTACGCCAGCACCATCATGGAACCGGGCATGTTTGCCGTCTACTTCCCGCAGGATGCTCATCGACCCAATTGCAGACTCGGCGACAGTTCGGCGGCAGTGCGCAAGATCTGCATGAAGGTGCGGCTGTAGCGCCCCGCGAGCCCGCTAACGGCCAAAGGCCGGCGGGCCGGTGACCAGATAGCCGGCTGCCACGGTCACGGCATAGGCCGCGATCAGGACGTATCCGAAACCGCGCCGCAACTCGCTTCCGCTGCGCCAGAGCCCGATTCGCAGAACGGAGACGACAAAGATCAGAGCCGGAAAGTAGAGGTAGAAGAACGCGGCGGGAACGTGCAGCCCTCCGCGAGTCGAGGCGGCCGCCGCCCCGCTGACAAAGAGCACGTTGAGTATGTCGGCGCCGATCACGTTGCCAAGTGCCAACTCACCGTGGCGCTTACGAACCGCCGTGACGGCGGTTACCAGCTCAGGCAGCGAGGTTCCAAACGCAACCAGAGTGGCGGCTATGATTGCCTCCGGTATTCGCAGCCGAAGCGCGGTCTGTTCAACGGTTGGAATCAGAGTCTGCGACGAGAGAACCACCAGCGCGATTCCCGTCAGCAGCTTGAGAAGTGCCGGCAGCGCCGCTGCATCTCGGCGGTCGGTCACCCGCTGTGGATCAAAGTGCACCGGCGCCGCGCTTGTGGACCACCGAATCGAAAGCCAGATGTAGAGAACCAGCAGGCCCAGAAACACAAACCCGACTTCCCGAGGCAGCCGGCCGCCTTCGGCGAGCATCGCCTCCGGTCGCAGATACGGCACGCACGCCAGCACCAGTAACACTGCGCTGCCGAACTGAATCCAGCTCTGTGTGCGGATCAGCTTCCGCTCTATCGGCACCGGACCGAGCAGCAGTGCCACTCCCAGGATCAGGCCGGTGTCCGCGATTATCGAGCCTACGGCGTTGCCCAGTGCGAGTCCCGGGGAGCCTCGCAGGGCGGCAGAGACACTGACCGCAGCCTCCGGGAGCGTGGTGCCCAGGCTGACGATCGTGGCGCCAATCAGCATTTTGGGCACTCCCCATCGCACCGACAGCGCAACCGCCTGCTCCACCAGCAGATCAGCACCTTTGACGAGCACCGTCAGGGACACGGCAATTATCAGGAACAGGAGTCCAAGGTGGGCGTCGGCAATCATGCCCGGAACAAGCGTATGCATCAACTGCCCGTCGGTCCGAAGTGCAACAGCGCCGCAGCGCACACGAATACTGCAGCCGATTGATCCAGCCGATCGATCAGTTGCGGCGGCTCCCTGCGCGCCCGGTTGGCTTGATCGGGACTCATCACACCGGCTCCATGACAAGCAGTATATTCAATATGGCCCGCCGGAGCAATTATCGCTAACCGCTATCGGTATTGTTTTGTTGTCGGGATCTGCCTCTCCCATGGCACCAGATGACAGGGGGTTGCTGCCGCCTTCTTTGAATGACACTATTCATTGAATAGTGTCAACGAAAAGATTGACGGCTCCCGCTCGTGGGTGTATCCTGATGCCTCAGGAGAATTGTGTGACAATCATAGTCCCAATCAAACAGGTGCCGGAGACAAGCAACGTCAGAATGGACCCCGAGACCGGTACCATGATCCGTGCCGGCGCGGCAACGGTTGTCAATCCGCTGGACCTCTACGCCATAGAGACGGCGCTGCGTCTGCGCGAGGCGCACGGCGGCTCGGTAACCGTGCTCTCCATGGGGCCGCCGGCGGCACTCAAGGCGGTCAAGGAGGCCATCGCCATGGGTTGCGATGACGGCCTTCTGCTGTCGGACCGCGTTTTCGCGGGCGCCGACACCTGGGCTACGTCGTACACGCTGGCGGCGGCCGTGCGGCGTCTGGGAGCGTTTGACCTCATTGTGGCCGGAGAGCGGGCCACCGACGGGGATACCGCCCAGGTCGGGCCCGGGCTTGCCGCGTGGCTGGACGTGCCGCTGGCCACCTACGTCGCGCGGATCGATACCGTGGCGGACGGACGTTTGAGCGTGCAGCGGCTGACAGAGGAGGGCTATCAGCAGCTTACGCTGCAGCTTCCGGCGCTGATCACGGTGGTCAAAGAGATTGCCGCTGTTCGGCTGCCGACCCTGCGCGGCAAGAAGCGCGCGCGGCTGTCCGAGGTGCCGGTGCTGACGGCCGCCGATCTGGACGTCGACCGCGCCTGCCTCGGCCTCAGGGGCTCGCCCACCAAGGTGGTCAGGATTGAGCGTCCGAAGGTCGCGCGAGGCGGAGAGATGGTGAGCGTGAACGGCCAACAGGGAGTAACGGCCGCGGTGGATGCGCTGCTGGAGTTTCTGCGCAGCCGCGGTTTGCTGGAAGAGGTGTCATCATGAGCTTCGTCTGGACCGTTGCCGAGCAGCACGAAGGCAGACTCAAGGCGGTCTCGTTCGAGCTGCTGAGCCGGGGCCGCGCTCTGGCCGACAAGCTGGATACCAAACTGGCCTCGCTGGTGATCGGCGCCGGAGTAGGCCAGCCCGGCCTGCGGGAGCTCATTCAGCGCGGCGCCGATGAGGTGTACCACGTCGCTGATGCGCGACTGGCCCACTTTGTCTGTGAAACCTGGAGCAACATTCTGGCCGATCTGGTGAGGCACTACCGGCCGGTGGTCGTGCTGGCCGCGGCTACCTCGCTCGGGCGGACACTGATGCCGCATCTGGCCGTCAAAGTCCACGCCGGTCTGACGGCGGACTGCACGGAGCTGGATATCGAGCCCGGCAGCGACAATCTGCTGCAGACCCGCCCGGCAATCGGCGGCAACATCATGGCCACCATCAAGACGCCCGACCACCGCCCGCAGATGGCAACCGTACGGCCGCGCTCCAGCGTCGTATTGCCGCGCGATCCCGAGCGCCTGGGCAGGATCATTGAGGTGCCGGTTGCCGAGCAACTATTCGAGTCGCGCGTGGTTGTTCACGGCTGCCGGGCAGATGTCGAGGATTTCGTGAACCTGGAGGAGGCCGAGGTGGTGGTCGCCGGAGGAAAGGGTCTGAAGAAGGGCGACAACTTCGCCCTGCTGCGCGAATTGGCCGCCGAGCTGGGCGCCATGGTGGGGGCGTCGCGTGACGCGGTTGACCGCGGGTGGATCGGCTACCCTCACCAGATCGGGCTGAGCGGCAAGACCATCTCGCCCAGGCTCTACATCGCGGCCGGCATTTCCGGTTCGATCCAGCACCTGGCGGGTATCAAGACGGCGGAAACCATTGTGTCGATCAACAAGGACCCTGACGCCCCGCTGCACAATGTGGCGGACTTCGGCATCGTGGGAGATCTGTTTGACGTTGTGCCGGAGTTAACCAGGCGCCTGCGCCGAAGCAAGGCGGTAGCGTCATGAGTAGAGCTCAGCAGAGCGCCTACCGGGCGCTGAATGCAGAGCTCCTGCAGGAGCTGGCGCAGCTGGTCGGGGCGGGCAACGTTCTGGTGGATCGCGAGCGTATCGAGGCCTACGCGCACGATGAGACATCGGCCGATGAGTACGGTCACATGCCGGAAGTGGTGCTTACGCCTGTGAGCACCGAAGAGGTTGCCGCCATCGTCAGGTTTGCCAACCGCGAGCGTATCCCGGTGACCCCGCGCGGCGCGGGAAGCGGTCTGTCCGGCGGCGCCATTCCGCTCTACGGCGGCATCGTACTCTCGCTGGAGAAGATGAACCGCATTGTCGAGGTCGACTACGACAACATGGTTGTGGTCGCCCAGAGCGGCGTGGTCACCAACGAAATCAACGCGCGCGTTGCCGAGCAGGGACTCTTCTACGCCGGATATCCCATGAGCCTCGAGACCTGCTACCTCGGCGGCAACATCGCAGAGAACGCCGGCGGCGGCAAGGCCATCAAGTACGGCGTCACGGGCCGCTACGTGCTGGGCCTGGAGCTGGTCACCCCGACCGGGGAAATTGTCTGGCTGGGCGGCAAGCTGGCCAAAGATGTCAGCGGCTACGATCTCAAGCAGCTGGTCATCGGTTCGGAGGGGACCCTCGGTATTGTGACCCAGGCAATCATCAAGCTCATCGGGCTGCCGACCGCCAAAGCCGACCTGCTGGTGCTGTTCGCCACCGCCAAAGAGGCAATCGATGTTGTGCCGGTCATCATGTCGCACGGAATTGTACCTACCAGCATCGAGTTCATGGACCAGCTCTCGGTTCAGACCAGCTGCCGCTACCTCAACGAAAGCCTGCCCTACGAAGATGCCGGGGCCATGCTGCTGATCGAGGTGGACGGAAGCAGCGCCGATCAGGTAGAGTCGGACATGATGGCGGTGGGCGAGCTGTGCGAGCAGCACAAGGCGGTGGAAATCTACGTTGCCGAAGACCGCAACACAATGGAGCGCATCTGGAGCGTACGGCGCAACATCGCTGAAGCGTTCAAGGTATACAGTCCCGTGCAGAGTCTGGAAGACATCGTTGTGCCGATGGCCGCCATCCCGGATGTGATCCCGGAGCTCGAACGCATCAGCGCCGCCTACGGCATGCAGATTCCCTGTTACGGTCACGCCGGCGACGGCAACCTGCACGCCACGCTGGTGAAGGATCCCGCGACGCCGATGGAGCGCTGGCGCCGGGATGAGAAGAACGCCCTGCGCGAGCTCTACGCCGTAACGCGGCGACTCGGCGGCAAGATCAGCGGAGAGCACGGTATCGGTCTCAAGCGCAAAGACTATCTGAGGGAGCTGATCGATCCGGTGGAGCTGCAGCTGATGCGCGCCATCAAACGCGCCTGGGATCCCAACAACATCATGAATCCGGGCAAGATCTTCGACATGCAGTGACGCACCGGTCATTGTGGAGGAGCGAAGCGCATGACCACCGTTGAGCTGAAGTATGGTGAGAGCGGCCTGGAGGTCGGAGTGCCGCAGAGCGCCGGATTTGTCGGCGTGTTGCGGCCCACAGAGTCGGCGGCCGTGCCGGATCCGGCCGCGGCGCTCGCCGCGAGCCTGACGCAGCCGGTCGACAGTGCCCCTCTGCGCCGACTGGCGGCCGGCCGCACCAACGCCGTTGTGGTCATCAGTGACATCACCCGCCCGGTACCCAACCGCCTGCTTCTGCCCGCCATCATCGACGAGCTGCAGGCCGGCGGCCTCAAACGCAGCGACATTCTGATTCTGATTGCCACCGGAATCCACCGGCCCAACGAGGGCCGGGAGCTGATCCGGCTGGTCGGCGAAGATATCGCACGCACCTGCCGCATAGAGAACCATTTCTCCAGGCGTGACGATCAGATGGTTCAGGCCGGAACCATCATGGACGGCGTGCCGGTGCTGGTCAACCGGCGCTACGTGGAGGCCGACCTCAAGATCCTGACCGGTTTCATCGAACCGCACATGTGGGCCGGCTATTCCGGCGGCCGTAAATCGATTCTGCCCGGTATCTCAAGCGTCAGGACGCTTGAATACATGCACGGTCCGCAGATGATCGCCCACCCCCAGGTAGTCTACGGTAAACTCGAAGGCAATCCTTTTCACGAGGCCGGATTGCAGATCATGCAGCGCGTCGGCGCCGACTTCATAGTCAACGTGACGCTCAACACGGCCAGGGAGCTGACCGGCGTCTACAGCGGCCATCCGGTACAAGCCCATCTGCAAGGCTGCCGTGCGATCGAGTCCTGCAGTACGGCGCTGCTCGACGGCCCGCTGGACTTCGTGCTCACCACCAATGGCGGTGCTCCGCTGGACGTCAACCTCTACCAGACCGCCAAGGCGGTCGCGGGCGTGGCGCCGGTGGTCAAACCGGGTGGTGACATCGTGGTAGCATCGCGCTGCAACGAAGGTCTCGGCAGCGACGATTTCGTGCGTGCGCTTGACGAGTTCCGCAGTCCCGAGGAGTGGGTTCAACGCGCCATGCGGCGCGAGTTCAGCTACCCGGACCAGTGGTGCGCGCACGAGATCTTCAAATGGATGCGTGAGCGCACTATCCACCTGCATACCGAGGGCCTCAGCGCGCAGCAGCTCGAGCGCTACGGGCTGCTGCGCGCCGCCTCCATCAGAGACACGCTGGAAGCACTGCTGAGCAAGCACGGCGCGCAGGCGCGCTGGGCGGTGGTGCCGGACGGGCCCTATCTGATCCTGCGTCTTCGCTGACCAGGGTGGAGGTTTCATGAAAGAGCTGCAGGGCCTGCGCGAGGTCTTCGGCAACGACTTGATTGCGGATAACGGCCGCAAGCTCTCGCGCTACGCCATCGATCAGGTCGGAGACCAGTCTTACGCCCGGCGTCCGGACGCAGTGGTGTTCCCCACACACCGCGATCAGGTTGTCGCCCTGATGCAGTGGGCCAACCGCAACGGCATCCCCGTCACGCCGCGCGGCGGCGGCAGCGGTCTGGCCGGCGCCGCTATCCCGGCGCCCGGCGGGGTGGTGTGCAGCTTTGAGAAGATGAACGGTATCATCGAGGTGGACACCGGCAACCTGATGGTGGTGGTGGAACCGGGGGTGGTCACCAGCCACCTTGACGAGGTCCTGAAACCGCACGGGCTGTTCTTTGCCGGCTATCCAATGAGCGAGGATATCTGCTGTATCGGCGGGAACGTGGCCGAAAACGCCGGCGGCGGGCGCGCGATCAGGTACGGCACCACCGCGCACTACGTGCTGGGCGCTGAGGTAGTCACACCAACCGGCCGACTCCTGCGCCTGGGAGGCAAGCGCCTCAAGGACGTCACCGGCTACAATCTGCTGCAGCTGATGATAGGCTCTGAAGGCACGCTGGGTCTGTTTACCCAACTCACCATCCGCGTGGTGCCGCGCCCCGGCGCGCGTGGCGTGCTCTTTGCGGCGTTCCCCGACAGCGCGCGGGCCTCGGCAGCGGTAACCGTCTTGCGGCGCCTGACTGCGCTTTCTTCGCTGGAGTTTATAGACGGGCAAACCGCGCGCCTGACAAACGCCGGGCTGCCGCGGGCTCAACAGACCGCCCTGCCGCCGCGGGCCGACGCCTTCCTGCTGGTAGAGCTGGAAGCAGCAAGCGAGGCTGATGTGGCACGGGAGATGAGCGCGGCCGCAGCGTTGATCGGTGAGAGCGAAGGTGCGGTGGTGGACTCGGGTAGCGACGAGGAGCCGATGCAGCGCGTGTGGCGGCTGCGCAAAGCGGTTCCGTGGTGGACCAAACGCGTGGCCGGCAGCTACCACTCACTGGAAGACGTGGTTGTCCCGCCGGCCCGGATACCGGCGCTGGTGGAGTTTGCCGACCAGTTGCGCACCAGGTACGCAACGCCCATAGCGGTCTTTGGCCACGCCGGCGACGGAAACTTCCATATCACGCCGATGAAGCCCGAGGCAATGGCTCCGGGACAATGGAGCGGTACTATCGATCGCCTGCTGCGCGATCTCTACGGCCACGTGGCGGACTTGGGCGGCACGATCAGCGGAGAGCACGGTATCGGTCGCAAGCGTACCAGGTATCTCTCGCTTGTGCTTTCTGCCGAAGAGATCGCCGTGCTCCAAACCGTCAAGCGTGCGCTTGACCCCAACAACGTGCTGAATCCTGGTGTGGTGTTACCGGTTGTGTAACCGGATTCCCGGTCCCGGCGCGTGATTGCAGCTGGACGGGGAGACACTCGCAAGGTAGGATCGGACATGCGGCCCAGAGCTACCAGGAGAAAGGAACAGGCGCAGCAGACGCGCGCGGCAATCATGGAACACGCGCAGAGGCTTTTCCGCGAGCGCGGCTTCGAGGCGGTAACCATAGAGGAGATCACCGAAGCCGCCGGCGTGGCGCGCGGCAGCTTTTACACCTACTTCAAGAACAAGAGCGAGATCATCATCGCCGAGTTCCGCGATATCGATGACTACTACCGGCGTTACGCTGTTAATCTCAAACGCTACAAGAGCGCAGGGGATAAGCTGCTGGCATTCACGCGCGCCCAGATGCGCTACGTGCGTGACACGGTCGGGAACGAAAACCTCAAGGTGCTCTACGCCAACCAGACCATTGAACCGGGTGCGGTCAAGATCATCAACAACCGTGACCGCTTCTGGTATCACCTGATCCGGGATACGATCGCCGAAGGCCAGGCGGCCGGCGAGTTCCGCGTGGACAGAAGCCCAGAGCAGCTCGCTGACTGGTTCAACCGCACCATCCGCGGACATTTTCTGGAGTGGTGCATTTCCAGCGGCGAAGAGTTCGATCTGATCAAAGAGGGAGAAGCGTATTGCAGCGACTGGATAATCGCAGCGCTCAGGCGCTGAAGTGCCGTCGGACCAGAAATGCGCATTTTGACCGCACGGAGTCAGCCGGCATAGTATGGCTGCGGAGACGCTCCAAGGGGCACTCTCCGGCGCGGCGCACCGTATGTGGTGTGCCGGAGGTTGACGGTACTGTGGCGAAAGTCTATCGCTCAGCTATTCGCCAACGCGGCCAGCCACGAGCTGCCGTCGCGGTAGTCCTCGACAACCGCGGCAGAAGCCGGATCGGTAAAGGAGGCCAACAGCGCCTTGACGTCGCGTGTCAAGATTGCCAGGCAGTTGTCTACCAGGTCGCGGCGAAAGCCGCGGTCCGCGAGGTCGATGACCATCTGCATCGTGATAATGCGGCTGAACGCGCGCCCCAACTCCACCATCTTGCGCTGCGGCACGTCGGGGTCAAGCGTGAAGTCGGTAATACTCTTGAAGTAGTCCGCGGCGCGGACAGTCAGATCAAAGCCTCTCAGAAACCGATAGAGGTTTGACTCTCTCAGCTTGCTCATTGACTTCAGTATCGACTCCGAAATCTGCTGGTAGAGGATATCGTTGGAGCCTTCGAAGATCTGAAACGGCCGGCTGTCCACCACCGCCCGCCCGGCGATGTGGTCCAGGCGATAGCCCTTGGCGCCTACCAGCTGCAGCAGCGACTGAGCCCCGCTCTGCATCATATCGGTGACCACGCTCTTGATGGTATTGGCCGGCAGCGCGGCCGTCGAGCAGTCGTTCTCGACTCCGGCTATCCCGGTTGTGAAAGCGCACATTGCCGAGCACGCGGTGTATGACGCCTGCAGCGCGGCGAGGCGATCCTGCACCTGGTCGTAGTCGGCCAGCGGACGGCCGCCAACCCGGCGGCTGCGGGTGTGGCTGATGGCCTCGTCGAGCAGTCGGCGCAGGAAGCCCATGGCCATTCCCGGGAACTGCAGCCGGCTGCGGTGCAGCAGGTCGAGCAGCATTCGTACGCCGCTGGTTTGTGGCGACAGCCGGCGTTCCGCGGGCAGGACGGCGTCTATCTGGTTACGCCCGTACGGGATCATGTAGAGGCCGAGGCTGTCGAAGTACTCTTCAACGTCGATGCCGCCGATGCTCTTGTCCCAGACAAAGAAGCTGATACTGCGTTCAAGATCGCCCCGCTCCGTCTCACCGCGAGCGGTCAGCAGCCAGAAGTCCGCGCGTCCGGTCAGGCCGCCCCAGTGCTTGGTACCGCGCACGTGATAGCCGCGGTCCACCTGCCGGAAGCTGGTACGCATCTGCAGCGCGTCGGAACCGAAGTCCGGCTCGGTGATCATCAGCCCGCCGATTGCCTTGTGCTCCATGAAGCGCGAGAAAACCTCGTGCTGGACCGTCTCTTCAGCGTAGCGGGAGACCGGCTGCAGAAACAGCGCCCCGTTGATGCCCATGGTAAGCGACAGCGGCAGCGATTCATACGAGCACGCTTCCAGCAACGCCAGGCACTCGTGCACGTGCTGGCCGCGGCCGCCGAAGCGGCTGGGAATGAACACCGACAACGGTACCGATTGCAGCGCCTGATCGAGAAAATCGGTCGGCATACCGCGCCTGGTGGCGCGCCTGTCGTCATACAGTGACTGAAAGATCGATTGCAGTCTTGCCTGCAGGTCGGCAAGAAAAGTTTCCAGCGGGGCTCGGGTGGCGGAAGTCATACACAACACTCTCACAGAACGGATTCAGGCTCGGAGGGAGCAACGCGGGCGTGAGCCAAGTATACTCCGCTATTGCGCCGGTGTCGAGCGAGGGTGCTACTTCTCCGGATCCGTCAGACCCTTGACGAACTGCTTCTGCATGCTGAGTACAATGATGATGGTCGGGACCATTGCGATAATCGTAATGGCCATCACGATGTGCCAGTCAGCCTGATGGTCGGCGGTGGCCAGCATACGGCTGAGGCCGATCATCAGCGTCCAGAAGCGCCGCTCGGTAGTGGCCAGCAGCGGCCACAGATACTGGTTCCAGCCGTAGACAAACTGGATCACTACCAGCGTGGCAATCGGCGTGCGCGCCATCGGGATCAGGATCGAGCGGAAGAAGCGCATCGGGCCGGCTCCATCCACCTTGGCGGCCTCGATCAGCTCATCCGGGATGGTCATGAAATACTGCCGGAACAGGAATGTGGCAGTGGCCGACACCGCCAGCGGCAGAATAAGCCCCGGGTAACTGTTGAGCAGCCCCATATTGGAGACCAGCTGGTAGGTGGGCACGATGCGCACCTCCACCGGCAGCATCAGCGTGAAGAGGACCAGCCAGAAGGCAATCGGTCGGCCGGGGAAGCGAAAAAACACAATCCCGAACGATGACAGCAGCGAAATGATGATCTTGGATACCGTGATACCGACAGCCATGATTGCGCTGTTCTGCACCATCACCAGCGCACCGATCGCACGCGCACCGCCCAGACCGCGTCCGCCGACAAAGAGCGCCTGGTAGTAGTTACGCAGGAACTCACGGCCGGGCAGGAACGGCATCGGCCGCTGGAAGATCTGTTCCAGCCGCAGCGTCGAGGCAACGAAGGTCATGTATATCGGAAAGACAACGACCAGGCAGCCCAGTACCAGGAAGGTGTGTCTGAAGACTCGCGTTCGAACAGGATCAGCAATCATCTGAGCATCTCCTAGTACACCACTTTGCGCTCGACGTAGCGGAATTGCAGGGCTACAACCGAGATCACAAACGCCATCAGGATCACCGATTGTGCCGCTGACCCGCCGAAGTCAAGTCCGCGAAAGCCGTCACGGTAGATTCGGTAGACCATGGTGGCGGTGGCGTTGCTGGGCCCCCCTTGCGTCAGTTGGTGAATGACTGGAAAGGTCTCGAAGAAGGTGTAGATAAAGTTCATGATCAGCAGGAAGAACGTTGTCGGTGAGAGCAGCGGAAAGGTAATTCTCCAGTAGCGGCCGCCCGGAGACGCGCCGTGTATGGCGGCGCTCTCAACCAGAGAATCGGGGATACTCTGCATGCCGGCGAGATAGAACAGGAAGTTGTAGGCGATCCGCTGCCACGAAGCCGCCAGAACCACCAGGAAGAACGCGTGTCCAGGGACGATGGTGTGATTCCAGCGTACTCCGACGAAACGCAAACCGTAGGCCAGAACCCCGACCGCCGGGCTGAAGAGGAAGAACCACATGACGCCGGCAACCAGCGGCGCCACCGCGTACGGCGCAATTATGACCGTGCGATAGGTCATGGCGCGTTTGCCGACGTTGTTGGCCAGGGCGGAGAGAAACAGGGCGATGATCATGGTCGATGTGGCTACCGAAAACGCGAAGGCGAAGCTGGTCCGGATTGCGCGCACGTAGAGCGGCTCGCTCAGCGCCCGGCGGAAGTTGTCCAGACCGACGAACACCCGGGTAATTCCGAAAGCATCCTCGCGGTAGAGCGACTGCAGCAGCGCCTGGACCGCCGGAAAGATGAAGAACAGCAGCACCAGAATCACTTCCGGTGACAGAAGCAGGTAAGGCAGTCCCTTGTTCTTGAATATGACTCGCTTGCCCAGCATGCAGTTCAAACCTCCCTGGCGAGAGAAGCCGGATCGGCTATTGTCAACCGATCCGGCACGCCGTGTAAAGAACGGAAACGGGCTACCTCACCGTGCGCTCGAACTCGCGCAGGATCGCGTTGCCGCGCTGGACCGCCTGGTCGAGTGCGGCCTGCGCGGTCATCTCGCCGGTGAACGCGGCCTCCATCCCGTCGAGGATCACGTTGCGGATCTGCGGGAACATGCCGAAGCGCAGCCCGCGCGAGTTCTCGGTGGGAGGATTGAGCGTGATCTGCTCGATCGCCGTGTTGTGGAT
>RECP01000009.1 GCA_007693945.1 Spirochaetaceae bacterium
CGTACCGGTTGAACATGTTCTGGTAGTTCTGGTTGAAGTAGTTGTACAGCTTCTCCTTGATGCCACCCATAACCTCGAGCTGATCGAGGACTTCCTTGGGAAGCTTTACCGAGATATCCTCGAGAACGTTCTCGGTTGCTTCGGCAATAAGCTGTTGATACTCCTCCTTCTGGGCGCGCCCTTCCTGCGCGAGCGAGTTTCGCGACCCGACAGCGGAAGGCTTACGCGGGTGAAAGACATTTGGACTCTTTGGTAGATCTGGCATACTTACACTCCTTCATAGTGTTATTTGAGGTCCATGCTCAAAACATCACGCTTCTTAGTATAGCACATTTGTTCGTGATCACAATCTCACGACGTTTTTCTGGCCCGCCTCGAACTCAGCCCCCCGTCACCTCCTGAATCGTCCGCGACAGATTGCGAGAGAAGTTCTCCGAGTTGGAGAACTCCTGCAGATCGCGCAGTTCCGCGACGAAGCGCCGGGTTGAGATCTCTCCCCGCCGGTGCGCCGCAACGGCGCTGCTGAAGCGCGGATGGTCCTCATCCAGCTGCTCCTCGATGAAGTCGGCCGTCAGACTCCACAGATTGTCACCCTCCCGCACCGTAATCTCGCGACGATCCGGCATCACAAGGCGATTGCCGGGGTAGATCCACAACGGATTGGGGCCCTCCCGCGGCGGCGCGCCCATCTGGCGATACCCGTTTGCCAGTGCAATTCTATTCGCCAGCCTAATTATGTCAAGAACAGTAATGATTACTCCACCGGCCGTCTCTCGCGCCTCGAGTCCCTCGACGTCCTGCCATTCGGCCAGATCTATCGGCGGTCCGGTGTCAATCACGCCGGGAGCGGCGGTACCGGGTTCACGCACCGGCTCATCAGGAGCCAGCTCCGGCTCTGCTTCAAGCGCCATATCCGGCGGCTCCTCATCGGGATCGAGAGCCGGATCATCGGCTACCGGCGGAACAGGCGCATCCGGGTCTGCCGGCGGTTCCGCGGGCAGTTCCTCGACGGCTACCGGCGCCGGTGCTTCCCGCCCCAGTACGACGCGGCTGAACTCGCGCCCGGTATCCGTCGCCAGCAGAAAGAGCAAGCCGGCACCGAGCAGAAGCAGCAACAGGGCCGCAATCAGCCACCACCTGGATCCACGCCCCTCGGAACGTTCATCAGCGCGTTTGCGGTCACGCGCCGCGGCGGTCTCGCCGGCCACCGTTGCGTCGGCCGCCGCCTTCGCAGCGGCGTCCTGCTTCTCTTCTTCACCGCGAGCCTTGCGAATCCGCGCTTTCTCGGTGTCAAGTGACGCCAGCAGTTCGGCGAGCCGCTTCTCCTCTCGTTCAAAATGGACTCTGTCCTGCGGTTGCTCTTCAATACGCACGGCCTGCGCGGCGGCTGATGCCTGCCGTATGCGGTCGGGCGTCACGGCCTCGCAGTAGCGGTATAGCGGATAGACTGCATCGGCGCTGATGTAGAGATCGCAGACCAGCGAAGGTGGGGGCTCATCCTGCGGTGCGGAGTCTGCCGATATGGCCAGGGCATCCGCCAGCGCCACCAGCTGTTTCCTGTGTCTTTCATTCTGCTCAACATGAGCCCCGGCGAGCGCCAGCTGGCGTGCCGTCTGCGCAAACAACCACCAGACCCTGCTGATCTCATTCTGCCGCGAAACCGAGCGGATCTTGCGAACGTGCCCGGCCAGATCACCGCTATCGTTGTGGTAGTCCGAGAAGAACGAACGCGCACTGTTGAGTGCCGCCGTTTCCGACTGCCTCATCAGGTCTTCCAGACCGTACAGCTTTGTCGGCAGGTACTTCTGCAGCTCTCCCGGGTTCAGCGGAGGAACTCCGCTATAGAATACGTGAGGAACGCCTTCGAGCAGCGCACCGCGTTGCGAGCCGGCTGCGCCGCCGTAGAGCCATCCGCACTTGGCGGAGGAAACTGAGAGGACGTTGCGGACCACCGCTCCCAACTCGGAATCAACGTAGAGCGCCATTGGCAGTGAATCACTCTCGACAACGAAGTGCCTTGCGGTCTTCTTGATACGATAATCGAGTACCGGCGTGAACTTCTCCCGCTGCAGCTTTACCACTTCCGATTTAAGCTGAAGCTGCTTCTCCACGCGAAACAGGTCAATGATCCCTTTGACATTCGACGGGTTATCCGTAACCACGTGGATCCGCGCGTCCTTGGCGCGAACGCGCTTGAACAGACGAACCAGCCCTTCCGAGACATCCGGTGCGTAGACCGTCGTGATGCGGTCCGGGTCTATGCCCGCAGCGGCAAAATCCGCGAAGTAGTCCGCGGGAATATCGAACGCGGCAACGGCGCCACGGTTGAAGAAGTAGGTGCGCCCGGCGAGCACGAAGAACCCGGGCTTGTTGAACTCGCGCGCCGGATAGCGCAGCGGATTACGCAACAGGTGATTCTTGATCGTCTTGGCACGCTGCAGGTAGTGCCGGTCTTCTTCCTCGCGACGCCGCAGGTTGAAGATCGGCGTCTTGTCGAACGTGACCCGCATGTTACCGTCGTGATAGAAATAGACGTAGGCACCCATGTCCTGCAGGATGTCATCTTCGGTTTCCTCGTAGCCGTCGGAAGGAAACTCCTGATGACGCAGAAACTGCTTGAAGCGCTCCACGGTACCAGGGTCGCCGATGTAGCGGAACTCGTCGCCGACAATTGCACTGAGGTTATCGCGCTCCAGGATGGGGCTGCCGGTCAGCGTGTCAGTGACCACGATCGAGTAAATCAGTGATTTGATGTTCTGAGCCAGTGAAGCAGTGTTACCGACCCGCAGAAACGGCTTGTAGTCGTCCTGATCCTTTCCGATATAGATGATGTAGCATTCGGTATCGAGGTGAAAAACTCTTCTTTCGGGCCGGACGCTGAAATCCATACTGTTGTTCCGTCCCTTATACTATATCATTCCGTTTCTTTTATCAAACGAAATGCAAAATAACCTTTGTTGGCAGCGTCACTTGTTTCGCCGGCAGTCCCGTTCGTGTCTGCCGTCGGCTCAATGGCCGACGACTGCGGTTTGCCGCGTCTCTTCCGATCACGGTTTTCAATTCAGACATAAAACCGTTATACTGAAACCTGCAAGGAGAGAACCATGATCATCAACGAGGCCAACGTGCGCAAGGTCATCCCGATTGCCGGCGGCAAGGGTGGCGTCGGCAAGTCGGTCATCACCGCCAATCTCGGCATTCTGCTTTCGTCGTATGCCAAACACACTGTGGCAATCGACCTCGATCTCGGCGGCTCCAATCTTCACACTTACCTCGGAATGAAGAACCGGAACACCGGCATCGGCAACTTCCTCTCCGACCGGTCAGTCAAGTTCGACGAGCTCATCATCGATACCGCGTATCGCTATCTGCGGTTCATCCCGGGCGATGTGCTCGTTGCCGGACTCGGCAACCTGCAGCAGTCTCAGCGGAAAAGCGTTATCGCGCGCATCGACAGGATCGACGCCGACTACATCCTGATGGACCTGGGATCAGGCACCGGCCTCAATGTGATTGACTTCTTTCTGAGCGCCAATTCGGGCTTTGTGGTCACCACGCCCCAGACGCCGGCCATTCTCAATGCCTACAGTTTCCTGAAGAACGTTGCGTTCCGCCAACTGCAGCGCACCTGCACCGCGCCGAAGAGCGTAGTCGCTTATCTCAAGGACGTGGTGCGCGACAAGACGCCCGGCGGCACGCCTACCATACGCGACATTCTGAAGAAGATCCGTTCCATCAGCGCGCCCGCCGGCAAGGCTGCCAGGCAAGCGGTAGCGGCCCTCAAGCCCCAGCTGATAATCAACATGGCTGAGGCACCGGAAGACATTCGCATGGCCGAGAACCTGCGCGACCTGATCGCGAAGAATCTTGAAATCAACATCGGTTGTCTCGGGGTAGTCTACTACGACCCCGGCGTTAACCATTCCGTACGCGCCCTCAAGCCGTTTGTGGTTCACTCGCACGATTCGATTGCCGCCGTCGAGTTAGACCGTATTGCGCAGAAGATCATTCACTCACCGCGCTTTCCGGACATGCCGATCGACACCGACGAATACGAAAGCAGTTTTGAACTGGCCGAGATCGAAGCCGCAAACGACTTTGAAGAGATCGAACAGTCCGACGCCACCCCCGCGGCAGAAAGCGACGTTGACGTATCGCACGAGGAATACGCGGCGATCATCGCTGCACAACGCCACGAGATCCAGAATCTCAAGGGGACGGTGCGTATGCTGACAATGAATCAGCGTTGACATTCGGCAAACCCGGCAGTTCGGGTGGGGGGGCAAAGAAAAAGCCTGGCGACGACCTACTCTCCCACCTCTGCGTGAGGC
>RECP01000057.1 GCA_007693945.1 Spirochaetaceae bacterium
CGGTTACGTCCGTCGGCGGAGACGATGATCGCTCCGAGGGAGACGCGGTCACCCAACGGGACGGTCGGGAGCCCCCCGTGCCAATGGTTGTTGTCGATATCGGCGACTACTACGCGATTGGCGCCGCGGTCGAGGATCTTGAACTCGCCGATCTCGCCCACCGCCGCGTGGCCGTGGTCATGGCCGTGGTCATGGCCGTGGTCATGGTCGTGGTCATGGCCGTGGCCGTGATCACCCCGGTAGT
Source organism: Spirochaetaceae bacterium (assembly GCA_007693945.1). Lineage (GTDB taxonomy): Bacteria > Spirochaetota > Spirochaetia > DSM-27196 > PWMO01 > PWMO01. The sequence goes on from RECP01000057.1 coordinate 245, forward strand.
CGAGCAGGCGCACGCCATCGCTCACGACTACGCGTCTTGCGGAAGAGCCAGACTGGCGATAGAGCGGATCAAACCAGCCCTTCAGCAACAGGCCGTTTTCGAAGACGATATCTGCGTCGAGCACAGCCCTGCTATCCCGCGGTGCAGGCTCGTAAACGTGCGGATCCTGGTTGGCGCCGGCGAGAACCGTCAGTTCAACAGCATCACCAGCCACGTTCTGTACAAAATCGGCGATGATACTGTGCGTTGCCACAACGTGCAGACGGTCCCGCTCAGGGGCTTCCCGCGAACCCCCGGCGAAGACCTGGGTTGATCCAAACACCAGGAGCGCTGCGATAATCGCGATCGCCCCGTGGCGTGCACGTGTAATTGTATTGATGCCTTTATTCATCCATACCTCCTATTATAATTGTGCGCTGAGTATTCCTTTGTAATACCATCATAAACTACACGTGCCCCACCGTTTTGTCAAGCCTGCAGGGAGAATTCCGTGCAACTCCCTGCATTTCGCAACAGATCAACCGCTGGAACCGCCAGGGAAGGCTTGACAGCGGTTGTATTACTTCTTATTACTCTCGCGATGAAGGTGTCTCAACGTTCCGTTGTGCTGCTGCTGTTTTTTTTATCCGGTTTCGCGGCGCTGGTGTACCAGGTTTTGTGGGTGCGCCAGCTGGGGTTGCTCTTCGGAAACACTGCTCAGGCATCGGCCCTCACGATCGCCGTATTCTTTACCGGTCTCTCCATGGGCGGGTGGTTCTGGGGAGCGCGCGCGCCTGGTGGCGACGAGACTGAGTTGGTCTGGCAGCGCAGGGTCTCACGTCGGTTACCGAGGGACATCCAGCGTGTGGCACTCAGAAAGACTTCCGAATACTACTCCAGGCGACATCCTTCGAGAGGAGTTCCACTTGCCGATGGGTATTACTGCATACCGCCTGTGCAAGGACACGCGGATGCCACCGACGCGCGTATCGCAGATCCTCAAGGGTCGGCGGAGAGTAACCGCAGACACCGCGCTGCGGCTCAGCCGGTGCTTTGACAACTCCGCCGGGTTCTGGCTTGGAATTCAGAACGAATACGACTTGCGGGATCAGGAGGACGAGCTTTCTGACGAGCCGGCCCCCGCACCGATACAGTACAGAGGAGAGCCCCGCCCACCACGGCAGCGACCGGAAAGATGCGCTCAACGCCACCCAAATTGAGCAAAACGCAAGCAGCAGTCAAGAACGGTGCGTATTATCTGTTTGAGAGCTGAGACACGAACGCGGCAACATCATTCACATTATACAGACAGCACCGGAGAATCGGTGTACACTACAGCGCATGGAGATTCCGATGAACGAAATCGTGGAAATCCTTGAAGGCGAGCTCGAAAACGCCGTGGAGATAAAAGACCGCAAATCGCTGCATCGTTACGTGGTCCTGATGGTCGACACCGTTGTCGGCCGCAAGGAGTACGAATCGAGTTCTCAGCGGATGGAGGCCCAGCTGGGCGGGCTGCGTAGTGATGTTGCGCTGATTGCCGAGCGAATGGAACAGGGCTTCGCCCGCATGGATGAGCGGTTTAGCGCAATCGATCGACGGTTTGAGGACGTAAACAAGCGCTTCGATGACGTAAACAGGCGCTTCGATGACGTGAACAAGCGCTTCGATGACGTGAACAAGCGATTTGACGATGTAAACAAGCGGTTCGCGATGCTGGTCGGCTTGACCTCGACGTTCTTTGTGGTCCTGGCAGGGATGATGACGGCGCTGCGGATTTTTGGTTGATTGCCTGCGAGGCAGACCGTAACATAGACATTGTTGAATCTGCACGGTGCTGCCTGTCTGGAATGGTTGACAGAGACCGGGAGAGGTGCGTTCGGCCCGGCTCAGCTCATGCGCTGCGTTGGATTGCCCCCTGCGGACGACGGTCAGAAAGGCGGCAATGGTATCCCCTGACAGAACGTACGATACAACGTCCGGCATGAGGCGCGATATCGATAGTGGAGGAAAGCATGACAATACTCAGTGCAAGTGAAGCCCGCGCTAATCTATACCGATTGATTGATCAGGCGAATGAATCTCATGAGCCGGGAATCGATTATTGAAGGCATGCAAGAACCGTTATCAGAAAGCTCCAGGGAGCTGAACTGGTAATGCGGGAAATTCTATCTACAAAATAGGCAATAAAGGACTCGAGCAGAATACTTGGGGCCGGATGAAAGGCAAACACAGTATCACCGCTGGATGCTCTTGCGAAAGACCCGTTTCAGAATCCCCCGCCGTATGAGAAACTCATTGGAGATCTCTCCGGGGCCCACTCACAACGGATAAATATTCAAGATCGCCTGGTATACGAGGTTCTTCAAGAGGAGCAGATCGTGAGAGTTCTGCGAATGTGGACACACTATGAGTAGAACGAAGAGATCGTACAGTGCATTAGCCCGGCATACAGTTTCTATGCGGAGGCTCGGTTTTGTTGAATTTGAGCGCTGCCGAGAGAGACCGGTCCGACAAGTGGTTGCATCGACTCGCGCGGCTGCAGGGCGGTGACCCCGGCTTCTTCGTGCTGGCCGCACACTCCTTTGCCGTCCGAGTGACCGTGCTCTTCGACACTACCGTTCTTGTCCCGGCACTCGTGGATCAGCTGGCCAACCATCCGGCCTGTTTTTCGGCGCTTATGGCCGGCACCTCCGGCACCAATCGCAGCGTGTGCTCTACCCATACGTTGGCCGAGTGCTATTCCGTCTTGACCTCGCTGCCCGTCCGGCGCCGGATTACGGCCCCGGAAGCGCGGAGGCTGGTGGAGGAGAGCATCCTGCCGCGCTTCACGGTAGTCGCCCTTGATATGGAGGACTACCGCAGCGCAATCCGCATAGTCAGCGAGTCGGGACTCACCGGCGGCATCATCTACGACGCGCTGCACCTTGCGGCGGCGCGTAGAGAGGGATGCGAGCGCATTCTGACCTACAACCTGCATCACTTCAACGCTCTATGCCCGGCAGAGATCACCGTCTCTGCTCCGTGAACCGCGCCGGCCCGGCGACGCTGCGATCTGGTGTACCATGCAATGACTTGCGTGTTGCCCGGTTATCGGGGTACTTTCTGTGGACACCCAACTGCTGCCCGAGGAGCACAAGATAGAATTGAGCGTACGCAACCAGTTTCCCGTAACCGTCAAGCAAATAGTGGAAGGCGCGGTGAACTCCGGGGTGATTATGGACCCGGCCCCCGCCCCCGGTATGGAGATCACGGCGGCGGCTACCGGGAGCTCGGTAGAGTAGCTCGGACTACGTGAGGGCGACTTGATCCGTACGGGTTTCAGGTGCCGGGCAGCAGCCTGGATCGAGTCAGGCGCTCGCTCAACGCGGGCATTCGGCGATCGAGCTCAGCATGTACGACACTACCTCAGCCGACAGTCACAGTCTCATTCGGGGGTTCCGGTTCAGCCTGGAAGAAGCCGCCGGAGCCTTCGGGGACTACGGGACACTGCTGCCGATAGTCTTTGCGGTTGCGGCGGTGACCGAGATGGATCTGTCGCTCATGCTGCTCTTCTTCGGTGCGGCGTATATCGTCACCGGACTGGTGTATCGGCTTCCGATACCGGTTGAGCCGATGAAGGCCGTCGGTATACTGGCAATCGGCGGCGGGCTCTCGGCCGCCGAGATCGCGGGCGTCGGTTTGAGCATCGGGGTGCTACTGTTGGTGATCGCCCTTACCGGCGCAATTGAACCAATCCGGCGCGCGCTTCCCCTGCCGGTCATTCGCGGCATTCAGCTCGGCCTTGCCGCTTCGTTGATTCTGCAGAGCGGCCGGATGGGGCTGAGTGACCCGTACGTGGCCGCGGGCGCGATCATCGTTATCCTGGTGGTCAACCGGCTCTCGGATCGCGAGGTTTCGGCCCTGGCGGTTCTCGTGATCGGTATTGTGCTCGGCATCATTCGCTCCGGTCCGCCGGCGGTTGCTACGGCCTCGCTGCCGTCCTGGAACCTGCCTGCACCTGAAGCGCTCCTGCGCGGATTTCTGCTCGGTACCGTGCCGCAGCTTCCCTTGACGTTGGGAAACGCCGTCCTCGCCACGTCGCTGATGGTAGCCGATCTTTCAAACACGCGGGTGAAGAACAGAAGCCTGCTGCTCAGCATGAGTGCGCTCTGCCTGGCCGGAGCACCGTTTGGGGCTTTCCCGATCTGTCACGGCGCGGGCGGACTGGCCGCGCAGCACCGCTTCGGGGCCCGCTCCGGCGGCTCCAACATCATTTCCGGCGTGGTGCTGGTGGCGGTGGCCTTGCTGTTTGCCACACCGCAACTCGGCGGGGTCCTGCCGTTCGGCGTGCTGGCGGCGTTGCTGCTGTTTTCCGGGATTGCCCTGGGGAAATCGGGATGGAAGAGCACGGATCGGCGGATCACGGTGCTGGTTGCCGGACTGGCGGTGCTTGTGAATCTGCCGGTCGCCGTTGCGGTCGGCGCCGGCGCTGCGTGGATTTCGCGGCTGTTGGAAGCTCGGCGTTGAAGGCACCCGTTGAAGGTACCGGGTATTCCGGGCGCCATGACGGGCTATCTCGACTTGCGCGGCCGGAGCCGACGCGGATAGTGGCAGCGAGCTGCACCGGGGGCCGGGCCTGGTGGTCGTGAGTGAAACCACAAGAGAAGCATCATAGGGAACCAAAGCGCCGAGCGAGGGATGCGGCAGCGGACTCGTCGATGACTGAACGCAGTTGCTCTGCGTCGAGGCGATCTTGAGCTCGCGTTGAGTAGTGCTTCAGCAGCCACAGGAGTTCCGCGGACAGAACCCGAACTTCACGTCCTGCGAAGGGAACGCTGCGCACACCGGACGCGAACTCTCGCGCGAGCTCGCGCGTGCGCGGCGTAAGGACATCAAGCACGAACTCCTGCTCCCGTTCAATCAGGAGCAACCGGGAGACCTCGATGAGCGGATATTGCATGCTCTCGAGATTCCGGTACACCGAAGAAAACCGGACGCCCACGGCTCTTTCAACAGTTGCGAGTTCTGCGGAGATCATCAGATCGATATCGTAGGTCGCGCGCGGCTCACAGTACACCGAGAAAGCGAATCCGCCGGCAAGCCCGTACACGATCCGGGCCTCATTGCAGGCATCCACCACTCGCAGCAGCGCTTCACTTAGTTCCATTGCGCTTCCTTGCGGGCTCGCATCCGTCTCCAGAAGCGCCGTTCGAGCTCCTGATCCGTCAGGTGGGGATGCGCGGCTGCGTCTCCGGCTTTGTTCAGTTCCTTCTGCGCCTCAAAGAGCTCAAGGCTTTGCCGGAGCCGGCGCGCGGCGTCCTCAGCATCCGACGGTCTCATGAAAGCATCTTAGCGCCTTTCAACACGAAGCGGAAGGCAGTTCGGGCGGTTGGTTGGCGGGCCATGCGTATTCCTCGAACGCGCCTTGCGTCGTGCGGTCAGGGAGATCGGGCAGGGAACCAAAGAAATCTCTGAGACTGGGCGAAGCCTCGGCAACGTCGCCTATCGGCTCTCGTCTGATTGTACGACCTCGGCGTGGAGACGGAGTTCGTTGGAGGCTGCCTCGGGGTCGGCAGCCGCGTCCGCACGGTCCCGACGTCCGGTCGGGCCGCGATGCAGGTCGAGCCGTTGTCCCGGGGAACCCAACTGCATGGGATAGCCGAAGATGCGGATCGTGAACTCTCCTGCCAGCGTCGGTGTGACGCGGAACCAGATGAAGCGCGACATCCAGGGATGAAACTCCGCGCCGGTCGGCGGGCCGAAATCAATCGCTACGGTCTGATCCTTCGGTGACCTGAATATCTCAAGCTGAATGAGCTCGCCCGGAATCTGCGAGAGGGGATACCAGATGCGGTTCCACGGTTCCAGCCACTCGAGCTCGACGTGCTCAGGGATGCCGTACCCGTAGTAGCGAATGCCCTGAAGCGTGTCTTCCGATGACGCATAGATCGGCACAACGTAGGAGCGTCCCGTCTTCCAGCGCAGCGTGAGGTGATCGCCGTCGCGGCTGAGCGCCTCCGCCTGAGGGCGGTGCTCAAGACCGGCGAAGGCGGACACAAGCCGCTGCTGCGGCACGCCCCATTGCAGCCGGACCGGCGGGGGCGCCTGCCCGCTTAGATCGGCCGGGACTATCGGCAACAGAAGAGCGGCGAGAATGCACACCAAGCCGTGAACCGGGACCGGTATACGCATACGATCTACCTCCTTTCCGCGATGCTCACGGGGCCGGTGCGGGAGGCCCGGCGCAGCTGTGCGTAGACGCGGGCGTTGTTGCCTTGAGAGGTACGCCACAGCAGAATGAGCGCGGCGGCGAGCAGCAGTGCGAGGCTCGTGAACTGATACGGCGAGAGCCCGCCTTCGGCCGGCCGATGCGTGCGCACGAATTCCAGCAGGAAGCGGTAGCCGCCGGCCCAGAGCAGGAACCCCGCGGTTATGCCCCCCACCGTGCGCGATTTGCGGTACAGCGGCACCAGGACCAGAAACACAAGAATGCCCGCTGCCGACGAGTAAAGCTGCGTTGGGTGAAACCGCGTCGGCCACGGGCCCGGATATGCAACGCCCCAGGGAAGGCCGGTGGGAAGCCCGCCGCAGCAGCCGTTGAGAAAACAGCCGATGCGTCCGACGGCGTAGCCAGCGGCTACGAAGGGCAGCGCCATGTCCAGGAGCTCGAGAGTTGGAATCCGGCGCGCCCGAGTGAAAACCAACGTGCCCAGCAGCGCACCGCCGAGGCCGCCGTGGAAGACCAGCCCACCCTCCCAGAATCGAAGGATACGACCCGGATCAGCGGCAAACTGCTCCCGGTAGAGCGCGACATACATCACGCGCGCGCCGAGAAGCAGGCCCAGCGCCGCAACCAGGGCGGCAGCCCTGATCTCGCCCGGGCCGAAGGCGGCGGCCGGATGCGCCGTCTTGGCACGGTATGCCCGGTGTCCCGGGCCACTGATCAGCAGGTATGCCACGACCGCCCCCGTAACCAGCAACCAGAGGTAACTGCGGAGCAAAAACACCCGACCGAATGTACCTTCAAAGAGATACGGATACACCGCCCTGATTCTAACACGGCCGATGCCGCCTGTCGCGGATGTTCGGCCCTCGGTAGACGGAATCGAGACCGCACAGCCGCAGCAGCCGGGTCAGCTTACCCAGGGCACGTCGAGCTCAAAGCGCGGATTGCGCAGCGCGTTCATGCAGCGCGCCGCGAAGAGCACATTTTTGGCACCACCCGCAATAGTCCTTCAGGACCTGAGTTCAGCTCTGAAGAGCCGGACCGTTGAGGACCGCCCATGCATCGGCCAGATTCTCGGCAATCTGGAACTGCAGCGCGCGGAAGCCGCCCAGAGCCGAATCGTACTGCTGCCGCACCCGGGCCAGAGCCGAATCGTACTGCTCGCGTGCGCCGGCAATACCGGCGTCCGTCGCGTCCCGGATGCGGGTCCTCAGCACGGCTTCATAGGCGCTGCTGAGCTGTCTGACACGAAGACCGACGGCGTCGTACTGACCCCGCAGATCCTTGAGCAGTGTAACCAGCCCCTCCAGCCTTGCCACCGTGCGCTCCTCGGCGCGGCGAGCGAAGGCTTGCGCCAACTCCGAAACCAGGGTGTCGGCCGTGACTATTTTGTCCACCCGGAAAGCGTTTGCTCCGGCAAAGACAAACCCGTGGCGCAAATTCCCCTTGCGGGCGTTATTCAGGGCAATCGATATGCAGTAGTTGGCATCGTCGGCCTTGCAAGCTGCCAGACACTGCCAGGCGCACTTGAAGGCGGGGCTCTGCCCCTGTTCACTGGCACGAATGAAGTCGTTGCGAATAGCGCGGCCGGGCATCCCCACCGGACTATGGATGAGGCCGATCTCCTGTTCGGTGGCATCAACGTAGGCCTGTTTGAAGGCGGCATCGGCGTCGCACTCATCGGTTGCCACAAAGCGCGTGCCCATCTGGACCGCCGCGGCGCCGAGCTCGAGCGCGGCGTAGATATCCTCTCCGGTGTAGATACCGCCGCCGGCGATGACGGGAATCCGGCGGCCGAAGCGGGATTCAAAGGGCTTCAAGGCTTCCACGATGCCGGGAACGATGGCCTCCAGCTGATACGCCGGATCGTCAACCTGCTCGGCGGAGAAACCGATGTGTCCCCCGGCAAGCGGACCTTCGAAGACCACGGCATCCGGCACGTCGTTGTAGATCTTCTGCCACATGCGGAAGATCATCTCGACGGCCCTTACCGAGCTGACAATCGGTACCGGCCGAACGCTGGCGGCGCGCATTCTATCCAGCGGAAGCCCCTTGATGGGGAGCCCGGCGCCCATGAAGACCAGGTCGACCTTCTCTTCAATGGCCACGTCGAGCAGCTGGTGGAAATCGCTGACCGCGACCATGATGTTCACACCGATAACGCCGCGGGTCCGCTGCCGGGCGGCACGGATCTCCCTGCGGAAGGCGCGCAGATTGGCCGCCCGCCCGTCGCGGTAATAGTCTTTCTCCAGCAACCCGATACCGTTGGCCGCCACAACACCGACTGCCCCGGCATCGGCCACAGCAGAGGCAAGCCGATGAAGCGAGATACCGACACCCATACCACCCTGGACGATGGGTACCGGGACCTCGAGACTGCCGATCCGCAGCGGCGGCCACGAGAGCCTGGGTTTGGCCGCTACCCTCGGAAGCTCGCGAAGCCCGGTAAAGGGCAGCGCCTCCACCAGGTCGGAGGTTATCGCCTTTAGAGAAGAGACAAGGCCGTCCACGCCGGAAGTGTCCATAGTACCGCTCCTAATTCGGCCGTTGGCCGAATACACCATTGTCGCACGAATACCCGGTGGTTGATAGTAGATGAAGGACCAAACGGGCATTATTGACACCGGTTGAACAGCGTGGACAGCTTCGTACGCAGCCTGCCGGCGACGGTGCGGCGCGCGGTGGAGCCGGCCGCAGCGGTCACCGCCCGCAGCAATGCTTGTACTTCTTCCCGGAGCCGCAGGGGCAGCGTTCGTTGCGCCCCACCTTCCTGCCGCTTCGCTCCATTACCCCGTCGTCGCGGACGTTGAGTCCGAGCGACCGCTTTTCGCGCAACGGCTCGAACCCGGCACCGTGGGACCTGCCTTCGACGGGAATCGGCAGGGGGAGATGAAAGTCGTCTGCGAGCACGACATCAAGCGCATCGATCGGGTCGTAAAAAAGCGTGTAGCGGTCTTCGAGCTCCACGAGCGCGCGGTGACCTCTGACGGTCTGTTGAAGCAAGTCGCGCACCCGCGAGAGGTAGTCCACCGTCGAATTGTCCAGCAGTCCCTCGCGGTCGAGACGCTGCACAACGCGGATCAGGTCCTCGGGATGGATGGCGCAGATCGCGTCGGCAAGCGAGTCACCGAGCAACCCTTTCCCGGAAGCTACCACCGCGTCGGCCAGGCCCCCCAGATACTTGACCGCCTGCTCACGGTCGAGCAGATCCGTGAGATGGAGGGCAGCGATCGCGCGGATTGCGCATCCGCGTCCGGGCAGTATGAACCCGTCGTCCGCAGCAGCGCGGGCAAGGAGCGAGGGGTCTTCACAGCACAGTGAGGCGAAGAGCGCCGAGCACGGCTCGAGATAGTGAAACGCCTCGCCGAAGCGTTTGACAACAGGCGCGCCTTCCCGCAAAGCTTTCACAAGCGCGCTGAAAAGCCGGGCGTCCGGCAGCTGTCCGACGAGGTAGAGCGCGTAGACGTGCCGCGCGCTCCCGCGAGCGGCCGGCTGCCGCCACTCCGGGTCGAGCGCGGCCACGACGAAATCCCGCAGAGGTGAGGCGAATAACGTCAGGTTGCGGTTGATGAATCTTGCGGCAGCCGTCGTCGAAGCCAGGCGTGCGGGCCGGTCCAGGCGGCCCAGATAGTCCGCCACAATTGCCATGCGTTTTGCCGGCGGGCCGTTGTCGATCGCCTCCTGGTCGCGCCGGCCGGGCTGCCCCGCCAGCATGCGTTCGGCCTCTGGTCTCGACGCATACTCGCCGTCCGGGTCGGAACCTGGTCCGACATACCCGCAGACACCCATCCGGGGCGAGTTGGTCAGCGGAACGAGCGCCTCAGAATCGACGGCGGCCTCTTCCAGACATGCCGCGCAGAGGAGTCCTGGATTGCCCCAGTCCGCAAACCTGTCTACCACGACGGCGTGCGACCCGCAGGAACACTCAAGCGGTGGCGGCTCGTTGCGGGCGGCAAGCACAATAGGGGCGCCGGTCACCCGCTGACGCAGCGGTGAGAGGCGTTTGACGCGAAGCCCGGTAGGGCTGCCCAGATCGTAGTCGTATCTGATCTCGGTGGATCGGGGAAGCCAGGTGATCTCTACCTCGGCCGTCGAGTCGTCAATGCCCCAGGCCTCCACGCTCGAATAGTACATCTGTCCACCCACACGGAAAATGCTCATGTGACCGCAGCATTCGAGCCAGATTTCTCGCAGAAAGCGGTCGAGGTCGTCGAGCGTCGTCCCCGGCGCCGCGAGCAGATCGAGACGATAGCCGATTCGATCCGCGTCGGTCACGACCAGATGCTCGAACCGGTCGGTAGAAGCGTCCGAACCGTCAGAGTTATTGGTTGCCAGGCGGGCCTTGCACGCGGCGACGTGGCGGGCGATCCCTGAGCGTGCGTAGAGGTTTCCGCAGAAGCGACACTGTGAGCGAATCATGGCGCATCCCTGCCTGATTCTCGCACGGCGGGGACTGTTTCTGCAAATGATTTTGGACTGGTGCCGAAATTGTTGGTCGCAGCTGCGCAACGACGTCAGACGGAAGCGACCTCGGAACGGTTCTTGGCCAGCATGGTCTCAGTGGCCGTCAATCAAGATGATCACCACCAAAGACAGATCCTGCCGCCGACTCAACGGGTTGATCAACCGCTGCGGTAGGTCGAGCAGACGATCCGTTGACGCCGACGGCAACCAGTTCAGCGAACCATGCCGGCTAACGCGCGCCAGTCCATTTCGCTCTCCAGTCTTTCATCAAACTCCGGCCACAGCCGGTTGAGAATTGTGATCGACTGGATCTGCCCCGCCGGCAGGTCGTGGCGCAGGAAATCCGGGTTGGGCGCCAGCAGCGCATACGCGTTTGTGTCGCCGTCGTTCAGGAGCAGTGACGGTCGCTTCGGCGGCCTGGGTGGCATCCAGTACATCGCCGGATTGTGCTCAAAGCCGTACGCCGGTGCGGCGCGCTCGGCTGCGGCCAGTCCGGCCAGCTCGGCCTCCAGGGCCAGCAGGTGGCGGCCCATCATCGCCCGCCCGCGGTCGCCGGCGGCTTCCAGCGCGTCGTAGTCCCGGGCGGCCAGGGCGGCGGCGATAGGTTGCAACGCGCGTTCGTTGCGTTCGAACATCTCCATGGTGGCTTCGGCCGTATCGATGAGACTCTGAGCCATCATCTCGCGCATCTGGTCGTCCACTCCGGGCAAGAGATTCGGCTCGTTGCGGTAGCGTGAAGCCATCGCGATGCCGCGCTCGTAGCTACGGGTCGCCTGGGCCCGTCGTTCGGCCGCCTCACCGACCAGCTTCTGGTAATGCTGCTGCAGTTCGTTTTCGGTCTTGTCGATCAGCAGGCGTATCCAGCGTTCCTGGCTGACTGGAAGCCACGGTTCGCGCCCCGCGGGCAGGATGTGCTCGATGACGGTACGCTCATCGCGCCAGTAGCGCTGCCTGCCGTTGAGGGTCTCGAGCCGGGGCCAAGCCAGGTGGATCGGGCCCTGGTCATCCTCGAAGAAGCTGCGTTCATGTACCCACGGATCGTTGATCTGCATCCTGAAGTAGGAACGCGGATTGTGGAAATCGAAAACAGGGCGATAGATGTAGAGCGCGAACTCGGCGCGTACCGGGCCCGTGGCGTCCCGGCCTCCCACGCGCGGCTGGATCACCCTGCTGGGGCTTACCTCGACGTTGCTCGGCTGCCGCAGATGTGGCGTCCGGCGGTAGAGCGCTCCGATCCGCTGGATCGCAGCCAGCAGCTCGTCAAACTCGGCTTGACTCAGGCCGCTGTCGCGCGGCGGCGGCGAAGGATCCAGGTTCATGCTCCACGTCACCCAGCCCGGCGAAGGCACGCCGACCGGCGGCTCGGCTGCCGCAAGCGGCGCAGTGCAGATCACCCCTAGAACCGCGACCAGTACGATCGACCGTCGTAGCATATTACCTCCTCCTAAGCCAGTGGGCACTTGAACGCTGAGTTATGAGTATCGGTTTCATTATACGCCGGAAACCGCCACTATTGGTGCTGATTGGCAGGAATTCGCGTCTTGACTACACGCCGCCGGTTGGCACAGATGTGACCGCGCAGACGCCCCGAGAGGCACGCCGGGGCGCGACGGCAGCCGACGGAACCCGCGGTAACACGGCTCGGATCGGCCGTGCCGGCGAGGACCATCCGCGGCATCAGGCCGCCGGCGAGGCCGCCTTCCGGTGAGCGCTCCCCTGCCGTCAGCCTATTCTTTGACCGGCGCCGGGCAGGTTGCGAAAACCTGCCCGGCGCTACGGCAGAGGTGCATAGTGCAACGTCAGTTCGGTGTTCCCGATCAGACCGTCGGCGCTCTTGCTGAGCGTCTTCGTCGCATAGGGTTGACCGAAGGTGATGTTCCATCCGGTTACCAGGAACCCTTCGCTCTCGTCCAGGATGTCCTCATGGAGGAAGCCGAATGAGCCGAACCAGACGGGCTGGAAGGGGTAGGGAACCGGCTCTTCGTGATCTTCGCACTGGATGGTCACTTCTTCTATCGGCAGCCCGGGCACGATCACCAGCAGCATGTCGGGACTCGGGGGAGCGGGCGGCTGCGGCAGGGTCCTGCCGTCACAGCTGGGCCGCGTTGGCCGAGGTACGGGGATGTCTCCCGTTTCCGCGAAGAAGGTGCCCGGTGAGGTGGAGTGGCTGATCATGCAGAGGAATTCGACCTTTACGTGGGAGATCGGCCCCGTGCCAGTGTACTTGAAGTTGTCCTCATCGAACGGCAGCATGATGGTCTCGGTCTCCACTCCTACGGTGAAACCACCCCCAGACTCCGATATCTCCGACTCGAACTCAAGCTCGAACCTCCTGATCTTCTCCAGGATCTCTGTAGCGTCGTGGTCGAATCCCAAAAGCTGCGACTCGGCTTCGAGGAGCAGGGTCATTTGTATTTCCGACGCGTCGTTGTTGCTCACCGCCCGCTGGTGACTCCTGTTCAGCGCGTTCTGATACCCGTTCCTGATGTGCCCGGTTATCGTGGCGATCTCTGCTGTGAAGGGGTTCCGGTCCACGTCGATTACGCCCAGGATCTGGGCGGTCGCCTCCCATGTCAGCCATTCGTTCACGGCGCAATGGAGTATCGAATCGTCCGTCTCCGCCGCCTCGGCCATGGGGATCACACTGTCGTGGAGCCATCGCCTGAGAATCTCCGTGAGCTTCTCCTGGTTCTCCTCCGGCGGTTGATAATCCGGATCCTCCTGCTGCTGCCTCGCCTCCTCCGTAAGGATCTCTTCGATCTCCTGGTTTGCCTGGTCGCGGGGGTCCGAAGGCGGGTGACTCTTCTGCGACTGTCGATCTCCCTGGTTGGCCCCGCCGCCGCCGTACCCGCTGAATCCCTGGATTATCATCACGATCTTGTCATCGACAATCCGGTACGGATAGTAGTGGAAGTCAGAGCCGTTCCCGCGGTACGCAAAGGTGGTCATCAGGTACTCGGAGTCCATCGACAGGAGATCGGCTATGATATCCGGGTCTGCGGGCTCTATGGTGAGCATGGCGGGTTTCAGGAGCTGCAGACCATCCGGCTGGATGTCCACACCCGCCAGCAGCCCGCCGCTGAGTGTCGCGCCGTCCAGGGAAGATATCACCGTCATCGATACCTGCTCTTCGTACACCGCGCCTTCGGGTATGCTCAGGGTGATCACGTTCCCGTTCTGGTCTGTCACCTGTATCTCACCACCCGCCGAGTCCACCGCACCCGAGCTCGTGGTACTGCTGAGGTTGACCTGGACGGTGAGCGGGTTCCCTTGCGATGGGCCCGAACCACCGTCATCGCCGTTTCCTTTGCCGTTTGCGCCAGGCTGAACGGGATTCGTACACCCGGCGAATATGCAGCTCATACCCACAAAGACCACCGCAAGAAATAGTCGGATCTTCATACTCTTCCTCCCGGGGAACTGGTGAAACAGCCCGATGCAAAGCCCGGTTCTCAACGCATAAACCCTCACGTGAGAACGAAGATGTACGGACTACTGCTTCCTTGATCGGATACATCATATGCAATTCAGCGCCTTGGTCAATCCTTCCACCGTAGATCTGCGCGCGGAGTCAACTTCGCCCTGATCCTCGGCGGCTCGATCTCTCTCGGCTATGATGAGCATTTGGGTATAGATCTGGCCGTGATTGGGGGAGACTGGATCACGCTCTGAAGCGTTTCTCAAACAGCTGAAAGCAGAGCTTCCGCCAGGCGGCGAAGGGTGATCCCGAGCGGCAAATAGCGGCGGCCGCTCGGGCCGGACGAAGAAGAGCTACAGCGGCTGTACCGGGATGCAGATTGTGACGTTGAAGCTGCGTCCGGTGGTGCCGTCGATCTGTGCGTCCGGATCGTCGTCGCGATAGCGTTCGTAGCACAGCCCGTCGGCCGGCTGGTAGCCGCTGTCGGGGAGCCAGGTGCCGAAGATCCAGTTCCACGCTCCGGCGAACTGCGTGGCGTCCAGCCTGAAGCGCGCTTCGGCGTAGCGTCCCGCCGGCAGTGCCATCTTGCCCACCTCTCCCGACACCTCGGTATCCGGCGGAACGGCAATACAGCAGCTGATGCGCAGTTTTTCCGGCGCCACCGTTTCCGGTGAATCGTGGTAGATCACGATCTCCTCGGTCTCGCCGCGCCGTATCAGGTCGCGCGGTGCCGCCCATGTGTAGAGCGTCTTGAACAGCCGCTGGAAGAGCAGCTCATCGCCGAAGTACGGGCCTACGTGGCGCACGTACGCCAGGGTCATCTCCGGCCGGTCAACAACCTTGACCTCATCGGCGGCAATCGGCTCCATGTGCAGGTTCTGCATGTCTTCCCTCCTGGTAAAATCGGATATGAGCCGATCGTAGCGTGTGACGCTATCCTGTGCTGTGCCGGCCTTGCTTTTGGTTATGCAGAGATTGCGGAATGCCGATGGGCTGCGCTTGAAGCTGTGCCGGAAGGCGCGCGAAAACGCGGCGGTGTCGGCAAACCCGCACTCAAGCGCGATGTCGGTCACGGGACGCGAGGGCTGCGAGGCAAGCAAACGGGCCGCCTTCTCGAGCCGCAGGCGCTGGATGAACTGTCCCGGCGTTTCGCCCAGGTGTGCAAAGAAGATACGGTGAAAATGGTAGCGGGAGAAGCAGGCGATCTCCGCAAGGCGTTCGAGCGGCAGCGGCTCGTCAAGATGAGACTCGATATGATCGATGACGAGGTTGACTCGCCGGCTATACTCGCTGCTGTGCTGGTACATGAACGGACTATAGCCCATCCGCGACCATCCGTAACGCCGGGATACCCGGCGCGGCGGGCATTTCAGAGAGATGCTCGCTGCCGAGGGTTCCATTCGAGGCACCCATGCGGTCACTCGCAATAGATGCCGCGCCGTGATACGCTTGCGCATCCACGCACGGCAAAAGGAGAGGCCGATCGATGCGCAGCGTGCTTCGGCGAACCGCATGGATGTCCGGCGTGGCCGTAGTCGTCCTGGCTGCGCCCCGCATCGGCGGGCTGGTGGCGAACCTGTTCGACTTCTCCCGTGTTGATCCCGACGGTGCGTTTGCCTGGATCTCGGTTCATCATGTCGTGCAGGCGCTCATTCTACTGGCAATCATGATTCCGATCGCGCGCGGCGGCAAGACCGACTTCGGTCTGGGCTGGGGTGATCGAAGGGTCGGATACCGGTTCGTGGGGCTGTTCGCGCTGGGATTTGTCGGGTATACGGCGGTTGCCATGGTGATTGCGTTGACGGCCGGCACGTTCCGCAGCTTCCCCTACCCGCTGAGCACGCGGAACATTGCCGGCCAGCTCGCCTTCCAGCTGATGCTTTCAGGACCGTCGGAAGAGCTCATCTTCCGCGGGTTTGCAATCACCATGCTGGCACCGGCGGTAAAGGGAGCTCTCCTGGCAGGCAGAGTCAGCGGTGCGAATCTCATCGCAGCCGTTCTGTTCGGACTGGCGCACCTGAGCGTAACGCTCGCGCCGTTCAGGCTCACCTACAGCCCGTTCCAGGTGCTCTACGCGACCGGATTGGGCATCCTCTACGGGATCTGCTACGAACGTTCGCAAAGCGTTTACTACCCCATGATGATGCACAGCATCAGCAACGTCGTCGCTGTGGGCGTATCGGTGATCGCGACGGCCTGCGTGGCCGGTCAGTGATCGGGCGCGCTGTTGACTGCCCCGCGTGCGGCATGCGGTCTGGCCGCTTCACGCCGCCTGAGAGACCGGCAGGCGAATCAGGATCCCGACCAGCAGGCAGAGGCCCGAGACAAGCACGATCGCCGGCCCCAGGCCGAAAGCGCTGCCGAGAACACCGAGCAACAGCGCCATAACTGCCGCAATCAGCGTTTCGGCCTGCGACTCGACCGACAGGGCCGAGGCCAGGGATTGCTGCTGCATTCTTTCGCTGACGTAGGTGATGCCCATCGGCTTGCGCAAGTTCTCCAGGATGTAGATTCCGATGTAGGGCAGAATCGCAAGGGGCGGCGCGCCAATCCAATAGAGGACTCCACTGAAGAGCCCGAAGGCTGCTCCGGTCCACAAGGTGAGATTCAGAGGCTTCTCCAGATTGCCGCTGCGGTCGGCAAGATCGCCTGAGCGGCGCGAGGCCGCAGCCGTCACGGCATAAAGCAGCGAATAGACCGCTCCTGCCAGGATGGCGGTGCGTTCCCGGGCGGCAAGCCCGACGAAAAGGGGCACGGTCAACGCCACGGACTTCAGTATCGGCTGCAGGTAGTCTTTGCACGCCTTGTAGTAGCCGCTGTAGAGCGCCTGGTTGGTGATGGCCCGCAGCGCCGCCGGGTGCTTCATGCTGACCACAAGCGAGCGCAGCACCGCGGCAAACTCGTCGCGTACGCTTCTGGTGCTCTGGTAGCGCGGCCCATCGAGCGCGGCCGGGTAGGAGGCGATCAGGAGCAGATCCAGCACGTAGGGCCCTATGGTGAACAGGAAGACGACGGCGTAAGAGCCGTGCCACAACACCAGCCCGGCAGCGATCAGCGCCGAGACCGCCGCACCGCGTTGCGACCACGCCCGCGTGCGGCCGTAATAGTGCGTGCGCAAATGCTGCCATCCCTTGCCGTTCAGGTAGTCGAAGATCATCGCCTTGTGCGTTCCGGTGCGGAAGGCGTCGCCAAAGGCGTACGCAACCATGGCGGCAAAGAGCAGCCAGTAATCCGCAGCCACAAAGAACACGGAAAACGCAACGATATACGCCAGAAACGAGACAATCATGGTCAGACGGCGCCCGAGCGCGTCCGCCAGCATTCCGGAGGGTACTTCGACCAGGTTTATGCACACCTCTCGCGTAGCGTAGAGGGTCCCGATCTGGGCGTAGCTCAGCCCCTTCTCCAGGAAGAACAGCATCAGGAAGGGCTCATAGAACCTCAGGTTCTTGAGAAAGCCGTAGGCACAGAACTTGTAGTATTGAACATCCCTGTTGAAGGACCGCCCGGGCGCCCCCGAAACCGCGCTCACTCTTCACCTCTCGGCACTACAGCACCGTGGGCCGGGTGCCAGGCTGATTCCGGCCGCAGATTGATATCGACTGTCGATATCCTACCACGATAAGAGACTTCGGTCGAGCTATTCGTGTCTCTCGTGCAGAGGACCGGACGCCGCTATGCGGCGGCTTCTCCGCGCGCGTGGCGGCAGGTTCCATGGCGGGTTGACGCGTTGGACGACCTGGAATAATATCACAAAGCGATATCGGGAACCAACACGCAACCAGGCCGGCAGATATCAACGGCCGGCGGTTACCGGCGGCCCGCGTTGAGCGGCGAGGACGAACCAGGCGATACCGGGATACGGCGCTATGACGGACCACAGATTGATACGAGAGTTCTTCCTCGGCTTCATCAAGATCCACATTCTCTATCACGCCGCGCAGGCGCCGGTCTGCGGTGTGGACCTTGGCGAAGAGCTGGCACGGCACGGCTACCACGTCAGCCCGGGAACGCTCTACCCTACCCTGCACGCGCTCGAGCGGGCAGGCTATCTGCAACGCGAAAGCCGCACCGTCCATGGACGCCGGCGCAAGTACTACTGCGCGACCGGCGACGGCCGTTCGGTTCTGCAGCGGGCAAGGAAGCAAGCGTGCGAGCTGCTCGACGAGATAGTGGAGAACGACGGTTGAGACGGCAGCGACGGGGGGATTGGGCCCGGCTGATTACCCCGGGGGCCGTCACTCCCGCGGCAGGCAGCGACGGCACACAGCGCAGCGTGCGCCGGCCGTCCTTTCTGCGCGACGTCCTGGTCTGTTCGCTCGGAGCCTATGGTGGTCCTGAAACGCATATGAGCGTCTTTCTGGATCAGATGGTGGTGAAGCGAAAGTACCTCAGCGAGCAGGACCTGATCGAGCTGATCGCGCTCTGCAGCATCCTGCCGGGCCCCACCAGCACCCAGACTATTGTCTCTATCGGGTACCGCATGGGAGGCCCCGTACTGGCGCTGCTGACCATGCTGGTCTGGGCGCTGCCGGTACTGGTTGTGATGTCGCTGCTTTCGTTTCTGTACCATTTTCTGGCCGTGCGTGAGATTCCATTCGAGGTTCTGCGCTACATCGGCCCGATGGCGGTGGGCTTCATCATTGTGGCGGCGGTTCGTATCGGCCGCAAAGTGATCACCGACCTGACGACGGCGTTGCTGATGCTGTTTGGGGCGGGGGTTACCTACTTCATCCGTGCGCCGTGGATCTTCCCGCTGACCCTCGTCATTGGCGGAGTGGTCAGCATTCTACTCGCCGGGGAGCGGGATATCTGGAATCATGTGCGCCTCAATCCGCCGTGGCGCTACCTGACGCTGTTTTTCCTGCTGGCGGGCGGCGGGATTGTGCTGGCCACTATTTCGGGCAATCGCATCGTGCAGCTGTTTGAGAGCTTCTACCGCTACGGCTACCTGGTGTTCGGCGGCGGGCAGGTGGTGGTGCCGGTGATGCACAGCGAACTGGTGCACGTGCGGCACTACATGACCAACCAGGAGTTTCTGACCGGTTACGGACTGGTGCAGGGACTCCCCGGACCGATGTTCAGCTTCGCGGCCTACGCCGGCGGAATGGCCGCGCGCGGACACTCAGCGCTGTTCCAGGTGGGCGGGGCTGTTGCCGGTGGAGTCGGGATTTTCCTGCCGGGACTGCTGTTGATCTACTTCGTCTATCCTGTCTGGGAGAACCTCAAGCAGATTCGCGCCATCAGGATAGCGCTGCGCGGAATTGGTGCCGTTGCCGGTGGCCTGATCGCGGTTGCGGCGGTCATTCTGGCGCAGGCCAGCGGGTTTCAACTCGACAACCTGGTGGTGACCGCAGCGGCGGTCGGCCTGCTGGCGTGGCGCAAGATACCCGCTCCGCTGATTGTGGCAGCGGCGCTGGCGGCGGGGTTCCTGCTGTAGCGCCGGCGACGGGCGCGGCGGAGGTTCCTGCTGTAGGCCCGGCATGGCGGGGGTGGTGAAAGTCCGCTCCGTCCCCGCCCCGGGGACCATAGACTCATTCCGGCCCGGCGGCGCCGGTAAGCCGGTTGCGGCCGGCTTTGGCGGCGGCGAACTTCGTCACTGAGTCCTTCCGCCCCGCATCGTTCCGACCATCGCGGCTTACTCGAACTCCCGCAAGCTCTCGTGGGTTCCCTTGTGCATCTCGTACCAGAACTCCAGGGCAGCCTCGTGCTTGTCCGCCTCGAAGCGCGCTATCCACTGCAGCAGTTCGGGGTCATCACAGCCGTCGATATCGCGCTTTCGCTTGAGGAAGGTGAGCACATAGTCTATGTTACGCTCCGATTCCCAGAAGACCGACGAGTTACGACTGTTGATGCGGCTTGCGGTGATGGCGACGTTCGCCAGGAACTCCTGCTTCAGACCAAACAGCGATCCTATGATCTCCGGGATCATTTCTTCGGCCCAGGTACGGTGAAAGCGGCAGAACCCGGCGTTGTCAATGATCAATTCCTGGATCATTCGCGCGCTGTTCTGCCGTCCAAGTTCCCGTGGGGGAAGAAAGTCGCTGCCGTAGACCATGTAATACTTGCCGGAGATCGGCATCGGCGACAGCACCCCCGGGGTCCAATACTGGTTCGGCACACTCCATCCTTTGCGAGCGTTGGCGTTGTAGAGAAAGGAATCGAGAATCACCTTGCCTTTCTTGCGCGCGGTCCGCCGCGCGAACTTGCGCGCCCCTTCCGAAAGGTCGATGATTCCGCGCCGTTCGATGATCGAGTCTATCAGCTGTACGCCAAGGTCGGCGTTGTGGTTTGAATCCTCCACCACGCGGAAGCCGTCGGGCGAGAACACCGGTGTTGTGTCGACGCCCAACTCCTCGGGGGTTAGCAGTTGCTCATCGAGGCACTCCATCAGCCACGACAGCACGCCACCGATAGATATCGCGTCAAACCCTGAGCTGTCGGCTTTGCGGTTCAGCCGCTCCGCGGCGCGCTGATCAAAGACGCCACAAAGCGGGCCCATGGTCTGGTACGGCTCGTAGTCCTTCTTGAACTCGTCATTCATTTTCTTGCAGAGCGCAACACACGGCTCGCCGCAGTGTTTCTGCTGTTTTTGCTCGATGGTCTCTTCGTTGAACTGTTTGAGGTAGTGATCGACAATAAACTCCTTGTGGATCCTGAGCCGCTGTTCTTCAGACATGAAGATGGTCTTGTAGTTGAAGGCCATGATGCGCCCGCCCATTGTGGCGTAATTGACGCCGAAGGTGCCGCCGGTGTTGAACTTTGGATCAAAGCGGTACTTGGTGGTTGCCTCCAGGTCCTTGGCGGCAAGCTTCTTCTGGTACTTGTCAACGAACCACTGATCGGCAACCTTGCGGTCACGGAAATCTTCGTCAATCACCGTTCCCCCGTAGATCACCGAGGCAATGCCGTGTTCGCGCAGCATCTTGGAGCCGAATCCGCCGCGGCCCGCCCAGGTATCGACGTGAGTGATGCGTCCCTTGGTAATGGGAACCGAGCCGATCGCGCCAAGATCGGTGGCCCGTGCTGCAGGTCCCACCGCCAGAATGCGAGGATCGTTCTCATACCGTTGACCAAAGAGCTCATAGGTGGTGTCGATCAGCGAGTAGACCCCGCCGCGACCGCCGTTCCAGATAGGCCCGAGCTCGATCGGCTGCAGCTCAACCTGGACCTCCTCACCGTGAACGCGGTTCAGGTGGAGAATGGACGAGGTGGGCGCCTTCCCGATAATCGAGACCATATCAATGCCCAGGTTGTCGAATACCAGCCCCGCACCACCCATCGACGAAACGTAGAACGCGCCCCACGACATCGAGAACCCGTTGACGAACAGCCGATTGGATCCGGGGAAAATGGAACCCGCAAGGAGCCCGGCCCCGATGTTCAGGCTGTTGTGCCGTCCCGCCAGATGCAACCCTAGATCAATGGGGCCAAAGAAGTCGCCAAGCCGGTAGCGGCGGACTTTGTAGAAACCGGTTGCCGCATCGATCAATAATACCTTGAAAAAGTGGTCCATGAGCCCACTATAGGTAGACAATTACCTATTGTATAGAGGGCGGCTATTGTGGGGACAGGTACCGGCAGGAAGACTGACGGCGCCCGGTGGCTGCTCGTAATCACGGCGACATCAAATGCCGAACGGGCATGCTGGTTACAGGCCGGAGCAGCCCAGATTGAGCGCCGCGAACGGCTGCAGACCGCGCACCAGACCGGAACGCAGCAGCAGGCCGGATAGCGGTCCCAGGCGTCAACCACGCCCCCGTCAAACGCCAGCACCGGATGAGCGGTCGGTGAAATCGGTTCCGCCGGCAAACAGGGCTCCGAAGCTCGCCCGCCGGCCCAACGGCAGGTGCGGCTCGCCGCGCCACTCCAGCCGCTGGAACCGAAGGTCATCGGATGCCAGCGGCAGGGCCGCCTGGTATTGTATCTCGGCTGCCGTACCGCGGCGCGGAAAGAGGCGTGAATCGCGGCTGTCCACCCCGACAGCTACTACTGCGGATGAGACGCCGGCCCACTTCTGCTCTTCTTCGAGGTCGGTGAGCTGTGATCGGAACAGCGAATAGCGGTAGCCCACCCGCAGTTCGCCGTAGCGACTGAGCAGCAGCCCCAGGTTCGCCCCGGCGACCAGTTCCTGGTACTGGACAACGGTCCCGACCTTGCCGACCTGGGCGTAACTGTCGGAGTCAACGATAAACGACAGATGCAGCTTGAGGTAGAAGTTGGCGCCCAACGGCTGAAAGTATGAAGTGGCAACACCGAAGGTATTCACCAGTGCCACGTCGGTTGACCAGTAAGAGCCGCGGCCGGTGATGTCGTTGACGGTGAGGTTCTGCGTCAGAACCATCTTGCTGTGAGCGGAACCGGCAATCATACCCGCGTATCGCAGTCCGATGCGCAAGGTGTTGCGGCTTACGATCCGCGGTACCAGCGTTACCAGCAGCGTGTGGCCGTCCGATTCACCCGGCGCGCGGCCGGCACGCACGTAGTGGGCGTCGTTCGCCGCACGGCCGTCTTCGACAATGATCTGCGTCTTCACCAGGTCGAACTGCCCCAGTCCGTAGGTTTCCTCCACCGGGCGCAGCAGTGCATCGGGGGTAAGCTCGGCGCCGGCCAGTGGCCCGAAAGGCCGCAGCGCCAGATCCCGCTCGATCTCACTTCCGCCCTCCACGCGGACGCCGGTGATGAACGGGTAGTCGAGCTCGGTAGCGTAGCTCCCCGGCGCCGGGTGGCGCGGCTGAAGCGGTCGCTCACCCGCAATGCGATCTGCCAGCTGCCTCAGTTCGGGCAGCATGCGGCGTGCCGCCTCCTCACCGCGTTGCATGATGCCGGACCCATCCGAGAACCCGACTCGCGCGTAGGAGCTTAACTCCGGCGTAATCAACAGGTCCGCCAGTTCGCGTTGTGGCCGTATGTTGGCTTCGATGAGAATCTTGGTCGCCTGGTCGATGGAAGCAAACGGACTGCGCGACAGATGCTCGAGCGAAGTCGGCATCGGCTCGCCTACCTCCACTGCAATGACGATATCGGCCCCCATCTCGCGAGCAACGTTGATCGGCAGATTGTTGACCACTCCGCCGTCAACCAGGTAGCGGTCGCCAATCCGGTAGGGCGCAAAGAGACCGGGGATGGTCATACTGGCGCGCATAGCATCCGAAACCGCACCCGCAGCAAGGATCACCTCCTCACCCGTAATGACGCCCGCCGCCCAGATGCCCGCCCTCAGCCGCTCGGCGGTCCTGGCCCACTTCGCCGCCGGAGACATGCTCGACCAGCTGGTGGAAGAAGCGGTGCGCATGACCAACAATAACCACGACGCAGTTGCCTACTCCCGCTTCTTCGCTCACCTGATGCGCGATCTCTACGAGGCGGGAAGACTCCAATTGAGCGCAGCGCGCGATGCGCTGCGGAGTCTGGTAGAGCGACACCGGGATCGTCTCGGCAATCGCGGTCGTGCGCTGGTCGACGAGGCACTCTCATACCACACCCTGGACTACCGCGGCGCCACCAGGCAGTTCGGTGCCGCGTGCCACGTGGACATGGCCGGTCCACTGGTGATTCACATCCTGCTGCACACCGAGGGTTTCCGCGAAGCCAACCGCGTGAATATCCTGGCCAGCGGGGATAACTGCGGCCGCGCGGTGATGCTCGGCGCGATTGCCGGCGCCCTCTACGGCGTCGGCGGAGAGCACGGCATCCCTGAGCAGTGGATCGAGCGCACCACGCTGCTGGAGCGGTTACGCGGGACCGACGGAGGAAGACTGCTGCTGGGGAGCGTGCCCGCGGAGACCGGCAGAGAGGCAATTGCCTCGCGGAGTTCGCGATGAGCTGTGGTCGCGTGATCCTTTGCCTGCTCCTTCCTCCCCTCGCGGTCCTCGATCAGAGGTGCGGGTCCGTGGTCCTGGTGACGATCCTGACGCTCATGGGGTGGGTTCCCGGAGCGATAGCGGCGCTCGTGATCTGCTCCCGTTCGCGCCGTTGATGTCATCCCGCCGGTCCGGACCACGTTCATTTGCAGCAACCAGGACCGGTGGGTGATTGCGGCGATCTCTCGCGCCTGTTTAATCGATGCGTCGTCGATTGTCTGTCGCGCAACCCGGCGTTCCACGCGATCGCCGCAAGCGAACCGGCAATCCCTGTAGCGCGGAGAAGGACGAAAAGCCAATTGACGGCGCACCAGCAATGAGCTAACACGCGAATAATTGGGGACCACTTGCTCCAAAGGTGACTGGTTGCGCTCGGGTAAGGTGGCACCTTTCGCCGTACTACTGAGAGAGCACAAGATTTGTGCGGGCAAATCGTCTGGCACAATCCTAATGGCGATAATCGGGTCATGGCCCAGGGGGTCTGATCCTGATCCAGTCTTTGACCCACTGCGGTGTCACCGTTGACCTCAGTGGCGTGACCGCAGACATTGTTACCGCTGTCACGCTTGAGGATAATGTCTTTCTTTTGTTGTCGTAAGTGCCGATACGCAGGAGACAATCACAACAGAACTACTGTACCACGCCGAAGGCGTGGAGCATGTGTTATGCGTGGACCAATCCTCATCGTTGAAACGTGAACCAAAGAGAGTACGGTCGCGTTCGGGACGCCCTTCGCCGGACGCCCCGGACTGTGTGTCTGCGGCAGCGAACCAGGCGTTGCGTTTGTGTGCGTATGGCACTGGCGGACGCCGCCAGGTCTTATGATTGGCCGACCGTATTTGATCTCCTTTCCAGGCGCGGAGAGTCTGTAAACTCTTGCCGCGCAGGCGGGAAATTGCTATTTGCACCCTTGCATCAAGCTGCCCACACCGGCGCACCGGTAGAGATCGCACTCCGGTTTGTCCGAATGGGGGCATTTTGGACGCTGCAAAACACGCGAGGCGAACGGCTCGTTGATATAGCAGAACGAAGGAAGCACCACCATCTACTTGAGGTTCTAGACCCGGTGCTTAAGCACCCGGTCCCCGTCGGCGTACTCTTGAGAATTCAACTCCACTTTCACGAGGTGATCCGGGGTCGGATTGACCGAGAACTTCCGAATCACGGATTGCGGCTGCCTGAATTGGAACCGCTGCTGGGACTAGATCAGCCACACATGTGGTTCCCCGTACCGGGCATGTGCGGACGATTCAGTTATCGCTTGGTGTCTACCGGTGTCGATGCGAAGCTCGTAGCCGAGAGCTGGTGTCGAGTCGTCGGCGGGTCAGGGCAGCGTCATGAAATTGATTCACAAGGCAGCAAGCCTGTCGATGAAGGCTTTGGGCAAAACACAGACGTGTAACACATAAAGGTAGCGCGGAGCTATGCACCGTGAACCTGCCGAGCGCCTCCTCGCCTGTTCCGACGGTTATCGCGAATGCCTCACTGAACAGCGCGCGGTCTCACACGGTCTCGGCGCGGAAGGTGATCTCGTTCCACCGCTCGGGGATGTGGATATTGTCGTTGCCCTGGATGCTCCACGTCCAGCCCTTGGCCCGGCGTGCGGCGCGGTCGTGGTGGCAGCGGTAGGCGGTCATACGGAACGTGTCGCCGGGCGAGGGCGGCAGCGGCCGGCCGCCGGCGATGTCGGAAAGGCCCTTCCAGGGCAGCGCCATTTCCACCGTCCAGCCGCGGTCGCGGACTTCGGGGCAGTTGAGGCTCCCGTCGATATAGACGGCGTGGCGCAGTTCCGGCATGCGAAAGGAAAGGTCGGCCCATCGTCCAAGCCGTTCGCCGCGGCGGGCGACATAGTACAGCACGTCAGGCAGTTTGAAGAGCGCCTCCAGTTCCTCGAACCGCTGCTCGCGCACGAGCCGCTCCACCCAGGTCCAGCGAATCTGGTAACTGGTGTTCAGCGCATTCAGTCCGATCTCAAAGTAGTATCCGTCGCCGGCGAAGAAGAACTCCACGTCCTCATCGTGGCGGTAGACGTGGTCGTTGAAGCCTGTCATCGAGGCGCGGATGTCGGGATCCTCAACACGGTAGGCAACGTACAGGGCGTCGGCGTCCCAAAGCATCGCGCACCGCGTCTCGAACGGGGTGGGGCTCCCGTCGTGCATCATGCCGAAGGGCTCGCTCCAGGTAGCGCGGGACCACACCGCCTCGTCAAGCCGTCCATCGATGCAAATCGGTTCGAGCGTGCGTAGGCAATCGTAGCGTCTCACGGGCGGCAGGGCGTCAAGGTCAACCTGCTCGACTCGAACCCACCTCGCAACGCCGTGCACGCGAGGCACCGGCCCGCACTCAACCGGGCCGAGGTCGGAGGGGTTCTCGTAGGCGCGTTCGGACTGCATGGGGGACTCCTTTCAGTTTTCAGTGGTCGGCCGACTTACTAAGAGGGACTGCCAGTCCCTGGCGGCACTCGGTACGTATACACCGAGCGGATCAACGCAACAATGGATAGATTCGAGCTTGTGTTAACTCGAGAAGAGCGCGTGAAGGTATGTCAACCCTTTTCGCGCGAGGATCTCATTACTCGGTTCAAAGTCCCGCCAGATTGCGGCGGCTTTGGCGATAATCTCGACGTTCGGGGTGAAGGTTTCGAGAACCACCCACCCGCGGTACTTTACCAACTCCAGGGCGTCACGGATTCCCTGCCAGTCAAACGTTCCTGTTCCCGGCGCTCCGCGGTAGTTGTCGGCCGCGTGAACGTGAACCAGGCGGTCGCCGGTCTCGATGATCGACAACGGGAGGTTTCGTTCTTCGATCCCCGCGTGAAACAGATCGATGTGAACCCCGATGTTGGCTGCTCCAACGTCCTCGCAGAGACGTTTCGCGTCCTCGTTGATATTGATGAAGTCGGTTTCAAACCGGTTCAGAGGCTCCACGCCGAGGGTCACCCCCCGATCAGCGGCGTACTTGCAGATCTCCCTGAGGTGCCCAATGACCAGTTTCCATTGCTCGCGTTTCGCGTCAACGGTCTCAGCGCCGGCTCGGCCAACCACGGAATAGTGGGGACCGACGAACAGCTTCGCTCCCAGTGCCACGCACGCATCGATACAATCGCGCATGTAACTCAGCGCGGTCTTCTGATCATCAGCCGAACCGCGCAGGTCGCGCCGGGGGCCATAGGCGCCACAAACCGCGATGCAGTGCAGCTCCGCCTTCTGTAACGCCTCGAACGTCCGGTCCGCATCGACATCGCCTCTGTTCTCAAGCGCGATCTCCACCCCTTGGGCCCCCAGACTCTTGAACAGCGGAAACAGGTTGCAGGATTCGGTCAGAAAAGGCGACGCGAACAGGAAAGTGTTCACTCCTATACGAATTCGCGGATCATTAGCCATGCCCTCATCCTCTCCCGTCGGACCAGACGATCCCAACCCGCGCGTTAATAGCGGAGGCTGACCGACCGGCGAAACGCCTTCCCTGGTTCAGAACCAGGGCGCCCCGGTGCCGCTTGACGTATCTACTCTCGGAACCTCGATCCGTTTGCCGCCGGCCATCGCGGATTGATGTGCGCATATTCCCACCATTGTCCAGTTTGCCGCTCTGGCCGCGTCGACCAGCGAATCGCGTCCCTGCAGGATAGCGGAGACAAATTCGTGCGCGAGATGAGGATGCGAACCACCGTGACCTGCACCCTGAATGAACGATGTGTGGGCGTTATCCTTGTCATCATAGACGCCACCACCGGTAAACGGGGCGATTTCTTTGGGCAACAGGTGGCCGTAGTCGGGAACGTCAACGCGTTTCAGATCTTCAAATCCGCTGAATACAACCATGCCGTCGCGGAAGCACTGTTCCCATTCGAATGAAAGGTTTGATCCGTAGACGTCGAAGCTTTCGCGGTACTGGCGGATTGTGTCGAACAGCGATCGGGTTACTTCGCACGCGAGGTCACTGTCTTTCAGCTTCAAGAGCGCAGACTCCACGGCAAACGGGGAGTTATACGGCTTCACGTATTCGTCACGAATTCTCCCCGAACCCTGGCACACAACCGACTCACACTCCGCCTGAGCGAGACACAACAACGGACTCACCGCGTGGGTCGCGTAGTGCATTGGGGGAAATCCGTACCAGTATTCCGGCCAGCCGGGCAGACTCATATTCTGCTGATGCGATCCTCGCAAGAACTGGATCTTTCCGATCTCGCCTTTCTTTACGAGGTCGAGAACATAGAAAAACTCTCTTGTGAACACCGCGGTTTCCATCATCATGTAGACGAGTCCGGTTGAATCTCGCAGTTCGGCGATCTGGATACACTCGTCGGTAGTCACCGCCATCGGCACCGTGCACGCCGCGTGCTTGCCGGCTTTGAGCGCCTCGATGGTCATCGGAGCGTGATCGGTAATCGGGCTGTTGATGTGAACCGCGTCGATTTCCGGATCCTCCAGCATCTTGGCGTAATCGGTGTACGTTTTGGCAACACCAAACTCCGTGGCGACCTTGGCCAGTTTGTCCGCATTTCTCTGGCACACCGCGACGCATTCCGCCTGAGGATGCTTCTGATAGATAGGTATGAACTCCGCTCCGAATCCCAACCCTACGATCGCTACTCTTACCTTTCGCATGTCCACAACCTCCCACCTGTTTTCGGTCGAATCATCGTCAAGACAATTGGCTTTAGAAGCTCATCGGTCATAAGACCGCACGTTTCTTTCGTCGAAATATTTCGGCGATTCCCTTGGGGAAAAACAGCACAACCAGGATGAAGAACAGACCGATGATGGTGTTGTACCGTGCAGTGAATACGCTCGCGTAGTCCTCTAGAAGAACGAACACCAACGCACCGATCAGTGCGCCTTCAAACCGTGCAATGCCACCGAGAAGCGAAATGAACAGAAGCGTAACCGCGGCCCCCAAGCTCACCAGCTGCGGACTCATCATCCCGTAAAAGTAGGTTGACAAGACGCCTGCGGCTCCGGCTATCATGGCCGAAAACACGATCGCCAGGAAACGATGCACCTTCACATTGAATCCAAGAGCCGCCATTCGCACGTCCCCGTCGCGTATACCCTGGAGCGCCACCCCGAACGGCGACCGCACCATCCTGTGCAGCCAGTAGAATCCGGCCAGGACCGGTACCAGCGTGAAGTAGTACGCGGCCTTTCCCGAAGCCATGACCTGACCGAACACGACCGGGGCGGGAATCCCGACCATTCCGTCGTACCCGCCGGTGATGCGTGCCCATTGGAACGCGCCGAAGAACGCTATCTGTCCGAGCGCCAGAGTCATCATCAGGAAATAGAGACCTGAGGTGCGAACGGCGATGAACGCGAACAGCGCTCCGGTGATCGTGGCGCCAAGAATCGCCAGTATTACGGTTGGGAGAAAACTGACACCGGTGCGTAGCGCAAGATACGCAACGATGTATCCGGATACCCCGTAAAAGGCTACCTGCGCCAATGACAACATCCCCCCGTACCCCGCGAGCAGAATCAAACTTGCGCTGGCCAACGAGAGAAAGAGAACCTTCGTCAGCAGAAAGGTATAGAAGTTGGGAACTATCCACGGTATCACTGCCGCTAAAAGCAGCGCCAGTAGCAGCATCGAGCGCCGCGAAACGGATTCGGCGTTCATCTATTTCTCCCTTCCGCGCAGGCCATGCGGTCGGAACGCCAGAACCAGCATCAGTGTCCCGAACAAGAAGAACATGGTAAACGCCGGGACAAGCGTCTTGGAGAAGCTGTCGATCAGCCCCACCACCAGCGCCCCCAGTGCGACTCCGCTCAGGCTTCCGAGCCCACCGACAATAACGACGATCAGCGAGTAGGTCAGAACGTGGATATCTTCACCCGGCGCGAACACCAAATAGGATCCGCCAATGACACCGCTCAGGCCTGTGATGAACCCCGCGAGCACGAAGACGGCGACAAACGCCCAATCGATATCGATGCCCAGCACGGCGACCATGTCACGGTCGTCGACGCCGGCACGGATAATTCTTCCCAACTGGGTGAACTTCAGTAGCGCCCACAAAAAGACGCCGATGAATACCGCGATGCCCAGCACGAACAGCCGAAATCCCGGATAGGTCAGAATGCCGAGGGACACCGGGACCGAGAACATCTCAGGTGCCCTCAAGCGCTGGGGCATCCCTCCGAAGTACGCAAGCAGAAGGTCACCGACCACGAAACTGATACCAAGCGTGAGTAACGTCTCGCGCTGATCATCTCCCTGCACCCGACGCAGAAGCGTTGAGTGTATTACGAACGCACAGGCCGCGACGATCAGGGAACTTCCGATCAGGCACAACCACCAGCTGCCGGTCGTTCGATAGATCAGCAATCCAAGGTACGCCGCCAGCAGGTAGAAGATTCCGTGCGCGAGGTTCACGACGCGCATCAGACCGAAAACCAGAGTGAACCCACTTGCAACCATGAACAGCAAACCAGCGTATGTTATTCCGTTCAACAGGATCATCAACAGGTTTACGTTCATCTTGCTACTCTTGTGTTACTGATACCCATGTAGGCCGACAGAAGTTGCCTGTCGCGAAGAAGATCGGGGAACTCGCCCTGCTGCACTATAGCGCCGGTCATGAGAATCGCGTACCGGTCGGAAACCGACGAAGCGAAATGAAGACTTTGTTCAACCACCAGCAACGAGATCCCTGCGGCGGTCAAACGATGACACGCTTCGATCACCGTTTCCATCATGATCGGCGACAGCCCCTCGGACGGTTCATCCATCAGGAGCAGGCTCGGATTCGTGACGAGCGCGCGACCGATCGCCAGCATTTGCTGCTCACCCCCGGACAGCCGTGTTCCCTCCTGGCGAATCCGCTCCTTCAAGCGCGGGAAGAGTTCGTATACCCGCTCTACGTTCCAATAGATATCGGCCTGGTGCTTTCGCTTCGGTTCGAACGCCAGTTTGAGGTGTTCGTCCACCGTAAGTGATCGGAAAACCCTCTTACCCTGAGGCACGAGCCCGATACCTTTGCGAGCGATCAAGCACGGTTTCTTGCCGATGAGCTCCTGCCCCATAAAGCGAATCGACCCTTCGGATGATCTCAACAACCCCATGATGGTCGAGATCAGGGTTGTCTTGCCCATCCCGTTCCTGCCGATCAACGCAAGCGAGCCACCGCTCAGCGACAGGTCGACTCCCTTGAGTATGTGGCTACCCTGCCGGTACACGTGGACTCCGGAGATCTCAAGCACCGGTTCCATTGATTGCCTCTCCCAGATAGACCCGCTGCACATCGGGATCCGCCTGTATCTGCTTGGGATCGCCTTCAGCGAGCACCACGCCGTCGTACATAACCGTTATCCGGTCGGCCAGATGAATCACCATATCCATGTCGTGTTCGATGATGAACAGCGTGATGTCCGAGGCGATACTCCGCAGAAGATCTTTCATGACTTCCCGTTCGTGTACCGACAATCCGGCCGCGGGTTCATCCAGCAGAAGCAGCCTCGGATTGGTCGAAAGCACCATTCCGATCTCGAGCTGTTTGCGCTCGCCGTGAGACAGGTCACCCACTTTGTCGTCCAACCGTCGGGACAACTCCACCGTCTCCGCGGTGCTCTGGACCAGATTCAGTTTTTCGGTATCTTTGAAGGCTGATTTCCAGCATGACAGGTGCCGCATCGGAGGATCGTTCCCGAGAAGCGCGAGATACAGGTTTTCCCGAACGGTCAGGCCGTTGAACAACGCAGGCGTCTGATAGGTCCTGCGCAGACCGAGCCTGGTCCGCTTGTGAACCGGCATTGTGGTCACATCGGTACCAAACAGGACGATGGTTCCCGTCGAGACCGGCAGATCTCCTGCGATCAGATTGAACAGTGTCGTCTTTCCGGCACCGTTTGTGCCGATCAACCCGTGGCGCTGACCGTGTGTGACGCGCATCTGCACATCACACACGGCCTGCAGTCCACCGAAGTTCTTGCTCACGCTATTGAGCTGCAGCACGGTATTGGTATCCATTCGCTCAGTACCTGCCTCGTCCATAGTCTGCCGCGCCGCGCCCTATTCTGAAGCCTGCTTACCGAAACACCGCCTGTCGCAACATCGGCAACGTGGGGGTATCCCGCCCGAACGGCGGCTGTGCCTGATACCAGTCCGGATCGAACGGGCCGAACTGATCCTGATCCGGGACGTTCTTGATCACGATATTCCGATACTGATCGCCGATTTTTCGGACTTCGGTGATGCGGGCGGTGAGAACCACGTTCTGGAACTCGTCAAACCGGAACGGACCCCGCGGAGTGTCCAGCTCGACGTTCCGCAATGCCTCACGGAAACCGGCTTGATCTTCGATCCGCCCACCAACTTCTTCCAACGCCGCAATCACGGCCTGCGTTGCCACGAAATAGTCCGCCGCCCACAGTGACGTCGGCATCTGGTTGCGGGCGAAGAACGCCTCTTCGAATGCCCTGAACTCCGGATACGGCAGCTCCTGCGCGTAGTGTGACCCGGCCTTGACGCCTATCAAGTCCTCGCCAACCTGTGACAGAACAACCGGATCGACGAAAATCGAGCCGCCGAGAATCGGAATCTGGCCGAGTAATCCGAACTCCTTGAATTGCTGCACGAAGTTGATTGCGTCCGTACCACCGAGCCCGACAAACAGCCCGTCTATGTCACGGGGAATCTGCGCGATGTAGCTGCTGAAATCGACCGGGCCGCCGAACGGCACCCAGATTCGCGCGGGCACCTCGCCGCCGGCCAGAAGGAACGTCGACAAGAAACCTCCAACCTGTGAATGGGGAAATGCGTAATCGGATGCGATAACCGCGACCTGGCGCATTCCCAGTTCGTTGTACGCGTATTCGCCGAACGGGAACATGACCTGCGCACCGGAGTACGACGTGCGAAACACGTTCGGTTTGATGCCGCGCATAGTGATGTCTTCCGAGGCAGCTCCCGCGACGACGACCGTAACGTTTGGAATGCGGTCCGCGAACTCCTTCATTGCCATGCCTTCACCGCCGGACAGGGGGCCGATTATCAGCTGAACGCCTTCACGTTCGACAAGACGCTGGGTCTTCTGAATGGCCATCTCCGGTCGCGCGCCGGTATCTTCAATGAACAGTTGCACGGGCCTGCCGCCGACCTGGTAGTCAACCCCTTCGAAGGCGAGCTTGACGCCTTCGACGATGAGCCAGCCACCACCGGCGAACACCCCGGTCAGAGGAGCAAGCACCCCTACTTTCAACACGTCGCCTTCCGGCGCAGCGGCCTCCCGTCCTCCAGCCGGAAACGCCAAGCCAGCAATAACCACCAGTACAACGACGAATAATAGCGGTCTCTTCATTGTCTTGCCTCCGTAAAACGGTTTCGTATGAGACTCTGCCCTTACCGGGGCATCATCCGTGCATATTATCGTACGGATGATGCCCCACGTCGATGTACTATTGCGTAAACAATCTGCGAAAATTTACCGCGAACCGTTCACTGTTTGGCTCTCGGCAGCATTTGGTGGTATACTTTAACGTGTCCGACACGAACACGCGACTTAGAAAGAACGTTGCGCTGATTGTCGAAACATCAAACGCATACGCGCGCGGAATTCTGCACGGAATCCGGGACTTTCTGAATAAAGAGCCGGGGTGGTCGATCTTTCTTGCGGAGCACAGCCGTCATGAATCCGTAACTTCATTCCCCGAGAATTGGGACGGCGACGGAGTAATCGCCCGAATCGAAACCGAGACCATCGCCGGACTGGTCCGCCGCATGCGCATTCCCACCGTCGACGTGAGTGCCGCACGACTGATCCGTGGCATTCCCTGGGTGGAGACCGACGATGAGTCCATCGCAGCCCTCGCCTTCGACCATCTGGTCAGCTGCGGACTGCGGAACCTCGCCTTCTTTGGCGACCCCGCGTACAACTGGTCGAAATGGCGGGCAGAACACTTCGAGAAGATCGTCACTCAGAACGGGTTGGGCTACTCTCTGTATAACCTGCCGAAACGAACCGAATCACAACCGCAATGGTACAGTGAGTGGAACCGGATCTACGAATGGCTGAGTCGGTTACCGAAGCCGGTGGGAATCTTCGCCTGTTATGACGCGTGGGGACAGCAACTGCTCGAAGTGTGCCGGTATTTCGGATTCAAAGTGCCCGATGAGGTCGCCGTTATCGGTGTCGACGACGACGAACTGCTGTGCGATCTCTCGTATCCCTCGCTGACCAGCATCGCGTTGAACGCGCGACAAACCGGTTACATGGCGGCGTCATTGCTCGACCGTATGATGTCGGGTGAACCGCCCGTCGAACAGAAGTATTCGATAAAACCGATCGGAGTTGAGAAGCGCGTGTCAACTGACCTGATGGCCGTGTCTGACCCGTACGTGGCTCGGGCTATCGCCTACATCCGCGAACGCTACATGGAGAACATCCAGGTTGAGGATCTTCTGAGATGCATTCCCCTGTCCCGGAGAGTACTTGAGTCGCGGTTCCGCCAGATGCTAAATCGAACACCGCACGAAGAGATTGTACGAGTTCGGGTCGAATACATCAAGAAACGTCTGGCAAAGTCGGACGATCAGCTCGCCGTGATTGCCGATGAAATGGGGTTTTCCCACCCAGAGTATCTGAGCGTGGTCTTCAAGAAAGAAACCGGTATGACACCGAGCGAATACCGGAATCAGACAAGCCGGTTCGTGAAGAAAAGGATCGAAGCGATCGAGCTGTTCCCCAATTCGGAATCAGCTCAACGAGCGGACACCAGCAGCTGACAATCCGGCCAACGCGGTAAGAGCCGATTACATCATCCAGGGCTTCACACATTATGGCCCATCGGTGATCACCTCAACACGTCTCGGGAACGCGGCGCTACGGCTATTACTTGGACTTCCGCGATTCCCTGACAACCTCGACTCTTCCTGAACAGCAGTCGAGCCGTCACACGACACGCTTCAGAGTGGCTTCGGTGGCGTCGTCGACAGGGTCCGAAAACTGTTTACCGCTGAGGCGTACGACGACGATGTTCGCGATCGTCCGTCGAGCGCACCTGAAAGGACGGCTCTTGTACGACCTGGTGTGGTACTTGAGCGATCCTTTCTGGAACGGTCCGAGGGCATTGTGATGCTGACCCGAGCCACCGTGCTCGGTCTCCCCAAAGCGCATCCTTGAAAACTCGTGAGGTCGAAGCTGCCCAACTGAAGCACGACGGCTATCGTTCGCGCAAACCAATGGGAACACTATCTCAGACGACCACGATCGGCGCGAGTCCGAGAAAACAAAAGGTGCGAAAAGACTGAAGATCGTTTCAGTCGATGTCGCCCCACAAGACGTCGTGTCGTCCGGGGCGTGTTACAATTGACGGCATGAATGATCTGCGGCACCCCATTCACATCACCTTGCTGGGAGACTCCATCTTTGACAACGCCGCGTATACGCGCGGAGAGCCCGCCGTGGTGGATCACCTTCAGAGCTTGTTGGGGCCCTCCGGGACCGCCACGCTGCGCGCGGTGGATAACGCGGTCACCCGGCAGGTGGTGTATCAACTGGAAGACCTCCCCGTGCGAACAACCCATCTGGTTATCTCCTCGGGCGGGAACGACACGCTGCAGCACATCGATCTTCTGCTGAGGAGCGCACCAACGGTGTCCGACGCACTGGACCAGCTTCGCGAGCCTCTGGCGCTGTTTGAACGTGACTACCGCGCGCCGCTGGGGCAGGTTCCACGACTCGGAATCTCCACCTGGTGCTTCACGATCTACAACGGGATACTGGAAGCACCGCACCCGAGGACTACGCCAATGCGATAGAACCGTCGGGGGTCGGCGGCGGGAAGATTGCGCGGGCGATACTGGAGGCGTGCTGTGGCGTGACGTGCTGGGATGCCATTACGGCCTTTCGGTAAAGCGGGGTTCAGCTCTTGCACGGAACATCAATTCGTTGTCTAACCCTGAACGAGTTCGGTCATCAGAAGACGGCCGTTTCGCTTGCAGAACGCAAGAGAATAGTTCAGAATTGGAACAGAGAACAGGCCAAGGCTTCACAGAAAGCAGACTGTGAGTCTTGGTTCGACACTGGCTGGCCGGGCGGCGCTGACGGCGAGGACGGACACGTCGAGCGCGGACGCACATCATCATCTTCTCCAGAAGAAATGCGCCGGTGTAAGCAATCGCTGGAACCGAGAACCAACGAGCCGCACGCGCCGACGTCCTACCCCGATGTCACCGTTTGTCTCTCCGATGCTCATTGGATGCTCCATCAGCGGACAAAGCCCGCATCGCCCGCCAGTATATGGGAGGAATCGGGATTCCGTTCAGTAACGGATCATCGGTATCCTGCATCCATTTCAGAAGGACGCCTTTCAGGCGACTCATAATCTCTGAACACGCTGCGCTCGTTGCGAGATTTGACTGCTCAAGCGGATCGTTCTGAAGATCATATAGCTCAATCGGCGGGTGGTGGGTTCGCATCGGATCATCCACAAACCGGACGTCACCTTTCGGACGCCATGACTGTGAGCTATCGAAGAAAGCCCGACCAGGCGAGAAGTTGGCGATGAGCTTGTACCGCGTGTCGCGGACGGCACGCGAACAGTCGAGGTAGGCGTGGTACGTCTGCTCGGTGAAAACGTAGTCCCTGACGGAGGTTGTCGACCCGTCCAGTACGGGCGCTATGTTCACTCCCTGAATACCGTCGGGGGGCGCGACTCCGGCGGCATCGAGCAGGGTTGCGAAGAGGTCAACTCCGGAAACCAGGCAGTCCACTCGATGACCACCTCGCCAGTTGCGTTCCGGAAAGCGAATTATGGCCGCAGCTTCACACCCTGGCTCATACAGCGAGTGTTTGGCGCGCGCAAACGGCAGGCCATGATCGGCAGCGAATACGACCAACGTCCTGTCTTTCAGGTTATTCTTGTCCAGTGCCTGAAGTATCTCCCCGACACAACGGTCCATTCGTCGGATTGCTCCCTGCATCGCTGCAAGCTCGTATCGAATTGGCGGAGTATCAGCCAACCACGGCGGCACTTCAACTCCATACTCGTCGTACGGGACATCCTCAAAGGGACGGTGTGCCTGTCGAAACCCAACTTGCAGGAAGAACGGGCGCCCCCGGCGGCTTACGTCAAAGAGGTACTCGCTCGCCTTTGAGGCTATCGCATCGGCGTCAAGAGTTTTCTCGTACCGGTCGAAGACTGCTTGCGGATTGATTGTTTCATGGGCAACGCCCATTCCCGCAGTCCGGTATCCTGCCCCGCCGAGCATACGCGCGATATGGCGCTCGGGTTTGTCCATGTCAAACCCGAACTGCTCGCTGCAGATCCCCAGTACGCCGGTAGCGTGAGGATACAGCCCGGTTGCGAACGCAGCTCTGGAAGGACTGCATTGGGGGGCCGCCGAGTGAAAGTTAGTCAGACAGATCGCATCGTCAGCAAAGTTGTCGAGTGCCGGCGAGTGGTTGCAGTTGACCCCGTAGGCGCCAAGGTACCGGCCTATGTCGTGGGCGGTCACTAATACGATATTGGCCGGTCCTGGCTTCATTTCTCAGCAAGGCCCCATGCGTTCTTTAACGAATCGATATAACGTCAGCACGTGCGTTGACTGTCGTCACATTGACCTCGTCGGCGGTGAGTCGGGTTACCCATCATTTATCCCTTTACAGCCCCAATCGTGACACCGCTGACCATCCGACGCTGAAATACCCAGATGACCAGAAGAACGGGAACGAACTGAAGTGTTGTCGCAGCGAATACCTGTCCCCAATCGGAAAGAGCGCCTTCTCCGACGCCACTCAGCAGTTCGTATATAAAAATTGGAGCAGTCTTGGTCCGTATTCCCGTAAACAGAAAGGCGAAAAGGAAGTCGTTCCAGACTACTGTTCCTACGATGATTCCGCCGGCAACTATTCCCGGCATCATCACCGGAATAATTACCCTTACGAAGCTCTCTGCACGACCGCAGCCGTCGATCCAGGCTTGTTCGTCAAGCTCCCTGGGAATCGTATCCATGAAGGCTTTCAACAGCAGCACAATCAATGGAAGCTGAACGGAAGCGTAAAGAAGAATGAGACCAATCGGCGTGTCGATGAGTCCCAGATTGCGAAAGAGCGGGTATAGTGGAATCGTAAGCACAATCGGCGGGAACATACGCAATGCCACGAGAACAAACGAAATGAGCGACACGCCCTTTACCGGCAATCGGGAAAACGAGTATGCCGAAGGCAGGGCAACCAGAAGCATGAACATGATCGAGATAGACGTCACGAGTGCGCTGGTGCCGATCGAACCGAGATACCGTGGCCAGTTCGTGGTCAGGCGGTCGAAGTTGCGGAGGTTCGGCGAGAAGAGTATTCGCGGAACGAAGGAGAATATATCCCGCTGCAACTTGAATGCGGAGCTCAACGCGAAATAGAGCGGTACAAGCACAACGAGAAGAACTACAATCATGGCTACGATATCTGCCCAGGAGATGCGGTCGATACGTGATCTCTTCATGATCGAGGGGCGTAGGTTCATCGCGGCGCTTCCCTCCCGAACAGGCTCTTATGCATGCGGCGTATCTGACCGCTTGCCAGAACCATGGTAAGCGCAACCATAATGAATCCGACTGCCGCTCCGGCGCCAAATTGCCAGTACGCGAACGTTCGCTGATAGAGGAAGATCGATAGTACCTCCGTGGCTCTCCCGGGGCCTCCACGAGTCAGGGTCTGGAATATGCCGAATGTTCTCAGCGAGATAATGGTGCGAAACACAAGGGCTACGAGTATTCCTGGACGCATCATAGGGGCCGTGATAAGACGTAAGGTCTGGAATGCGCTGGAACCGTCAATGTGCGCCGCTTCGTAGAGTTCACGCGGAATCGATAGCCGCACCGGATACAGGAGGATAAAGACGCTGGGAAATGCTTGCCAGGAGTACACGAATACCACCGACCACAACGCCCATTCAGGCGAGGTGAGGAACTGTACGCGTTGCATCCCCAGAAGCTGAAGCGCATAGTTGACCGGGCCCATCTGGAAGTTCAGTAAGTACCTCCAGATAACCGCGAGAACGGCCTCGCTGGCGGCCATTGGTGAGAGCACTGCCGCAATGAGCAGCCCCTTGGCCGGAAACGGTTTCGCGAGCAACAGTGCCACAAAAAAGCCGCCGAACATCTGCAGTGATACAGTCGCAGCCATGAAGATTACGGTTCGCGCAAACGCAGCGAGGAATCTGGAATCGCGGAAGATGCGAAGATAATTCGCGGTTCCGACGTATTCCATCGGATCGACCTGTCCCAGTCGATACTGGAAAAAGCTCAAGCGAAACGCCGACAACAGCGGAATTATGAGTACGAATACGGTGATAAGTAGTAATGGAGTCAGCATCACGTAGGAGAAGCAGACGTTCTTTCGCTGCAGCGTCATCACCACACTCGCAAACTCACCACCGAGCCCCCGATCCCGCCCCGGCCCCCGCGGGCGGGGAACGGGTTGGTTTACAGATTTGACCGCGTACCTTATCGAATACCATGTTCGCGCAGGACACGTTCGATTTCAGCGGCCGCATTGTCGAGTACGGCTGCAACGTCACGGTCGCCAGTGATTGACTCGATTGCCGCCTCGCGAACGATATCGCGCACCTCTGCGGTACCCCCGAACGTGGGCAGAGCCGGCGAAGCGGTCTGGATAGCCTGGCTGCTTACCTCACCGTACGGTACTTCGGCGAGAAATCGGTCTTCAACGTACGTAGAGCTGCGCACCGGAGCGTTACCGTTTAGCGCCATATCAAGCTGTGCTTCTTTGCTGGAGAAGAAGCGGATGAACTCCCACGCCAGGTCGCGGGTGGATTGCCGAGCACGCTGCGGTATTGCCACGCCCCAGATAGCGGAATCTGAAGGCGCTGATACAAGTCCGGTACCCGCAGCCGCAGGGAACGGCGCGGCTTCCATATTGCCGGCCTCGCGTGATACCTCGGGGTTGTTAAACCGCACGTAGTAACCGTCGGGAAATCCTCCCATCGCGATAAGCCCTTCACCGATCAGTTCCTGAGCGGTTGCCGTATCGAGAGCCGGGAAATCGGGCGGAATGACCCCTTCTTTATAGAGCACTCTGGCAGCAGAATAGGCCTCGACGGCCTCCGGCGAGTTGATGTTGATTTCGAAGTCCTGGGTCAGCGCATCGATTCCGAAGGCGCGCAGAATCGTGAGTTCGTCCTGGTCCGGCCGAAAACCAAATCCGTAGACCCGTGCTCCGTCGGCGCGAGTATGGGTTACCGCGCGAGCAATCTCCATCAGTTCTTCAAGGGTCTTCGGCGGGTTTTCGATTCCGTGTTCATCGAAGATCCGGCGATTGTAGTGCAGCGCCCGCAGCGTAATCCGGTACGGCACACCGTAGGTTGACCCGTCGTGCAGGAACGGTGCGAACAGCCCTTCCGGGATATCGCGCGGGTCTTCGAACGGGCTCACATTCATGTACTCATCCAGCGGTGCCAGATGTGACAGCAAGTCTCGATCGGCCCAGTTGTGGTTGATGAATACCACGTCCGGCTCGACATCAGGAGCGGTCAGCTCGCGGAGGATTCGTTCCTGCATTCCCGCCCACGGCAGAGTAATCCATTCGATTTCGACTCCG
This sequence comes from Spirochaetaceae bacterium, assembly GCA_007693945.1. Taxonomy (GTDB): domain Bacteria; phylum Spirochaetota; class Spirochaetia; order DSM-27196; family PWMO01; genus PWMO01. Next base: position 40,732 of record RECP01000057.1, read on the forward strand.
AACTCCTCTTCAAATCGTTCTGACACGTCGATGCCGGCACCGGTGAGTCCGCGGGCGACCTCATGGTGTACACTATGTGCCCAGACGACCAGTCGTTTGGGCTCGGCTTCGGCGGCTCCTCGCGAAAAAACAAACGAGGGGATAGCGAAAAGCAGTATTACTGCTACCAACAACACCAGCCTCTTCATGATCTACCTCCTTGGGGTAGCGGTGCCCGTTTCCGGGCGAGGTGATTCTCACTGCATTGCCCCCGGCAAATGCAGATACTTGTCATGCCGGCATACGAGACTATCCCGGCGTTCAACGTTCATATCCTGTGGCGCGTAATTCGGCGATCCACATGGAGTCATCATGAAGATGATCCACACCGATGCTCGTTTGCCCCGGTTCAAGCACGGTTTCCGGTGCGAAGCGTCGAAAGAACACGTCCGGCCCGGCACAGAAGACTACAATTGCCCCCTCGGCCGCCGGCACGATCGTTACGGCATTCGGAGCTGCTGAGATTTCTGATTCCGCGTTCCGATAGGGCCAGGTCAATCCCCCGTCTTCGGAGAGCGCCAGGCCGAATGGCGAATGCAACGATTGCGATCCGACGGCGTCTTGTGCATGGCTATCCAAAGGCCCGGCATAGGCGAGAAACGGGTGGCAGTGTTCGTCCGAACCAGGATCCCCCGGGGAGGGAACCAGAGCGGTGACTGATCCGCCGCATCCCGGCAGGCGAACACGCTGCGGAGATGACCAGCTCGCACTCGATCGTTCGTATGAGGCCCGCCAGGCAACTTCGCTCTGGTGGTTGAACAGAAGCGCGTGTACCGCATCGGTGGTCGTCCAGAGCGTGCAGCGATGATCCGCCAGGCTGCCTGCAAGCTCATCGGACCAAAAAACGATGTCGTTGGCGGTCAAGGGTGGATTGTCAGTACCGCTGCTCTCCTGCAGTAACGGCGGACAACCGATGATCGCGCGAAAAAGGTTCTGTTTCTGCGCTGCGGCGTGCGATGATGGACCCCACGTTCTACCGCTGTCTTTGCTCTCGAAAGCGTGACCGGTGGTAACCAGGTGAAGAGTCACCGGCGTTTCGATATCGCGCAACTGCTGAGGCGACCACCGATTGGTTAGCTGCGCATATTCGGAGAACAACCTTCTGGTGGCACCATGAAGCAGGCGCACTCCAGGTTGCGATTCAACGCTGTCGACAGCGACCGGGGCGGACCACCTTCCCGACCGCCTCACTGCGGTACGAATCCGCCAACCGGAATCGCGGCGTTCGGACCACGCGGCGACCACCTCACCGCCGGGAAGCACGGCCACCGATACATCGCCGGCCACCCCCGCCGACAATTCCGCTATACGTTCAAAAGCCGCGCGACGTGGCCGGAGATAGTTTCCGTACGGTGCGAGATCAAAGCGAACACCATCCGATCTTAGTCGTTCGCGAAGCTGCGCTCGATCAATCTCCCGTATCGGAGTCCCGGCTGAACACGCCAGAGATGCAGCGGCGCCTGCCGCGAACCCGGTCTGAGCGCATATGCCCATAACCCGGAACGAGCTCATTGCCATCTGTTCGCCGGACATGCAGCGCCCGGGAACAAGTACGTTTTCAGTATCGCAAGGAATCATCGCCTCGAGAGGAATGTGATAGGGCGGCACCTGGGTGGTGAGCCCCGTTCCGGCCCGCTGCACGACGTCGGGCCAATGGTAATCCATGTGATAGCTGCCGACCGCCACAGCATCATCACTGGAGCGGCCGTCCATCAACTCCTCGATCGAGAGGGTGTGCTCGGCGTCGACTCGCCTGCCTTCTCGAATACCGATGTTCGGTGCCACCCAAGCGAGCTCGTATGTGGGATAACGGCGACCGCGATACCCTTTATGCTGCAGATGGTAGATGAGCCCCATCATCTGTCGCCGTCCCTGCTGTTCAGCCGCAGAAAGTGATTCTCCGTCAGTTGCATCGAATCCGATTACCTTCATTTTGACGGTAATTGTGTTCTCTGAGGGGTAAACACTGATCATCGGCACGTCATCGTCACCACCCCATTCCGGACAATCAGGAGGAAGATAGGCGCGGACCGCTCGGCCGCTGTCGACCAGCGTGAAGTAGAGGCTCATCGGAAGCTGTTTTGGTTGCGCGGACGAGTCCAGACGTGGCGAATTGCCCGGGACAAAAACCGGTCCACCTTTATGATAGCGCCACCCGCCACAGGCAATGACGTCGGCATCTCCGGTGGCATCGACAACGATTCGGCATTGAAGCTTTGTAATGCCACTTTTATTCAGCACATAGACGCTTTTGATAGAGGATCCGTCTCGCTCGACGTTGAGTAGCGTGGTGTGTAGCAGCACGCGTACCCCGTTCTCCGAAAGCATTTCCTGAAGCACAAACTTCAACGGTTCTCGCTCGAACTCCCTGCCGTCATCATTTGGGCGGTATTCTGCGATAGCGCCCAAAAGGTCGAGGCGTCTAACCATCTCAGTCCAGTATCTGTTCACCAGGCGTGTTTCACCACAAAACGTGTGGACACCGCCGGCGGTACCTTGTCCGCCCACAAATCCGTGTCGTTCGATAAGTACGGTAGGAGCCCCGCTGCCGGCAGAGGCGAGCGCCGCGAACACGCCGGCGATGCCGCCACCGACGACCGCCACGTCACAAGCGTCAACATGTGACACGGGCAATGTAACGGTTTCTACGTTATCGTTGGCAGCACTCATACTTAAAGACTTGTTTCTAATCGATAACAGCATAGCACGCGGCAGATATTCGGTCAAACGCACCGAACAGGCCCCGAACAGGGCCATGAATTCAATTTCTGACCGCTCTGATTCGGTTGGCATAGTATGGCTGCGGACGCTCCGAGGTGCACTCTCGGGCAAGCTGCCGTGCTCAGCACTCCCGCTCATAGTCAGGACTCGTAGTCAGGCTTGACCCTGTTTCACGCGGCGGGGTATGAAGTGGGAATGCTCTTCGCCGTTCTCGCCGGTGTCACATTCGCTGTCTATCACATTCTTAATCGCCAGGCGGGGCAACTGATCGACGTGACGAGCGGCATGACTATCCTCCTGGCCACCTGCGTAGTGCTGATATCGGTTCTGCTGGTTGTGCTGAGGGTGCAACCCGGACTTGGCGCGGTCTCATTGCGCGGGTGGCTCTTCTTGAGCGGTGCCGGCCTGGTTCACTTCGTGGCAGGGCTGTCCTTCATAGCGCTCTCTCAGAGGAGTATTGGCGCGGCACGCACAAGCTCGCTCACCGGTACCACTCCGCTGTTCGCGACGTTTACAAGTTTCGTGATTCTGGGTGAGGTCGTGAGCTGGATCGGTCTCGTGGGCATCGTAATGATCGTTGCGGGGGCAGTGCTTGTCTCAACCAGAAAGTAAGAAGCCCCCGTCACGCGGCACTCCCCTCTTCGGCCTGGCGGCGGCCGCCTCATTCTCCCTGAGCGCCATCCTGATCCGCACCGGTCTTGCGACCGGCGCCCCGCCGCTGGTGGGACTGTGGATTGGCTTCACCATCTCGCTGCTGGTCTACATTCCCGGCTTTGTCGGAAGCCTTCGCCGGACGCCGCCTGTCAACCGGGATCCTCTCGGCTACACGTTTCAGATCCTCGCGGGAGTGGCAATCACGCTGGCCATGTGGTTTCGATACATAGCCATGTACACCGTACCGATCGGCGTTGTGACGGCACTGGGCCGGCTGAACATCCCGATCATTCTGCTGTTCTCCCCCTGGCTGTTCAAGGCAAAGATTGACGCAACCAGCCCGCGGCTGTGGCTTGGCTCTATTCTCATAGTGGGCGGGGCGACGATCATCGTGTTCCTGGCATAGAGAGCCTGCGGTGATGGAGTTCCGGAAAGGGTTTCAGTCGAGCCAGATCGGCTGCGTCCAGGCGCGCCGCCCGCTATGATCGATACAGACTGCCCGCACGTAGGTCTCACTGCCGTCGATTGGATACGACGCGCGGGACACCTCCGCCTGTTCCCGCGTGATCGCCCGGCCGGGGCGGCTATCCGAGAGAAAGCCGATTGTGCGGCACGGCGAACAGCTCAGCAGAGCGCTGTTGTTCTCGACGCGGAACGAATGGATTTGCGGCCCCTGCGAGGCGTAGAAGCTGCCCTCCAACAGGGCGTCGATAATTGCTGCCTGAGTCAGTTCGGCAGCTTTGACCATAAGAAAACCGCCGCCGTAGTCGGGCTGGTGCTGATGGCTGTCGTCGGATGCAATGCACCACGCGCGTCTGCCACGCCACAACAGCCGATCGTAGTGTGACTCGGCGTAACCGGATACGGCGCACACCTCGCACTCGTGATTATAGATTTCGAGTGCCGCAATGCCGTCCAGCTCATCGATAAGCTGATGCTCAACATGCGACCAGCTCGGGTGGGCGTAGATGCACAGATTACCCCGTTGCTGCAGCAGGGAAATAATCTGCTGTACACCGGCATGTTGCTCATACTCGAAGCGTTGGCCATGAACACAGCTGTTCCTGCCCGGGATAGCGAGCCCGACAACGTGGTGGCACAAAGCCGCCCCGCCTTCGACCCCGACGTCCAGCTCAACTCCGGGCAGCACCAGAAAGCCGGCGCTCGACAGTTCGGCGTGCACGCCGTAGATCCGATGATCAGTTATGGCACAGAAATCGTATCCGAGTGTTCGGTAAAGCTCGACCAGCTGCTGCGGCGACAGTACGCCGTCGGACAGGTTGGTATGTGCGTGCGTGTTGCCCTTGTACCAGCGTCCTTCATCGCGAAACGCCGATTTCGTCTGCATAGCTTTCCCCCCGCATGGCGGCACGACGGTTGAACGCCAGCGCCAGTCCGGCCGCAGCGGCGGCCGCCCAGACAAGCGTCACGCCGTTCCAGCCGAGACGATCAATAATCAGCCCCGAGCTGATGCCCGACACGGCTGCACCAAGATAGATGGCAAAATCGAGCACGCCGGCAGTGAGCGAAACCCGGCCGTAACGCGCATACTGAAATGGAATGAGCGAGGTCATCACCGGGGTCAGGCCGTGGGTGAGCGCGAGCGGTACTGCCAGCAGCACCACCGACGCCGGGGCCCAGAACCGCATCAGCAGCGGTACGGCCCCCACCGACGCGCCGACCACGCCGAAGACCGCCAGCAGTGTGCGTGCGCTCTCCCCGCGATAGGCAAGGCTCACGCGGCGTACCAGCAGAATTCCGGCCAGATTGGCCAGCTGCACCACCACAAGGACAAGCCACGCATATCCCGGCGGCGTCCGCCCCAGATCCCGCAGCATGCCTGGAAACCAGACACCGATCCCCTCGCGAATCAACCCGTGACAGACGGCAATCAGCAGCAGACCGGGCAGGCGGACGAGGCCGAAGTAGGCGCCTATGGGCATCCGATCTTCCTGTCGGCGTCCGGTTGCGCGTGACGGGCGCGGGGCGTCAACCGCCGGCGCCCGATCGGGCCGGCTGCGAAACAGTACCAGCATGACCAGCGCATGGACGGCTGCAACGGCCGCCGGCAGGCTGAACACCCGGCTCCAGTCGGCATGATCCATCAGCAGTGACGACACTCCCCAGGAGAGTGCATAACCGGCAATCATACTCAACGCCATGATAAACGAAACGCGTTCCAGCTGCTGCCGGTTGTACCATTGAGCCAGTGTTTTCATGATCGGGGCCCACAGCATCGACTGAACGATTCCGTTGAGACCCCAGATCAGCAGCGCCTGCCCGAATGTAGCCGCAATCACCATGCCCAGATTGCACAGCGCAGAGAGCGACAGCCCGCCGACTATCAGCAGCTTGCTGCTGACGATGTCGCCCAGATAACCGTGTATCAGTTGGCCGAACATGTAGCTGACGAAGAAGGCGCCGGTGATCAATCCGATCTGGGCATAGCTGTAGCCGCGGACGCTCACGAGGGCGGGGATCACCACCGCAATGTTGACACGTAAGGTGTAGGCCAGGGTGTAGGCGAACCAGCACAGGAGCAGCGTTCTCCGCTGGCCGAACCGTAGTGCGTCGCCAGGCGTCCACGTCATTGTGGCTACGTGCGCTTATTCTTCTGCTGGCCGAGGTGCGTATAGAGAAAACGCTTGATCTTCTGTGTCGGCGTTTTCTCGAATGGCTCCCATTCAAGAATCATCCGACTCAAACGCGCGAAACGCCCGAGCCGGGCGTTTACCTGCGACCGGAGGCCGTCGAGAATCTCGTCAGCCCGCTTCTGGATCGCGGCGACGTTCTCTTCGCCGATCCCTGAATGTTCACGGAGTCTATCAATATTGACGTGGACCCGCGCAACCAGCTGACCTTTCCACTGAAACACAAGCGACTCAACCACCAGCTCGTTCTGGTTTATGGCGGATTCGATATCCTCGGGGTAGATATTTTCGCCGCTCGGGCCCAGAATCATATTCTTCAGCCGCCCTCGAATATAGAGGTAACCGTCCTTGTCGAATGCGCCGAGGTCACCGGTTTTGAACCAGCCGTCATCGGTGAATACCTGACGCGTGGCCTCTTCGTTGCGGTAATACCCTTGCATCACGTTCGCGCCGCGCACCTGAATCTCACCGTTGACGCCGTCGCCAGATTCATGGTCGATCCGTACCTCAACACCCGCAATGGGCGGCCCGGTGGAGCGCGAGCGGGTATCGGCGGCGCCGGTACCCGCGACAAGGGGGCTGGTCTCGGTGAGGCCGTAGCCGATGGCATACGGAAAGCGTGCTTCACGCAGAAATCGCTCGGCCTGGGGGGATAACGGCGCGCCCCCGATACCGAAGAACCGAAGCTTCCCCCCGAAGGTCTGGTACACCTTTTTGCCCGCCGCGCGGTGAACGATGCGGCGCAGCGGCCCGATACGGCCGACTGCCCGCGTAACGACGTTCCCGTTGAACACCGGGGCAACGCGGGACTGGTAGATCTTCTCCATGATCAACGGCACGCTCAGCATTACGGTGGGCTTGACTTCCTCGAGCGCCGGCAGCAACACCGAGAGCGTAGGCGGTTTGCCGAGATACAGAACGCTTGAACCGGTAGAGACAGGGATCAGAAACCCGATGGTGCACTCGTAGGCGTGCGCCAGCGGAAGGATTGAAACCAGCCGATCCTCCGGACCAAGGCCCGCCAGCACCCGTGCGGCAAGGGCGTTCTGCACCAGGTTCCGGTGGGTGAGCATCACGCCTTTGGGTTCCCCGGTAGTTCCCGAGGTGTACAGGATCGCGGCCAGGTCGTTCTCCGCAGGGACCGCCTCCGCTGTCGCGCTGCTCGTCTTACGGCCGAGAAGCCCGGTGGCGACGCCTGACGGCGGCCCGTGCGGCGGGAGCCCTTCGGCCGGAGTGCCCGGCTTTATGAACTGCAAGTCGTCAACCAGCAGCAGTCGGGCGTCTGTGTACTCGGCTACTTTGGGGTACAACCCGCGAGATGCACAGAGCACCGAAACCCCGGCGTGATCCAGGATTTGGGCGATTTCGGCCGGAGAGAAGTCCGGCAGGATTGGAACGATTACGGCGCCCATACCGGTCACCGCGAGGTACACTACGCCCCAGTTGGGCCTGTTCTCGCTGAGCAGCGCGACGTGGTCCCCGGCCTGGACTCCACGGGAGGCCAGCGCTTTCTGCAGAGCCTTTACTTGCTCACCTAGCTCGCGGTAAGTGCAGCCGCCGTCACCGACCAACCCGAGCGCGGGACGCTCGGGGAAAGCGGCAACACTGTTTTCGAGCAGTTCACGAAGAGTGGTTACGGTCATAGCTTCACCGTTTACTATAACACGGGTTCACGCTTTTGCCGAGCAGACGGTTATCCGCTTCCTGGCTGATGCTGGGCTCAGCTCTCCGCGCATGCAAGAGCTCGCAGCGCCCGCAACGCGGCTATGAGCTATGATTCTGGAGGCAGACCTCACACACCCCCAAACTCACGGCAGCCGCCGGGTCGCCGTGCCCTGGTCGCCTATCTGCCGGTAGAAGCGGTCAAAGTCTATGCGGTAGTCGAAGGCGTCGCGCTCGCGCTCGCGCTGGCCGCGGATGTCCAGGTTCCGCACGAGGATGAGCTCCTCGGTGATGTTGGATGCCTGGACGACGCCCATTCCGGACGGCGCCCATATGCCGCTTCCGCCCCAGAAGTAACTGCCGGACACATCGTGCGGGCCCACGGCGTTTGCCCCCAGACTCCAGACCTGGTTGTAGGCCGCCTTGGAGGAGTTCATCAGGTCCCACAGGAAGCCGTAGTAGTGGTCCGTCATGATGTTCATGCGCGCGTACTCGCGCACCGCCTCCGAGCGCCAGTGCGCCATGGTCACAATGGCATCGACGTGGTCCTGAAAGGCGTACTTCCGGGCAAGCTCGATGAAGCAGAGATCGTAACAGATCAGGAAGCCGAAGCTTCCCCACCTGGTCTCTATGGTGAGCCTCCGGTCCAAACCCTGCCGGAAGTAGCGCTGCTCGAGCGGGGGCAGGAACACCTTGTCGTAGATGTACTCCTCCCGGGTGTAGTCCAGTCCGCGGTGGAGCACAAACGTCGAGTTGTAGAAGCCGTCGTCTTTGCGTCGCACGTTGTTGTAGAACACGTACTCCAGACCCCGTCCGTCCTCACGGAGTCCGTCCCGGATCCGTTTGACGGTCTGGGCGATGCGTCGGTTCTCCCCTTCCTCGAGGAGCTCAGTCACCGCGGTGCTCTCCGGCTCCTCGTCCCACACGTAGCCGGTCACGCACAGCTCCGGAAAGATGACGATGTTGGCGCCCTTTTCGTGCGCCACCTGGACCACCTCATCCATGCGGGCGAGGTTCTTTCCTATGTCGGCCGTGACGTGGAGATTGGCAATCAGTACGCTCGGGCACTCTTGCCGGTCCGAGAAGTCTCGTTCTATCAGGCGCATCGTTCCTTCCTTGCGTTTCGCTGCGGGAGTCACGGGAAAGCCCGATTATGAGTCGATTTGCGGGCATCCATGTTGACTTACGCTGTTCGGGCGGAGCACCCCACTAAAACTGGAGGCGCCGGAACTGGCCGGGGGACATAGACGTTGCCTGTTTGAAGACTTTCATGAAATAGAACACGTCTTCGTAGCCCACTTCGTCGGCCACTGTCTTCACCGCGTGACCGTGGCACAAAAGCTCCTTGGCCCTGGAAATCCTGAGAGTCTTGACGAGTTCCTTGGGCGTTTTACCGGAATACTTCTTGAACAGCCTGCGGAAATTGGTCGGGCTCATAGTGAACATTTCCGCCAGCTCATCGACATTCAGCGAGCGGGTGTAGTTCTGTGACAAGAACTCGATCGCTCGTTCAATCTTCTGGCAAGAGGAGATTGGGGGACACTGCTGATGATTATGTCGAAATAGCCCCTCGATCATACGAAGGAGTACAATCTTTCGCTCCAGGACGGAGACAAGATCCTCCCGTTCCATCAGAAGCAACAACGATTGGTACGCGGCCATCACCTCTCCGACGGTGTCCCTCAGAATCGGGCAGTCGGGTCGCAGATAGCCTGCCTGTTCAAGCTGTTGAGCGGAAGACCCGTTCCACACAACCCAGTACGTCTTCCAGTTCTGAGTGGAGTAATAGGTGGACGGCACTTCAGGAAAGCAGATAAAGACATCACCCGGACCGAGCATTTGCTTTTCTGCGGACGCACCGACACACTCACCGTAGCCGTGTTCCACGTATACCGCGGCGTACTGGCCGAGTATGCGCAACTTCCGCTTGGTGAGCTGGCCCGTTCCGGATCCGATCCGGTCAACCCAGAGCCCTATTCTTCGTTCAGCCTGCAAGGGAGTCCGAAACCGTTCTTCACGGAAGTACTGCAGGGTCGCCACTGTCTGCATCAGAGATGAAATCATAGGGTCCGTCCTTCGTGCTGGTCAAGGACAGCGCGGATGAACCGATGGTAGCCTGCAAATGGTTGATTTGTCCATATAGTGGCGCTTTTTCTATATTGCGCGGCCGTGGCGACGGTGGGAGAATACTCATGTTAACGGATTGTACGGAAATCAGATCGCCAATTAGGAGGAAATGAGGATGAAGAAGATCATGATGACCATTATCGTTTTCGCGCTTGCGGTAACGGTCTTTGCGGCCGGTGTGCGGGAAGATGATCCGCGGGTGGAGCTGACCGCCGGGAGTATTAACGCAGTCGGCACTGCAGGCGCCAGGACTGTAGACTACATCGCTGAATACCTGAGCGAACGGTCGGGAGGAAACATCGTTCTGAAGCACTTCCCCGCCGGCCAGCTGGGCCAGCCTCCGGACATGATCGATCAGTGCTCGATTGGAGCGCTTGATGTCGTGTGGGTAGACATCTCCAACTACGGACCAATCGACAAGGACTATAACATCTTCGGAATGGGCTACGTCTTCAGAGACCAGGATCACCTGGCCCGGTTTCTCGAAAGTCCTGATTACGAACGGATGGCTGAGCAGCTCAGAGTTCAGAAAGGCGTTCTCACCATCTCATCGGGGGCGCAACGGCCCGCGCGGCACGTGTTTTCCAAGAAGCCGATTCGGAGTGCAGAGGACTTCGCAGGCATGAACTTTCGCGTTCCCGGTCTCGAGATGTACCTGCGGACGTTCGAAGGCATCGGCGCGAATCCGATGCGAATTGATTACGGCGAATCCTATATGGCGCTGAGCCAGGGACTGGTGGACGGCATCGAGAACCCGCTTGATGCCGGCTACGGCATGAAGTTTCACCAGGTCGCACCGTACTTCGTCCCGACAGGCCATATCAGGACGGTCAACACCTTTGTGATGAATGAAGACAGGTTCAATTCGCTGCCGGCCGACTATCAGGAGCTCATACGCGAAGCAGCCAGAGCAGGCGATGAGTTCTACATGCAGCTTGTCGAGCAGGAAAAGGAAGAACTCTTGAGGGCCATGGAGCAGGAAGGGGCAACCATTCTGCCTGCCATCGATGTAGTGCCGCTGCAGCGCCGGCTTGCTTCTGTTGCGCGGGATCTGGAGGCTCAGGGAGCGTGGACCGAGGGCCTTTGGGAGAGAATACAGGCTGTTGAATAAGAAATCCGAAGCGAAGAGCAGGCCGGATTGCCATGCTCTTCGCTTTCAGTTCTCCGAGACAGTAAGGTAGAGACACGCATATGAAGGAATCGATCCGAAACGCGCTCAGGATCGTTGGCCGCTGCGAGATGTTTGCGGCTAAATCGATCCTCTTTACCATGATCGCTGTGGTAGGGCTGCAGGTTGTGTTGCGTTACGGTTTCAGGCGTCCGCTTGCCTGGCCTGAAGAGCTGTCGGGCTTTCTTCTGATCTGGCTGACGTTTCTGATGGCCGACGTCCTGGTCAAGCGCAACGGGCATATCGACGTCGGCTATTTTGCCGACAAGATGCCTCTGAAAGCTCAACTTGTGGTGTCGTTTCTGCTCAATCTCTATCTCATGGGGTTCCTGGTCTTCCTGGTTCTGGGCAGTATTGAACTGGCGACGCGTCAGACTACCCATCTGGTCGGAGCCTCCCTGAGGCTTCCGAAGACATATTACACTCTCGCGGCAACATTCAGCGGAGTCTCCATGTTCTTCTCGGTGGCTTTTGCGCAGTGGGAAACAGTGGAGAAGCTGATGACGCTGCGCAACAGTCGGGATAAGAGCCCATGAACCTTACCGTGCTGATTGGCTCTTTTCTGGTGCTGCTGTTTCTGCGCTGTCCGGTAGCTTTCTCGATGCTGCTGGCTTCGTTCGGTTATCTCGTTGTTGCGGGCCGGATCCCGCTGCTGATCATCGGGGAGCGTATCACCATCAGCCTCGATAGTTTTCCGTTACTCGCCGTTCCGTTCTTTATTGTGGCCGGCTCGCTGATGAACCGCGCTGATATCGCTCGTAGAATCTTTGATTTTGCCATGAGTCTGTTCGGGCACTTTCGCGCCGGACTGGCTCACGTGAATGTCGTTGCCAGCATGATATTTGCCGGAATGTCGGGATCAGCGTTTGCCGATGCGGCCGGACTTGGACAGGTCGAAGTGAAGGCGATGATCGAGGAAGGGTACGACAGGGACTTCAGCGCTGCGGTCACGGCAGTCTCATCGTGCATAGGTCCCATCATACCGCCGAGCGTAGTGATGGTGCTGTACGGCGTGATGGCGGAGGTCTCGATTGGAGAGCTTTTCGCCGCGGGGATGATTCCCGGCATCATCATGGGTCTTTCGTTGATTGTCCTGATCTGGATCATGGCGCGCAGGGGAAAACTGACGTACCACCTGAGACCGAAGCAGCCGCTGCGTGTTGTCGCGCAGAAGACCAAGGCTGCGTTTTTTCCCCTTTTGGGTCCGGTGATTATTCTGGGAGCAATACTTCTCGGCATAACCACCCCTACAGAGGCCGGAGTAGTGGCTACCGTATATGCAATCATCCTCGGAATAGCGTTCCGATCGCTCTCTTTCAAGGACTTCTCAGAGGTGCTGGAGGAATCGGTTCTGACAACAGGGCGGGTCATGTTGATCATCGCGGCGGCAAACCTGTTCGGATGGCTCATTACCATAGAGCGTGTTGCCGTCATCCTGTACCAGGCGCTGACGGTGCTGACCGGTGAAACCTGGGTGATTCTTCTGCTGGTTACCGCCGTTCTGTTGCTGCTCGGCTGTTTCATTGATGGAATCGCGATCATGATCATCTCCATTCCGGCGCTGATTCCCATGCTGCGACCGCTGCAGGTAGACCCTGTTCACTTCGGTGTTATCATGACGATAGCCATAATGATCGGATTGATCACTCCGCCGATGGGAATGACCTTGTACATCGTCAGCGACGTTGCTCAGGCTCCGTTTGAACGCGTGGTGCGACAGGTCCTGCCGTTTCTTGCCCCCCTGGTTTTCACCTTGCTGCTCACAGTGCTTTGGGAGGATATGGTCCTTCTGATTCCGCGTTTGCTGTTCCGGTGAGTTGGCGACGAAGCCTGTGTACGGTTCGCAGGAGGGCCGCGACCTGGTCGTCCCTTACCCGGTCGTCCAGGTTGATACAGCAGACCCCGGTCAGCATGGGGTCGCCCGACTGCATTACCAGCCTTGTGACCGTAGTCTCTATTTCGGAAGGTTCCCAGCCGACGAACTCCACGGGACTGAGACGGAGATTGAAGAACGTGGCCGGAAGATACCGTCTGAGCAACGATATATCCGCACCCCATCCGACATCGAGGAAGTCAAGGCGTGGAATCTCGGAGAACGAAGCCGCGAAACGATGCGGATCGGTACCGCAGTAATGCACCCCGTATGGAAGGCCGCGCTTGCTCCAGGCGATGTCGAACGGCAGCAAAAATCTCTTATAGTCATCCTCAGATAACATGGTGAGGGCGCACTCCGAGTGCAGCAGGAGGGATGGGCAGACGTTCTGAACGTTGCGATTCACGGAAACGGATGTGCTTCCCGTCTCGCGCTGTATGAGATCCGTGAAGCCGGCGATCACCTGCCCTATCGTGTCGAATCGTGCGGCAGTCTGCTGCGGGTCGTCGTAGAAACCTAGCAGAATGTCCTGTCCCCAGATATCAAGTGCGACATTCAGCACGCCGCTCCAGTTTACGTCGCCGACAAGGTAGCCGTAGCTGGTCTTCAGCGCTTCGAGCAACCGCTCGAACCTCCTGAAGACCGGGCTGCGGAATGCTTGCTCGGCATCCAGCGCGACGTCGATTCCGTTGGCGCATGTAACCTGAGGAGAAGAGTCTTCCGGATAGCTTACCGGGCATCCGAGCATCTCGGATATCATGAATCCGGCGGCCAGGTGAACCGCTCCGATGACCGGCAGGTCTTCATTCCGCCGGGTACCGAGCCCGTATGCTCCCCAACGTTCATGGAGCGCAGCTTCCATGAGTCTCTCGGCTTCAACCCGGCGGAGCGGGTTGTAATAGAAGTCCCGGTCGAAGGTCATCCCCTCGTTTGTGTGCCACCAGCAGGGATGCAATACGACGTCTACCGGCAGGGCGGGGCGGGTTTGGAGTAACGAGTTCGACGCATCAGCCATAGGTCGTTATCGCGGTTTCCTGGCCGCCGTTCTGGGCCGAGACGTAGGCACTGAAGATTGTCGAAACCGCCTCCGCGGCCAGATTGCTGTTGCTCTCTACGGGTATTCCGTACGCAGCGGAGTGATAGAAGGCCTGTATTTCGGCGGGGAACCCGGTCAAGAGGTCTTCGTCCGGAGCCGGGAAAGACCAGCCCTGTTTGGTTTCGGTCTTTTCCACCAGGTAGATATCCTTGAAGTAGTGCTCCGAGGGGGTATAAGCCAGCATGGCGGTATTGGGGTTTATGTTGCACACCGCCCGATGGTTGTTGGCACACACCTCGAGCCAGTTGTGAATCCCTCCGAGGACAATGTCTGATGCGTGGATGTCGGCCAGGGTGCCGTCTTCGAACACAACATGCATCATGGAGATATCGTCGATGTCGTGATACCCGCGCCGGATGTGGCCCTGGTCGATGAAGGATGGAAGTCTTGTGATGGCGTGCACTCGGGCGGAAACGGTGCGCGGCCTGATGGGACGGCCGGTTCTGGCGATTCCTTCCACGCGTTTGAGATACAGCGCGGCCGTAAGTGGGTGGCAGCCTTTGCCGAGCATGACGCCGCCGCCTGAGTGCTTCCAGTAGCCGTACGTCTTGGAATGCGACCCTGAGTGAGACTCTTCACCGTGCATCCAGAGGATCTGTGCCCCACTCTTCTCAATAAGCTCCTTCTCTTTCTGAACGGCCGGCGCGTACACCCAGTTCTCGGCATACAACAGGTGGGCCGCGCTCCTGGCCTCGGCTTCCAGAATGCGGTCGACGCTGTTCAATGCTTCGCGCAGAACGGTTTGCTTGTCGGCGCTCTCTCCATTGAACTGCTGAAGTCCGGTTCCGCAGTAACCGGTAAGCGGCTTCTCGACAATTGGAAAGATATCCCGTTCGAGAGCCATGACTGCAAGCTGCTCATGGGAATCGATGGTGGTGCAGATATGGACAATATCGCAGCAATCCAGCAGCCGGCGGATATCGTCGAAGGCCTGTATGTCGCGCTTACGGGCAAAACTCTCGCGGCTTTCAGGCCTCAAGGAATAAACGCCCATGACCTCCACGTCGACCCCATACACTTTGCGGATGGCCTCAAAGTGGAAGTTTGCAGCGAAGCCCGCACCGATAATGCCGCACTTGATCCGTTTTCCCTTGTTCATACTGCCTGATTATCGTTTCCGGGCGGTCAGGAGAAAATAGAGGAAAGAGCCGCTGATATGTACTTTTCAACCATCACGCGGTCAGGGTGCGGTCAGGCGAGCGGCGGAACGGGGTGCGGAGGCGGCTCGCGCTCGTAATCCAGAATGGCGGTCACTGCGGCCGGGTCGTTAGGGGCCGGACGGCCGGCCCGGTCGACCGTTACCAGCACAACCGCAGCACGCGCGATCAGGGTGGCAACGCCGGCTTCGGGGGCCGGGGCGGCCGCACGGGTATCGAGCTCGGCGCGCGGGCCGATGGTTCGGGCCGGCGGGTCGGCGGCCGGACTGAACCCGCGGTAGAGCAGCGAGCTCAACGTGTAGCTCTTGTTGCCGATGCGGGTACAGCGCGTGAGGACGGTGATGAGGTCGCCGTAATACGCCGGAGCACGATAGTCAATCTCGAGATGAGCTATCACGTAGGGAATGTCCAGCGCACGTGTGTCGAGTGACAGGATGTTGTGCATATAGTCGACGCGGGCGTCCTCGAGGAAGGTGAGGTAAGCCTTGTTGTTGACGTGGCGCAGGCTGTCGATGTCGGCAAAACGCACCGCGACGTCAAAACGGTGGCGAAATGCGGCATACTCGTACGGCGCCTCCCCACCAGCGGCTGCACGGGGATCGCGACGCACCGGTTACTCCTCGCCCAGCAGAGCTTCAAGACCGCGCACCGGGATGATCAGCCATTCCGGCCGGTTGTTCATCTCGTATCCGAGCTCGTAGACCGCCTTTTCCAGCAGGAAGGTCTCCAGCAGAACGGCAAAATCGCCGGGGTCCTCGGGGATGAAGCGCGCCGCGCCGTGCTGCGCAACGACGGCCGCGCGGTAGGCGTGCAGAAACACGCCGCCGACATAGCTGTACCAGACGTCGGCCCAGCCGGTGAGATAGTTGATATCGGCGCCGTGCCTGACCGCGCGCAGCAGGTTGGCTCCGTGGGCAGCGTAGTGAAACGAGCGGATCATGCCCGCCACGTCGCGCAGTGCCGACTGTTTGAGGCGCCGCTCGGTCATCGAGCGTGCGGGCTCGCCCTCGAAGTCAATGATCATGAAGTCCTTGCCGGTGTGCAGTGTCTGGCCAAGATGGTAGTCGCCATGGGTACGGATCTTGAGCCCGACTATCTTGCGCTCGCCGATACGGCGCAGGCGTGCCAGCACGGTACGCTTGCGGGCCAGGATCGAGCGGATCGGCTCAGCGGTCTCAGCGGCAAGCCGCGGCAGCGTGTCCTCCAGCTGACCGAATACCTTGAGGATCATGCCGCGTATCGACTGCTGCAGCGACTTCTGATAGAGCAGCGAAAACGGTTCGGGCGTGAGATCCGGCTCTCCGCTCAGAGAGGCCAGAGCGATGTGCAGCTCGGCGGTGCGCCGGCCCAGAATGGCCACCATTTCCACAAAGACCGGGCCGATGAAGTCGCGCGCCGCATCAGGAATGGTGTCGGGGTCCAGGCCGAAGATCGAGTCAGGAACATTAACCCTGTCGGCCGCGGCGCTGCTCAAGGTCTGGGCGTGCGCCAGCGCCTGCTCCACGTTGTGAAGCGCGTAGGACCAGCCGTCGGTCTCATTAGCCACACATTGCTGCAACAGACCGATAGTAACCGGTTTGCCGTCGTTGGGGTGCCATTCGACCGAGCCGGCGTAGGCCGGCAGATTGCGGAAGGCGGTTTGCTCGGTCAGGACGCGCGTCAGTTCGACGTCCGGGTTGACTCCATCCTCCAGACGCCGGTAGAGCTTGAGGAAGAACTGGTTGCCGTAGAACACGGAGGTGTTGCTCTGCTCGGTCTTGAGCACCTGCGATGATCGGGGCAATCCGTCGTGGCCCAACATCCGGGCAAACGCGCTGCCGCGGTGCGCCACCAGCCGGCTGCTCCCGAACCGTTTGTTGCGCTTCTGCGCTATGGCGTCCAGCAGCGCCGCCCGGAACAGGCTGCTGTAGACCGCGTCGTAGACGATGCCTTCGTGATCACGGGTCTTGAGGTAGGCTATCACGCCCTGCGGAGCCTCGCGCAGCAGGGATGCTTCCTGTTCCTGCACGGCAAAGCCCAGCGGCAACAGGTAGCTTTGCTGGGTTCCCTTGGCGTAGAGCACGTCCAGGCGCAATACGTGGAAGGTCTGGTCTTCGGCGCCGATGGTCAGCGTCTCGCCGAAGCTGAGGCGCCGGATGGTGCGGCCCTTGCCGCCGAACCAGCGCACCCGCGTCAGGTACTTGCGGATTACCGCCACCAGATCTCTTTCGGCGGCGGTCCCCAGCACGCGCGCCCAGCTGGAGTTGCATTCGATATGCAGCGCCTCGTCGGACTCCTGGATACCGGTCTGCTCGGCCGGCCGCAGATCGAACCAGTAGAAGCTGTGCGGCGCCATTGTCAGCGTGTACGGAGCATCGGTGATCGGCGGAAAGTCGTTGTCGCTGAATATCTCGGTTACCCGGTACCCGGAAAAATCCGGCATCTGCACGGTGACCGCCTGACCGTGGCGTGACAGGTTGGCGACGACCAGGATGTTCTCCTCCTCGAGGCGCCGCACAAAGGTCAGAACGCAGGGGTTGTCGGACGCCAGAAACTCGATTGTGCCGCGGCCGAAGACGCGGTACTGCTTACGGACCGCCAGCGCGCGTCGCATGAACCACAGCAGCGACGAGAGGTTGCGGCTCTGGTTCTCGACGTTAACGGTTGAGTAGTGGTATTCGGAGTCAACGATTACCGGCAGGTAGAGGCTTTGGGGGTTGGCCTGCGAGAAACCGGCGTTGCGGTCCGGGCTCCACTGCATGGGCGTTCGTACGCCGTCGCGGTCACCGAGGTAGTAGTTGTCGCCCATGCCGATTTCGTCGCCGTAGTAGAGGATCGGGGTTCCCGGCAGGGCGAAGAGCAGGCAGTTCAGCAGTTCGATGCGACGGCGGTTGTTGTCCAGCAGCGGCGCCAGCCGGCGGCGGATTCCGACGTTGATGCGCGCGCGCGGATCCTGCGCGTACGCCTTGTACATGTAGTCACGTTCTTCATCGGTGACCATCTCGAGCGTCAACTCGTCGTGGTTGCGCAGAAACATGCCCCACTGACAGTTCTCCGGAATGTCGAGACTCTGTTCGAGCATGTCCATGATAGGGAACCGATCCTCCATGCGCAGTGACATGAACAGGCGCGGCATGATCGGAAAGTGAAACCCCATGTGGCACTCGTCACCGTCACCAAAGTACTCGGCGGCGTCCTCGGGCCACTGGTTGGCTTCCGCCAGCAGCATCTTGTCGGAGAACCTGGCGTCCATGTGCGCGCGCAGCGCCTTGAGGAAGGCGTGGGTCTCCGGGAGGTTCTCGCAATTGGTGTCATCGCGCTCGAAGAGGTATGGAATGGCGTCCAGCCGCAATGCGTCAACTCCCATCTCGAACCAGTAGTCCAGTACCGCGAAGATCTCCTCGCACACCCTGGGGTTATCGTAGTTGAGGTCGGGTTGATGATGGTAGAAGCGGTGCCAGTAATAGGCCTGAGCCACCGGATCCCAGGACCAGTTGGAGCTCTCGAAATCGGTGAAGATGATGCGCGCATCGAGGTACTTGTCGGGAGTGTCACTCCAGACGTAGTAATCGCGG
This sequence comes from Spirochaetaceae bacterium, assembly GCA_007693945.1. Lineage (GTDB taxonomy): Bacteria > Spirochaetota > Spirochaetia > DSM-27196 > PWMO01 > PWMO01. Next base: position 59,434 of record RECP01000057.1, read on the forward strand.
TGCACCGACCCGGGTTTGGCTCGCCGCGAACGCTGGAACCACCGGTGTTGATCCGAGGTGTGGTTGATCACCAGCTCGGTGATCACGCGGATGTCGCGCCGGTGGGCTTCACGCAGCAGTTTCCGGAAGTCCGCCAGAGTACCGTAATCGCGGTTGATACTGAAATAGTCCGAAATATCGTAGCCGTCATCCAGCAGGGGCGAAGGATAGAACGGCAGCAGCCACAGCGCCGATACACCGAGATCCTGCACATAGTCGAGTTTGCGGATGACTCCCTGTATATCACCAATTCCGTCGTTGTTGCTGTCAAAGAACGACTTGATGTGCAGTTCGTAGATCACCGCGTCCTTATACCACAGCGGGTCCGACGCGGTCAGAACCTGGTGGTTGGGGCGCTTGTCTTTCACTTTGCTAACACTCCGTTTGCTCGCACGGCTCGTGCCGACACTCCGCGGCTCGCCCTGAGCCGCGAAGGAATTCACATGAAGTAGTCGAAATCGGTCTCACGCCGCAAGCGACGCCGCACGGTGAAGACATGCGCCGGCATGTCATGCGGATCGATCTGGACGAAGTTGGTCGGCCCGTTCCAGATGTAACGCTCCCCGGTCAGGCCGTCCTCCATGAGGTACTGTTCGTCGGAACTGAGGCCCAGACGATCGAGCGGAAGCGTCACCCAGCCCGACTGCACGTAGCGCGTGTCGAGATTGACCACCATCACGGTGGCGTTACTGCCGTCGTCGCTGATCTTGGCGTAACAGATGATGTTCTCGTTGTCGCTGACGCACAACTCTACGTTGCGCGTACTGCGTAGCGAGATATTGTCGCGACGGATCCGGTTCACCTGCCGCATCAGCGGGCGGATGGTATCGGTCAGATCCCAGCGCTTGATTTCGTACTTCTCGGAATCGAGGTACTCTTCCCGGCCCTCGATTGCCTCGTCCAGGCAGAGTTCGAACGCCGGACCGTAGACGCCGTAGTTTGACGACAGCGTTGCGGCCAGCACCAGTCTGATGATAAAGGCCGGACGGCCACCGTGCTGCAGATACTCGGGCAGGATATCGGGCGTATTCGGCCAGAAGTTGGGGCGAAAATACTCGGCGAGCTCGGTGGCGGTCAGTTCGCGGATATACTGCTCGAGCTCGTGTCTTGTGTTGCGCCAGGTGAAGTAGGTGTACGACTGGTTGAAACCGACCTTGGCCAGCCGCGCCATAACCTTGGGCCGCGTAAACGCCTCGGCCAGAAAGATGAGATCCGGATAGGCGGCGCGCGTCTCGGCGATCAGCCAGCGCCAGAACTCAAACGGCTTGGTATGCGGATTGTCAACGCGGAAGATACGTACACCCTGTCTCGCCCAGTAGACCACCACTCGCTTGAGCTCTTTCCACAGATTCCACCAGTCCCCGGTTTCGAAATTGAGCGGCAGGATGTCCTGATACTTCTTGGGCGGATTCTCGGCGTACTGCACCGTCCCGTCCGGCCGCCACTTGAACCACTGCGGGTGATCGCGTACGTAGGGATGATCGGGAGAGCACTGAAACGCCAGATCCATGGCAATCTCGAGCCCGTTCTCGTCCGCCGCCCTCACCAGGGTCCGAAAGCTCTTGAGATCGCCCAGTTGGGGATGCAGTTCGGTATGGCCGCCTTCGGTCGAGCCGATGGCCCACGGACTGCCGGGATCGTCCGTCTGGGCGGTGGTGACGTTGTTGCGGCCCTTGCGATGTGCGCGGCCGATGGGGTGCACGGGCGGAAGGTAGACGACGTTGAAGCCCATATCGGCGATCTCGGGCAGCCATTTGCGGCAATCATCAAACGTGCCGTGTTGACCACTGCCGGCCGCCGAGCGCGGAAAGAACTCGTACCAGGCGCTGAAGACCGCCCGCGGACGATCGACGTGCACGCCCAGCAGCGGCTCCCAGGTGTTGGCCCGCTCACGATCGGGCCAGGCGCGCATCAGCTGCGTGATATCCGCGCTCAGAGCCAGCCGCACTGCACCGTCCATAACACGCGGCGTGCGAAGCGCCGCCGCCCACTCCTGCAGCCGCGCCGCATCGGCTGCCGCGGTTGCCGCAGCGCCGTGGCCGCCGGCAGCAGCGCGCTCGGCGGCCTGTGAAACAAGATCGGCGCCAATCTGCAGCTCGACCGTCAACTCCTGGCCGGCACGGTGCTTCTTCTCCAGATCGGCCTGCCATGTTTCAAAGTGGTCGACCCAGGCGCGTACCGTGTAGTGGTAATCAATGAGCTCGTTGACGGCGAACGCCGCGGTCCACTCGTCATTGTGGATATGCTGCATATCCTGCACCAACCACGCATCGTCGTTTGCGGGCCGTGACAGGAGTTCCACACGGATGTGGTCGTGTCCGTCTCCAAATACGTGGGCCAGGACCCTGACACTCTCACCCACCGCGCGTTTGACGGGAAACGCACCACAGTCAATCTGAGGCGCGATGCGATCGATAATCGCACGCCTGTCACCTGATGTCTGTGCTTTTTGCGGCATGCGCCTATAATACGTCAACGGCACAGCCGATTGCAAGTTGCAATCGACGTGGATGCGCCCTGCCGGGCGCACAAACGAAAACGGCCCCGCCGTGAAGCGGGGCCGCTGGATGGTATGCCCAAGAGGATTCGAACCTCCGACCTTTAGATCCGCAATCTAACGCTCTATCCATCTGAGCTATGGGCACATGTTCTTCCGGTCCGAGCGAAACCGCACAGGATCCGGGCAACGGAGAGGGTGGGATTCGAACCCACGGTACCCGGTTAGGGTACAACTCCTTAGCAGGGAGCCCGATTCGGCCACTCTCGCACCTCTCCC
>RECP01000008.1 GCA_007693945.1 Spirochaetaceae bacterium
AGCATCACGATGTCTACCGCGCGGCCCGCGTGCGCTTCGATTCTGCCGGCGATATCCCCGAGCGTCAGCAGATCGGGCTCGTGATCGAAATAGAGCCCGATGTCGATGTCGCTGAAAGGCCGCATGGTTGCCCGGGCGCCCGAACCGAACAGAACCGCAAACAACGTTTGTGGTGCGGCGGCGTTCAATACCTGTTGTACGAACTCGGCAATCTGGTCCGTGGTCGGCTCCATACGCCAAGTATAGCCGAATCTGCGCGTAGCGGCCATGGAAGCGGTCGGGTGCGTGGATCTCATTCAGTACGCTTCCAGCAGAACGCACCTAATCGGTGCACTTCAGTTGAAGTGTACCGTACAGATACGCGGATGCCGAGACGCTCCCCCTCTGTTGCACCGGCTGGACTACTGCGGCGTGGTCACGCTGCGGTTTTTTGTGCGCTTTGCGGAACAGTTCGGCCTGCTGGAACCGCGTCCGGTGTTCGCTCTTCCGGCGGGTTTGCCGGAAACGCCTGGCGCGCGGTCCCCGACGCAGGTCGTTGATTGTTTATCATGGACAAGGGGAGCGCTGCGTAATACAGTGAGACTGGAGGCGGTGGTGAGCTTCAGCCTAGATCTCATTCCGGAACACTTCCGCACGGACTTGAAGATAGCAACTGAGGTGCTTCGGTCCTTGGGAGCTCAAGAGGTGTATGTCTTTGGCTCTCTCGCCGACCCATCCCGCGCCGAGGCGTCAGCGGATATCGATCTTGCCGTATCCGGCCTGCCTCCGGAGAAGTTTTTTCGCAGCTACGGCGAACTACTTGGTCTGCTTGATCATCCTTTCGACCTGGTAGATCTGGATGTCGAAAGTCGCTTCGTGAGGAAGCTGCGGGAGCGAGGACATCTTGCAAGAGTGGCGTGAGTTCCATCATTGCCAAACGTTTTGACCCCGCAATTCCGGACAGCCGCCGATGGCACCGAGAGCTGCTCGATCAAGCAACCACCGAAACCGAGCGGCGCCCACGAGTGATCAGTAACGGATTGCACGCTCGGCTTGTGGAGTATCTTGGGTTCCGGCATGTATTCCGCCACAATTATCCTGGCACTCTTCGATGGTCGCAATGTGGCAGTCTCTTCCGCTCGCTCGAGAACACATGCGGGCAGCTTCAAAAAGAGATCACTGCGTTTCTCGGGAGTTGCGCGGAAAAAGAGCCTTAAGGCTCACGGTCGTCGTGGGCTGCTTTGGCTTAGAAGCAATCGCGTCGGGGTGCATTATGTGCCGCTACCGGGCTTACCGGAAACGGGAAGCAAACGCGCGAACAGCGTTCAGCCGCGCTTCTGCGCCGCCACGTCGACCGCGGCGATCTCCGGATGGTGGTAGCGTCCGGTCTTGAACGCGTAGTGCTTCACTCCAATGGCCTGTTCGGGACAGAAATTGAAGCAGGCATAGCAGAAGTAGCACTGGTGTGAATCGCCCCACCGCGGTGCGCCCTCATACATGACCACTCGACCGGACGGACAGACCTCGCGGCAGACTCCGCATCCGGTGCACGATTCACGGTCCAGCAGAAAGCTGAGCGACGGTGTGGAGCGTTCCGATGCTTTCCAGAGCAGGCGCGTGAGCATACTCGGGCGAGTGACGCGTTCAGGCTCACCGGGCGCTTCAAACCGGGTGCTCCGAGCGGCGACCGTCCGCGCGATCTCGCAGATCGCCGGAGCGGTCCGCGCCACCATTGCCGCAACCTCAGTGGGGCTAATCTTCTCGGCCCAATTCATTGTCATGAGCAGACGGGGAGCCACTCCTTTTGGGGTGTTGAGGATCATCTTGAACGGGAAATAGTCATCGAGGAGACGGCTGCTGCGCCGAGCGAGAATGCGATTGATATACGCCCCGACGTGGCCGGGGGTACCGCTGTGGGTGCCGATGGCGAAGAGATAGTCCAGCGTGCTGAAGTCAGCGCTCTCCAGGTACCTTCGCAGTGGAATCGGTACTCCCACCATGTGGACCGGAAAGGCAATGCCAAGCACTCCGGTCGGGCGCTCGCCGGGCTCCGCGCCCAGGAGCGGCCGAAGCTCGGTGCCGGGAAACTCGCGTGCCAACCGTCGTGCAACCGCCAACGAGTTACCCGTGCCGGTGAAATAGTAGAGCCTCATACAGAATAGAGTACAGCGATTTGAGTCTGCGTGATAATGGGGCGTAGAGGGATCGATCCGGTCCCTCAGAAAGAGATCTCGGTCTGTTGCGGCACCCTGTTGTACAGCGTGAGTTCTTTTCCGGTTACGATGTGCCTGATGCTCATCCGGTCGGTGATACAGTCATCTTCATCAGTAGTCAGCGCTGTCTGTTGCGCGACGCGAAAATGGAACATCCGAATCAGCCGATAGAAGCCGTCAATTCCGATGCCTTCAAGCGGAGCCTCGGCGCTGAGCCCGCGCCAATGGAAGAGTTGGCGGCAACCGTGCCCGATTGCCTCGAGTGCGCTCTGAGGCCAATCCGCTGGAGGCATTTGCAGTGCGTCCCGCTCGCGATAGCCCTCCGGGCCGAGTTCCAGGTAGAGAAAGGCTTTGAATTGCACATACCCGAACCCGTCCGGGATCTGTACGCCGGCCGGCGGCTGAGACCGCTGCGCCCGGTAACGCTCGAGCTCGTCACTCATCGATCATCCCTCCCTTCGGCCGTCGAGTTCCGAAGACCGAACCTGTATTGCCATTTGAGGATAGCTCAATGCTCATGCATTTTCCCGGCGGCGCGATCCCTTACACTGAGTCCGATCCTCCGAGAATCCCTTGACGCAAAACAACTGGTTTATTAAACTGGTTGTATGAAACAGAGTGTGGGCAGTTTTGACGCCAAGACTCACCTCGCCGCTTACCTGGAACGAGTAGAGAGGGGAGAAACGTTTGTGATAACCCGGCGTGGTAGGCCGGCGGCGGAGCTGCGGCCTGTGGAATCGGCAGATTCCCAGCGCCGTGCCGCGCTTGCCGCGTGCACGGAGTTGAGAGAGCGGCTGGCACAGCGTGGCAGCAGCGTTGACGTGGCCGCGTGGGTCCGTGAGGACCGCGAGCGGTGACGCGCATCGTTCTCGACTGCTCAGCGGCGCTGGCGCTGGTGCTTCCGGATGAGAAGTCGGCGCCGGTGGCGCAATGGCTCGATGGCCTTCCAGAGGATTCCGAAATCGCCGTGCCGGCCCTCTGGTGGTACGAGTCAACCGACGTGCTGCTGACCGCGGTTCGACGTGGGGTGATGTCGGCGGCCGAAGCCCGTGAAGCGCTGAGCGCACTGCGCCTCCTTCCCCGGGTTACCCACGAACCACCGGGGCCGGCAACGGCGGCGCACCTTTTTCACCTGGGGATCGGCCACAACCTTACGGCGTACGACGCCGCCTACATCGCCCTGGCGGAGCTCAGCGGCGGCACCCTGGTGACGCTCGACCGCCGCCTCGCAGCCGTTGCCACCGGCATGCAGCTCGCTGTGATTTGTCTGCAGTAACGCGCTCCCGACCGCCAACGATTTACCCGTGCCGATGAAACAGGTTGAGTATCTGCTCATCGGCGGATATGGACAGCTGGATTGCTGCCTCGCCAGCGTGTTTCGGCTGTGCGAATGGACCTGCCTTGGGGTCAGAACCGCAGCGCGCCAACCAGCGCGCCGATAAGAGCCGCCATACCGACCGAAACCAGGGTGCCAATCAGCACGTACTCGGCAAACTCGCGGGTATCGAGTTCCCGGAATCGGGCGAGGGCCTTGGCTGCAAGCACAAATCCTATACCACCCAGGTTGCCGCTCAGTACCAGCGAGAATACCAGCGCCCGTTCCAGGTAGCCGATCACTTTGCCGCGGCCCTTGTCTTTGTCTGCAAACAGCCGGTACTGCGGTTGTGGAGCCACCGGGCCAAGTTGCAACCGCCGCAGGACGTAGATCACCACGTGGTTGGCTTCCAGCGCCGACAGCAGCATGCCGGCCACAAACATCATCGCGTAGGCAAACCCGTCCTCACCAACGGACCCGATCATCCGGTTGCCGCGGAACAGCAGCGCAAAGAGGTCCCGCGCCGGTTGATTGAAGCCGGCTGTAATCCGCGCATCCGAAAACAGCAGCATCACCAGCAGTACCGACACCAGCGTCGCCGTTGCGCGTCCGAGATCCCGGTCACGCAAGCCGGTGATAAGCAACAGATCGATCACCGTGACCAGAACAACCGCAATCAGTGTCGGTATCAGACTACGCTGCGTGGCCACCGGC
>RECP01000090.1 GCA_007693945.1 Spirochaetaceae bacterium
GCGAAGGCGCCGGCGACGTGCGCCGCATCCTGGCCGACCTGCTCGACCGCGGTTACTCCGGGGCGCTTTCGATCGAGCCCCATATGGAGGTAGTCTTCCACGATTCATCGGTACAATCGGACGCCGACCGCCGCTTCCAGAACTACCTCGAATACGGCCGCCGGCTGGAGCGCCTGCTCGCTGAGCTCGGCTATCCGGCGGAATGACACGGCGGACCCGACTCCACCCTGACACGGCCGTTCACCGGGCACCCCGCCGGCGGTATCCCGTCGGACCAGATTCGATTTCCGCTTGACAGCGCACCGTTCCACTGCTACCCTACCGGTGATCTAGAAAACGTTTTCTAAGTCACTAGAGGGAGGAATTACATGAGTGAGAGCCGTTCCTGGAAGAACATCTTTCCCGCCGTCTGCGTGCCGCTGAATGGCGACTACTCCGTCAACCAGGCGGAGTTCAGGGCATACCTGCGGTGGCTGGCCGCCTTCGAACACATAGACGGGGTCGTGGTCAATGGCCACACCGGAGAGATCACCTCGTTCCTGCCGGATGAGCGCGCAGCGGTCACGCGCATTGCGGCCGAGGAAGTCGGCGGTACGGTCACAATCATCTCGGGCGTTAGCGCTGAAGGTACCATTGAAGCAATCGAACACGCCAAAGCAGCACAGGACGCGGGAGCGGACGGGATTCTCTTGATGCCGCCACACACATGGCTGCGCTTCGGGGTCAAGCAGGAAGCGGTGATCAAGTACTTCAGCGACATCGCAGCGGCAATCGAGATCGGGATAATCATTCACCTTTATCCGGCATCTACCAGGGCGTTTTATCCGGTGGAAACGGTTGTGGCACTCTCGAAGATTCCCAACGTTACATCGCTCAAGATAGGAACACGCAACTCCGCGCTGTACGAGCGCGATCTGCGGATCTTGCGTCGTGAGGCGCCCGATCTGACGATCCTCACCTGCCAGGATGAGTTCATCGTAGCGTCCATGCTGCCCTACCCCGGCGTCGACGGCGCATTGATCGGTTTTGGCTGCGCCATACCGGAACTGATAACCGGCGCCTGGCGCGCCGTACTCTCAAAAGACTTCGGGCAGATCCAGCACTTCCAGAATCGGATCTTTCCGATGGCGGAAGCGATCTACGGTATCGGCGAACCCTCCGGGGATGCCCACGCGCGGATGAAAGAGGTGCTCGAGCAGCGCGGTATCTTCTCCTCAGCATTGATGCGATTGCCCGTCCTGCCGCTGTCCGCCGCGCAGAAAGAGCGTGTCACCTCGGCTCTGGCGGAAGCGCAGGTGCAGAAAGTGGTTATTGACCGCAGATGATCACCGCCATACATCATACCGCGTACACCGTCCGGGATATGGAGCGCTCGCTGCGCTTTTATGAAGGCGGGTTGGGATTCACTCGCTACAGCGACAAGACGGTTAGCAACCGTCTTCAGGAGATTGTGACCGGCGTCAAGGGCGCAACGGCCCGGGTTGTTCATCTGCGAGGCTACGGGCAGGGCCTCGAGCTATTCCAGTATTCTGAGCCGGCGGCGCGCCGGGATCGCGCGGTGCGGCCGTGCGACGTCGGCAGCTCCCATCTCTGTTTTATGGTCCAGAACATCGACGAGGAGATGGATCGCCTGAGGCGCTACGGAGCGGAGTTTCTCTCTGAGCCGATGGTGGTAGAGGGCGGGCCCAACGCCGGGAACCGGTACTGCTATTTCCTCGATCCCGACGGCATCCCGATGGAGCTGTCGCAGAAGGGTGATGCGGCATGACAGCGGTGCAGAAGGCGCGCCTCGAGATGCGCAGAAACGAGTGGACGGGCCCGACCAAGCATCAGCTGCCGGGTGCGGTGAAGTGTAACCTGGTGATTCTCCCCAAAGCCGACGCCTATGACTTTCTGGTCTACTGTGTTCACAATCCCAAGCCGTGTCCTGTCATTGAGGTAACCGAGCCGGGTGACCCGGAACCCAAACGGTCGGCACCCGGTGCCGATCTCAGGACCGATCTTCCGCGCTACGCGGTCTACAGAAACGGCGAGCGGCAGGAAGACCGTCTGGAGATCCGGGAGCTGTGGACCGACGACAGCGTCGCGTTCCTGATCGGCTCGGGAATGAGCTTCGACGACGCGCTGGAACGTGCCGGCGTCCCCAAGACGGGTACCTGGGTGCTGAACACAACGCTGGAAACGGTGCCTGCGGGCAAGTTTCGCGGTCCCATGGTTGTTACCATGCGGCTCATGACCCCGAGTCAGGCGATTATCGCTACCCAGCTCACCAGCCGCTTTGTCTACACCCACGGCGCGCCGGTGCATATCGGGGATCCGGCCGCCATCGGTGCGGACCTTGCTGATCCAATAGTAGGATCACCGCTTGAGGCAATTCCAAAAGGGTTGACGCCGGTATTCTGGGGTTGTGGTGTCACTCCGCAAAGCGCCGCTCTGGCGTCAGCGCCGGAGCTCATGATCACCCATGCGCCGGCTCATTCGTTTGTTACGGATCTGGTGGACGATCAGTTCTGTATTCCGTAGCCGGGACTCCGCTACCGGACTGATCCTCAGTCCACGACAGAAAGCTGCGGGTCGCGTGCAGAACCGTTTCCGCGGGCTCATCGACATCAAAGACTTCCAGTGAGATCCAACCCTGGTAGCCGATTGTCCGCAGCGTCCGGAACGCTGCGGCAAACGCCGCGCGTTGTTCCGGGTCCAGCTCCGGAAGCGACGGGAACCCGCCCGATCTGTCGTTGAGGTGCACGTGGCGTATCAGGTCGCGATACTTCCCGATCAGCCGGGCCCACGATAGCGTCTCGTCCTCGCAATTATGAAAGTCAAACATCGACGCGATACGCGGGTGTCCGATATCGGAAACCAGGCTGCGCGCCTCCTCCAGCGTGTTGATCGAACTCGTAATCCGGGCCGGTAGCGGCTCCAGCAGCAACGATACTCCCGCGCGCTCGCAGCTGACGCCCAGCCGACCCAGTCCATCGCGTAGCACGCCGCGCGCTTCGGCTGTCGACACACCCTCCGTCTGCCCGCGCTGCTTGCCGGAACCGAGTACCAGCACATCGCCCTCAAGCTCCCCGCACAGGTCCACCAGCCGGTGCAGGAGATCCCACGAGCGGGACCGGCTATCCGGATCGGGGTGAACCAGGTGCAGTCCCGCCGGAGCGGTCAGCAACCAGTGAAGACCGGCACACGCAAGACCGGCGTCACGCATAATCCTGCGGATACCGCGTGCCGCAATTATGTCAATTGTTCCCGGATCCTCGGCGAGTGTATAAGGCGCTATCTCGATCCCTTCAAAGCCGGCTCGTGCTACCAGATCGCACGCGTCGGCAAAGGATCGTCCCCCAAGCAGTTCGTTGCATATCGCGTACCGCATCACGGATCGCTACCGCAAACCGCGGCTGCCGAGGTGTCGGATTACTACCGAGTTGTCCAGGTCCCCGTCCCCCGCATCAATTGCGCGCTCGAGAATGCGCTTATGCTGTAGCGTCAGCGGCAGTTCCTGATGCAGGCGCGCAGCGCTCTGCAGGATCAGAGCGACGTCCTTGTTGTGCTGTTTTACCCGCGATTGCGGGGTGAAATCCCCACGGATCATCTTCTCGCCCTTGACGTCCATGGCGCAGGAGTAGGCAGGGCTGCTCTTCAGGATCGGAAGCAGGCTCTCCAGATCGAGTCCCAGCGCTTCCGCAAATACCAGCCCTTCCGCGAGTACAAGCCGATTCAGTCCCAGAATGAGGTTGCTCGCCAGCTTGGCCTTTGAACCGCTACCGACCGGACCCAGAAGGAAGTGTTGTTCCGCCAGGGCCTCTAGCAGGTCACGACACGCTTCATACGCCTCCCGGGGGCCCCCGACCATCAGAACCGCCTCCCGATCCGCGATCTGTTTGCTCGACCCGGAGATTGTCGCGTCCAGCATAACTATGTTCGCTTTGAGTAGCGTGCCGGCAAACGCCTCGGTCCGCTCGGGCTCTCCGGTTGTCGTATCGATTACATAACGGGGCAGCGGAGACGCGGCCAGAATACCCGTCCCGCCCTCAAGCACTTCCTGGACGGCATCCGAGTCCGGCAGAGACAAGAGGACGCGCTCACACTCGGAAGCAACCGCCGCCGCACTGTCGGCCACTGTACCGCCGGCCTGCGTCAGGAACAAGCGCCGATCCTCGGACGTATCGTACCCGATAACGACGTACCCTCGGGCAGCGAGGTTAGCTGCCAGCGCTGATCCGGCAAGACCGATACCAACCAATCCTATCCGTTTACCACTCACGCCTTCTCCTGTTCCACCCGCAACACGCTATCACCTTCCTGCCGCCAGGCGCGGCTGCCACCAGCTAATCCATGCGATAACTGCCGCAGCCGTCACAAGAGCAGCGTACGTTGCGACGGTACCAACAGGCAGAAAGACCACCAGCGCCAGGGCTCCCAGGACAGTTCTCCAGACAAACGAAAGGCGCGTCCCGATATAGCCTGCCAGTGCTCCCGCCCAGATTACCGCTGCCGCAAGCGAGTAGAGTGCCCGCTCGATGATAGTCAGCAGTGGCCCACTCCACAGCAGCTCGGGACGGAAGATGAAGATGAACGGGATAAGGAACGCCACAATACTCATTACAAAAGCTCTCAAACCTGTGCGGGTTACGTCTGCCTCCGCCAGCCCGCCGGCAGTAAAGGAGGCCAGAGCAACCGGAGGCGTGATCATCGCCAGAACCGAGTAGTAGAAGACAAAGAAGTGTACCGCGAGCCGATCAAACCCCAGCGCCGTCAGGGGCGGGGCGAAGAAGACCGCTCCCATGATGTAGGCTGCTACCGTTGGCAGGCCCATCCCCAGAATGATGCATCCCAGCACAACAAAGAAGAGCGAGAGAAAGACCGATCCGCCGGAGATAAACATCAGTCGATTGGAAAACTTGAGTGCCAGGTTTGACTCGATCGCTACCGCGACGATGATTCCGATGGTCGCAATCGGAATTGCAACGGTTGCCGCCTGCCGCCCGGTATCCTGGACGATCTTGAGGGCCTTGCCTGCAGTCAGGCGCGTGTCCTTTCTCAAGAGTCCCACGACAAGCGCGGCAGCGGCGCCGAATACGGCTGCCATCGTCGGGGTGGATCCTCTGATGATGTAGTATATGACCACCAGAAGCGGCACGATCATGTGGATCAGGGAGCGCAGCCGGAACTTGAGCTCTTCCTGGTCCAGAACCACCTTGCCGATGCCTCGCCGGCGCGCCGAGAAGTCGATCAGAAAGAAGACCGAAACGTAGAAAAGCAGGGCCGGCAGAACTCCCGCCAGAGCGATGCGGGAATAGGGGATACCGAGGAACTCGGCCATTACGAAGGCTGCAATGCCCATGATCGGCGGCATCAGCTGCCCGCCGGTGGAGGCAATCGCTTCGGTGGCTGCCGCGTTAACCCGGGTCTCCCCGGATCGGATCATAAACGGGATGGTGAACACCCCGGTAGTGGTCACGTTTGCAACGGCGCTGCCGCTTACGGTACCCATCAGGCTCGATGCGATCACCGCCGACTTTGCTGCTCCGCCCTTGGCGTTGCGCGTCAACCCCAGGCCGAGCTCAATCAGCAACCTGCTGCCGCCCAGCACGGAATAGATCGCTCCGAAGAGCACGAAGTAGAATACGTAGCGCAGCGAGGTATCCACGGGAATACCGAAGATCCCGCCGTCGGAAAGGAACAGGATCTCGACAAAACCGGTGAGCCGGATTCCGCGGAAACCGAGCCATCCCGGGAAGATCCTCCCAAACCACCCGTAGAAGAGAAACACAACAACAACGGCAAACAGACTGTAGCCGACGGTGCGCCGTGTTGCTTCCAATAACAGAATAACGAGCAAGATGGCCAGCGCAATATCGATTGGCAACACCGGATCGATATATACCATCCGGGTGAGCATCCGATCCCGGTTGACAATGAAGAAGTATGCCATGGCAAGCGGAATCGCGACACACAGCATATCGAGTGCCCGCAACAGTGGCCGAAAGCGGCCGCCGACCGCCAGGGGCTTCCACAGAAAGATCAGCGCGACGGCAAACATGACGTGGACCGGGCGTTGAATCATCGGCACCATGGGTTTGAAGATCACGTAGAGCTGAAACGCAATCCAGGCTGCAGCCAGAACACACTGCAGCAGCTTCTCCCAGTTTGCATACTCGACTTTAGGGCGCAGTTGCTCCGGCGCAGCGTCATCCCCTGGGCGCTTTTTGAGACTCACTTTTGCTATCCTCCATCCGCGAGGGAATCATGGACCACGGCTTCACCGCGCGCGATCTGCCTGTCTGTCGGCAACAACGGCACACGAGCGAAGGGACACCCTTGCGGGTGTCCCTTGTTGCGCCGTACGGATCATCTACCACCTGTCACAGGATCACTGCATCCAGCCGCGCTCGCGGTAATAGCGTTCGGCTCCGGGATGCAGCGGTATACCGGTGTTCTCGGGCCGCCATCCGTCTTCCGGAACAAAGGGCTCGATCGATGCATGAGCTTCCAGCAGCACAGGTTTGTTCTCACAGATGGCCTTGGTAATCTCGTACGCGACGTGCTCCGGCAGGTCCGCGTGTGCGATGATGACCGTACCCGGATTGACCGTGTTTACCGCGTTGGGCTGTTTTGGCCACGTATTGGCACTGATGACATCCCGGGCCAGTCCGTACTGGTTGAGGGCTGCGATTGTGTCATCCGAGAGGCTGACAATCGTAAGGTCGGTAGTGGTCATAGCTTCCGTCACAGCCGGGTGACCAGGCGGTATCACGTCAAACCATACGTCGGCCTGACCGTCCCGCATCACTCCCGGAATCTGGCCGCCGGTGACCTGCGTAAAGGAGCCGCCCCACGATTCGATATCTGCTATGGTGACCCCATGATGCTCCATGATCATGCGTGCAACCGGCGGAGCGGTCGACCCTTCAGGTTTTGTGACAAGCCGCGCTCTGGCTTTCTGGGCAAAGAGCTCCTCCACCGTGTCGATACCGGTCCGGCGGATATAATCGTCGGAGAAGATAACCACGGCAAAGACCTTGTTCAGACCACCCACGAGGGCACGAATGTTGGGTGCCTGTCGGCCTTCGTACATCTCAATGCCCTGGAACGCCCAGTTGGATGTTGCCACGTTGGCAAGTGCAACCTCGGCGTTGTTCAGCTCAACAGTCAGCGGATTGGCTATGCCGCCACCTTGCGGTATCACCTCAACGGAAGAACCAGGAGGAAGAGTCCCCTCGAGCAAGCTCGAAATCGTGGCAGCGTACACGTACCAGGATGACCCGACCGGCATGGAGCCAAAGCGTACATTGACCGGACCCTCGCCGGGTGCAGCTGCTTCAGCTGCCGGGGCAGCTTCCCCTTCACCGCGGGCCCAAACCGGCAAAACCAGCGCCAACGCTATCAACATCGCCAGCATAACGACCATCATCTTCCGCATTTCAAACCTCCTCGGGTTTTCTCCGACAACTGTGTCGGAGAGTTTAGAAAACGTTTTCTAAGCACTTGCAAGCGTAGCAGCGGAAATGTCAGCTGTCAAGAGAAACCTGCTGCGGTGCGCGGCAAAGACCCGCGGCACGGGATTCTGTAATCGCCGCTCACCGGTGAGCGGCGACACCGGAGTGGCTCCGCCGCCGGCCCCGGTCTGGCTCAATCTCGGTTGCGGCTGACGCGCTGCCACCGTACCGGCACAAGAACCACAACCGGAACCACGCCGATTATCGTGCGTTCTACGTCGCAACCGAGAACACACGACATGCGTTGCGATACAGGATCTTGTCGCGGTCTTGGGGATCAAGCTGTAGACCAGCCACGCATTCCAACAGAGACTCGATCCTGACCCACGGATGGTCGCTGCCGAACAGGCAGTGATTCAAACCGGCGAAATCGATAGCGTACTGCATTGCGCGGGTCGAAGGAGAGACCAGATCAAGATAGACTCTCTTGTAGTACTGGTCCGGCGATCGGGATATCCGCTCGCGTCCCCGTCCCTTGACCTCCGTCTGTTCCACGACGCGGGGCATCAGATACGGCAGGACGCCTCCACAATGAGGATGCACGATCGTCAGCTGCGGGTAACGCTCCAGTATTCCACCGAGAATCAGCCTCAGCATGGCTATCGAGGTGTCAACCATCATGCCCAGCATCGGCACCATGGAGTAGTCGCGAATTGTCGACGACCAGACAGGATAAGTGGGATGCAGTACAACAGGTATCCGGTCTTGCGCTGCCGCCGCCAGGAGCGGCTCAAAGGTCGGACTATCCACCGGGGCGCCGGCCAGATGAGAGTAAAGCACGACTCCCCGGAGCCCCAATTGGGTGACAGCCCGCACCATCTCCCGTCCGGCGGCTTCCTCATCCTGCCATGGAATTACCGCCAGACCCACAAATCGGTCTGAAAAGCGCGATACCACGTCTGCTATGTAGTCGTTACAGCATTGGGCTGCTTCGAGCCGCAATTCCGCATCAAGCAGCTCCGGTCCTGGTATGTTGATGCTCAGAAGCGCAACGTCCACTCCCGCCCGATCCATATCAGCGAGCTTCTTCCGCGGATCGTACACTTCGGGACTCAATCGAAACTCGACGACGTCGTCGTACACGATCTGGTAATCGTCTCCGATGCGACGCGCCCGCACCGGCCCGCTATTGCGGGTGAGAAGCTCGGCATATTCCCGCGGAAAGACATGGCTCTGACAGTCGAATACTTGCACGGTATCACCTCGCTGCGACGGAGTTGCGCTCAATGAGCTGCGGTGTCGGACAAGCAGCCGCTATCTGGTTTTCGCTCCATTCGGCGGCTGGAATCTCGGAGAGCACGTATTGCACCGCACGTACACCGGTTTGGTATCGAAAGGTGTCAAAAGTTGTCAGCTGCGGCCGGGTATAGCGACTGGTGGGCGTGTTTCCGACGCCGACGATCGAGACGTCCTCGGGGACCCTCAATCCACGCTCGCG
Organism: Spirochaetaceae bacterium; assembly: GCA_007693945.1. Taxonomy (GTDB): domain Bacteria; phylum Spirochaetota; class Spirochaetia; order DSM-27196; family PWMO01; genus PWMO01. Next base: position 8,938 of record RECP01000090.1, read on the forward strand.
CAATGCGTGGATTGCGCCAATCGCTATGTCGTCGTTGCCGGCGCACAACGCGGTGAAGGGAATCGAGCCGTCGAGCAGTTGGCGGCACGTCTTGTCGCCGCCTTCTTCACTGAACGCACCGCAGGCCACAAGAGATTCCCGGAATACGCCCCCCGCTTCCTCAATCGCGCTACGGTATCCGCACACGTGGCGCTGGCTGGTTACTACGCTGGAAGGCCCGGCCAGAAATCCGATATCTTGATGCCCGATCCCAAGCAGGTACTCCGTCATCCTCCGGCCAAGCGCTTGATGGTCATAGCCGAGGCACGGCATCTCTGCCCCCTGGGGTGCCAGAGCAACCACTTTGAGTCCTGCGGCTTGCATGCGCTTCGTCTGCCGCGTAACGATCTCGGCGTAGCGGGCGTCCGCGACCCCGCCCCCGGCAATTACGATTCCCTTTACCCGGTGCTGCCAGAGGAGCTCGTGGTAGGCGTACTCTTTCTCGAGCTTTCTTCCTGTGTTGCACACAAATGCCATGCATCCCTGATCCAGGGCGCTTTCCGTAACACCGCGCGCGATCTGACCAAAATAGCTGTAGTCGATGTCCCGCACAATCAAGCCGATTACGTCCACGGCGTTCTTCCGAAGACTCTGCGCCGAACGGTTGGGTGAGTAGTTCAACTGCCGTGCGGCCTCGATAACTCGTTCACGCAACTCGGCGGACACCGGGTAGTCAACGGTGTTCATGACCCTCGAAACGGTTGTGATTGATACTCCGGCAGCTTTGGCGACGTCTCGTATCGACTGGCGTGAGGACAACTTAACAACTCCTCTGCGGCATTGACCATAATAGAAACCGTTTTCTGATCATGTCAACCGGCAAAGGCTATCAACAGCAATTCGCATTCTTACCGCACGCAGTCGGTTGGCATAGTATGGCTGCGGAGACACTCCGAGGGGCACTCTCGGGCCTGGCGCACCGTATTTGGTCTGCAGACAGACAGCCCGGGGCGCTACACGGTCAAATTGCGAACCGCCGGGCTATCAAGTCGTTTCCGGAGCCAACAATGGATGCTGCGTTGAGCGAGCGCAACTCATCCGAGTCCGCACCTTGACTGACCAATGGTCAGTAAATTACCATAAGACGATGAGGTGACCATGGGTATAGTTGAACGCAGAGCGCGCGAGAAGAGCGAGCGCCGGCGGTTAATTCTGGAGGCTGCCGCCCGGCGTCTTTTGCGGGTGGGGGTGGAGAACACCACCATGACCGATATCGCCGATGAGGCCGAGCTTTCCAAGGGTGCACTCTATCTGTACTTCAAAAGCAAAGAAGAGCTGATCTACACCCTGTTGTCTTCAATTCTGCACACGTTCAAGGACCGGATCGTGGAGGCGGCGGCTACTGCGGGGCTTGGCCTGGAAAAGATCAGGGCAATGCGCGCAGCCTATGTTGCCGTTTTTGCCGAGTATTCCGACTACCTCTACCTGTTTCACTATCTCGACTACCGCAGTCATGCGGTCGACCGGCAGGACTCCGGTGCGTGGCGCTGCTTTCGTGTGATAGACGACCTCAAGGAACAGCTGGTGCACACCCTGCAGCTCGGACAGGCCGACGGCTCGATGCGGGCCGGTTTTGATGCTCGCAAGTCGGCCGAAATGCAGGTGCACATGATCGAGAGCTTTCTGCAGCGTATCGCCTCGCGTGACGCTTTTATCAAGCAGCGCAGCACCTATCAGCCCGAGGAGCTGGTTGAGCAGATGTTCGATATGATCGAGTACTACCTGGGGACACCGCCGGCGGCGGAACAGGGAGCCTAAGACGTGGATCGTGTCATGAGACACCTTCTGCGCTATCCCGCTCTGGTGGCGGCGCTGGCGCTCGCGGTTACGGTGCTGCTGGGCCTGCAGATTCCCGGTATCGAGATCAACAACAACGTCGAAGTCTTCGTCCCGCCTGCCAGCCGGCAGAAACAGGCCTATGACGAGATGCGTGACATCTACGGCAGCCAGCAGATGGTCAGCGTGGCAATGCATGTGGAGCGCGGTACCGTACTCCATCCGGAGCATATCCGGACGCTGCGGGAGCTGACCGGGCGCATCGAGGAGTTGCCGTATGTCGATTCGGTTACGTCGCTGACAAATGCCGACTACATCGAGGGCACAGCGGAGGGCATGCAGGCAACAACGCTGCTTCCGGCGGGCGACGACCTGGAGCTGAGCGCAGACGTGGTTCGTCGGCGGTTGTTTGACTGGCAGGAGATGTACCGCGGCAACCTGGTTTCGGACGACTTTCGAGCCACTCAAGTTGTGGTGCTGCTTGATGCCGGTTCCACTACCGCCGAGCGGGAGGTTTTTCATCATGCGCTCACCCTGCTGCTGGACGAATACCGGCAGCAAGGGCTCAACTTCCATGTAGGCGGTGAACCGGTGATCACGGTCATGCTCAAGGAGTACATGATCGGAGATCTCACGTACCTGATCCCGCTGGTCACGCTGGTAGTGCTGCTGGTGCTGTACCTCTCGTTCCGCAGTTTTTGCGGCGTGTTGCTCCCCATGATCACCGTACTGATGAGTACCACCTGGGCCGTCGGTATCATGGCGCTGCTGGACATCTACTTCTCCATGATTTCAACCGTCATACCGGTACTGCTGATCGCGGTTGGCAGCGCGTATGTCATACACCTGTTCAGCCGCTACTACGACCAAGTCGTCAGCGCCCGATACCGGGACGCTCGGGCGGATTCCCGTTCGCAGCGCGAGCTGGTGCTCTCCGTTGTGTCTTCGATGGGTAAGCCGGTGGCGCTGACCGCACTGACCACCGCCGCCGGCTTTGCCTCCATCGCCACCAGCGAGATCATCCCCATGCGCCACTTTGGGATCATCAACGCCGTTGGCGTGCTGGCGGCGCTCGTCATCACGCTGCTGTTTGTTCCCTCGCTGCTGCTGCTTCGACCACCGTTAGCGCCACGTCGCCCGCGGCCGTCACAGATTGCGCTGCATCCGGACCAGCAGGCGCAAGCAACCCGCATCGAGCGGTTCCTGCTGGCGCTCCATGACGGATTCGGCCGGCATCGCGGCAGGGTGCTGGCTGCCGGCACCGTCATTGTTGCGCTGTGCGTCTACGGCACGCTTCACCTCCAGGTGGACAACGCGATGATCGACTACTTTGAAGCGCGCTCGCCGATCCGCGCTGCGGATGAGTTTCTGCGCAGCGAGTTCAGCGGCACCAAGGTTTTCAGCATCCTTGTTGAAGGCCATGAACCCGGTGCCCTCACCAATCCGCACGCGCTGGCTGCCATGGATGATCTTGCTGCCTACCTGGAGCGGACACACCCGGACGTGGGCCGCGTGCTTTCGTTCTCTGACTTCATCAAGCGCATGAACAAGGTCATGAACTTCCCGCAGGAAGACCGTGCCGCTTCGGTCGGCCCCGAAGCCTCCTTCGCACCGCAGGTCCCCGACCGCCGGGACGCTGATCCCGGGGCCTACGAAGACGCCCACGACGACTACAACGGCTTCAGCAGCTTTTTCGACGATTGGGACGACCCGAATGAGTCCCACCCGAACGGCCCGGACGCCCCTGAGGACGCGCATGACCGGGCCCCGGGCGAGCCGGGCGACCGGCACGGCTTCGATGATGCCGCTGTCGATGATCGTCCCGCTGCGATGGGCACAGCCGGCGCGCTTACGGCGGCACAGCTGGCCGAGCTGATGAGTGCCGCCTACGCGGCTGCGCCGCGCATGGATCTGAGCGCGGCCGACCTCGTGCGGCTCATCAGCCGTGCGGCAAACTACCGCGGAGAAGCCTACAACGAGATTCCGCTGGACCCCGCGCGGTACCCGGTGGAGGACATTCGCGGTCTGCAGAATCTCATCTCGCAGTACCTTCTGGTTTACGCCGGCAACCTGGATGACTTTGCCGATGACGCCCTCGAGCCGCGGCGGGCCCGCATGCTGGTACAGCTGCGTTCAACCAGCACGCAACGCACCGCAGCAGTGTCGGAAGATGCGCTGGCGTTTGCCGGCCGTCACTTTCCTGAGGGCTATCGAGTGTCCGTTGCCGGATTTGCCGATATCGAACGCGCGGTAACCGAGCTGATTGTCACGTCGCAGCTTACCAGCATCGCCGTGGCACTGGTGATTGTCTTTTTGATCGTGGCACTGGCGTACCGCTCGGTGATGGCGGGGTTGTTCGGCATTGTCCCGTTGTCGCTGGCCATTGTGATCAATTTCGGCGTCATGGGGCTGACCGGCATTCAGCTGAACGTGGCCACCGCCATGATCGCTTCAATCTCTATCGGCATCGGCGTGGACTACACGATCCACTTCCTGGCGGCCTACCGCAATGAGCGCGCCGCCTGCAACGACCTCGACGAAGTGACGCGCCGCACACTTCTGAGTACCGGCAAGGCCATCTTCTTCAACGCTACGTCCGTTGGCGCAGGATTCCTGGTGTTGGCGCTCTCGAATTTCACGCCGCTGCGATACGTCGGGCTGCTGGTCGGCCTGACCATGTTCACCGCGTCGGCCGCCGCCATGACGGTTCTGCCGGTACTGCTCAACATGTTCCAACCACAATTCATAACCGCTGAGGAGGCACCACGATGAACCGATTTCTCCCGCCAATCCTGTTCACGGCCCTGGTCGGCATGCTGGTCTTCGCACCCGTTCCGGCGCTCCCCGCCCTGAGCGGTGAGGAGATTATGCGCCGTGTCGAAGACCGCGACGCGGGCAGCGCGGTACAAGCTCTGGTATCGATGGAGCTGGTCGACCGTCGCGGCGCAACCAGCAGCCGGATCCTCGAGGGTTACGGGGCCGAGGATGCCGACGGACTCCGGCGAATGGTGATTGTCTTTCACCGGCCTGCCAGCGTCCAGGACACCCGCTTTCTGGTTATCGAGAATCCTGACCGCGATGACGACCAGTGGATCTATCTGCCCGCGCTGCGCAGGGTGCGCCGTATCGCAGCCGGCGAAGGCGGTGACAGCTTCATGGGAACAGACTTTACCTACGACGACCTGCAGAGCCGCAGCGTGGACGATGACCGGCACGAGCTGCTGCGAGAAGAGCGCCGGAACGGCTACGACTGCTACGTGGTTGAGTCGATACCGCGCGATCTCGACGGCGCGCAGTATTCGCGCCGCGTGCAGTGGATTCCCCGGGATATCTGGGTTCCTATCAGGATTGAGTTCTATGACAAGCGCGGTAACCTGCTGAAGGTCAACTCGGTGGAGAAGCTGGAACAGGTGCAGGGATACTGGACACCTGTCAAGAGCGCCATGAAGAACGAACAGACCGGTCACGCGACGCATCTGGAAGTGCAGCGCATCCAGTACGACGGCAACCTGCCCGATGCGCTGTTCACGACCCGTTTTCTGGAGACCGGCCGCGCGCGTTGAGGTTCCAATCGTTCCAGAAGGAGGCACCCGATGCGGACAAAATTCTCGCTTCGCCCGACCGTGCTCGCGGCGCTGCTGGCCGCGGCAGCCCTCACGCTTCCCGCCGCGGCGGGAGCTTTGAGTTTCTTTGAGGACGACGAGCAGGCCGGCGCCGCGCTGCGGCACAGCGGCGCACTGGGCCTGGTGACCCGCGGTCTTCTGGACTACCAGGACGTGCCGCAGTCCCGCTTGAGCGCCGACAGCTACCTCGAGACCGAGCTGCGCTTTGAAGCACAATCGTCCGAGGCGGTCGGCAGGCTCACCTTTGACAGCCGTACCGGAGTGTCGGAATTCCGCGATCTGGTGGACGAGGCTTACCTGCGTCTCTTCTACGACCGGGTCTGGCTGCAGGTCGGCTACTTCAAGACAACCTGGGGCAAGGGCGACGATATTCACGTCGTGGACGTGCTCAACCCCATCGATTATCGCGACTTCGTAAATCCTGATTACATTGACCGCAAGCTTGCCGAGGCGATGATCAAGCTCGATATCTACGCCGGCCGCCAGGGCCGTCTGGAACTGGTCTGGGTACCGGTGCTTACACCCGACCTGGTGCCCCTGGACGGTCCCTGGGTCCCGCGCGAGGTGCGCGCGCTGCAGGCCGCGCTGGAGCCGGAGCTCGATGCCGCCGACGTCTATGATGCCGTGCACGAGGCGGGCCGCCGCCTGGACCGCGGCCAGCTTGGCGCGCGCTACAGCGGGACCGCGCGCGGCGTCGATTTCGGTGCACTGTACTACTTCGGCTTCTACCGTGAGCCGGTCATCGACCCCGCGGCACTCACTCAGGCCGACGACTCCGGCTCCCTGGCGGACGCGGTCGGCTTCAACCGGCTGCACCTCTTCGGCCTGGAAGCGGCCACCGTTGCCGCCGGCATCAACCTGCGCGCCGAGCTCGCCTACCTGATGAGTGAAGACTTTGCCGCGGACGACCCGGATATCCCCAACCACAGCCTGGCCTACGTCCTGGGCGGCGACCGCAACCTGGGCTTGAGCAACCTCAATCTCAACCTGCAGACCCGCGGCGAAGTCGACCTGGGCGACCCCGACACACACCATACGCTGGTGGCTACGCTCTCGCACAGTCTGCGCAACGACCGTATCCGGCCCGAGTTCAGCGCCATTCATAACCCGGAAGACGGCGATGGCGCGCTGCGGCCGACTATCGAGTTCCTGCTGCGCGACGACGCGCGCCTCCGCCTGCGCGGAAGTTTCTTCTACGGTGACCGCGACACCATGTTCGGCCAGTTTCGAGACACTGACTTTGCTGAGCTCGAGTTTCGCTACGCATTCTGACGCTCGCCAACCGGCGCAGGATAACGCCGCTGCCCAGAAACGCTCAAATCAGTACAAACTGACTCACACACGGTTTTTTGAATCGGCAGATTTGCCGGACGCTGCGACAATCGATTTGCTCGTGGTCATGGGTGGTCCAATGAGTGTGAATAATGAACGCCGATATCCCTGGCTTGCCTCAGAGAAGCAGTTCGTTCGTGAGTTCATAGGGTCAGGGAAACCCGTCTTGGGCGTATGCCTGGGTGCTCAGATTATCGCAAACGCTATGGGGGCCGTAGTCTATCCCAGCCCCCAAAAGGAAATCGGCTGGTTTCCCATCCGGGCGGCGGCCTCGATCGATCGGTCGGTCTTCAAGCTTCCGTCCTCGCAAACGGTGTTCCATTGGCACGCAGAGACATTTGATCTGCCGCCGGGTGCGGTTCGGCTCGCCGGGAGCGCAGCATGCGTGAACCAGGCCTTTCAGCTGGGCAAGCGGGTGATCGGTTTGCAGTTCCACCTCGAAACAACCCCGGAGTCGGCCAGAGAGATGGTCTCGCATTGCCGCGACGAACTGGTTCCATCACAATACGTTCAGACAGAGGCACAAATCCTGTCCGCAAGCTCTGACCGTTACGGATCAATACATGCTCTGATGACTCGCATCCTGACCTTTCTTCAAAGAGGCGATGGTTAACCAACCCGCCGGTGTCGGTCCCAACAACGGTATTCGGGTGTCAGGCGGGTAGCGCGGCAGCCTTGATTCCTGCCCGGATCTTGTTACGGAAGAGATCTCACATGAAGAGACCGGCGATGCTGACCATTGATACCATGTAGAGAAACGCTGCTATGAGTGAGTATTTCCTGGCCGCTTGTATGGCCTGCGATCTGGCCGCTGCCTCCTCAACTCCCTTGCTCTTGAGACGGGCAGAACCAATTCCAAACCAGCCGAAACCAACAACAAGCATCACCACAAGCAGTGACATAAAACGAAGTATTGAGCTCTCAGCCATCTTGCACCTCCATGTATCAGGCTCACCTCTTGCATCCATGAATGGCCCACGTTGGAATCACTTGCGGACAGGTTTGAACTTCTTGTTGAGATAGGGCACGAAAAGATTCATGGTCAGCACGGCAAAGGTGGTGCCTTCAGTGAATTCGTATACGCCCGGAGTCTGCCAGCCCCACCAGCGCATGCTCATAATGATGAGGCCGATGCCGATCCCGAAGATCACCTGTCCTTTCGGGAACCGCGGAGAGGTCATCGGGTCGGTGGCCATGAAGCACGCTCCTAACATGAGACTTCCGGCAAAGAAATGAAACAACGGATTCTGCCCTGCGATAATCGACAGTACCAGCACAGTTGCGAATGCGCTTGCGGGTATTCTCCAGCGCACGAATTTCTTGTAGACCAGAAACGAGAATCCGATCAGCAGCATCAGAGTCGATATTTCTCCGAGTGTCCCCGGGATCCGCCCCAGGAACATGTCCAGAACCGGCACTCCGGCCGTCTCGCCGGTTGCCCGCAGTATTTCCAGCGGTGTAGCTGTTGTGGTCATGTCTACAGGCTGCCGCCACGGCAGAATTGAATCAGGGAAGACAAACAGGTAGAACAGACGCCCGAACATCGCCGGATTGAAGAGGTTCTTGCCCAGTCCGCCGAGAAGCTGCTTCCCGGCTATGATGCCGAAGGCAGCCGAAATGGATATCGCATACACGGGGGTCGAAACCGATACCGCCAGTGCCAGCAGAAGCCCGGTAACCGCAGCACTGCCGTCCTTTACGGTTATCTTCTGGCCGGTTAGTTTCTGAAATATTGCCTCTGCGGCCAAAGCCGAAACAACGCCTGCCAGTATCCGCACCAGTGCGTGCAGACCGAAGGCGTAGACTGAATACAGAGCCGCAGGCGTGAGCGCCATGAGCATCCCGTACATTATCTTCATATAGCCTTCCTCTTCAGTTCTTTCGATTACCGCCCGCGTGGCTGACCGGTTGAACCGATAGTGTTGCAACCACTCGGCTAACCGTATCGTGAAGCCGCGCTTGATGTACAGGGCGTAAGCGAAAAAAGAGTAGCGATTCTCAGTCGACCGTTCGCCAGGCGCCGCCTCGACCTCGGCCCGCAGCAATTCTCATTCTGGGCGTACGGCGCCGCACGCGCCGACGGTGTCCTTACCCCCAGGCGAGCGGCAGCCGTCGCCATATGGTGCACGGGGTCGGTTGACAGACGAATTCCGCTGCGCCGCGCCCGAGAGCGACCCCGTACGGCCAAAATGAGAATTGTGTCGGCCCGCGATACGTATTGACATTACCAGCCGAGTGTTTAAGCTCATACGATACAAGTTCTTCGGGGTCGAATAGCCCGCGTTGCGAGGCTTGACAAGGCTTTGTCTGAGCGGAGGTGGCACTATGGCCGCAGACTCGAATTCATCGCCCGTTGGCGGTGAGTGGAAACCGGAAATCCCGGAAAAGCATCCTTCGGTACTCGAACCGGCGGTACTTATCCCGGGAATCATCCTTGGTGTGCTGGGCATTATCATCGGCGCAGAGCTCATTACGAGGGTCGGGATAACGCCGAACACGTCGGTAATCGGTGCGATCGTCGCCATCGGCGTGGCCCGCATCCCGGTCAGTATCCTGATTCGTCTCAAGAGCGTTCACCGCCAGAACCTGTTGCAGACGGTCATCTCCGGGGCCACCTTCGGCGGCGCCAACGGCCTCTTGTTGCCGATCGGCATCATCTGGCTGTTCGGCAGGCCGGACCTGGTACCGGTGCTGTTCATCGGCGTGCTGATCGGTCTGATTGTGGACATGAGCATCCTGTACAAGGTTTACGACACGCCATCCTTTCCCGGCAGCGGCATCTGGCCTCCGGGCGTGGCAGCCGCGGAGACCATCATTGCCGGTGACGTCGGCGGCAAGCGCGCTCTGACGCTGGTTGCCGGGGCGGTTGTCGGCGGCACGGGCTCCTTCTTCGGCATCCCGATGGACATCTTCGGCGTCTGCTGGATCGGCAACATCTGGGCGCTGACGATGTTCGGCGTTGGATTGCTGATTCGCGGCTACGGGCAGACGCTGCTGGGCGTGAACCTGACCGAGATCTACCTGCCGCACGGCATGATGATTGGTGCGGGCCTGGTAGCGCTGGTGCAGATAACGCTGGTGACGCTTGGAAAGATGCGCGCCAGAGCCGCCGATCAGGAGAGCTTCACACGCTCGGGTAAGGACCTCAAGCAAGGCTTCGGGCGTGGCTTCGGCGCCTACGCCGTTGGCGCGCTGGTGCTGGCGGTTCTGGCAGGCCTTTTCACCGAGATGCCGCTGTGGCAGATCGTGCTCTTCGTGGTGTTCGCCGCCGTAGCGGCCGAGATGTCGGAGATCCTGGTAGGCCTGTCGGCCATGCACGCCGGCTGGTTTCCGGCCTTTGCCACAGCGCTGATCTTTCTGGTATTGGGTATGCTGATCGGTTTCCCGCCGCTGGCACTGGTACTGCTGGTAGGCTATACCGCCTCAACCGGCCCCGCCTTTGCCGACATGGGCTATGACCTGAAGGCAGGCTGGATCCTACGCGGTGAAGGCAAGTATCCGGAGTTCGAGAAACAGGGCCGGCTGCAGCAGTACTGGGCGGAGATCCTCGGCTTTGCATGCGCCGCGGTCTTCATCCTGGTGTTCTATCGCCGCTACTTCGAGGCCGACCTGTTTGCGCCGGTCAGCCGTGTTTACGTCGCCACCATACAGGCCGGAACATCACCGGAAGTACTGCGCTGGCTGCTGATCTGGTGTATTCCCGGTGCCGTCATTCAGGCGATCGGCGGACCAAGCCGGCAGATGGGTGTTCTGCTGTCCACCGGCCTGCTGATCTTCAATCCAACCGCCGGTTGGACCGCAATAGTGGCGCTGACCATCCGCGCCATTCTGATGCGGGTCTACGGCGAGAAGCTGCGCAAACCGATGTACGTGCTGGCCGGAGGTTTCATAGCCGGCTCGGCGATTGTTTCGTTCCTCACCGGAACTCTCGGGGCGCTGCGGCGCAGCTGAGTGCGGCCCTACGGGGACGGGGCCGACAGTGGAATTACGGACGGTCGCCGGGACTCGTGCGGGCCGCGGGCGGCCGTCCTCGCTTTATGGGAGGTCTTTTATGAACACGCTGACTGTCGGGCTGCTGCGCGTGGTTTCGTTTGACGATCCCGAAATTGCCGCGGCTCACGGCAGGATCATCGAACAACGCTATCCGGCGTTGCTCGTCGTCACGCGCTGCATCCCGGACCAGCCCAAGGGCATCTATGACGACGAGTCCGAGCGCATCGCGATTCCCAAGATCATCGACCAGGCGAGGCGCCTGGTGACTGAAGACGGCGTGCAAGCGGTGATTGTGAGCTGTGCCGCCGACCCGGCGGTCGAAGAGCTGCGTGGCGAACTCGATGTACCCGTGATTGGCGCCGGGACTGCCGCCGCGGCAGTGGCGCTCTCGATCAGCACGCGCGTTGGTACCCTCGGTATCACCGAAGCCACCCCGGCTCCGATGCGCTCGATGCTCGGCAGCTTCCTGACCGGAGAGGAGATGCCCGAAGGGGTGCGTAACACCCTCGATCTGATGACCGACACGGGTCGCGCAAGTGCGATTGAGGCGGCACGCCGGCTGACGGCCAGCGGCGCGCGTGTTGTGGCGCTGGCGTGTACCGGATACGCGACTATCGGTCTGAAGCCTGAGCTGCAGGCCGCAACCGGACTTCCGGTGGTGGATGCGGTAGAGGCGGCGGCACTCTGCACGTGGTTCGCACTGGTATCGGCAAGCAGCACTGCCGGAGCTGCCGCAGGAGTGATTCATGCACGTTCTTGACCAGCAGAGTGTGACGCATGCCGTACTCGGTGGTGCTCTGCTCGGCGGCGGAGGCGGTGGCCGCGTCAAAGACGGCCGCGAGCTTGGTATGCTTGCCGTCCAGGCGGGCATGCCGCGGTTGGTGTCGCTGGATGAGCTGCCCGACGACGGCACAATAGTGACCGTGTCAGCGGTTGGCGCACCGGCGGCCAAAGACCAGTTTATGACCCCTATGCAGTACACCAGAGCGGTTCAGATCTTCAAGGAGCGAGTAGGCCGGATCGATGGGCTCATTTCGTGCGAGAACGGCGGACTGGCAACGGTCAACGGCTGGTTTCAGGCGGCGGTGCTCGGCATCCCGGTGGTCGACGCACCGGCAAACGGCCGCGCCCACCCTATCGGTCTGATGGGATCAATGGGGCTGCACCGCGACCCGGACTACCTTTCGTCCCAGGCGGCCTGTGGCGGCGATCCACAAGCCGGCCGCTACGTGGAGCTGAGCGTAACCGCGTCATTGCCCGAGGCCGCCAGGATCGTGCGGCAGGCATCAATAGCCGCCGGAGGATTGATCGGCGTAGCCCGTAATCCGGTGTCGGTGGCTTATGCTCGACAGAACGCCGCTGCGGGCGCAATTTCACTGGCGATTGAACTCGGCAGGATCCTGGACCAGGCGCCAGCCGGCATTGCGGCGGCCGAACGGGCGGCCGAGCGCCTTGGCGGCTCGGTTCTCTTGCCGGAAGCTTCGGTCAAGAGTGTCTCGCTTGAAACCGTCGGCGGTTTTGATGTCGGTGCAGTGGAGCTGACCGACCGCAACGGAAGCTACGAGCTCACCTTCTGGAACGAATACATGACGCTGGAAAGGGGCGGGGAGCGCCTCGGGACCTTTCCGGACCTGCTTGCGACCATTGACCTGGAGACCAGAGTCCCGATTCCAAGTGCCGATATCACAGAGGGAATGCAGGTCGCGCTGCTGCACGTTCCGGGCGGCAAGATACCGCTGGGTGGAGGCATGCGTGATCCGGACCTCTACCGGCAGGTTGAAGAGGTTCTCAAGAAGGACATCCGGAACTACATCACGGTCTGAGGGCCGGAACGCAGGAGAGAAGCCCAATGCTGAAACAGGTAATGGAAATTCACGAACTGCTGGACAGCCCGCGCGCCGGCGGCGGCGAGGTGGGCGATCTGATCAGGAAGCGCGGAGCCGATGAGGTAACCGTGAGGCGGATTGAAGGCGCGCGCGGCGCCACCGACTTCATCAAGGTGCGTATCAAGGGAAGCGCCGGCGGGGCAAAATCGGCCCAGGTGCCAACCGTGGGGATCATCGGGCGGCTTGGGGGAATAGGCGCCAGGCCGGAGCGCGTCGGATTGGTTTCGGACGCCGATGGCGCCGTTGCCGCCCTTTCGTGCGCGCTGAAGCTTGCGGATATGGCAAGCGCAGGCGACAGACTGCATGGCGACGTTATCATCTGTACGCACATCTGTCCTGACGCGCCAACCCAGCCTCACGATCCGGTTCCTTTCATGGGATCGCCGGTTGACATGGCCATCATGAACGAACAGGAAGTCGATCCCGCGATGTCGGTCATCCTGTCGATCGACGCCACCAAGGGCAACCGGGTGTTGAACCGGCGCGGTTTCGCAATTTCGCCGACGGTCAAAGAGGGCTACATCCTGCGAGTCAGCGAGGATCTGCTCGATATCATGACGTGGTCCACCGGACTGGCTCCGGTGGTGCTGCCTATCACCATGCAGGACATAACTCCGTACGGCAATGGACTGTTCCACGTCAACAGCATACTCCAGCCGTGCACCGCAACATCGGCGCCCGTGGTCGGCGTAGCCATAACCGCGGAAACGGCGGTGCCGGGCTGCGGCACGGGAGCCAGCCGCGAGACCGATATCGAAGAGGCGGCCAGATTCTGCCTTGAAGTGGCCAAAGCCGTGGGCGATGGAAGCTGCCGCTTCCATGACGACCAGGAGTTCCAGCGCATCGTGAGTCTCTACGGCCCGATGCACCACCTGCAGACGCCCGGGAGAACGGCGTCGTGAGACTGGGCACCGTCACAATCGGCCAGTCACCGCGAAGCGACATCATACCCGAGCTGCTAGCGGCGGTCGGCAGAGAGGTGGAAGTGATCGAGTGCGGGGCGCTCGACGATCTGGACAGAAGAGAGATCGATGAGCTTGCCCCGGTCCAGGGAGATTACCCCCTGGTAAGCCGGCTGCGCGACGGCAGCGAGGTGCGGCTCGCCGAGCGCCACATAATCGAGCGCCTGAAGAACTGCATCCGGAAGCTGGAGCGCCAGGCTATAGACCTTGTCATCCTGCTGTGCACCGGCGAGTTTCCCCATCTTACCGCGTCGTGTCCGGTATTGAAGCCGGACCGACTGCTCGTTCACGTTATCTCCGGGATAACCGAGAGCGGTACGCTGGGGGTCATCGTCCCCATGCCGCAACAGCAAGAGGTCATGAAGCCCAAATGGCAGCGCACCGGACTGGACGTGGTATCGGCAGCAGCCTCGCCTTACAGCAGCAGTGAAGCCGAGCTGGCCGAGGCTGCGCGCCGGCTAAAAGCGTCAGGAGCGACTCTGGTGGTACTCGACTGCCTCGGTTTTGGCTCCCAACACGCTCGAATTGTGCGCCGCGAAAGCGGTCTGCCGGTCCTCGTACCGCGGACGCTCCTGGGGCGGATCGCTGCGGAGCTGATGCAATGAGTGCAGCGAAAGACGTAAAGGTGCCGCAGTGCGCCAGGATCGTATTTCTCGAATGCATGAACGTCAAGCCTGACGAAAGAGTCTTGATCGTAACCGATACCGAGACGCGCGCCGTTGGCGAAACACTCTTCGGCGGGGCCTTGCAGCTCGGCCTGAACGCCAGCCTGCTGGTTATGCTTCCAACCGGCACCCCCGGCGCTGAACCGCCGGCTCACGTTGCGGCAGCCATGAAGAACAGCGACGTGGTGCTTTGTCCGACGCTGCACTCCTTGACTCACACGCGAGCCAGAAAGGAGGCGTGCAGCGCCGGCGCACGGATCGCTACAATGCCGGCTATCGTGCCGCAGATGCTTGACGGTGGAGCACTGACCGCCGATTACCGTGAGATTGCGCGGCTATCCGATGCTGTCGCCGAGAAGCTGTCTGACGCGCAGCAGGCCACAATAGTCTCGGCCGGGTGCACGCTCGAGATGTCGTTGGGCGGCCGTAACGCGATATCAAGCAACGGCAGCTATCACACGCCGGGCTCCGGGGGGAACCTGCCAACAGGCGAAGCCTACATCGCACCGGTGGAGGGCACCGCCAACGGCGTGCTGGTGGTCGACGGGTCGATTGCCGGTATCGGCACCGTAGAGGGTCCGTTGGAGATCACTATCGAGGATGGCTACGCAGTTCGATTCAAAGGTGCGGACGCCGAAAGACTGCAGAACGCGCTGGGTCCGTTGCGGGCTGCCGGAAACGTAGCGGAGCTGGGAATCGGCACCAATAACCGGGCGCGACTGTGGGGCAACGTGCTCGAAGACGAGAAGGTCTACGGCACCGTACACGTGGCGTTCGGCAGCAATGCCACTTTCGGAGGGACGGTCGATGCCGGTGTTCACATCGACTGTGTGCTCACCAGCCCCCTGCTGCGGCTGGACGGACGGACGGTTATCCAGGACGGCCGGCTGCTGCTCTGAGTACGTGCGACGGCATCATCCTGCGGCGCCGCTGCCTCAGACAGAGGCCGAATCAACCGCAAAAAAACAATTTTGGCACCACTCGAAATCAACCATCCTTCCGCCCGTCGGGATGGCGCGTGCCTTTGACGGCACCTGGTTTCCCGGTCACAAAATCGTTCTGCATGTAGCTCACCACTTCGTCGGTCGACATTACCCTGGCCACCGTGCTGTTGGCCACCGTCAGGGCCGTTTCCTGATTGGCTGTTGCGGTGGCGACTGCATCCCCTACCACCACCACATCGTAACCGCGCGAGTTGCCCGCGTAGGCCGTGCTGAGGACACATTCATCAGTCCACAGTCCGACAATAACGATGGTGTCAATATCAAGCGCCTTGAGTTTTTGGTCCAGATACGAGGTGCCGTCTTCATTAAAGGTCCAGAACATGTCCAGATGCTTTCCATGGTAGAACCAGCCATCGGAGACCTCGTCTTGCGTTGGCGCTATCTCGGATAAGGGTTTCAGTCCGGCTGAGCCGGTAAAGACGTAGGCGGCGTTTTCCGGGTTATCGGGACGCAAGCCTCGCGGGCCATACCATCGGTCCATGGCGTTGGAAATACGGTCGTCAAATCTGCGGCTCCAGGCACTCCACGCGATGCAGACTCCGTCACTCTTGGAGCGAGCGGTTCGGAAGACTTTGAGCAGTCTGACCAGATTGGGAAGAATACCGCCCGCATACGGTCGATACTCTTCCTGACAGTCATCCAGAAGCAAGGCAATTCTGCGGGGACGATCCTTCAAGTTCCACGACGCCCAGAAGGACAGCGGGGTTTCGTTTGGACCTCCCGGGGTCTTGCGGTAATTGTCCATGGGCTGCAGCGCGAGAGTCATGTCCCGATACTTGCATGGCTGCCGCAGAGCTTCTTTGAGTGTCGGAATGTTGTTTTCGGCGTTCTTCATGGTAGTGTTCCCTTTGACGGCAGGCGCAAGCGAGATCAACAGCAGCTCTTGGTCTGGTTGCCCACGCGCGCCGGGCCGGCGACAGGCCGGATCCCGTCTGCGTATAGCATTCGAGGCTATACGCAGACGGACATCCTGTCAAGAAACAGCAATACGCTGTAGTGTACCATCTCTTGTGTCAGGAGGGGAATGCCGGTGAACCCAATCACCGATTTGACGGTGCCGCTTCCGGCCGCGGGAGTACCAGAGGCCGCTCAACGGCAGAGTTGACCTCCAGTGTAGGGATCCCACGGGTATTCCCGGGCCAGGAGACCGTACTCTTCGCGGCCAAACGGCCCTGATGCAGCGGGATTCCGGGGTACGAGCCCTGGATCGATCCCGAATACCTCCAGGACGCGGGTGCTCGTCATGCGGCGAACCGTGTCGTGATCCATGGTTCGCCCAAGATAATCGCACAAGCAGCGAAACGCCGGGATGCCCGGCAGTCCCGCCGCACCGTCGAGTTTGTCAGCCCAGGTGTGCGGTGCGTGATCGCTCTCGATCCAGTCCGCCTCGCCGGCCAGAACCGCAGCCAGAAGGCGTTCCCGGGCGCTCCGGTCCCTTAGGGGCGGATTCACCGTGAATCCCGATCCGCGGGCTCCCGGCAGATCGCGTGGTCCGGGTACTGATGCGGCCGCGTACTCTGAATCAAGCAGCAGATGGTGGGGTGTCACCCCGGCGGTAACCGTGAAGGGAAGACCCGCGCGTTCTCGCGTGATGATCTCCAGTGCTTCGGGGGTGCTCACGTGACAGACGTGCAGTGTTCCCCGGAATCCCGCTGCCTCAGCCAGGGTTAGTTGAGTCTGTACGGAAGCGATCTCCGCCAGGGGAGGGCGGCTCGCACCGTGGGTGAGCGGATCATCCGGATTCCTGATCTCGGGACGCAGGAGATCCTCCCGTTCTGCGTGAACCGCCACTACCCCGCGGTAGCCGGCGCTTGCCAGGGTGCGCCATACGATTGACTGTGCAGCCACGGTTGTGACTCCCATATGGCCGGTGCTGTGTCCGGCGTACAGTTTGCAGCCCACCACGCGTGGAAAGAGCTCACCGTGAACGGCGGCGGCGTGCCTCACCTGGTCCGGATCTGCCGTCAGGCCCGCGTAGAGTCCATGAAACGGCGCCGACAGGGGGCTTTGAACGCGATTGCGGGTTGCCCCGAGAATCGCGTGCTTGTGGTGAATTGCGGTTTGATCTGCGAAGGACCGTCGTGCTCGGTCGGCATCCGCGATTCTGCGGAGCACTGCGTTCCTGGCGGTCAGGGGCGGGTTGGTATTGGGCATCTCGAACAGCGCGCTGATTCCACATCGCCACGCCACGTAGAATGCGTGGACCAGAGTCTCCTTGTCTGACTCCGTCCAGTCCCTCAGGTGCACGTGTGGATCGATCATGTCCTTTCTCCGGTAAACGTGCCGTACTGGCAGGTCAGGCGGCCGTCGCGGTGGCACATCCCGCACAGCCCGACTCCGCACAGCATCTCCTCCTCCAGGGAGCATCGAATTGCCCTGAACGGGACGCCGGAACCGCTGAACTCTGCCGCGGAGGCTCTCATGAACGCGGCCGGGCCAATCACCCAGAGGGAGCCGACCCCGCCTGCCCGAACATCCGGGGAAGCCAGCGCCTCGTGGATTACGCGACCCAGCGTACCGCGATCATGAACGACCGACAGCGGGCCGTGACGCTCGATATCGGTTGCCAGGGGGATGCCGGTGACGTCGTCGCGCAGTCCCAGCCAGATCCGGACGGGCAGACCCGCGGCGGTCAGGCGCAACGCAAGGCGCGGTGCCAGCGCGGCCCCGCTCCCGGCCGCCAGGATATACGCCGTACCCGGTGTCATCCGCGCGGCGGTCCCGGCGGCTTCGGCGTCGATGACACCCGGACCCTCGCCGTAGGGCCCGCGCACGAAGACGTAGCCGTTGGGCTCCAATGTACCCAACGCGTTTGTGAACGGTCCGCGCCGTCGGATCAGAAATGTTGCAGGGTCTGCCAGGGCGGGCGAGAACGGTTTCTCCCCAATCTCCGGCAGCCGCAGGAAGCAGCTCTGTCCCGGCTCGAAGGTGAGCGAGCCACGCAGGCCCAGTTCAAAGAGTCCGCCGCCCAGTTCCCGTCGATGCGATACGGCGAGGCGGCGGTAGTCCATGCCGGCCTTCGGCCGGTACCGGACCCGCGAGTCGGCGCCCGGTTGTGCCATTGCCCGCAGCATTCCCGGCCAATCCTGCTGGTGAACCAGCGCCAGGGCACTTCCCACCCCCACAACGTCCGCGCCGGCGGCGCGCATCGCCCGGGCATCCGCGGGGCGTTCGACCCCGCCCATACCGATGATCGGTACCTGCGGACCGATCGCACGACGGATATCCCGGACGCACTCCAGGGCCCGTTCTCGGACCCAACGCCCGCTTTGACCGCCCCTGCCTTGCAGGGCAGGGTTGTTGAGGATCACGGTTCCGGTCTCGCGCTCGCGGTACTGCTCCGGTCCGACGGTGTTGATCGCGACAATCCCGGTGGCGCCGGCGGCAACGGCGCGCTGCGCAATTGCTCCGATATGGCTCGTGTTCGGGGTGAGCTTGGCGAAAACCGGAGTGGCCCCGGCGGCGTCGACCGCGGCGCGGGTGCAGCGCGCTACCAGCACCGGATCGCAGCCGATCGCTGCCCCATATCCGCCGCCGGCGTGGGGGCAACTGAGGTTGAGCTCCAGCAGATCGGCCAGTGGTGCCAGTTCCCGCGCGAGCACGCGGAACTCCGCTTCGTCACGGCCGGCGATAGAGACGTTCAAAAGCAAGGCCGGCTGGGTGCCGTCCCGTACAGCGGCGGTGACAACGGTGTCGATGCCGCTCTCAGTGATCGCCGGGCGCAGTTCACTCCAGCGGGAGCGCAGTTCGGTCAGCTCGCTTCGCGCGACCGCCAGTCCGGGATTCCGGAGTCCCACGGCGTTGCCGAAACTGCCCGGTTGCGGTTCGGTGATGACCGGTTCCCGGTTTCCACAGTTGGGTTCGACCTGAAACGACTTGGTTGTTATGACCGTCACCATCGTCTCGCGCGCAAACCACTCGATCATGCCGGGATTGGTAGTGGCTATCCCGCTGACTGTGGCCAGCAGCACTGCGGTATCCCGGCGCAGGTGCGAACCCTGCATGGTTTCGATGCAGTCCATTGCGCGGTGGGTCATCGGTGTGGCCTGCGGCGGTGCGGCGCAATTCTGGTTGACTCGTAAGCGTCTATCACCGCGTCCTGCACTGCCCGGCGCCAGTCAGGCGGTGCTTTCCCATCCTGCAGCCACGGAAAGAGCGTCCCGCTGGAGATGTTGATTCTCACCAGTTCCATGGGGTAGCGGGCGTCCCGCAGGACCGCCATAACATCTGCGGCAGTACCGCCCTGATATCCCGCACCGGGCACAAGGATAGGTACCGCTGCCTTGTGCAGTGCCACGGCTACATCGGCCAGTTCGGCCGGTGCCGTGGCGCCAACCACAATCCCTGTACCGGGGTAAGCCGGGGAAAGATCCCGTACCAATTGGACGACGTGCCGGTACAGGGGCTGCTGCGGTGCGGGCCGGTTCTGGAAGCGTTCGGCGCCGGGGTTGCTCGTGCGTGCCAGAATGTAGACGCCGCCTTCCGGCGCGGCTTCCATAAACGGCCGTACCGAATCGTCCCCCATCCAGGGTGAGACCGTAACCGCGTCGGCAGCCCAGCAGGAGAACGCTTCCACGGCGTAGTTCCGGCTGGACCGCGCGATATCGCCGCGCTTGCTGTCAAGGATAACCGGAACGCCGGGCATCCGTGTGCGCACGGTGTGCATCACCTTGGCCAGCGCCATCGACCCTGAGAAACGTTGCGCCGCAGAGAGCTCAACCTGCAGCGGCCGGTCGCACGCTGAGAAGTAGCCGATGTTCGGTTTGAACGCCGCCGGACGCAAGGCGCGTTCTTCCAGCGCGTCCAGGGCGGTTTGCACAAGGCTGTCGATGCCGGAAACGTCCAGAACCGTGCCGGTGGGGCGCAGTTCCGCGGGAAAGAGCTCCAGAATCGGGTCGATCCCCAGGCAGAACAGCGAGCCCGCCTCCGCGGCGCTGTGTGTCAACTTTGTCCGGTAATTCATGATCGCCCCGCCGCGGTACCCCAACCGAAAGGATCTGTGCACCACTGCCGTATCATCCGGATCTCCTCGTCGTCGAGAATTCCCCGGATGGTTGCCTCACGCAGCAGCAGATCGAGCGTGAACACCGCCGCAGGCCGGCACGCAACCGGTCCGGGCAGCTTCGCAAAAGTCTCCCGTTCGGCATCAAACCCGTAACTGAACGATGCCAGGCAGAGCGGCACCTCCGCACCGGCCTCGATCAGCGCGGTTGCCGCAGCGGCTGCGCTTCCTCCGGTGGAAAGGAGGTCATCCACGAGGAGGATGCGTTTTCCCGCGAGCGAATCCTCGTCCGGAGCTAGCCCCTCGATCCGTCGCAGCAGCCCATGATCCTTCGCGCCGGAGCGGACGTAGAAGAACTCCGTTCCGAGCGCTTCCGCCAGCAGTACCGCCGGTGCTATTCCGGCGGTGGCGGTGCCCGCGACCGCGTGCCAGTGTCCGCACTGTGCGTCACCGTACTCCCCGGCAAGCTGCGCGAGCATGCCGGACCGTACGAGCTCGCGGCCGCGGGGTGTACGCAGAATCAGCCGATTGTCCGTGTAGACCGGCATATAGTATCCCGACGCCCAGAGTACCGGCTTTCGCGGTGTCAGGCGAAACGCCCCCGTATCCAGGGCAAACCGCGCAAGTTCTGTCGCGACCGAGTCGCGTGCAATAGCGGATCCGCCTGTGGCAGACGTGTTCATCATCGCCAGACCTCCGTGAACTCATGTTTGCGGCTGCAGTACGCGCAGACGTAGTGACCGTCCCGGCTGCGGATGAAGCGCGGGAGTGTTTGCTCCCCGTTATCCGGGTGTGTGATACAGGCATCGTTGCGGCAGATAAGTTCCGGCAGTTTCTCGATGTGTTGCGGATGACCGAGGCGAAACTTGCGATACACCGCTCCGTCGCGGATCACGTTGACCGTTGCGCCGGGGACAACCGCCGCCAGCTTCCGGACGGCGTACTCGTCCAGACCGGGATGTCCCGGTCGAAAGAGCAGCCCCTTGCAGTGTCCGTTGCTGCCGGTGCTGACCCATTCTCCTCCCCGCCCGTGGAGACCCATTACCGAAATCAGCGTGGCGAGGTGGCTGCGGATCTTCTCCGGCGGCGCGGCGGTGAAGATGTGGTCAATTACGAGTCCATCCCGGATCGGCCTGATTCCCTCCGAGTAGCGCTGTTCTTGCGGTGAGGTCTGGTCGGCGCTGCCGCGGAGCCCGGCTTCGTTGGTAACGTCCCGGACAAAATCTTCATCCTCCACCTGCTGCGGTCCCAGCGGCCCGCGGTAGTCATCACCGATGCGGCCCGCAAGCATCGCCAGGAGCACCATTCGAATGTACCAGCCGTTGGCGCTCTGTCGTTCCCACCCGTTCAGAGGCGTGTCGTCCAGCGAGACCGGTATCGTCGGGTGTTCCCGGTGCCGGGGCAGGGGATGATAGAAGATCGTATCCCGCGCAAGGCGCTCGATGTCGGCGGGATCAAACGTGATCGCCGCCCTCAGTTCGGCGGCGCGCCGCAGGACCCGCTCGCCCATGCGTTCCAGTTGTGGCCGCGTGAAATACCACAGCCGGGCGATCTCTGTGCTGTCTTCGGGGCGTTGGCCGTGCCGCAGGTATTGCTCGATCGATCCGAACTCCCGCACGGTAAATCCCTGCAACTGCATCTCCTCCACGTAAGACCGAGGCATGCTCAGTTCCGGCGGGGAAACGAGGTCTACAGTAACTTTGTGAAAGAGTCCCAGTCCGTGTACCTTCGAGTGTACCGTTCGGCCGTGGTAGAGGTCTCCTACGAGGGCCAGATGTATTTCCCGGTCGTCCCAGTCGAGATCCTCCAGAAACGTGAACTCGTCGAGCAGTTCCTGCGTTGGGTGTTCGTGCCGCCCGTCGCCGGCGTTTATGAACGAGATTCCCCCGGCCAGATTGTGGCGCCGGCCGTACTGTTGCGTCTTTTCCGCCAGGTAGCGGCATACGCCTTCCAGTTTGCTGCGGATGACGAACATCCGGTTGTCGTAGCCGATCAGGTTGGCAAAGGTGTCGGCGTAGCTCTCGGACTTGTTGAAGCTGCTCGAAGCCGTGTTGAGTTCAGAGAACTTCAGGCGGTGAAAGTGAGCAGCGTTCTTGAAAGACTCCCGTGTGCGGGTACTGTCCTCCAGGAACACCTCGTAGATTCCGAAGTCCGGATCGTCGATCCGGAACGAATCCAGCGTCCGGCGGTCACCGCGGAGGTGCGCTTGTTTCAGCTCCCGGGTCCGCCGATAGAGATACAGCCTCTCCTCCCGGTTCAGGTCGTTGATCACCGCCAGGGTGCGGCCCCGGAAGGGGTGTGCCTCGATCGCGACAGGCGGGCGAGCGTATAGGGTTTCCGTCATTACGGGCCTCCTTGTTCAGGTGTGGACAAAAAAAAGGCACCGGAAAAACCGGTGCCTGTCTCAATACCAATACGGGTTATGTCGGGGAACGGGACCGTCCCGGGCTCGCGCCGGGGAACTACTGTTCCGGGTGATTTGGCCGTAGCGGCCGGCAGGGTATCCTTTGTCAGGATGATGGCGGAACGCGTTCCGGAAACTCGCATGAATTGGCGGCAGCGTACGAGGTAGACAGAATATTGTCAAGTGCACGCGTTGACTCATCAAAAATCTTACCCAAAGGAAACCATGCCTCATCTAAAAATCTTACCGTGAGCAATACTCCTCTCAATCGATTTGAGAGGAGCGCACATGGGGCTAACGATGCGGGAAAAGAAAGCGCTGACCAATGAAATTGCCGTGCGATATCGAGCAGAATCAAAGAACGGGAAGCAGGCAATTCTCGACGAGTTCTGCCGATCCACCGGCTATCATCGCAAGTATGCGATGCATCTATTGAATACCTGGGGGAAAAAGAAAATCCACGTTGTGGACGGTAAACTGGTTGAGTTCGTCGTCGGTAAACCCCGGAAGCGGAAGAAACGTACTCGGGAGTGTGTCTATGATGAGGCGCTTCAAGACTCGTTACGGAAACTCTGGGAGCTCTTCGACTATCAATGCGGGAAGCGGTTGGTGGTCTTGATACGGGCAAACATGGAGGTGCTGAAGGCAGAACCAGAGTTTGAAATCGACGAAGAAATTGCCGTAAAACTCTGTAGCATCAGCGCATCCACCGTGGACCGGCTGCTCAAGTCGGAACGGCGAAAGCTGGAGCTCAAGGGCAGAAGCCACACCAGGCACGGACCGCTGCTGAAACACCAAATACCGATACGAACCCATTTTACGTGGGATGAGCGTCTTCCTGGATATTTTGAGCTGGATACGGTCCACCACGACGGCGGAAGCGCCTCAGGAGAGTACTGTGCGACTCTGACAGCCACCGACGTCTTCTCCGGATGGACCGAACTCCGTCCACTGCGAAACCGCGCTCACCGTTGGGTAAAGGAGCGGGTTATCGAGATCCGCTCTGAACTGCCGTTTTCCTTGTTAGGGGTGGATAGTGACAACGGAGGTGAGTTCATTAACAAGGCGCTGCTGAATTACTGCAACGACACCGGTATTACCTTTACTCGCGGACGTCCATACCGGAAGAACGATAACTGTTTTGTCGAGCAAAAAAATGACATCGCCGTCAGACGGACGGTCGGCTACTACCGCTTCGACACCGATGCGGAATACGAAGCGCTTCAGGACGTCTATACACATCTCTGCCCGCTCTTGAATTACTTCTATGCTTCGGCGAAGCTTGTCGAGAAGATCCGAATCGGTCCGCGCGTGAAGAAGGTTTATGAGACACCCAAACCACCGTACCAGCGGCTGCTCGATTCTCCGCTTGTCTCCGACGATGTCAAGAATGAGCTGCGCCGCCGGGTACGAGGAATCCATATCGTCAAACAGAAACGTCTGGTTGACCAAGCCATCACGAAACTACTTCGAATTCGCCAGGACAAGAACCAACTGGAACTACCAATTCCATGTTCTTCCACTACTACCTCGGGTAAGATTTTTACGTGAGGCACGCTCATCCAATGGTAAGATTTTTAGATGAGGCAATACGCACCTATCCTGACAAGGTGAAAGGTACACTATGAAGATCCGAGACAAAGCAATCGAGATAATCGCTGTCGCCTACTCGCTGGTGTTCATTTTTCAGGCGACATTCGGATTGTGGCCGGCACACGTCAGCCGGGGACTCTACATACTGTTTGCTCTGGTACTGACCTTCCTGATCAATCCCAAGCGAAAGAGTGAAACAGGGACTGTGGTCGGCATAACCGACTGGGTGCTGGTTGTGCTCGCTTGTGTGGGTGTCGGATATTACATCCTTGAGTTCGGCCGTATGGCACGCGCAGCCGGAATCCCGCTTACGACCCCCGATCTTTTCATGGGCATCCTCACAATCCTTCTGGTGCTTGAAGCAGCCCGCAGATCAGTTGGATGGACTCTCACCGGGATTGCCGTGGTGACTCTGCTCTACAACTACTTCGGATACCTTATTCCAGGTGCGTTCAGCCACCGCGGGTACAGCGTAAACCGCATCGTCAGCTTCATGTACGCCAGTACGGACGGCATCTTCGGATCCGTCGCGTTCGTTTTCTCAACGTTCATTTTTCTGTTCATCATCTTCGGGGTCTTCATCAAGAACGCCGGCGGCGGTGAATTCTTCATCGATCTCGCCAAAGCCACGGTGGGCCGGTTCACCGGCGGTGCCGGCCAGGCGGCCGTACTTTCCAGTGCGCTGCTGGGGTCGATCATGGGTTCCTCGACTGCCAACACTGCCGTAACCGGATCCATAACGATCCCCATGATGATTGCCCGTGGTTACAAACGGCATGTTGCCGGTGCCGTGGAGGCCGTGGTTTCTATTGGCGGGCAGTTCCTGCCACCGATTATGGGTGCCGCGGCGTTTCTGATGGCGGCCCTGATCGGGATCCCGTACACCGAGGTCGTAGTGGCGGGGCTTGTTCCAGCCTTTCTCTTCCTGGCGAGCATGCTTTTCCAGGTATACCTGGAGGCAAAACGGGAAAACATACCCGGTATCCCTCTGGCGGAACTTCCCGATGTCTGGACGGTCCTGAAGACCGGCGGTTACTTCCTGCTGCCAATAGCACTGATTATCTACATCATTGCCGCCGGGTACTCGCCTTCACGAGCCGGGATCGCCGCAATCGGTCTTACCTTCCTGCTATCGCTGATTCGCAAGAAAGATCGCATGAGCGTCGCGCGCATCAGTAGTACTCTGGCCGAAGGTGCCAAGGCAGGACTCGTCATGGCGGTCACCGCCGGAATCGTTGGAATAGTCGTGGCCGGTATCGCGCTGCCCGGCCTGGGCATGAGATTCAGCTCCATAGTGATCGATCTTTCCGGAGGTATTCTGATCCTTGCCCTGTTGCTGACGCTGGTGGCGAGTTTCTTCCTGGGCATGGGTATGAACGTAACCTCGGCCTACCTGCTGCTGGTAACTCTCACGGCACCCGCCCTGAGTCGAATGGGAGTGCCCATTCTCGCGGCGCATTTCTTCGTGTTCTGGACTAGCCAGCTTGCGGTCATTACGCCACCGGTGTGCCTCTCCGCCTACGTCGCCGCGAGTCTGGCCGACGCTGACCCCTGGAAGACCGGTGTGCACTCGCTGCGGATGGGACTTTCGATCTACTATATTCCGTTCATGTTTGTGTTTATCCCCTCTCTGCTGGGTATCGGAGAGTT
Organism: Spirochaetaceae bacterium; assembly: GCA_007693945.1. Taxonomy (GTDB): domain Bacteria; phylum Spirochaetota; class Spirochaetia; order DSM-27196; family PWMO01; genus PWMO01. The sequence continues at coordinate 34,867 of RECP01000090.1, forward strand.
TCACCAGATTGCCTGGAACTCGTTCACCGCGCTGCTGGGCGTACTGAGTTTCGGCGCTTTCATGCAGCAGTTCTTGTTGACCAGGAACAGGATCGTCGACCAGGCCTTGCTGGGCGTTGCCGCCCTGGCGCTCGTGTTTCGTGGTTTGAGCACGGACGTGATCGGTTTCTCGGCCATCGCGCTTGTTGTATTGCTGCAGTTGATGCGTCGACGTAAGATGGCGGTGGCTGCTTGAAGCGGCCCTCGGAATCGACAGAGCGGATAGGTTCCATTGAATCGGTGCATCGGTGGCGCAGCCGGTGCACCGAGCCGTAACGCGAACCCGGTGGACAAGACTATGGAAAACTTTGGATGTGAAACAGTGGATGGACGTCATGCTGACGGGATGGACGAGATCAACAGGAAGATCGTCGATCTGCTCTGCGAGGACGGTCGGATGTCCTACTCGGAGATCGCGAAGCGGGTCGGCCTCTCACGGCCCGGCGTGACGGAACGCATAGTATCTCTCAGAAATCGCGGTGTGATCGAGCGTTTCACGATCAGCGTTCCTCCGCGCTACGTTCGAAAACCCCTGCCTGCGTATTTTGAACTTCGCTTCCGGCCGCAGTACGTGACAACGGCCGCCAGGACAATAGCGGACCATGAGGACATCGTCACGGTAAACCAGATGAGCGCCAACAACTCTCTGCATATACACGGGTTCTTCAACGACATTGGTGAAGTGGGGGAGTTTGTGGACGAGTTTCTGGTCGGTATTGAAGGTATTGTCGAGATCAAGACCGACTTTCTGCTCAAGCGGTACAAGATGGGCCGCGTCTGATTCGGTACGTTCAGAAACCCATCCTATTCAGCGGACGGCTGCAGCCCCGCCGCCTGAACCGCCGCTCAACGCGCGGTTCACTCGCCGAGCCTTTCTACGCGCCCCCGCTCCAGTGAGAGAAAAGCCTCGATCCAGCCAAACAGATCCAGGTACAGCGGATGGGCCTCTTTGCGTTGCGCATCCGCAATCAGCTGTGGCAGCCAGTCAAGGTGCTGGCTAAGAAACAGCTGCTGCGATGCCGGATTGTCCGCCTCAACCAGCAGCCCCATGAACTCCAGCTCCAGGACCAGATGATCCGGCCTGTCGGCGTACGCGGTGGGTAGTTCAAAGCCAATCTCCCGGTAGATCTGGTACAGGTGCTGCGCCGAATCGCCCTGCAAGAGACCGGTCTCGCGCGCAAACGGCATTTCGCAGCTGGGATCGGTGGTCCAGACCTTGTAGATCGATTCGACCGGCACAAGCAGGGGAGTAGCCGGAGACATCACATCGTTGTAGATCCTGCGCCATTCATCATATGGCGGTATTGCGGCCGCGTGCCATGACTCGGGAATCGTCGGCCTGGGCCCGGTGCCCGGGAATAGGTCCTCCCAAACCTGAGCCGCTTTTCCGGCGGCAATCTCCCGGTGTGTCGAGTACGACGGAGCCTGCATGAGGGAGCTGAACATCGAGTAGACTGCGACGATTGTTTTTCGTTTCTGCATAACGTCTGTGGGGAAGGCGTATCCGGATCGGCGCACGGAAGGGCTCCGCCGTCGCGGAGCCCTGCCCGATCACTCCCCCGCGGTCAAAAACTGAAGGTGGGATCGCCAAAGACGCGGTTCTCACCGGCGTAGTCGCGGATTCCTCCGACGTTGTGTACGTTCTGATATCCGATGCTTTCGAGCGCCAGCTTCACGTAGCCCGAGCGCGCGCCGGTGAGACACATCAGGAAAATCTCGCGGTCTCGATCCCCGAACAGGTCCTCAAGCAGGAAGTCGTCTATGATGTTTGCTTCGCGAAAGTTCCAGCCGTCGTGCCGCACGAGCGCACGGTCCTCCAGAAACTCAAAGAACGAAATCACTTCAAAGCCGTCAATCCAGCCGTCGGTGTACTTGTCGGCGACATTGCGGAAGTCGACATACTTTGCGCCCGGCCGATCGAGGAACCCGTCAATGTTGTCCATGTTAACGCCGCCAGGCGGAAGCGCCTTTACGCCGCGCCAGGTTCCGTCACCGGCGATACGGTTCGGCCCCGAGTAGTCGTCGTAGCCGCCTGCGTTGATCAGGTTGGTCCAGCCCAGGTGGCTGAGGGCCTCAAAGACGTACTTGGAACGAATGCCCAGACGGCAGATGCCCACGATAATGCGGTCTTTTGGACCGAAGAGACGTTCGAGCATCGCCTGGTCAACGATGTCACGAGGCGAAAAGTTCCAGCCGTCGTGGCGAACCAAAGCACGGTTTTCCAGGTAATCGAAGAACGGAACGATCTCGAAACCGGCAATATATCCGGCTCGCATTGCGTCGGTGTAGTTGCGGAAATCGATGAACCTCACGTTGTCGGCCATCAGATACCGGTCGACGTTGTCCATGCTGATGTTCTCCGACCCCGTCACCCTTCTTTGCTGGGCAAACGCCTGCCCGCCCAGCGCGAAGACCAGCAAAACGGCCACAAGAACAATGGCGACTCTCTTCATTGTGTAACTCCTTTGTCGCGCGTCTGATGACCGGTCCCCGGCGGCCTTGAACACGCTCACGCGTGATTGCATCCCATGCCCGGCATCCGGCGCGACGCAGCTCGAATGTTTGATTTTTCCCAACGCTTTGGCGCTGCATTGAGACGTTATCGGTGATTTTATATCGGTTCTTTCAGGAATGCAAGACATCAATGGTCACCTTTGGATTGCGTTTGACCGAATTAGCCGTTAGTATAGAGGTGAATCAGGTACGACTCGAGACTCATTCCGGGTGCAGGGTCCAGGGACCAATACTGCCTTCCTTCAACGGGTCGCTGGGTCCCAGCTGAATTGAGTTAAAGGAGAATCGCATGACGAAGATCGACCGTCGGGCGTTCATCAAGTACTCCTCTGCAGTCGGCGCCGCAGCTGCGCTTGCCACTACCGGGGTTATGGCCGCCGCGCAGGAAACAGTGCCAGGACAGCAGAATGGCAGGATGGCGCTGTTGATGGACAACAGCCTGTGTGTCAATTGCCAAGCATGCCGGGTGGCCTGCCAGAACGAGAACTCGCTGCCCGTCAGGGAGAAGTACATACGCTTTGACCACGTTGACGGCGGCACATGGCCCAACGTCACACATCACGTCAATCGGCATAGCTGCCAGCACTGCGCCGACGCGCCGTGCGTGGAAATCTGCCCGGTAGAAGCGCTCTTCAAGGGACCGGAAGGCTTCACCCACATGGATTTTGAGGCGTGCATCGGGTGCGGCGCCTGCCAGATGGTCTGTCCCTTCGATGTACCAATGATGTCCGAGGACCCGGCCAGCGGCGACCCAAAGATGTACAAGTGCACCGCTTGCCGGCACCTGGTCTCTGAAGGCAGGAAACCGGCGTGTGCCACGACCTGTATCACCAACGCTGTTGATTACGGTCCGTGGCATGAGATGCTCAGCAAGGCCGAAAAGCGTGTGGCGGTGCTTCGTAAGCAGCATCCGCAGGCCAACGTGTACGGCAGAACACAGCAAGACGGACTTGGTCTCCTGCTGATCCTGCGCACCCCGGCAGAAGACTATCCGCACCTGGTGTAAGTACAGAGCAAAAGGGAGAGATCGTACGATGGGTATCGACAGAAGAACGTTCCTGAGTCGTACAGCCAAAGCCGCGGTCGCCGCGGCGGCACTGGGCGTTATCGACATGCGAGTCTGGGCTCAGACCGTGAAGGACGCGCCGGTCGTGAAAAAGCCGTCGCTCTGCAATATGTGCACCAGCGAATGCGGTATGCACATTCACGTCAAGAACGGACGTCCCTGGAAAGTCACCGGGCATCCGGATCATCCGGTAAGCCGCGGCAAGCTCTGTCCGCGGGCACACGCTGGGCTGCACTGGATCTATGATCCGGCCCGGGTCAAGACGCCGCTGAAGCGAGTGGGCGAGTGGGAGTTTGAGCCCATCAGCTGGGAACGGGCGACAGACGAGATCAGTGCCCGCCTCAAGGGCATCATCGCGGAACACGGCACCGAGGCGGTTTTTGCGGCACAGTATCCGCGGACGACCGGCACACTCTACCTCAACCGGCTGATGCATGCGCTGGGAGTGAGCACAATTCAGACTCACGAGGCGACCTGCCAGGCCGGCCGCCGGATTGCAATGTCACACACCTTCGGCGCCGCGTTTGATGCAGACTGGGAAAACAGCGACTATCTCCTGTTCATCGGGCGCAACATGGGAGAGGCCGTACGCACCGGGGCGGCTACCGCCTTTGCCCGGGCCATCGAGCGCGGAGCCAAGGTGGTCTGCGTTGACCCGCGCCTGAGCCAGAGCGCGGCAATAACGGAGTGGGTCCCCATCAAGCCGGGTACCGATCTTGCCTTTCTGCTTGCGCTGTGCAACGTGCTGGTGACCGAGAATCTCTTTGACCGGCAGTTCATCTCCAATCACACCAACGGATTTGTACCGTTTAGAAGGCACATCGTTCAGTTCTCACCGCACTGGGCGGAAGAGATTACCGGCATACCGGCAGAAAGAACTCGTCAGATTGCGCATGAAATGGCCGCTGCCGCGCCGCACTGTGCCGTCGATACCGGCTGGAAGGCGGCCGTAGGTTCCTGCTACGCCAACAGCACTGACACCGGACGGGCGGTGGCGTACGTCAACGGATTGCTGGGCAATATCGGGCAGCGCGGAGGAATCAGCGTTCCACCGGGAGTAGTATTCGCTGCGCCCCCGTTTCCCGCGCCGCCACGACCTGCCGCTCCGCGCAACGACGGTGCCGGCACCGAGTATCCGCTGGCGTCAACCGATTCCGGGCTGCCGCATCTGACGATGCAGCGGGCCAGGGAAGGCAAGGTCAAGGCAGGCTTCATCCGCCATTTCAACCCCGTGCGATCGTTCCCCGATTACGATCACATGCGGGCCGGGATGCGCGCCCTGGATCTGCTGGTGGTGTTCGAAACGCACATGTCCGAGACCGCTATCGAGGCGCACTACATTCTTCCCGAACCCAGCTTTGCAGAGCGCGAGGAGGTTGTGAAGCCCGTCGGTGATACCGTAGCTATGCGGACCAGGACCATTGAGCTGGTACACCCTGAGACCAGAAGCTTTGACGAGATCATCACCATGCTTGCGCGCAAGCTGGGAGTCGGCGAGTACTTCAATTTCACACTCGACCAATGGAACGAAGCGCTGCTTGCCGATCAACCGTTCAGCCTGACGGAACTCAAGCAGGCCGGCACGCTGGCGGCAGAGGTCTCCGACGAGCCAGTGTTGCCTGCCGGTTGTGGCTCCCTCATACCGCCCGAAGAGCAGGCGCCCAGAGAGCGGCCGCGTGCATTTCTGGTCTCCGGCGGGAACAGAAACCCGGTACCGCAGCTGTTTACCCCTTCGGGAAGATTCGAGTTCTACAGCCAGCGTTTTGCCAACGCGGGATATGACCCCATTGCAAAGTGGTACCCGCCGAAGACCGGTCTCGAGCTGCGCGGCGCGGAGTTTCGGGTTGTTCACGGCAAGCAGGCGTATCACTCGCACGCCGCTACCAACAATATTCCGATTCTGGCGCAGATCACCAAGGATTACGACAGTAACCGGGTGTGGATGAACCGCGCCCGTGCCGCACGGCTTGGCATCTCCGACAACGACACTATTCGCATGCGCGCCAAAAACGGCAGGACGGCCGAAGCCCGTGTTATGGTGACCGAGCGAGTACATCCGGACATGCTCTTTGCACCGGCGGGATACGGAAACCGAACACCCTATTACAAGACATCCAAAGAGCTAGGCGGATTCAACCCCCATGACCTGGCCGACTATCAGCATGAAGCCATCTCGGGACACACCATGATGAGCGAGTTGATCGTTGAGGTCGAACGCGTATGAGCGGGTGATACGTCGCAGAAGGACTCGGGGTCCCGCTTGCGGGCGCAATCGTTCTGCTCTCCGCGGAAACGATTGCCAGGCTTATTCTCGCGCCGCAATCAGGGCGAGCCGGAGGACCAACCGCAACGGGCGCACGCGGTTGATCCGGTCGGAGGTCGCCGCATAGCAGGGCTCAATCTGCGCGATCCCCGTCACTCCCGTTTAACCGTAATCTAACATTGAACGGGTTTAATGACCTCTGCATGGAGACGGCTGATCAGATTGGTACAATGCAGCAGAGCATTCTGCGCATGGGCGCGATGGTAGAGACCGCGCTGCGCAAGACTCTGGCTGCGATCGAGCTGCAGGACTTCGAACTGGCGGCCGAGGTAGTGCGCGAAGACGCGCGCATAGACCGGCTGCAAGACACCGTGGAGGACCAGTGTACGCGGATCATCGTGGCAACCCGACCGGCGGCTGCTGATCTGCGCCAGCTCCTGGTTGGAATCAAGCTTGCCGCGAGCCTGGAACGCACCGGTGACCATGCACGACATCTGGCACACCGCGCGCGGGCAGTAACGGATCTGCGGTACGTGGACGCTCTTCCGCTGATTCGCAGAATGGCTGAGATCGATATCTCAATGCTGCACGACAGCCTTACAGCCTTCGTCGAACGCGACGAGCAGAAGGCGCGTATTACCGCGGCGCGCGATGATCAGATTGACCGGTTGAACGCGGAGCTGTATAAGCTGTTGGTGAGTATCATGCAACAGCATCCGCAGACCATAGAGAACGGGATGGACCTGATGCTGGTCAATCGCTTCCTGGAGCGACTCGGCGATCACGTCACCAACATATGTGAGTGGATTGTGTTTGCTGCGTGCGCCGAGCACGTGGAGTTGAACAAGTAGTGGGAGAGCGGTGATGGAGCAGGAGAGAGTCCTGGTAGTGGATGACGAGCGTGATATCCTCGAATTGATCGCCTACAACCTGCGCAAGGAAGGCTACACGGTGGACGCGGTGCAATCCGGTGAGCAGGCGCTGCGTTCGATTCACAACGATCCTCCTGACGCGGTGATTCTTGATCTGCTGCTTCCGGGTCTCGATGGTATCGAGGTGTGCCGTCGGATCAAGCAGGACAAGCGGTTCAAGCAGATTCCGATCCTGATGCTCACCGCCAGGACCGAAGACAGCGACATCGTTACCGGGCTGGAAGTCGGTGCCGACGACTACATTACCAAGCCGTTCAGCCCCAAAGTGCTTCTGGCGCGCCTGCGTGCGTCGCTGCGGCGAAGCTCAGCCGATGACGCGCCGCGCGAGACAGCGTCCAGGCTGCAGCTGCACGGCATAACAATTGACACCGCGCGCCATGAAGTGCGCTGTGGTGAGAACGCCGCGCCTGTCTCGGCCACCGAGTTCGCGATACTGGAGTTCCTGGCACGCAGCCCGGGCTGGGTGTTCTCCCGCACCAGGATCATCGACGCCATCCGCGGCGCGGACTACCCGGTAACCGAGCGGTCGGTTGACGTACAGATACTCGGACTGCGCAGAAAACTGGGTGAATACGGAGCCTGTATAGAGACCGTACGCGGCGTCGGCTACAGGATGCGGGAAGAATAGTACGGATGCGGCGATCATTGCTCTACCAGATCTACCCGGTCTATCTGATCGCTATTGTACTGGCGGTTGGCTCGCTGACCTTTGCCGCCACGCGGGTCATCCGCGGAGCGTTCCACACTGAGAAAGAGTCGCAGTTGCGCAGCAGCGCCGAGCTGGTTACCAAGGCCCTCGGGGCTGAGGTTCTCGCCGCACAAACCAAAGCGCAGCCGTCGCGGACAGTGGAGCTTAGGCTGCGCGAGCTGGTGGGCGATCTTCCGCTGAGGTTTAGCGTGATCGGCGTCGACGGGGTTGTGCTGGCTGATACACACATCGATTCGCTTAGCGCAGAAGACCATTCCCGCAGGCCCGAGGTTGTGCGTGCCCTGCGGGAAGGTACCGGCAGCGATACCCGCAGAAGCTTCAGCACCGGCGAGAACAGTCTCTACGTCGCGGTGGCGATCTTCGATTACAACCGCCAACCGATCGCGGTTGTACGTGCCGCGGCTTCGGTGCAGACTATCGATCAGCGAGTCCGCGAGGCGTTTACCGTAATCATACTGGCCGGGCTGCTGATTATCACGGCTACCACGGTTCTGACACTGATTATTATCAAGCGGATCCATCGCCCGTTGATGGCAATTCAGGATGCGGCCCGGCGCTTTGCCGGCGGCGATCTGGACCATCGTATCCGGTTGCGTGCACCCCAGGAGATCAACTCGGTAGCGGAGACGCTCAACAGCATGGCGGATCAGATTGCAAGCACCATCGGCGGCATCACCGCGCAGCGTAATGAACTCGAAGCTATCCTGAGTGCCATGGTTGAAGGTGTGATCGTGGTTGATCAGCACCGCCGCATCTCCTCCATTAACCGCGCAGCCGCGAGCCTGTTTGGCGTGGATCACCGGCGGGTGAAGGGCAAGTCGATCATTGAGGCGCTGCGGAATGCAGAGATTGATCAGTTGGCGGAGGAGAGCCTGCAGAGCGCCGCTGCGCGGGAGGCGACTATTGTTATCTATGACAATGCTATTACGCATGTGCAGGTGCACGCCACAACGCTTCAGAGCGAGGGAGAAACCGGAGTTCTGCTGGTGCTGAACGATATCACCAGAATGAAGCAGCTGGAAAGCGTCCGGCGCGATTTTGTGGCCAACGTCTCGCACGAACTGCGCACTCCGATCACTTCGATCCTGGGATTCGTGGAAACGTTGCGCGACGGTGCGCTGGACGATAGTCAAGCGGCAAAGCGCTTCATCGACATCATCCACTCCCATTCCACGCGTTTGAACCTGATCATCGAGGATTTGCTCAGCCTCAGCCGCCTGGAGTCCTTCGATGCCGAGATCCCCATGGAGGAGTGCCGGGTTGAGGCGGTCGTTACCAAGGCCGTGCAGGCGTGTGAACCGGAGGCTGAGCGCAGAGCGATCCGCGTTCAGCAGACCAGTAGCGGCAGCGATACGGCGCAGGTGAACCCTGCGCTGCTGGAACAGGCGCTTGTTAACCTGGTCAACAATGCGGTCAAGTACAGTCCTGACGGCAGCAGCGTCGAGATCACCACCCGGAACGATGGCCCGGTGCTGCTGATCAGCGTTGCTGACCACGGCAGCGGCATTCCGCGCAGGGATCTGACGCGCGTGTTTGAGCGTTTCTACCGGGTAGACCACGCCCGCAGCCGCGATATGGGCGGCACCGGGCTGGGGCTGGCTATCGTCAAGCATATCGCGCTTGCCCACAATGGTGAGGTTACCGCGGAGAGCATCGAAGGCCGCGGCAGCAGGTTTACGCTCAGTATTCCCCAGAATTGGCGCGGCCGCGGCGCTGGAAGTTGAGTTTACGCACGCTGTCCGAGATACTCAGGCAGCGATCCCCGACGTGCTCGAGATGCGATACGATGTCGATGAATGCCAGCTCAGCCTGAATGTCGACCTCGTTGTCATTCTGCAGCACTTTGCCAACACGTATCTTGAGTGTATCACGCACTTTGTCGATGGCGTCTTCCATGCGGTTGGCAAGCTCCCAGTTGGGTGGCTCGATCTTGCCTTCCAGGTAGTCGCTGTTGTATTTCAGGAAGTCAAGGATCAGCGAGGTGAAGTCAAACAACTCATCGCGGCTTTCCTGGTGAAAACGGTAGTTCTTGCGGTAACTGCGAGCGAACAATCGCATGGTCTTGTAGCAATCGTCGCTGATCAGCGAGAGCTGCTGCGCCGTGCGATGCTGCTGCTGGATTCGCTCGGCCTGTCTGCGGCTGCACGGCAGCTGCACGCTGCCGGTCAGTGCCGAGGCGATCTCGTCCTCCAGCTTCTTGACCGAGGATCGCAGCGAGATCACGCGTCTGGTTTCCTGTTCCGCGTAGTCGCCGAACTGCGACGTGTTGATGACAATCATCAGCATCTCGTAGGCCAGCTCCGCCATACGCGCAAGTCCCGACTGCAGCCGGATCAGATTTGCATCCAGTGCGTCGGGATAGGATGGCGGCAGCAGCACAAGTGAGAAGTCATCTTCGGCGTCGGCGCGCCGGTCCCGGGCCGGCACCAACTGCTGTGCGAGGCGCATCACCACGTGCTGCAACGGAAGCAGAAGGAGCGGATTGATGATGTGTATCGCGCTATGAAACAGGGCAAGTCGGGCGGCTGTTGCGCTGGCGTCTGAGCCCCGGATCAGAGCAGCGGTCACATCTACAAGCACGGTAAACGCCGCCGCGGCCCAGATGCAGGCCAGAACGTTGATCAGCAGATGTATCACCACGGTTCGGCGCGCTTCGGTATCAAGCCCCTCGCCGGCCAGCAGGCCGGTCAGCGCCAACCCACCGTTGCTGCCCAGAGTCATGGCCACGGCTACGTTGAACGGCAGCCAGCCTCTGGTCAGCAGGGACATCGCCAGAACAACCGTTCCCACCGAGGAACGTATGAGTGTCGACACCAGGAACCCAAGCACAAATCCCGCCACCGGGGCCGCACCGGACGAAAAGAGACGCTGCATTGCTTCCAGCAGTGCCGGGGCATCGGGTACGACCGCCAGGCGCGCGCTGACAAGGTCGATGCCCAGCATCAGCAGCGCCAGACCGGTCAGCACGTCGGGGCGGGTGTAGCGCCCGAGGGTTGCGCTGAGTCTGAACGGAAGCGAGCATGCCATCAGTATCAGCGCCATTGGAGCCAGCGTCATGCGGTAGCCTGCCAGTGCCACCAGCCAACACGCAGCGGTCGCGCCGATATTAACCCCCAGCAGAATCCACACTGTTCGTTCGGCGCGCACTGTTCCGCTGTCGACCATCGACAGCAGCGAGACAACCGCAGAGACTGCCGAACCGCCGGCGCCTGCTGCAGTTCCCAGCAGCAGGCGCCGGCGTTTGGTGGTATCGGTTTGGGCCGCCCTGGAGCGGAACCACGGCCCGATTATTCTCATCGAGGCTCCGGCGACCTGGCTGAATCCGGCCATGAAAACCCCGATGGATCCCACGGCGACCATTACGCTCAGAAATGTGTGCACGTTTGCTACTCCGTATCGTTCAGGTACTGCTCACGGACCTGCGATTTCAGGAAAGTCCGGAACCGGCTGCGGTGTCCGGGCATGCGCAACGCGGTGTCGAGGTAGTTGCCGTTCTCGGTGAACTTGATGTCACCGGATATGTCAAAGTATCCGCGGGCGTTGTAGTCGCAGACAATATACGGGGCCGAGCGCTTGCTGATCAGCAGATAGTTCAGGATGACGTTGCCGGTGCGATGGTTGCCCTCCAGAAACAGCTGGGGACGGCTCAACATACGTGAGTAGAACCCGGTTGCCAGGTGATAGGGATCGCTTTCCTTGCGCTTTCTGAGTACCCAGTCCTTGATGGGCCGAATCTGCCGCAGGAAGCTCTGCCGCGTTTCCTCCAGGTGAAAGTAGTACTGTGCGCGTATCTGCTTGTCAGTTCCACACAGGACGATATGGTTCATCTCCAGCAGAGCGTGCAGGCCGGCAGGGGTGAACAGATCCATATCTTTTCTCAACAGCGAATTGAGGAACTCATACGCATCGACTATCTGAGAGATCATTGCATCGGTCAGCTCCTCACGCCGGATAGCCAACCGGTCATTGATCTCCGGAAAGACTCGTTGAAAGCCTTTCAGGGACTCTTCAATCGCACTGAGATTGAACAGCTTGCGCATCAATTCCCGTCTAGCTGAAGGTTCCGTGCAGATACTCACGAGTGCGGGCGTGCTCCGGTGAGGTGAACATCTCCTGTGTGGGCCCGATTTCGACCATCTCTCCAACGTAGAAGAACGCCGTGTAGTCGCTGACCCGTCTGGCTTGCTGCATGTTGTGCGTCACAATCACAATTGTTACTTGCTGCTTCAGCTGCTGGATCAACTGCTCGATGCGCATGGTGGCGTTCGGATCCAGCGAGCTGGTGGGCTCATCCATCAGCAGCACCTCGGGTTCGACCGCCAACGCGCGTGCGATGCACAGTCGCTGCTGTTGCCCGCCCGAAAGGCTCCCCCCCGGGCTCTTGAGCCGGTCTTTGACTTCATCCCACAACACTGCGTCGGTCAGCGCCTTCTCGACGGCTTCATCCAGCAGGCTCCTGCGGCGCATACCCACCAGCCGCAATCCGGCGCAGACGTTCTCATAGATTGATTTGGTCGGAAACGGAGTAGGCTTCTGGAACACCATGCCCACCCGGCGGCGAACGACCACCGGATCAACTTTGGGTGCGTATATGTTCTCGCCGTCCAGATAGGCTGCGCCGCTGACCTCGACGTCTCCGCCCAGATCATGCATGCGGTTGAGCGCACGCAGAAATGTGGACTTGCCGCACCCGGACGGCCCGATCAGCGCCGTTACCCTGCGGTCAAATACCGGCATGCTTACATCGCGTATGCCGAAGGTCGATAAGCCGTAACGCACGGTCAGATCTGCGGTTTGCATGCGCAACGCTTCGCCGTCAATGCGCTTGATCGCCGGCTGCACGCCGTGCGTGGATAAGGGTTCTGCGGCCGTCGTCGTCTGATTCTGCTCAACGGAACTCATCTTCGCTTCTCCTCATGCTCTGGTGTTCTGTTCCAGCTTGCGTATCACCACGCGTCCGGCGTAGAACGTAATCATCACGAACAGCAGCAGAACAATTGCTCCGCCCCAGCCCATCGCGTGCCACTGCCGGTAGGGGCTGATGGCCAGGCTGTACAGCCGCTGGGGCAGCGTGTCCATCGGGCTGGTGAGATCGAGACTGAAATAGTTGTTGCCGAACGAAGTCAGCAGCAGCGGAGCAGCCTCGCCGGCAGCCCGGGCAAACGCAATCAGTACGCCGGTAATCACCCCGGCTCGCGCTGCGGGCAGCACGAGTGACATGGTAACTTTCCAGCGCGGCAGGCCCAGGCTGAGTCCTGCCTCGCGCAGACTCCAGGGGGTAACACGCAGTACACTTTCGGTTGTGCGCGCAATGATCGGTACCATCACAAACGCCAGCGCCACCGAACCTGCAAGCGCGGAAAACCCTCCGGTATTCTTGACTACCAGAGCGTACGCCAGCAGCCCCATAAGGACCGCGGGCATCCCGTTCAGTGTGCTTGTCATAAGCCGCGCGGGCGGCGCAAACGGGTGATCCGCGTACTCCGACATCATGATGCCGGTCGCAATGCCGAACGGGACCGCCATGACCAGCGCAACCAGGTCGATGACTATTGTTCCGATGATCGAGTGCATCAGGCCTGCAGAACGGCCCTGCATTGCGCGCGCCGGACTGCCAAGCTCTTCGGTGAAGAAGCTGAGATTCAGGGCGCTGAAACCGTTCATGATTACGTAGACAATGATGATCAACAGCGGAACCACAACCATCAACGTCAGAAGAACCACGGCAATTTCCACCAATCGGTCGCGGACGTAGCGCGCCTTGAGCGTCATAGGGTCCCCTTTGTCAAACTGAGCTTCTGCTGTATCCAGCTCGCCAGCAGGTTAATTGCGATAGTTACAATAAACAGGTAGAAGCCGACCGCCATAATGCTCGAGTAGTGCAGCGGTTCCACCGCTTCGCGGAACTCGTTTATGATAACCGAGGGCATTGTAGCTGCCGGTCCAAACAGCGTGAACGGCAGCCGGTTGCGGTTACCGATCAGCATTGCCACCGCCATTGTTTCACCGAGCGCACGCGCCAGCGACAGCAGGACGCCCGCGATAATGCCGGTGCGCGCGTACGGCAGGACTGCGCGGCGGATGACTTCCCAGCGCGTCGCGCCAAGCGCCCACACAGCCTCGCGCTGCTCCGATGGCACTTGCCCGATCGCATCGCGTGACAACGCCACGGTGTACGGAACAATCATCAGCGCCAGTATCAGCGTCGCGGTGACGAAGTTGTAGGTCGATGGCGCGCCGATGACCGGAACAAGCCACTCGGCCTCCTCCAGCGCCCACATGTAAATCGGCATGTAGACTGCATCTCGAATCTGGGGCGCAAAGTTGAATATTCCCCACAGTCCGATCACCACGCTGGGAATTGCGGCCAGCAGATCCACGGTGTAGTTAATGATTTCGGCCAGCCATTTTGGGGCGTATTCACTGGTGAATATCGCTACGCCGAGTGCCGGGATAACGGCCAGCAGCAACGCGCTGAAACTGGTCAGCAGTGTCCCCAGTATGAAGGGGAGAGCGCCGTGAATTGCGGCTACCGGGTCCCAGGTGGTTTCAGTCAGAAAGCTCACGTAACCGAACGCACGAAAGGTCGGCGCGGCCTCGAGGTAGATCACAACAGCCATTGCCACTGCCAGCAAGATGATTCCGCTGGCCAGCAGCACCACCACCGTCTTGAACACGCGGTCTCCCGGTGCCCGGTAGCGTGCGGCGACAAGCGTTTTGGAGCGGCGCAATGGAAACGCGATATCTGCCATTGTTCATCCTCCGCGCGGCAGCACTCTATCTGCGTGTAACGAGACGCCACGCCGGTTAGAATGCTGTTAGCGCTGTGTTAGAATCATGTGTGCGCGTCACCGGAGGTCCGACGCGATCGCGCCAAACAAGCGGGCGCGCCCCCTACGTGGCGAGCCCCCGTGACGTGCCAGTGTGGTGCAGGATGACGACAACAACAAGATCAAAAGCCCATGGCGCGAACGTCGGCAATGACCCGTTCGCCCACCGGATGTCCCTGCCACTTCAGCGTTGCAATCATGCTCTCCGCAAGTGCCTGAGCATCGGCGGGCAGACGTGCGAAGTCCAGGCTTTCGTTGATGTCTTGACCTTCGGTGACAACCCAGTAGAGAAAGCGGGTCAGCTCCTCGGCCTGCTCTCGAGTGGATATGGCCTGATTCCGATCGAGATTCTCATACACCAGCGCCCAGGCAAAGCCGGCAATCGGATAGCCGTTCGGAGCATCGGTGTCGGTCAGCATGATGCGGCCATCGGTCGGGATATCGACCGCGGCTGCCAGACTGGTAGCCTGCAGCGACGGAGCGACGACATTTCCCGAGTTGTTGATCACATTCCCGTAGGTGATGTCGTTCAGCACGGCATAGACCAGGCTATTGTAACCGAGCGCACCGGGCGTGCTTTGCACAATTCCGGCCACACCCTCGTTACCGTTACCACCTGAACCGACCGGCCAGTTCACCGAGCTGCCGAAGCCGATCCGATCGGCCCAGGTTCGGTTGACCTTGGTCAGGTAGTTGGTGAAGATGTTGGTGGTGCCCGATCCGTCGGACCGGTGCGCAATCTGGATTGGCAGGTTGGGCAGGTTGACTCCCGGGTTGAGTTCGGCAATCCGGCGATCGTTCCAGCGAGTAATCTCGCCCAGGAACGCGCCGGCCACGGTGTCGGGACTGAATACCAGGCCCTGGTCGACGCCGGGCACATTGTAGGTCAGTACAACGTCACCGAGCGTAATCGGCATGTTGTAGGCAAGTCCGCCGGAGTTGCGGCGTGCCAGTTCGGCGTTATCGTCATTCAGCGCTGCCTCGGTTGCACCGAACATGATCGTCTGTTCCATGAACTGCCGTACACCACCGCCGGAACCGATAGACTGATAGTTGATGGTTACCGCTCCACCGGTAAGATCGCGATACTCATCGGCCCATGCGGTGATCAGCGGCGCTGGAAACGACGCTCCCGCCCCCAACAGCTCGACCTGCGCGCGCGATGTCCGGGCTGCCGCGGCACCCGGGGTTGCTCCCTCCTGCGATCCACCGCCAAAACCGGCCGGCGCCACCGAGAGTACCAGTACCGCCACGGTCAACGTTTGAACGAATGTCTTCACTGTAATCCTCCACAGAGTGTTTGTGGGTCTAATCTGCGCTGTCGCGGTTAGAATCATGAGAGGAAACGATGAAAAACCGGTTAGCTTCGCGTTACCGTTCGATAAGCGGTAAGACCTGAACGTGCGGCTGCCGACCGGCCGACAGTTGTCACCAGAGGGTCAATCTGGCTCGCTGCGGTTCTCGCCGGGGTTCTCGCGGCCGCCAAACAGATCGCTAAGGTAACGTTCGGCAATCCTGGCGTGCTCTGCCGTGCGGCTTGCGTTCCGGTCGAGCTGCTTCACCAGCATCCCGAGACGCGGCTGCCCGCAGAAGTAGGTGCGGTGACGCTCCAGAAAGCGCCAGAACAGCGCCGTCCACGTCCGTTCCCACGAGCCACCGGCAAAATCGCTCATTCTGCGCAGATACGCCGCCCCACTGATGTAAGGCTTACTGGCCATCATGCCGCCGTCGGCAAACTGGCTCATCCCGTACACGTTGGGAACCATCACCCAGTCGTAGGCGTCGATGAAGAGCTCCATGAACCAGCGGTACACCTCGTGAGGGTCAATCTCGCACAGCAGCATGAGGTTCCCCAGTACCATCAGCCGCTCGATGTGGTGGCAGTAGGCGCGCTCGGTGACGCGTCTTATGACACCGTCAGCCGGTAACAGCCCGGTGTGTGCGCTGTAGAACGCCGGCGGCAAACGCCGTTCGTGATCCCAGAAGTTGGCCGTGCGCTGGCGCACGCCGTGGAACAGATAGACGCCGCGGATGAACTCGCGCCAGCCGATCAGTTGACGGATGAAGCCCTCGATGCCTGCCAGGTTTGAATTCTCGGCACCGCTGTCGAGCGGTACCGCTTGAGCCAGGCGGTCGAGCACCTGCTGCGGCGTAATGAGACCGGTATTCAGCAACGGAGATAGTACCGAATGATAGAGCACCGTGCCGCGCTCGCAGATTGCATCCTCGTAGGGGCCGAAGTGCGGAAGCCGCTCCCGCAGGAAACGGTCGAGCCAATCGAGCGCTTCAGCCGGCGTCACCGGATACCAGAAGGTCTCCGGGCTTCCCGGATGGTCACTGAACTCGCGGCGTACGCGCTGCTGCGCTGCATCAACGTGTCGGTTGCCGGCTGCCGAAGGTTCCGCCGGCGGGTCGGTGCGCGCCGGCCACGGCTTGCGGTTCTGGCTGTCAAAGCTCCAGCGGCCCCCGACCGGGGCTGACCCCTTCACCAGAATTCCAAGGCGTCGCCGCTGCGCAACGTAGAAGCTGCGCATGCGCAGCGTGTGGAGTCCCTCACACTGCTGCCGAAGCCACGGTAGCGGCGACAGGAACATCGGTGTTTCGTACCAGATGATTGATTGCGATCGCCGATCCGCCGTGCGCTCGATTCTGCGGCGCAGTATATCATCGGTCACATCACACAGGTGCAGTTCGCGCAAACCGGCCGCGGCCAGCGAGGTCAGCTCGTCGACAATCGTTCGGTCGGGATTGTACGCTACCCGGAAGACCTGAATGCCGCGGCGTTGAAGGTCCGCGGCAAAGTGGTCCATTGAGGCAAGGTGAAGCACCAGTTTGTGGGCGTGAAAGCGCACCGGATACCGGCGGTCACCGAAGAACAGCGAGTCTTCCAGCAGATAGACCGGACGGTCGTTCCGCACGGCAGGGTGGTGCGCAAATAACTGGTGAGGAAACACCAGCGTGGCCGAACGATGAGACGGGGCGTCTCCGCGGTGACGCCCCCGGACTCGCGCATCGCGCCGTCCGTGAAGGACCGTCTCATGCTCTCCGACATCGTCGACCTGACGTACCGCCATGCTCGATGATAGCGCATGCGGGAGGAGCGTTTCCAGAGACCACTGCCGCCGGTCCGGAGGTCCGTGGCCGTTTGCTATTGCGGGGTCTCGTCGAGCTTCGATTCGGGCTTGCCCGTCGACCGCCGAAAGCGGTTGGGGGCTACGCCGAAGTAGCGTTTGAAGTCGCGATGAAAGGTGGAGACTGAGGCGTAGCCGCTATCGTGCGCAACATCGATGATCTTGCTCTCCTGATGCAGCAGCAGGTAAGATGCGTGAATCAAGCGGCACACCTTTGCGTATTCCATGACCGTGATTCCCATGTCGTGCTTGAATCCGCGGCTGAGCTGGCGCTCGGAAAGCGCCATGGCGCCGGCAATCTGGTGCAATCGTAGTTCGCTCGAAAAACGCGAGTTCAGGTACTCGATGACTCTCCGGCTGCGTTCGGTTGAAGCCACCGGCAGTCTGAAGCTCTCGCAGCGGTGTTCCATTTCCTCAGGCAGCAGGCTGAGAAAGAGGCCCAGACAGCGACCCTCTATACCACCGGTTATGTCAACCAGATTGTGTTCGTTCATCTTCTGCAGCAGTGCGCAGCACAGGTCGCTGGTGCGGAACAGTCGAATGCTCGAATCCGGTACGGGAAAGAGCGTTGGATGGAAGAACAGCGAGTAACAGCGAACGCTGTCGGTCCGGTGCATCGCCACTACCCGGTGTGGCTTCCCCGCCGGGATAAAGGCGGCGGCGCGTTGGTACAGCGGTCTTCTGGCGGCATCATCCTCCACCAGAAGCATGCCCTGCAGTGCGGCAATCACCTGGTGCGACGAGTGGACGTTCAGATGTTGGACCGGATCAGAGTCCCATAGGTCCCGACGCGAAAAAGCCGCGACCACGCGGCAGTCGATTCCAAAATCCTCTGGCCGGTACTCTTTGGCGTTGTGTTCCAGTTAAGGCCCCCTGGCTCTCCCGCCGCGGGGCGGTGCCACCGCATGTCTGGATTTCGGACAAACTTGTCGTTTCTGGCGTTGCAGTGAGCCATGGCTCTGCTACAATTATACCATCAAACCGCGGCGCTGCAATTGGGCCTCGACAGTGGAACGCTTTCGAGGGGGGACCGGAATGAAACGAATCTACGTAGTTGAAGACCTCTGTAACGGATGTCGTCTCTGCGAGTCGTTCTGTGCATCACTCGAAGAGGGAGTGTTCAGTTCGCACGGTGGCCGCATTCGGGTGACGACCGTCCCGAGTAAGCGCTGCTCGATCCCGATAGTGGACTGCAACGGCGAGTGCATTCGTTCGATCCATGAAGACGGCCGCCCTACCTGTGTCGCGCTGTGCCCGACGGGTGCGCTCATCTACGCCGAACTCGAGCGGGCGGTACAGGCGCGTCTAGAGTACGAAGCGGCCAGGCAGAAGCACAGTCTCTTCAAGATAATTGCGCCGTGGAAGTGGCCGTTTCCGTGGCTCAGGCCCAACGAGCAGCGGGCGCGTTCAGCTGAAGGAGAGGTGATGTGACCGTGCGAGACAACGCCAAACAACGAGTCTTGCGTGTTGATCTTGCGCAACGCTCGGCAGAGATCGAAGATCTGCCTGCTGAATGGACTGCTCTGTACCTCGGAGCGCGTGGCATTACCAGCCGCATGCTCTACAACGATGTCAAAGCCGGCGCCGATCCCCTGGGGTCCGACAACGTGCTCTACATCGGCAGCGGTCCGATGGACGGTCTGCCGATCGGCATGGGTCGGCTCTCGCTGGCGAGCAAGTCTCCCAGGGGCTGCATCGCGGAGGGCAGCGTCGGCGGTTCGTTTGGACCCCAGCTGAGACGGGCCGGCTATGACTACATCGCGATACACGGTGTCTCCGATGATCCTGTCTACCTCTATATCGACAATGATCGCATTGAGTTCCGCGATGCGTCACATCTGTGGACCAGGACCACCTACGAGACGGACGAGCTGCTGCGCGGTGAGATTGGCGATCCCGAGGCGCAGTTCCTTTACATTGGTCCTGCCGCGGAGAATCTTGTACACGCCGCAATGATCTTCAGTCAGCGGGACTCTGCGGGAGGGCGTGCCGGCTGCGGAGAAGTGATGGGCTCCAAGCGCCTGAAGGCCATCGCCGTACGCGGCAATGGCGGAATCAAGCCCGCTGATTATGAGGCCTTTGTGGACGCATACAAACAGTTCCGGCGTCTGCTCGACCTTCGTACGTCTCGTGATATGTGGACACCGGTCTGGTCGACCTACGGAGCGCCCGTATTGTCGCGGCTCTTCCCGGATCTGGGCAATCTCATGACCCGCAACGCCCAGCAGATGAGCTGGGAGACAGAAAAGGCGGCCGCTATTTCGGCGGAGTGCTTTCTGGACCGACACGTAACCCGCGCGCAGGCGTGCTTTAACTGTCCGTGGCCGGCGTGCAAAAAGAGTTATCGTATCGACCGCGGAGAGTTTCAGGGATTTGAAGGCGGAAACTACTGGGCGGGCCAGCCGGTCGCGCTTGGCTCCGCAATTGACAACGGAGATCTCGATCTGCTGCTGACGCTCTCGGGGTTATGCAATCAATACGGCCTTGACATCTTTCACGTCGGGTTCACGTTGTCGTGGGCAATGGAGTGTTTCGAGCGCGGCATCCTGAGTCTTGCCGACACTGACGGGGTTGAACTGCGCTTTGGAATGCGTGACCATCAGGCGCTGATCGAGCTGATTGGAAAGATTGCGCGCAAGGAAGGGTTCGGTGAGCTGCTGGCATTGGGGTGTTCCGAGGCGTCCGCAGTTGTCGGCCAAGACTCCTACAAGTACTGCCTGGCGGTCAAGGGCCAGGAGGTGGAGGCCATTGCGGAGCGCAATCTGCTGATGGTAGGGCTCGGCGTTGCCGTCAGCGAGGTCGGTCCGGACCATACGCGGTGGTATCCTCCGTACCCGCCCAATCCGCGCATCATCAGCAGTGCGGAGTTGCAGCAACTGGGAATCGATCTGGATCTGAAGCTGGCATTTGACACGCGCAATCCGGCCCAGAAGGGCAAACTGCTGCGCTGGTTTACAATCAGCCGGGCAATTGTGGAAGCGCTGCCAAGCTGCGTATTCCTGGTTCGTGACACGCTGGGGCTGGATCTGCGGCCGTGGTGGCGCCTTTTTGCCGCGGCTACCGGCGTGGAGACAGACTACAACGGCTTTGTTCGCTGCGGGGAACGGCTGATGAATCTGGACCGCCTGTTCAACGTGCGTGAAGGGTTTTCACGCAAGGATGATGTGGTTCCCTACCGCATGGCTAACGAAGACGTGCCCGGATTTGGATACAAGAGAATCGACCAGGCCACGCTCGACGGTATGCTCGACGAATACTACGGCGCCAATCAGTGGGATCCGCTGAGTACGGTCCCGACCCTCGGCAAACTGCAGCAGCTGGGGCTGACGGACACCGTAGCCGACCTGCGGGCCGCCGGAATAGAGGTGAAGCCGTGAAAGAGCTGGAGTTGCGCTACGTGGCCGCAGCCTACCCGATAACCTGCAGACTCAGCGAGCGTTACAGCTGCACGGCCGATACCCTGCGACAGCTGATCATGGAGCTTGACAACCGCTACGGGGGCTTTGCCGAGATGTTTCTGGAGCCGGGCGGCGGATTGACGCTCAACACAATGATCTACTATGGCGAAGAAGATGGTATCCCCAAGGCGGTACTGGACGCCGATCAGGCAATCGCGGATCAAGCAACCGTCACGTTCTGGTGAATCGTACCGCGCAGACCTGAATTGGCCGCTCGGTGTGCACGCCTCGAGACCTGCGGTAGCCTGATCGTTTGCCCTTTGGTTGGGGGGCACGGAGACGTCAACGCCGAATCAGCTGCAGTCGGTTGTCCGGGCCAGTTGCGATCAACGGAACGCGCTTTGATCGCGGAAGGATGTGGCCGAACCACGTCCGCCTTTGTATATTGAAGAGGATATATATAACTGATAAACAACAGGAGGAGTCATGAAGGTTCTTGTGGTATTCTACTCGCTCTACGGTCACATCAGGCAGATGGCGGATGCAGTAGCTGAAGGCGCCAGGCAGGTTCCCGCTGCGGAAGTCGAGGTCAAGCGCGTGCCGGAGACAATGTCGGCCGATCTGATCGGGCAGATGGGTGCGGCTGAGGCGCAGAAGTCCATGGCGGACATCCCGGTGGTCACACACGACGACCTGGTGGCCGCGGACGCCATCATTTTCGGCACTCCGACTCGCTTTGGCAACATGATTGCGCAGATGCGCAACTTTCTCGACTCAACAGGGCCGCTGTGGTCCAGCGGCGCGCTGGTCGGCAAGGTCGGCAGCGTGTTCACCTCATCGGCTACCCAGCACGGCGGTCAGGAGTCCACCATCCTGAGCTTTCACACCACCTTGCTGCATCACGGCATGGTGATTGCGGGGCTTCCGTATGCGTTTGCAGGCCAGATGACCCTTGATGAAATCAGCGGCGGTTCGCCGTACGGAGCCTCCACCATCACCGGCGGCGACGGAAGCCGTATGCCGAGCAAGAACGAGCTCGACGGCGCCCGCTTTCAGGGCCAGTACGTAGCCGGAATTGCCGGCAAGCTGGCGGCCAGATAGCAGCACAGTCTGACGGGCGTAGAGCGCGACTCGCTGCGGTCCTGTGGATCGCTATCGGCAGCTGTGCGCCCATCTCACCGCCCAAGTAGTCTCTCTGCGTTGCCCCGGTTGAAGCAATGCGGCCTTTGCTTCTGACCTGTGACTGCCGTTGTAGCCGGGCCCCGGGTGTGAACGCCGGGACCGAACTCGCCAGCCGTTGATTGAGTTCCTGTCAGCCGAAAAACAAAACTCGTCTTTCTCGGGCAATGCTCGGTTTTCTCGCGCTGTTTGCCCGTCAGGGGTGTATAATCTCACGCGGTATACGCGTATTATCGGTGCTGCCGAATGTTGTGCAGTCGTGATCGGGGTGATACATTACGGACCGAGTAAGCTATGCTCGTACGGAGGCAAGGAGTGAAACACGCGGTGGCATTGGGATGCGTGCTGCTGTTGAGCGCGGTGATGGGCGCGGCGCAGTCGAACGAAGCGCTGGATGATATCCTGCAGTCAGTGCAGGCCAGCTACGGACAGGCGGCCTACCTGCTGCTGACCAGTGACGGCAGTATCGAGGAGCACAGCAGTTATGAACACGCTGCAGCAGAACTGCAGCGGCGGCTGGGACCAGTGGTAGAGCGGCATGCCGCGGATGCGCTCACGCTGGGCGAGTTTGCGTTGCTGGTGCAGATGTATCACGATCTGCCGCGCGGCCTGATGGGCCGTCTGGTACGCGCACCACGCTACGCGGTGCGCGATCTGCGTTTTCTGCGCGTCGTGCAGGGACGCAGCTACCCCAACATGCGGCTGTCCGGAGAGCGCATGGTGCGCATCATGGGGCGCGTGCTGGCGTGGCAGGAGGGCGTGCTATGAGGCGCGCGACGGCGTGTGCGGCCGCGCTCCTGATGACGGCTGTTGTTGGAGCGTGGGCACTGGAGGGCGGAGACTGGGGGGTGACCCTCGATAGCGCCACCACGCTGCGTCACAGCGCGGAGCTTGATGAGCAGGAATGGGGACAGCGAGTACGGGCGGCGCTCTGGGGCGAGCTCTTCTGGCAGCTTGACCGCGGGGGACGGCTTAGACTGACCGGCGAGGGAAGCTACGTCTATACGGACGACCGCGACTACCTGTTCGACATCGATCGGCTGAGGATCGCGAGCCTTCACCCGGGGGCCATTACTCCCGAAGCGGTGCTGGCGGTGGAAGCCGGCAGGTTTGGCTTTAAAGACCCCAGCGGGCTGGTGCTGAACCACACCGCCGACGGGCTGCGCGCCGCGCTGCGGCTGCCCGTTGTGGAGGTGGAGCTCGGCGGGGCCTACACTGGACTGCTGCTCAATCCCTCCTCGCAGATCCGCATGACGCCAACCGATCGCGCCGAGGAAGGCGATGACGACGAGTACTTTGGCCCGAAGCGCGTGCTGGGACAGCTGAATGTGCGCTTTGGCGATCTTCCCGGCCGCCAGAGCGTGACTGCGGGGATCCTGGCGCAGTGGGACCTGCGCGATGACGATCAGGCGTTTACGCTGAACTCGCAGTACTACTCGCTGGCGGCCGCAGGCACGTTGGCAGCCAATCTGTTCCACTCCACCTTCATCACGTTGTCGACCTTGCAGGCCGAGACGGGTGGAGAGTCGGACAGCGGTACGGCGCTGCTGCTGGGAACCCGGCTGCGCTACCTTCGAGAGGACTGGCTGGGATCTCGGCTGAGCGCGGGGTTCAACTACGCATCGGGTGCCGGGGATAATCTCGACCCCTTTGTTGCCATCAACGATCCCGCCAGCGGTACGGTGTTTCAGCCGCGGCTGACCAATCTGATGACGATCAGCGGCGGCTACGCGGTGCGGCCGTGGTTCGGCAACCGCTCGCAAACGCTGAGCAATATCGAGTTCTCCACCGCGGTACGCGCGTTTCTGCGCGCCCGTGATGACCAGCCGCTGGAGGGCGAGGGTCTGCTGGCGGGGCTGATACTGGAGGACAGCAAGCGCTACGCGGGCAGCGAGTTCGAGTGGGCGATCCGTGCGCGGTTACTGCCCGACCTTGGGGCGGCGCTAACCACCGGGGTCTTTGTCCCCGGGGACGGCGCGGTTGACGCCGAGCCTGAGTTTCTGGGCCGCCTGGAAGTCTCTGTGAGTTTGTAGGAGCTGGAATATGAAGTATCGAACAGTGAGTTTAGTGCTATCGCTGCTGCTACTGTGCGCAGCGGCGACAGCAGCGCAGCAGAGCGCCACGGTGCGACAGGTCCACGGCAAGGTGGAATACCGCGATAGCGCCGCGGCAGCGTGGCGGACGGCCGCGGTCGGGGACCAACTGCCGCTGGGAGCAACGATCTCCACGGGTTTTGGCGCTCGGGCAACGCTGGAATTCGGTTACACCACGCTGGTGGTCGAGGCGTTGAGTCGGTTGACGCTCGAAGACCTGGTGGAGCGCGCGGGGTCGGTTGACACCGATCTGAGGCTCAACGTGGGGCGGGTACGCGCGGAGGTGCGTGACGCAGCGGGGCTGGAACAGAACTTCAGGCTACGCAGCGCGCAGGCCACCGCATCGGTGCGCGGCACCGAGTTCATCTTTGACGGTGTCAACGTGCAGGTAATCTCGGGGATAGTGACGGTGTTCAACCGCTTCAACCAGTCGAGTACGGTCGGCGGCGGCGAGAAGACCTCGGCACCCGAGGATGACCCGCCACCGAGCGGCGGCGACTACCTGGAGCAGTTGCTGGCGGTGATACCCTACGCGCCGGGCAGCGAAGAGCGCGAAACGGGCAGGACAGATGGTGGAAGCGGCGACGGCCTGCTGACCGGGTCGCTCGAGTTTGTTTATTACTTCTGTTAGGGGGCGGTATGAAGATCGAAACTGCGCATAATTCTAGTTCGAGTAAACTCACTGGTCCCTTCGGCCGCATAGCACTGACAGTAATAGGCTGTCTCGTTGCGATGGTGATGATTGGTTGCTACGCTCCGCTCAACGGCGAGACGCAGGAGAGCAGCCTGACGTTGGACTTGTCGGGGTTCATCGGTACGCTGGACCAGGTGCCGGAACCGGGCGAAGATGGATTCGTCATCGACATCTATCTGTTTCGTGCGGCCGATGTCTCCTTACCCGGTGACGTCTTTGTGACCAGCCGGCAGGATTCGATTCCGATAGGCGGTAAACGATTCGAGCGCATTGTGATAGGGACGTCGGTCAGCGACATTTCCGCATCGCCTATAGTAGAGCAGACAACTGCTCGTATCAGCGGAATACCAACCGGTGGACCGTACGTTCTGCTGGTCCTGGTCTGGAACAGTAACTTCCCTCACTGGGAACCAGTCTGGGTGTCTGCTTCCGAGGGACAGCTCGTCACGTTTTCGATTGAGCCCAACAAGACAACGCAGCTTGACGGCGGAGCTGTTACCAGTGTTTCTGCAGTGTTCTTCGATGATGGTGAGACGCACGGCAACTTCTAGGTACGCTTGCTCAAGACTCGAACTGCAACGGAGCGAGCTCAACCCGTGGAAGACAAGAATTGCCGGCGGTGCCTGGCTCATGCTATGATTTCATTTCTGTGGATCGAATAGTGTGGGTTACCCGCAACCGGCACGACAGTCTTCTGACCAGCGTGCAGGCATTCCTGGACTGGAACCTGCGCCGCGGCGCGTGCCGGGCTTTCCTTCACCACCTGAGATGCAGTCCTTCTCTGTTCGTTCGGGGGAGACCACACGGCTCAGTGAGTTCCGGTCGTTACCGATTGATGAGACATAGGCGGCTGTGCGAGTGCTCTTCCGGGAATATCGTATTACGTGAGTATGCATAACCCCGGCAATGCTGCCACGGCCTGAAGGATTCATGTGAAGCTGGTTTTTGTCAGTTCCGGCAAGAGCGGCGCCGGCCGTTTTGCGGTGGGGTGTTCTCTGGGCACGGCGCTGCGCCGTGCCGGAGTTGCGTGCGACTACACCATGGTGGCGGCGCATGAGTTTACGCATTTTGGTGAAGTGCTGGGATTCACGGTTGTAAGCATACCTTTCGATCATGAGCGTGAACTTGATTCCTCCGCGGCGCGTGAGAGTGAGCTGTACCGGACGCTGGTTGACCTGGATCCGGACATAATTGTGCTGCAGCAGGCGTGGTACTCGCTGCATCACGTTGT
>RECP01000101.1 GCA_007693945.1 Spirochaetaceae bacterium
ATTCCGGCCTGCCGGAGCTGATCGAAGACGGCTGTAGCGGTTTTCTGTTTACCGAAACCGATCTTCACGCCATGCAGACCGCGCTGCAGCGCGCCCTCGCGGCACGCCCACAGTGGGACCACATAGCCGCGGAGGCGCGCAGTTTCGTCGAGCAGCATCACAGCATTGCCGCTATGACCCAGGCTCTGCTGATGCACTATGGTGGCGGCACAACCGGTGAACTGGAATGTCGTTGAACGTCATCGCCAAAGGCACCGCTATTCCAGAGCTCGGAACCATCGCGCGCCTGCGCAACCTGGTGCCGCTGCGGGACCGTCTGCTCGGCAGGCACCACACCGACACCGCGCTGCACCTGATCGAGACTACGGACCACAGGCGCTACAAGATGGTCACCGTGCTGCACACGGGCGCGCGCCGCCCGCGATTGCCGCGTACCGAGCGCGCCGCCGGGCGCCTGGCGCGCTTTGCCTGCGACGGCTGCGTCCCCGCGGTGCGTTACATGGATGATCGCCGCCTGATCGTGGACTTTGTCCCCGGCACCGTCCTGACCGATGCCCTGCTCGATCGGCAGCGCAGCGTCGATCTGGCGCATTTCATCGCCCTGAACCAGCCGCCGGTTGAGGACGCTGAATACAAGAGCCCTGATCCGGCGCGACGGGTCGAGGCTCTCTCCGCGGCCGGGCTGCTGTCTGTCGCAGAGCTGCAATCAGCGCGCGCTGCCGCCGGGCGTCTGTCCGCCCTGGATGCGCCGCCGGCCGCGCTCTGTTTCTCGGACAGCGCGCTCAAGAACTACGTTTTGAGGCCGGACGGCGGCATCTGCTTTATAGACGTATTCGGCATCAGGATCGACCTCGTCGGCCTGTCGCTGGTACGCCAGCTGCTCTCGCTGCCCGGCGAGGCACGCGACCCCTTTCTGGAAGCCTGCCTGCGCTCAAGCCCCTGCGCCCGGCAGCTCTACAGCCATCTGCCCGAGTACTGCATCTGCGGGTTGCTCGAGCGCAGCGCCAAGCATATCCCGCCTGCCCACCATGGGCGCCGCAAGCAGCGCACCCGTGCGCGCCACAAGCAGCGTGCCCGGGTCCTGCAGCTCAGCCTGCAGCGCCTGCAGCACTGCCTGCAACTGCCCAACACCCCCGACGCTTTCTACAGCTGGTTGACCGATGCATCCGGTTGACCGGCGCCCGCGCTTGCGCTTGTTTTCCGCCCGTCGTCGCTCTATACTTGAAGTACCGGACGCGATACCGCTGTTATACGGGGTAACGGAGGGTCGCGGGGTATGAGTGAAACCGTGGAACTGTCGCACGAAGCGTTGGAAACTATCGGCCACTACGTCAGGCGTAATCTCGGCGCCTGGATTGCGGAGGTTGTGCCGCGCTCGCTGGTCGATCGAGACCTGGAACTGCGCGAGCGCACCATCAGGGTGGAGGAAGAACTCAAGACCCAGCGCGAGCTGATGCGCCAGGGCTTCGAACACACCGAAAAGCTGTTGCAACAGATCGACAAGCGCTTTGAGCAGATTGACAAGCGCTTTGAGCAGATCGACAAGCGCTTTGAGCAGATCGACAAGCGCTTCGATGACCTGCATCGCAACAGCACGCGCTGGTTCACCGCCATTACTATCATGCTGGGAATTATCGGACTCGCGGTCAGTATCAGCGGGTTTGTCCGCTAAGCGCCAGCACCCGCTCCACGCGCGCCTCGCGCGTGTAGTTCACCTGGAAGCGCCGTTGCGCCGCGGCCGACAGCTGCGCGCGCCGCTGCGGCTCCTGCAGCAGCTGGGTGACCTTCGCGGCCCATTCTCCAGCTGCATTTTCGTCGCACAGCGCCGCTGCCTCGTTGTCTCCCACCAGTTCGCGGATCACCGGCAGGTCGCCGGCTACAATGCAGCAGCCGTGTGCCATGTACTCGAAGATCTTCAGCGGCGAGCCCCACTCGGTGTCATCGTGCAGTCGTGCGCTGCCGCCAGCGCGCCGGTAGGGCGCCAGCACCAGTTTGAAGCTGCGGTACCACGCCGAAAGTTCGCCCTGCGGCACGTGGCCGTGAAATGTCAGATTGTCCGGGGCGTGTCTGCGCAGACGGCGGATGTCGGCTTCCGAGCCGCCCACCACGTGGAAGTCAACTTCCGGCAGCGCGCGCGCCAGCTCCAGCAGCAGCGCCGGGCCCTTGTGCGCGTGCAGCTGTCCCACGTAGCCAACCGAGCGCCGCGGCTCCTCGTTTGCCGCCGGCGGCGCGGGAGTATCGGCACCGTTGGGCGCCACCACCACGCTCTTGTCTTGCAGCTCGGGAAACATAGCGCGGTAGTAGTCCGCCAGGCGTTCCGACACCGTTACCAGGCGCAGGAAATCCGGTGTCCGGAAGAGCCTGCGCTGCAGCGCGCGTTTGAATGTATTTGCCGGCGGCATGTGCGCCTCGTAGATCAGCGGCCGCCCGCAGTTGCGCAGCGCCGCAAGCGAGTACATGTCGCGGGCGTAGAGCAGGTCGGTGTCGGCCAGGTAGGGCGCGGCGCGCTTCGCGACGCGCCGGGCGTAGAGCGCGCGCCCAAACAGACGGCCCTTCGGCTGTCGCACCGCCTCCAGTTCCAGCTCTCCGCCGATGCCGTACTGCGCGCGCACCGCTTCCAGCTGCGCTTCACCACCCTCGGGTGACCGGCAGAACAGCCGCACCGCGTGTCCCGCGCGTACCATCGCATCGCACATTTTGACAACCTGCACGCTGTTGGCCGCCCGCGACGGCACCATCGAAGAAGAGAGGTAGAGTATGTTCATCGCGGCCGCGCTTCAACGCCTGCCGGCGCAATCTGACTCATCGGCATGCCTCCGTGACCGCCAAGGGCTCGCCGTCTGACCGGCGATCGGTTCTTGCTTGCCCCCCTTGAACTATCAGCACGTTTTTGGCTGTATACTGTAACGCAGAGGTCCACCCTATGGCTACATCCCGCAAACCAGCCTCAGTCATCGAGAATGACCTCCGCGAAACCCGCTTCCCCGACTTCCTCGGCATTGGCACAACCCGTGGCGGATCTTCGTGGCTCTATCGGGTTCTGTCGCGCCATCCTGACGTCTGGATGCCACCGGTCAAGGAGTTGCACTACTTCGACCGCTCCATGGACGGTCAGCGCACGATCACCTTTGCGCGCCGCGAGCTGCTGATTCGCGCCCGCGACTATCTTGTCGGCGAGCGCAAGCGTTCCACCGCAGACACGCTGTGGCAGACGCTACGCTGGGACGCCCACTATCTCTTTGCCCCGCGTGGCCTGCACTGGTACCGCGGCCTGTTCCGCCCCCGCGAGGGCCAGCTGACCGGCGAGGTGACCCCCGCCTACGCCATACTGGACACTGCCACGGTAAATGCAATTGCCGAGCTGATGCCCGATATCAAGGCGATCTACATCCTGCGCAACCCGATCGATCGTGCCTGGTCAAGCGTGGTCAACAGCCTCGCGCGCAAGCGGCGCCGCAGCATCACTACCATTCCCGCCCAACAGGTCATGCGCAAAGCCGAATCGGTCTCGCGCTCGGCGCGCAGCGATTACGCCGCCAACGTACGGCGCTGGCGCGCGGCAATCGGTCACCAGCGGCTCTTTATCGGTTACATGGAAGAGATCAAGGCCGATCCGGAGCGGCTGATGCAGCGCATCTGCGGCTTCCTCGGTATCGGTCTGCCCGACGAGCAGGTCCGCCGGGCGATGCTCGAGCGAGTCAATACCACCTCAAAGTTCAGCGCTCCGATGCCACAGGAAGTGCGCCGGAGAATCGCAGAGTTGCTGCTGCCCCGAATTGAGGACCAGGCAGCGCTGTTCGGCGGTTACGCAGAAGAGTGGCTCGAGGACGCCCGCCGCACCATCTCCGGCACATCCCGCTGACGCATGCTCTCCATTCTCCCGGTTGCCGATGAAGTGGCCTTGTCCCGACGCGCGTACGCGCTCCATAATCGAGCCAGAGAGTATTGACCGTGAGTGATTCGTTTTCAACCGACATCCGCGCCGCCGCCATCGCCCTGATCGTGCAATTCTTTCTGTTCAGCTAGGGCGGTACTGTACCGACGCGACCACTCGTCCTATAATTAAGACAGGAATGAGACAGGGAGTTCCGGCTATGGCTGCCGCCTTTTCAACCGACGT
>RECP01000011.1 GCA_007693945.1 Spirochaetaceae bacterium
GCTTCCGTACCCTGAATCCACATGCGGTCTAACCCACTCGAATTTCAGAAGAGGCACATTTCTTGCGAGTACCGAACTGGCTTTATTTGCCGTCGAACCATGAGGGTAGCAGAGAATATGTTGACATCCGCCATTAGTCGGCACAGAAAGACTGTTCCGCTGATTCTGCTCTACGTAATGGTGGGCATCGTGGCCGGTGTTGGAGCCATTCTCTTCCAGCAATTGCTCTCGTTGATAAACATCTACCTGATGCAGGGGCTGGTCGGATACATGGATATTCAGATAGTTTCGGGCATTCGCCGGTTCCGGCTGCCCTGGCCGGCGCCGCAGTTCAGGATCTGGCTGTTTCCGCTTGTTGCGGGTCTGGGCGGCTTGTTGACCGGAACTATCGTTCAGCGCTATGCCCCCGAAGCAGCAGGGCACGGAACAGATGAGGTCATTGCGGCATATCACCATCACGATGGCGAGATGCGCCTGCGCGCCAGCATCGTCAAGCTGCTCTGTTCGGCAATCACGCTCGGCAGTGGTGGGTCCGGCGGCAAAGAGGGGCCAATCGCTCAGATTGGAGCAGGCTTTGGATCGTTCATCTGCACGCGAATTCCCTACTACCGGGCATACCGCAGAGAGATCATGCTGGCCGGGATGGCGGCGGGCATCGGAGCTATCTTTCGTGCCCCCCTGGCCGGGGCAATCTTTGCGGCGGAGATACTCTATTCTCACACGAACTACAACGGCAAAGTGCTGATCCCGGCGATACTGGCCTCCAGCGTTTCGTACGGTATCTACGCCATCTATTTTGGGTTCGCACGGGTCATCGCCGTTCCGGCATTCGCGTATCAGTTCTCTCTGAGCCATCTCCCGTCGTTCACGATACTGGGCCTGGTTGCTGCCCTCGGCGCGATATCATTCGTTCGCGTCTTCTACGGCATCCGCGACCTGTTCCGCCGGATCAACATACACCCGCGTCTTAAGCCGGCAATCGGCGGATTTGCCACCGGCTGTATCGCGATTTTTGTGCCGGGGGCACTGGGTGAGGGGTCTCTCTACATGCAGCGCATCGTCCACGGGGAACTGGCTTTCGGCGCACTGGCAGTACTGCTGGTGGCGAAGATGGTGACAACGGGTCTTTCAATTGGCTCCGGGGGTTCCGGCGGAATATTCGGCCCATCGCTGTTCATCGGAGCGGCACTTGGAGGCGTCTTCGCTGGTTTCCATGCGCTGCTATTCCCCGCCTCGAATATTCCGGCGGTGGTCTTTGTTCTGCTTGGAATGGTTGCATTCTTTTCCGGGGCGGCAAACGCGCCTATCTCGACCGTGTTGATTGTATCGGAGATGTCCGGCGCATTCAGCCTTCTACTGCCGTTTCTGTGGGTTGCGGTTATCAGCTACATCTTCTCGCAGAGCCGCAACATCTACGAAAACCAGGATCCAATCGAAGGAAGCATTCTGGATCAAACGTGAAGCGGAATGCTCAATGCGCGGGCCGACCCGGTAATTCTGGAAGGGGCCCCGATAATCGGGAACAGCCTGCGGGTGATTGGGAGGGACCTGAAGAGGATAAGGCACGGTTTCACCTGATGTCGGAACCGTTGTCTTCGTCACGTGCCCGTCCTCTGGTTTGCTATCGTTCTCGCAGCGATAAGCGGATACCGACCTACTTGTGGCCGCTGGGCAGCACGACAAGTGACGTGATGGTGGCGTCGCCCTGCTCGGGAATGAGAAACTCCACCTCCATTTCAGGGTGTACGTACTTGCAGTAACCGCCTTGCAGCCACCACTCCGGCTCAAACCCAAGTTCGAATAACGCTGCGGGGAGATCAAACTCGATAACTGCCAAGAAGCTTGGTGATTGTGAGGTACCGGGCTGGACCGTGCGTACAGCAAGGGTATCAGACGAATCATCCCTTTAGAGCCCGAGCCGACAGGGTCCCCGTCGATTTTCCGCTCGGGTTCTTACCCCAACGCGCGTTGAAATTCTCGTGCTGATTCTGTAATCTCTGCCTGAGGTGACACGATGCTGAGATCAGTCGAAGCTACCGTCGAGATAAACGGAGAAGTCCATCTTCGGGAACCCCTGCACGTGGACCGTCCATGTCGCGCCATCCTCACGATCCTTGACGACCCGGTTATCCCGGAAACGGCACTGTTAAGCGAGAACAGTCTGGCGCGTGATTGGGAGAGACCCGAAGAGGATGAGGCATGGTCTCACCTGAAGTAGGGTAGTGTCCTGTCAAGTGGTGTAACTTCCCGTCTCCGGGTTTCTGTGGTTACGCCACCTCTCTTGCCTCCAAGAGCTTCTTTTCCAGGTCTGGGTTGATCACTCTCGCCAGACTCTCATGACTCATGTACCGCCGGGTGAGGTGCCACTCTTCGTTCTGCTCTACGACCAGAGCACCGACCAGGCGGATGATCGCTCGATCGTTCGGGAAGATGCCGATCACGTTCGATCGCCGCTTGATTTCCTTGTTCACCCGCTCCAGCGGATTCGTGCTGGCGATCTGCTTCCAATGCTCCTTCGGAAAGCCGGTGAAGGCCAGCACGTCCTCCTCAGCGTCGTCCATCAGCGTACCGAGCTTGGGAAACCGCTGGCGGAGCCGCTCGGCGGTCTCACGCCACTGATCGCTGGCCTCCTTGCCGGTGGGCTGGACGAAGGCGGTGCGGATCACCGCCGCGACCATCTGCTGCTGCCCCTTCGGTACGTGGGCCAGGGCGTTGCGCATGAAATGCACCCGGCAGCGCTGCCAGGTCGCTCCAAAAACCTTCTCAGCGGCCCTCTTGAGCCCCTGGTGGGCGTCTGAGATTACAAGCCGCACTCCGGTGAGTCCTCGGGCCGCCAAATCGCGCAGGAACTCGCTCCAGAACGCTTCGGTCTCCGCGGGCCCGCAGGCGAGTCCCAGAACCTCTCTACGGCCCTCCTGGTTGACTCCTACGGCCACCACAAGCGCTCTTGAGACCACATGACCGTGCTCTCGCGACTTCAGGTAGGTGGCGTCCAGCCACACGTACGGCCACTGTCCACTGATCTCACGCTTCAAGAAGCCCAGAACGCGCTGGTCGAGCTCGCTGCACAGCTTGGAGACCTGGCTCTTGGAGATGCCGCTCATCCCCAGTGCCTGAACCAGGTCATCGACCTTGCGAGTGCTCACGCCTTTCACGTAGGCTTCCTGAACGACGGCCACCAGCGCCTGTTCGCTCATCTTGCGCGGTTCGAGAAACGATGGGAAATACGTGCCGCTACGCAGTTTCGGAATCCTCAGATTCATCGTCCCGAGCCGTGTCTCCAGACGCCGGTCGCGGTACCCGTTGCGATGAGTCGTGCGATCTTCTTTGCGTTCGTGACGTCCTGCGCCCACCTTTTGCTCCGCCTCCATTTCCATCAGCCGCTGCAAAGCGTACTGCCCCAGTTCCTTGAACAAATCCGCATCCGCGTACTGTTCAACCAGCTCCAACAATGCGATGCTGTCTTCTGCCACCGTGTCTGTCTCCCCATGCTGTTTGGTTGTGGTGATCCACAGCATACCGGAGACGGCGGTGGCTTGCTCTACCTTCCGCCAGAATTTACACCACTCAGGTGGACTCTACCTGAAGTAGGAACTGTTATCCTGGTCACGTTCCCGTTCTCCGATCTGTCGGCCAGCAAACTTCGCCTGCGATCGTGCTCGCAGCGGTGGATCGAGACGACTGGATCCTCTGTCAGGTCACCAGCAGCGTCTACTCAGATCTGCGAGCCGTTGAAATAACTGATTCCAACTTCGCCTCCGGTAGTCTTGCCCGTACAACTTATGCACGTCCGGGAAAGCTGTTTTCAGCCAATACATCAATCATGAAACGCGTGGTCGGTAGCCTTACGCGTGAGAAACAAGCAGCAGTCGTGGATGCAGTGATTGCGATTCTTCGGCCAAACACGTAGTATTCGACAGAGACCGCGAATGTCTGCCCATCTGCCGCCCGCAAGGGTGTGGGAGCTCGAGTCTCCCCGCCGGCGGTTATTCGCGGTCTTCGTCGATCACCACCACCGGAATGTCGCTGTTTTCCAGTATCGCCGTGGTGATGTCGTGTCCACCGGTTGTGTTTGCCTGGTTGGACAGATAGATATAGTCAA
>RECP01000094.1 GCA_007693945.1 Spirochaetaceae bacterium
TGCCTTTCAACGCACGCTATAGCTCTATTTGATCAAACAAAATACAGAACGGGTAGCCCGCCGGAGAGCAGCCGGCAGGCCAAAGCGACCCACCGGGCAGCCACGACTACGAACGGTGGGTCAGGATGAAACAGGACCGGTTTGCACCAGGCGCTGCCGCCGCTGCCCGACGCCTTTTTGCCGGTCTGTTCACCGAACATCGGCGTGTGCTTGCCGCCTGCTGTCGCACGCGCTATGCTGTTGCACAGGGAGGCACGACATGAGCCGATTCACCGTCCTGGCGCTGTTTCTTCTGAGCACCGCCACCGTCAGCGCCGAACCGTTTGAGGATCTCGATCGTTTGCACGAGGAAGATCGTCAGCAGCAGGTTCTGGCGCGCATCGAAGCCGAGCTTCAGACCACCACCGCGCACGCCCGGCGTGCCGAGTTGCTGTGGCGCAAAGCCCGCGCCCAACTCACGCTGGCGGACTACGGTACCTGGAGCGGCGAGATTCCGGACCGCGAGGCCATCGAACTGCTGCGCATCGCCGAGAGCTACGCCGACGAGGCCATTCAACTGAATCCCGACGCCCCAAACCCCTACTTCTGGAAGGCGGCCACCATGGGATTACGGGGGCAACTCCGTGGTGTGTTGAACTCGCTGTTCATGGCCTCCGACGTCCGCGACTACGCTGAAGCAACGCTGCAGCGCCATCCGCAGCACCCGGAGGCGCACTACCTGCTCGGCCAGCTCTACCGCGAACTGCCGCGGCGCCCGCTATCGTTCGGCAACCGCGATCGCGCCGTGCAATACGGACGCCGCGCGGTGGAACTGCATGAGCGTGAGTACCGGCAGGGCGTGGTGGGAGTGCGTTACTTCGATCTCTATACGCAGCTGGCTGACTCCCTCTGGCGGCGCAACA
Source organism: Spirochaetaceae bacterium (assembly GCA_007693945.1). Lineage (GTDB taxonomy): Bacteria > Spirochaetota > Spirochaetia > DSM-27196 > PWMO01 > PWMO01. The sequence goes on from RECP01000094.1 coordinate 903, forward strand.
ATCGCGGCGATCGTGACGAGGCCGTGGCAATGCTCAGATCGAACATTGCCGACCTGGAGGCGTTGCGAAGCCCTACAACGCGGGAACGCAAGGATCTGCAGTCGGCCAGAGAACTGCTTGCGGCGTGGATCTAGAATCCGCGCGCCACCGTGTACGGACTGAAAGCTCCTACGTCCTGGTGCCGACCAGGTAGACTCGTCCCGGGAGCAGCTTCCCAACCTGAGCCTGTCCGTTCCACCGGCATTGCCGCACCATGCCGTCCAATTCAGAGGGACGAAACCCGCGCTGTATGGAAACAATGCCGTCATGACGCGCAAAACTGCCGTGCAGCAGCAGTGCCGAGACAATCCGGAACCCGGCCAGCGACCAGTTCGATCGCAGCAGATCATTGATCAACAGGCGCCGCCGGCAGATTTCGAAGCTCAAATCCAGAAACAGCTCAATTTCGGCCTCGTCCAGATGGTGCAGGAAGTGGTTGCAGAGGACATAGTCCCACTGCCCGGTTATCTCCAGCGCCGAACCGTGAACCACTTCGACGGCTTGCTCCCCACGCAGCCGGCGCCGCGCAAACTCAACCACCCGTTCGTCCCGATCCAGGCAGGTAGTCCTCAGCTGCAGGCCGAAGTGCGCCGCCTGCCGCACCAGCCAGAGCGCAATGTCGCCGCCGCCGGCACCGACGTCCAGCACGGTTGCCCGGCGCGCACCGCGCGCGCGCATATCATCGATCACGTAGCGGCGCAGCAAGGCGCGCGCCCGCGACAGCAGCCGGTTTATCAGTTCGAGCTGCGTCAGGGTGCGTTCCAGTAGCCGGCGATCACTTGCAGGGTCGTCCATCAGCTCTCCGGCCTGCAGTCGCCGCGGCGCATACCATCCACGATCGCTGACCAGGTTGCGGCCGGCATCCTTCGCGCTGATCACACCCGCTCCAGGCAAGCGGATTCAACGGTCAGTCCCGGACCGAACGCGGCCGCGAAGACCAGGCCGCGACCGCTATTCTGCAGCATGCGCTGCAGTACAAAAAAGATCGTGGCCGAACTCATGTTGCCGTAGTCGCGCAAAACGGCGTAGGAATCCTGCAGCGCGTGCTGCGGCAGTTGCAGCGCTTCAGCCACCCGGTCGAGGATCGCTCGGCCGCCGGGATGGATGGCCCACAGCTTGACGTCGCTGCTGCTCAGGCCAATTGCCTCCATGGTTGCAGCAACGATGCCTCCGATATCGCGCTGCAGCAGCCGCGGAACGTAGGCTGATAGCCGCATGTCGAAAGCGGTATTTCCCAGCCGCCACGACATCGCCTCGTCGCTGTCGGTTATGATCCGCGAGCAGAAGTCCACCAGCCGATAGCCGCCGTTGAGCGGGACGGTCGTGCTGACCAGCGCCGCTGCTGCGCCGTCGGCAAAAAGCGAATTAGCCACCATGGTGTCCGCTTCAGGCTTGAACTGGAAATGCAGGCTGCAGAGCTCGACGTCAACTATCAGAACACGGGCTGAGGGATCGGCGTTGCAGATGGTATGTGCCAGTTTCATAGCCGGAAACCCGGCGTAACAGCCCATGAACCCGATGTGATAGCGGTGCAGGCTGGACGACAGACTGAAGCGCCGCACCAGCTGGTAGTCAAAGCCCGGTGCCGAAAAACCGGTGCAGGTGACTGTGATCAGATGCGTCACGTCCTGCGGACGGACGTGCGGATGCGCATCGAACAGCGCACCGACCGCGCGAGCCGAGAGCGTCTCGGCATGGCGCACAAACAGCTCGTTGCGCTCGGCAACCGCGGGTTCGGGCAGCAGGCTTTCGTTTGGGGCAAAGAACTCATACTCCTGCACCGGCTTACCGTAGTCCTCGATCACCGTGTGCCGCCGCGCGATGCCCGTATCGCGGTAGATGCGCCGCAAGAAATTGCGTTCCTTGTCGCCGTACAACGGCAAGCCGCTCATGAACTCCAGCGCGAAGTCCTGAGTGTAGGCGCGCTGCGGCACGCAACTGGCGATGGCCTCTATCCAGACGGACTGTTTTGTTGACATAATTGGTAACGTCAAAGTACTTTGTCGGGTAATGAAAGGCAAGCGCCGTCTTTACGAAACTGGCCGCGTGCAACGGTTGGCGGCAATTGCCGCCGCCGACCTCCGCTCCCCAACACGCAAACGCCGGTACAACCGGTGTCTGTTTGCCCAGGTGGCGCCGCGTTACCAGCTGGCAACCCGCTGTCTCTCCTTCGGTCGGGACCGCCACTGGAAAGCGCTGCTGCTCGATCGGCTGCCGGAAGCGACGGAACCGGTGGTGGTTGATCTGGCGTGCGGAACCGGCGATCTGTCGCTCGCGCTCGCCAGGCGCTACCCCTCGGGGCAAGTGACCGGGCTTGATATCAGCAGCCGGATGCTGCAACGGGCGCAGCAGCGCGCGGCAGGCGCTGCACTGCACAACCTGCGTTTCGCTGAAGCAGATATGGACGATCTTCCATTGCCGCCGCAGAGCGTCGATATCGTGACCGGGGGTTACGCCATCCGCAACGCTCCCGACCTGCAAAACGCGCTGTTCGAGATCTACCGCGTGCTGCGTCCCGGCGGAATGGCCGCCTTTCTGGAGTTTGCCTCTCCGCCGCAGCGCTGGCGACGTACCCTCCAGCTGCGCCTTTTGCGGCTCTGGGGCCAGATCTGGGGACTGCTGCTGCACGGCAATCCGGAAGTCTACGCCTATATCGCTCGCAGCCTGACTCACTTTCCCGACAGTCAGGCTCTTGACTGTCTGCTTCAACGCATCGGTTTTGCACCTCCGCGCTCACGCAGCCTTATGGCAGGATTCGTGCGCGCCACCTGGGTCACCAAACCGTTTTCAGCGTAACGCCAGGCGGGCGTTACGCAGCGGAATGGTCTGCATGGAGAAATGCCGCGCAAGCGGTCGGCTGCCGATGCGCAGCAGGCCCGCGATGAGTACGCTGCGGATCGCGGAAACCAGCCGCCCTCGCAGGGTACCAACACGCATCCCGGCCCACGCGCGTCGTGCCGCCGCGCGCGACGCGCTGCGCCTGGCCGCCTGGTAGCGCCGCGGGGTAGCGCGTTGCTCCAGGGGTTGCGCGCTGCCGCGCTCCAGCGCGCGCAGCAGCGTCAGGCAGAGCAACTCGGCATCCGCAAAACCGGTGTTCATCCCCTGCCCGCCGATCGGGCTCATCGTGTGCGCTGCATCGCCGGCAAAGAACAGTCTGCGATCAACAAAGCGTGCCAGCTCGCTGCGCTCAGGCTGAAAGCTGCTCTGCCACAGCCGGTCGCAGCGTTGCAGCACGACCCCGGCGCGCGCGGCCACCAGCGCCTCGAGGTCATGGTCTTCGCCGGGTCCGGGTAGCGCCATGCCGCGCGGCAGCTGAACAATCCAGCGTCGCGCGCCTGCGGGCAGCGGAAACGATTCCACCGCACCGCTTCTGGTGAACCAGAGGTGAGCGTCGCTGCCCAGGGCACTGCGGTCCACGAAGTCAGCCATGAAGAACCGCGCGCGGTACACCCTGCGGCGCAGTGCTACGCCGGCAGCGGCCGCGATCGCACTGCGAGCTCCGTCGGCGGCCACCGCGTAGCGCGCGCTCAGCGGTGTACCGTCGCTGCATTCAGCGGTAACCCCTTGCCGGGCCTGCAGAATCTGCTCGACGTTGACCGAGTGACGCAGCTCGACGCACGCGTAGCGCAGCGCTCCCGCCTCAAGCAGTTCTACCGTGCGCTGTTGCGGCAAGGCCAGCACAAAGGGAAAGTCGGTATGTATCCCCTGGAAGCTCAGCCGACCGAGCTCGGCGCGGCTGCCGTGGACCACCGCGTTTCCGACCGCAACCCCTGCAGCCACAAACGGACCATCCAGGCCGACGCCGCGCAGAATATCGAGCGACGGCGGGGTGATGCCGATAGCACGCGACTGCGGAGTCGACTCGCGCCGCTTCTCGAGCACCAGGCACCGTGTGCCGCGCTGGCCGAGCAGATTGGCCAGCAGAAGGCCGGTCGGGCCGGCACCGACGACTATGACGTCTGCATCGATCATGGTGCCTTCAGCATACTGCCTGTCGCTTGCTACGTAAACCGGCACACAGCGCGCAATGATGCGGCTTTCACCACGCTTCGTGGCACGTATGGCATATAGAGAGGGTGCACCAACGCTTGATCAAGCCCCCTTTTGGCCCTATTGTTGCCCTATGCAGACGTACCGCATCGGTATCATTGGTTTCGGTGCTATAGGAAAGGTGCACGCGTGGGCCTACTCGGTACTGCCGTTCTACTACAGTCCGCTGCCGTTCAAGACGCGCATCACCGCGGTCGCTACCGCGCATCAGCACAGCGCGCGCGCCGCCGCCGAGATCTGCGGAGCCGGGCTGGCGACCACCGATTTCCGCCGGCTGACCGAATCGCCGGATATCGACATCATCCACATCTGCTCGCCCAACAACCACCACCGGGAGCAGCTTGCCTCCGCGCTGAAGCACAACAAGCACGTCTATTGCGACAAACCGCTGGTTGCCGGCTGGGACGAGGCCGGTGAGCTGATACCGCTGTTGGTCGCGCACCGTGGCCGTTTCGGCATGGCGTTCCAGGTGCGGTTCTTCCCAACGGTGCAGAGGGCCGCGCATCTGCTGCGGGACGGCCGGCTTGGCCGCATCCTTTCATACCGCCTCGCTTACCTGCACTCCGGGAACGCCGACCCGCAGGCGCCCGCCAGATGGAAACTGAGCCGCAGCGCCGGTGGCGGGGTGATTGCCGACCTCGCGTCTCACGTTGTCGACCTTCTGACGGCGCTTGGCGGCGAGATCCGTGAGCTCTCGGCACAGAGCTCGATTGCCTTCGCTACACGACCGTCGTCCGACAAGCCGTCGCGGCGGATTCGCATTGATGCTGAAGACCATCTTGTTGCGCTTGTGAGCACCTCATTTGGCGGCGATACGCCGGCACTCGGTACAATCGAAGCCACCAAGATCGCCACCGGCGCCGAGGATGAGCTCAGGCTGGAGATTCACGGCACCAAAGGCGCACTGCGCATCAACAGCATGACGCCGCACTGGCTCGAGTTCTACGACGCCACGCGCCCCGATGTGCCGTTCGGCGGCGAGCGCGGGTGGACTCGCATCGACGTCGGCCAGCGTTTCGCGCCGCCGGCGGCGTCTTTTCCGGGGCCCAAGTTTGCCATGGGCTGGGTGCGCAGCCACCTTGGGTCGATTGCAGAGTTCCTGTACGCCGTACACGAGCATCGTGATCACAGTCCGAATGCTGTTGACGGTCTCTACGTGCAACAGCTGATCGACGCCCTGCAGCGGTCCGCGCACAGCAGCCGGCCGGTAGTTCCTCTGCCGCGCCGGGAAGTTGAGGCGCTTCTGGGGAGGCAGGAGCCGCGGGAGTTGCGGCAGTGAATCATACGCCCGAGCTGCATGCGGATAGAGTTGAGATCCTCAAGGACAAGGGCCGCCGTGCAGGCCGCTACGTGCTCTACTGGATGCAGGGTGCTCAGCGCGTTGAAGACAATCACGCCCTTGAATACGCTGTACAGCGCGCCAACGAACACGGACTGCCTCCGTTGGTACTGTTCTGCCTCACCGACGGCTACCCCGAGGCTAACAGGCGGCATTACCGGTTCATGCTTGAAGGACTACAGGACGTTGCCGCGGGACTCTCGGCGCGCGGTATCGAGTTCCTCTGTCTGAGTGGTGACCCGGTTGAGCTTGTGGTCGAACTCGCGCACCGCGCGGCCATGGTGGTCACCGAGCGGGCCTACCTGCAGGTGCCGAAGTCGTGGCGCGAGCAGGTAGCGGCGCGGATTTCGTGTTCGCTGCTGAGCGTGGACACCAACCTGATCGTACCGGTGCACATAGCCTCACGTAAGCGCGAATATGCTGCCCGAACGCTCCGTCCGCGGCTGCGGGAGCACTTTGCGCAATACTGCCGGCCCGTGCCGCGTCACGAGCCGCAGCAAGCTCCTGCGGCGGTGAAGCTCGCGCGCGGACTCGAGCCCGTAGACCTGCGCCATATCGATACTGTGCTCGACCGACTGCGGATTGACCGGACGCCGTCGGAAGTCACGCCATACTTCCGCGGCGGCGAACAGGAGGCAGAGCGTCGCCTGCGCATCTTTCTGAATCGCACGTTCTTCAGCTATGCCGGATTCCGCAATGAGCCGCGGAAGCAGGCTGTCTCGGCCATGAGTCCCTATCTGCACTTCGGCCATGTCTCGCCGCTGCGTCTGGCGCTCGAAGTGTTGCAGGTTACCCGGACCGACGCCTCGGCGCCGCGGCAGCTGACGCTCGAGGATGCGATTGGCGGTGAGCGCGGCCCCGATGACGGTCTGCGAGAGAACAAGCGCGCCTTCCTTGAAGAACTCTGCGTACGGCGTGAACTGGCCCACAATTACGTGGAGTATGAACCGCACTATGATCGTTACAGCGCGCTTCCCGAGTGGACGCGCCAGACACTGACCTCTCACGCCGGCGACGTGCGCCCCGCGATCTACGACCTCCAAACCCTCGAGGCCGCCGCCACCGATGACGACTACTGGAATGCCGCCATGACCGAGATGGTCAAAACCGGGTTCATGCACAACTACATGCGCATGTACTGGGGAAAACGCATACTTACCTGGACTACCGATCCTGAGCAGGCATACGAGATCATTCTGGCGCTCAACAACAAGTATTTTCTGGATGGCCGCGATCCCAACTCCTACGCCAACGTAGGCTGGATCTTTGGCCTGCACGATCGCCCCTGGCCCGAGCGCGCCGTGTTTGGTACGGTGCGCACAATGAGCGCCGCCGGGCTGGAGCGCAAGTGCGACATCAGCGGCTATGTCCGCTGGGTCGACCAGCTTTGAAGACCGAGCTTCAGCGCGACCTGAGCCGCACCGATATTCGCTAGTAGTATCACGCAGTAACAAGGAGCAACCTGCTCCGGGAGAAAGGATCGTGAAGAAGATTGCAGTCACAGCTCTGGCAGGATTGATACTGCTGATTACGGCCGATACAGCGCTGCACGCCCGCCAAACCCGCGTCGGCCTTGGATTCGGACTGCCGAATGCGGTACTGGTTTTTCGCCCGGTGCCGTGGGAAGTAAAGGCCGGTTACGATTTCACCGCCGGCAAGGAGTACGTCTTTGCCAGTCTCGACTACCGCTTCGTCAACTCGCGTCCAATTGTCGAGGACATCCACATCTCGCTGGGGATCGGAGCGTACACCAAGCTGCTGTTGCCCGACGACGACAGCGCGTCGGTCGAGGGCGGTATTCGGTTCCCGTTTGGAGTTCAGTACCTGCTGCTGAACGACTTCCTGGAGCTGTTTCTGCAGATCTCGCCGGGACTCGACTTCTACCCCAAGCCGGGCTTTTCCAACCAGCCGGTGCAGGTCTGGCTCGGTTTTACCGTCCAGGTCGACTGACACCGGCCTGACTGCGGTCGCAGTTGCAGGCGCGCCGCCGTTACGGCTGCGCCGCGGCAGTTCCGCCGGCGTTCTCACGCCACCGGCGATTCGTACGACCGGTTGCCAGCCGCGCCCCGCGGACTGCGGCCGACACGGCCGGGCGTAGCAGGATAGGTGAGATACGGCAAAATTGCGTCGTTCTTGAATCCGCCGGTTCCGTCGTAGGTCACGGTAAGCACCGGTACGCCGGTTACCTGCTGTATGCGCGCGCTCATGGCCTCGGTGACCAACCCGGCACAGCAGAACGCGGGGTTGAGCTGTATGAACAGCGCCAGGTCGGGATGTTGTTGCTTGATATACCACGTCTTGAGCAAGTTGTCCTGTGATTCGCCCTCGTGCTCGAGACGAACGCCGTAGGACGCCAGGATCCCGGCCGGATCACGGTTGTAACGCCATAACGGTGCGCCGACGACCCGTTCAAAGCGGCGGTAATACCAGCGCTCCATGGTCGTCAATGCAGCCATCATCGGTTTCAGCGTCAGCAGACGACCCAGTTTACCCTCGCGACCCCAGCGACGGAAATAGACGTCGCAGGTCATACGCGTGAACTCGTGGAACGGCATCGTCACAACCTCGCCTCCGTTGCGCTCGATGTAGCCGATTACGTCCTGGTTCATGACGTCGTTGTCACGCACGTAGACGTCGCCGAACAGTGCAACCTTGGGCCGCCGCTGCCGCTCATCGTACGAGATGGTCTCGAACAGATCGATAATCTCTGCAACGGCGTGTGACTTGCTGTTACTCGAGTCACTGAAAGCATGCTGCAGGATCGCCAGTGCACGGGTTACCGCCCGATCCGTCTGGCCGGCGTGGTGCTCGTAGGGACGAATACGGCACGCAATACGCCTGAGCAGACCGGAAAACATGTACGCCAGGTAGGCGTTGGCCGTGACCAGCGGCGACAGCTCGATAAAGGTCATGTTGCCCAGGTAGACCACCGCCTGCTGCATATGCTGATACTGTGACAGGATTTCCTGGATATGGTGCGGAAACAGCCTGATATTGCACGAAAACTCGGCCGTCGGCACCCACAGTGCGCTGCGCTCCGGCTGCAACTGTAACCGCTCCACGGTGCGCACAAAACCCTCGACCAGAGCATTCATCGGAATACACTGACCGCTGTTCCAGCGCAGGCTGCGGCGTATGGTTTCGTCGGTCTCCTGCATGACGGCGGCCGGGTAGCCGTGGCTGTTGAGAATCGCCGCGATCAGCGGAATTGCCAGGCCGTCCCAGTTGGGCAGCACAAGAGTACGATCACGCGGCAGCTGCCGGTGGTAGCGCGGATTGACTCCGCGGTAGCCGTCGCCGCCCCGCTCGGCCGCGGGGCGGCCCGATTGGCCGCCGCACAATGCGAGGTGGTTACGGAACGAGCGCAGCGCCGCTTCGATACGGGTCTCGTAGCCGACGCGCGAGTCATGATCGTCAAGCTCGAGGATCAGATACGGCTTGTCGTGGGCGTCCATGATGCGCTTGAGGTACTCGCTGATGAAGGAATCCGGCCCGCATTTGAACGAGGTCAGCATGACCGGGTAGAGCCCGGGGGTGCGCGCGGCCACTTCAGCAGCTTTCAGAATTGTGGCGGCAAAGAACCAGTTAACCTCGCGCAACAGGGGCTGGATGGCTTCCAGCTGCTGTTCGTCATAGTGCAGCATGTCCTGGTAGAACACGCGAATTCCCATAGCCGCCAGGGTATCGGGGATACCCTTGTTCATGGCGGGCTGCAGCACCGTATAGGGCCGGCCGAGCAGCACGACGTCGACGGTTCCGCGGTCGGAGCGGTGGTCGCGGTACAGCCGACACAACCCGGCTTCACGCCGGCGACGAAACTCGTTGGCACACTCGAGCGCCGCCGCGATGCGCCGGACGCCGGGCCTCGGCGCCGGCAGAACCGCCAATGCACGCAGCAGCTCGCCGATCAGATGGAAACCGGAGTAGCGCGATGCTACCAGCGGTGACAATACCCGCCGCTGATCGACACCCTGAGCTACCAGCGCCGACACGTACTGAGAGTAGTAGCAGTACTTGCGCAGCTCGCCCTGGGAACCCGGCTTCTCTTCCAGGTACACCGGAAGAAACAGGTAGTCGACGTTCTCCAGCAGTGCCGCCGCGTGACCGTAAAGTGCGCTCACCGGGGCGCAGAACTCGGCGCCCGCCAGCGGCTTGCCTCGCTGCGTTGCATCGCGCATCCCGCCGCTGGTGCGCGTCGGAAGCCCCAGCTGCTCAAAGAACAGTTGCCAGTACTCCAGATCAGCGCTCATGAACAGCGCATCGGGCAGACCGATAAGCGGCCTCCCGGCAGCCGCCGCGTCAAAGCGCGTCCCCCTGGCCGTCTCCGCGGCTCGCAGCCTCCTGTCCAGCGCGCGGCGCTGGTGCAGCAGGTCGAAACCACTGCGGTTGCAGTTCACGTAGCGGTCGCTCTGGTAGTCACGGCCGCAGAGAAAACCGAACGCCACGCTGCGCTCTTCAAGATCAGCTACGGTCAGTTTGCAGTGATTGGTGCATAGCGTGCAAACCTCGCGCCGCAGCGGTATCGAACGCCGGTAGAGCTCAAGACCGACAAAGCCGTCGGAGAGCACATGTGCGTCCGCCAGCGTAAGCGCAGCCCCCAGAGCACCGGTGAGGTGACACCACGGCGAGACCAGGATCGGCCGGTTCAGCCGCTGCTCGAAAGCCGCCACCAGCGCACGGTTTCTGGCGGTAGCTCCCTGGAAGAAGACCACGTCACCGATGCTTCGCTCCACCGCGACCTTGTGCAGGTAGTTTTCACGCACGGCGTGCACCGCGGCGGCCAGGACTTCATCGACGCTGTGACCGGTTGCCAGCAGGTGGTTGATATCGCGCTCCATGAAGACCGTGCAGCGGTTGCTCACCAAGGGAGCGCGAACGCCCTCGGTGCGGCGCTGGTAATCGCGCACCGCAACCCCCAATCGCCGGGCCTGTTCCTCGAGGAAACTGCCGGTCCCGGCGGCGCAGACGTTGTTCATCACCGAGAAGGTGACTCGTCCGTCGCGCAGCGTGGTGAACTTGGCGTCCTGTCCGCCGATCTCGATTATGGTGTCAACGTCCGGGTTGAGCTCACACGCCGCGCGCGCGTGCGCGCTGATCTCGTCCATCACCTCATCGGCGTTGATCAGCTTGCCGATGAACTTGCGCCCCGAACCGGTGGTGGCGCTGCCGTGGATTGCCAGGCTGCACCGTTGACTGCCGGCAGCGTTATCGATTGCCTCGAATAACCCCTGAACCGCACGCAACGGCCGTCCGGCGGTGCGCGTGTAGAAGCCTCCCTGCACCTGGCCGTCCAGCGCGGTGATCACCGCCTTGGTGCTGGTTGACCCGATGTCGATTCCGAGGTAGGCATCCTGAACCGAGGGCCAGGCGCGGTAGAGGTCAACTTCCACCACCTGCCCGTGGACGTCGTTGTGCCCGGTCTCCGTAGCGTATTCGTAGCTGCGGTAACTTACGAAGTCCGGGTAGTCGGAGTGCCGCAGCAGAAGGGGTGCCGAGAAAGTCGAGCGGTCAGGCGTGCTGCCGGCGTAGAGCTCCGCGGGCCGTGTCACAACCGTACGCAGCCGTACTCCGTCGAACAGTGACAGCGCCGCTCCAATGGCTCCCTGATACTGTCCAAGACCATCGACAATGATCTCCAGCGGAACTACCGACCGTATTGCGCGGCAGACGGCCTGATTGCACGAGACGCCGCCGGTGAACAGTACGGGTCCCTCGAGATCTGCGTCCTTGAACAGAGTGTCGGCGATATTGCGGGCCAGACCGCGGCACAGTCCCTCACCGATGGCCGAAACCGAATACCCCTCCTGCTGGGCGTGGATCAGGTCCGTCTTGGCGAACACCGCGCAGCGCGTGGCAACCAGCGGTACCGGATCGCGGTTGGACACCGCCAACCGGCTGAGTTCGGCGCTGTCCGCAAGGCAAAGCCGATCGGCCTGCTGATCAAGAAAGCCGCCGGTACCGGCCGCGCAGGAGGTATTGGTTCGCACACTGTGGTAGCCTCCCTCGCTGTCGAAGCGTATGAGGCAGAACTGCTCTCCACCAACCAGCAGTATGGCGCGAGCTTCAGGGTAACGCCGGCGGGCAGAGCGGATGGTTGCCAGGCGCGAATCTACGTACAGATCGTGACGAATCGCTTCCCCGAGGCGCCCGGTGGCCGCGCAGCCGAACACCTCTACCGCGATCTCCCGCTGCAGTAGGGCGTCGAGTCTGTTTAGCGCGGCGGGGATATCACCCTCGTGCGCGGTTGAGAAGCGGGCATGCACCTCACCACCACGGCCGAGTACAACCGCCGATAACGAAGTGGAGCCGACATCAATACCGAGAGTGAGCAGATCGTGCATGGGCTTTTCCACGCCGCCAACGCGTTGCCCCTATTCTATCAGCGCCCGCATCAGACGACAAGCAAAGAAGTCTCCGCACAGGGATTCGCAGCGTTCCTGGCTGCAGCCGTCTGCCGGCGGTCGGCACGCTGTGCCTGCGCGCCTGACGCAACTACCCGGTGACCGCCGCCTGGTAGCGGCGCAGTTCACGCTGATGCAGCGCCGAAAGCACCTTCTCGAGCTCGCCGAGGAAATCGGCCACGCAGCCGCACGCCAGCGAGTAGTACACGGTAGTGCCCTGTTTGCTGTCCTGCAGGATGCCTATGCCCTTGAGGATCGCCAGATGCCTCGATACGGTGGAAGTGTCGGCCCCTATTCTGCGCGTCAGCTCACAGACGCACAATGGTCCTTCACGCTCGATCACGTCCACGATGTAGATCCGGGTAGCGTGCGCGAGCGCCTTGAGGACCGCGGCGCGCGCTTCGGCTCGCAATCGGTCGGTTTCGTCGATCATACTGTTTGGCTATATTGACAAATTTGCACACACCTGTCAAGCCGCATGCTTGACAGGCGCACAAATGTTGGTTATGTTGCCAAATAAACACTGATCAGGAGGTTCCCGCATGACAATTCAGATTCTCGGTCCCGGCTGCCCAAATTGCCGTAACCTGGAGAAGAACGCGCGCGAGGCGGCACAGCAGCTTGGAATCGAAGCCAGCTTTGAAAAGATAACCGATACGGACCGCATTGTCGAAATGGGCGCGTTGCGCACCCCCGGTCTGGCAATTGACGGCACGGTGCAGAAGTTCGGCAAAGTCCTCACGGCACAGGAAATCACCGAAGTGCTCAAAACCTACCAGGCCTAGCCGGCCCGCTGGTTCGGCCTACCGCTACAGCGCACCCGGTTCGAGCCGGGTCCGTCCGCGGTGACGCGGTTCCCACCGGCGCTCCAATCTGGTAGTCTTTGCTCTGAAGGGAGTCACATCATGAGCAGTCATACCGCAGTCATAGATCGCACCCAGGTCAAGAACGCCGCGCGACGCTTTGCCGAGGCCATAGCCGGTACGCCGGCGATCGGCGAATACGGTGCGGCTGTGGACGCGGTGCGCGCCGACGAGGCGGCGCTGCACCTTCTTCAGCAACTGCAGGATGCGCGCCGTGCGCTGCAGATGAGCGCGGACTGGAATAACGACGCCTCCACCGAGCGGCAGCGGCTCCAGCAGCTTGAAGCCGAGGTGGAGCAGAATGCGGCCCTGCAGCGCTTGTTTGCGTCGCAGAAGGCCATGATCGACCAGCTGCAGATCATCAATGCTCAACTGCGCGAGCCACTGGGGTTTGATTTTGCCGCACTGGCTCGTCCGGCGTGCAGCTGCGGTTGACCGTGGTGCAACCTGAATGGATTCAACCGGGCGCAGAACAGGAGACGTCATGAGCACGAACAACGGCGCGGCTTCATCCGCAGACGCAGCGGCAGCGGCTGCCACAGATAAGCTCAAACAGAGTATTACCGAGTTTACCGCCACACTGCGCGACGACCCGGCCGTAATTGAATTCCGGGCCGCGGAAGCCACCCTGGAAAGTGATCCCGCTTTTGCGCGACTGAGTGAAGATTACAACGCCCGCGTCAGGGAGTTTCAGACGCGTCAAACTGAAGGCACGCTGACTCAGGACGACATCAACAGCCTGCGTGAACTGCAGGCGCGCGTCAACGAGCACCCCGCCGCGCAGCGCTTTATCGCGGCCCGCGAGGAAGTCTCCGCTCTGGTACACGACTGCAACCACGAAATATCTTCGCTGCTGGGATTTGATTTCGGCGCGGCAGCCGGACCGCGCGGCGGCTGTTCCTGTTGAGCAGCGGTTACCCGTGCTTGCGAAACTGCGCCAGCACGGTCATTACTTCGTCGATCTTCTCGCGCTGCTGCGCCGGGTCGTGGCTGCGAAAGGCGTCGGCGACGCAGGTATTCATGTGCGTTTCCATAACGACGTCCTCAGCCGCGCGCAGGGCCGCCACAACCGCGCGTGTCTGCGCTATAACGTCCATGCAGTAGCGGTCTTCCGCTACCATCTTCTGGATACCGCGCACCTGCCCCTCTATACGCTTCAGGCGCGCCAACGTCTGCTGTTTGCGCCGTTCATCCATCATGGACGCACACCCCGGAGATCGATCACGCTTTCAGCTCGGCGGAATAGCCGGAGTCAGCCAGCGCAGCCGCAATCGCCTCGGCCGAGGGGCGCACATCGCCCTTGAGTGTCAACGTTGCGATCCTGGTCTTTGAATCGGCCCTGACCTCGCGCACCTCAGGCAGAGCGCCGAGCAGACTGGTAATCCTGGCTTCGCAGTGACCGCAGCTCATCTCCGGTACAGTCAGATCGATCTGATTCTTCTTGCTGCCAAACAGTGCCATACTATCGTCCTCCTGCTGGATCCTCTGATCCTTGTCAGCTACAGATAGTAGTCTTTCCACGACGCCTCGTCAAGTACTATAGGGGGGTATTGTATTGCGGCGGAAAGGCTTCCTGCCAAAGCGCAAAAGCGGTACAATAGACCCGTGTCCGGATTCTGGCAGCAACTGTCCAGGCCAATAGTCGCCCTGGCGCCAATGGAAAACGTTACCGACACGGTCTTCCGCCGCATTGTGATCGAATGCGGTGCGCCGCACGTGTTCTTCACCGAGTTTACGCGGGTGGAGCAGGTTGCCGCCTATCCGCGCCGCGGTCTGCCGGGCCGTATGCGCGCTGCGCCGGGCGAACGGCCACTGGTGGTGCAGATATGGGGCACCGACCCTGAGCTCTACGCTCGCGCCGCCACCATTGTCGCCGAACTCGGATACGATGGAATCGATATCAACATGGGCTGTCCGGTGCGCAAGATTCGCAACAAGGGCAGCTGCTCCGGCTTGATCATTAACCCCACACTGGCCGCAGAGATCATTGCCGCGACACGCGAGGGTACGCGAACCTGCAGCGCAGCTGGCCTTCCGGTATCGGTCAAGACAAGGATCGGCTTCGATCGCCCGATCATCGACGAATGGATCGGTTTCCTGCTTCAGCAGGATATCGACCTGCTGACCGTACACGGACGAACTGCGTTCCAGGAGTCCGAGGGAGCCGTGGACTACGCCGCGATTGCGCGGGCGGTGACGCTGCGCGATGCTCACGCACCGCGTACGCTGGTACTGGCCAATGGAGATATTGACGGCATCGCAGCGGCATACCGCGCACACCGCACGCTGGGCGTCGACGGCGTCATGATCGGCCGCGCGATCTTCAATGATCCGTTCCTGTTTTCGCGCCTCAACGGCTATCCGCGCAGGTTCGCCGATCAGTCGCCGTTACAGAAGATCGAGCTTATGAAGCGGCATATCAAGCTGCACCGCCGCACCTGGAACGGGTATCGCAATTACGAAGTACTCAAACGCTTCTACAAGATCTACCTGGTCGGGTTTGACGGCGCGCAGCAGTTGCGCGATCGGCTCAACCGAACCAGCGATTATGAAGGTGCGTTGCGAGAGATCGCAGACTTTACGCGTTGTGCGCGGTAGTATTGGCATAGGCCGCAGGGGGAGAAGAGAACCATGATAGTCGGATGGATAGCCAGGATCATCGCCGGTCTCTACAGCAACCGCAAGCCGGGTGAAGTGGCCGCAGCGGTCTCGACCGCCGTAGTGCTCACTCTGGTGCCGGGAGCAAATCTGCTCTGGTTTGCACTGTTCATTCTGATCTTCTTCGTACGCATCAACCAGGCGGTGGCGCTGGTATTCGTCGCAGTCCTGGCACCGTTCTCGGCTGCCGCGGACCCGTGGCTGCACCGTATCGGCCACGCAGTACTGACCAGCGAGGGGTTGACCGGTGCGTTCACCGCGCTCTACAACGTCCCGTTGCTGCCCTTTACGCGTTTCAACAATACCGTGGTGATGGGCGGGCTGGTAGCTGGTCTTGCGCTATGGCTGCCGGTCTTCTTTGCTTCGAGGGCCGGTGTGATGCGCGTGCGGCTGCATCTGATTCCCGCCCTGGCGGCCAGCAAACCGGTTCAGATGATCACCAGGATTCCGCTGGTGTCACGACTGGCCGGTGCCACCCGGCACTGGATCAGCGTCTATCAGGCGGTGAGATGAACTATGGAACGTACAAAGAAGACCCCTAAACTTCTGAGCAGATCCTACGATGAGAAGAGCTTCAGAAAGCACGTCGTCGGCCGCGTCTACCTTGCACAGGACCGCAGCTTCCTGGAAAACGCATTTGTGGCCGACGCTGCGGGCAGTTTGCGCCTGCGGCAGGATCTGGGCGAATCGGACTACACGCGTGCGGTCAAGCTTGCCCGCCAGATCAGAAAGAACCGCGGTTCCCTGAAAACCGGGCGTATCCTGGCCCTGGCTCTGATTGTCGGCCTGATTGTGGTCTTTAACCTGCTGTTCAAGAACGCGCTTCTCACCCGCGCCGGCCAGAATGCGCTGATGACGGTATTCGAGGCCCAGGCGGAGATCCGTGAACTCGATCTGCGTCTCCTCGACGGTACGCTTTCATTTGCCAACGTGGCGGTTGCCGACCGTGACCGACCCTTCCGCAACCTGTTTGAAGTCGGACCGACAACCGTCGATATTGATCTGATTGAACTGCTGAAGGGCAACTTTGTTGCTCGCACACTCAGCGTACAGAACATCCGCTGGAATACCGAGCGCATCGACTCTGGCCGGCTGACAGGCGCGGCGCCGGTCCGTCGGACTGAAGACCAGGCCGCCGCACCCGGTCTGCAGCCGATATCGATCCCCACGCTGCAGCCCGAAGACGCCCGGGATTTCGTGCTGCAACACTACGAGCAGCTGACGCTCCCCGCGCTGATCGAGGACACGCGCGACCAACTCGATCAAACCGCTCGCGACCTGCCGCAGCGCATTCAGGCCGGCGCGGCCGAACTGGATCAACTGACCCGACGTGTCGAGCGCGCCGCCGCAATACGGCCTCAGCAGATAGACAGCCTCGAGAGCGCGCTGTCCACCTATCGCGAGATCGACTCACTCTCCGCGGACATGCAACGTAGCCTGGCGGCCGTTGAATCCGAGCTGGATGCCGTTCGCGACCAGGCAGCCGCGGCAACACAGCTCCGGGACCAGTTCAGTGCAGCAGCCGACGCCGACACAGGATACCTGAGTGACCGCATAACGGAGGTCACCGCCGACCCGGCCGGTTTCCTGATGGACATCATTGCCGGGTTGATACAGCACCGCTTCGCTGATCTGCTGCACTACCGCGACCGAGCACGCGGGATCGCCGCGCTTGTCGACGGCGGGGATCCCCGCGAGCCGCGTGCGCCCTTTCGGCCCGGTGGCATTGACGTGATCTACCCTTCGGTCAGCTGGCCCCGTTTCTACCTCGGTCTGGCTGAGGTTTCCTTCGGCAGCGAGGACACCGGCAGCTTTCAATCCGGTTCGCTGCGGGAAGTGTCGAGCGCGCCGCGGCTGATCGGCCGGCCGACCACGCTCGATCTTCGAACCGTGCGGGATGGACGCGATCAACGCGTTACCGGCAGCCTGTCGTTGCACCACGAGCGCGGGGAGCTGCTGCTGTTGGACTATGATGGACGGAACCTTCCGGTAGAACTCAGCGCCGCACTCGGCGCTGTTTCGCTGCGTGAGCTTTCCGGCGTATCGACCCTCTCCACGTCGTTTGTGCTCGATCGCGACTGGGTGCTGCGCGGAGACGCCGAGGTTTTGATTGCCGATCCGACGCTGGTCCTGGAAACCGGAGTCGCGCTGATCGACCAGATTATCTCTGAAGCGGCTGCGGGCGCCGATGAAATCGGCGCGCGCTTCGAATACGTGGCGCGCGACGATCGCATAACCTCGCTGCGCGGCAGTACGACGCTTGACCGGCACATTGCCGCCGGAGTCCGGCAGTACGTCGATCAGCAGCGCGCCGCGTTTGAAGCCCGCCTGCGCGATGAGGTTGCGGCACTGGTCAACACCGCCCGCCGGGAACTGGAACCGCTACACGGCCGGGTTGTGGCGCTGCAGGCCGACGCCGCGGCCGAAATAGCGCGGGCACGTGGTTACCGCCGCACCGTGGAGCAACAGCGTACCGCGCTCGATGCCAGGGTGGCGGAACTGCAGCGCCAAACGGAACAACGCGCGCGCGAGGAAGCGCAACGCCAGCTACAGCGCGCCATTGAAGAAGTTCCGGTGCCGCGCATCGACACCGATCGCGTCCCGCGGTTGCGTTGAAGGCGGAGCACCGTATGGCTTACGTCACACTGGTACTGAGCGGAACCTATCGCGAAATCGAAGCCGGGGAACGCTCGATTGCCACTCGTCTGGCCGAGCGGCACGCGTTCCACTACAGCGGCTTTTTGGCGCAGCTTCACGCCGTCAGACGCCGCAAGCGCGTGCGGACGCTGGTAATTGAGTGTCGCGAGGACTTTCTGCCGGTATACTCTGCAGCCGCTGAGGCAATCCGCCGCGACCTGGCTGCGCTGCGCGACAGCGGAATAGAGATCCACTTTCACGCTCCACGCTACAGCGAGGCCACGCTCTACATCGCCTCGGCCTGCAATTACCGCTACATTGCACCGCTGGGAACCGTGTCGCTGTCAGGATTCGGGCGCACGTTCCTGTTTTTTCGCCGCGTCCTTGATCGTCAGGGAATCCACGCCGAGGTCTTCAGACGCGGTGCCTACAAGTCTGCCGCCGATCCGCTGCGATCCGATACGCTGGAGCCCGCCGCCAGACGGCAGTATCAGGAGTACTTTGACGTGCAGCAGCGCGAGTTCAACAACACGGTCTCCGACAGCCTCTGCAGGTCGATCGCGCAGATCAGGGAGTTGATCGACGGCCGGGTACTCCATGACCGCGAAGCCATAACGGAAGGCTGGATCAGCGAAATCACGACAATCAACGAGTTAACCGAGCGCTTCAAGACCACAAAGAACAAGCCGGTGCGGATGCGCGTACGCAGCTCCGGCTACGGTCGTGGAAAGCAGGTGGCGGTCCTTGCTCTGGACGGCGCGATAGTCGAAGGCAAGTCACGCCGCGATCCCCTGATGGGGAGCGCCATAGGGTCGCGATCGATCGTAAGACAGATTACGCAGCTGCGCGAGAACAAGCGCTGCGCCGCAGTCGTCGTGCGCATAAACTCTCCCGGCGGTTCAGCGGCGGCCAGCGAGCTGATCCGTCATGAACTGCTCCGGCTTGCCGATAGAAAACCGCTTGTGGTCTCGATGTCCACCGTGGCGGCCTCCGGCGGCTACTGGATTGCAACCTCGGCACCGCTGATTCTCGCCGAACGAACCACGCTGACCGGCTCGATCGGGGTAATCGGCCTGATCATGACGGCCCCCAAACTGTTCAAGCGGCTGGGGATCACCCACCAGACACTCAAGACCGGACCGTATCGTGACCTCGGCTCGCCACTGCGCGCAATGAGCATCGACGAGAAACAGCTGGTCGAGCGCGAGATAGAGTACACCTACCGGCGATTCCTGGAGATAGTGGCAGCCGCGCGCAAACTCAGCGTTGATCACGTGCACCAGATTGCCCAGGGGCGTATCTGGGACGGCGCCGAGGCGCTGCGGCAGCGGCTGGTCGATGAGATCGGCGGGCTGCCGCAGGCAATGGACCGGGCCGCCGCGCTGGCCTCTCTGTCACGACCGGCGGTACGCTTCTACCCACAGTACAAGCCGGGCCTCGTCGACCGCTTGATCAGCAGCCGATCCTCCACATCACTGCCCGGGACAATCGCGACCCTCACTCACCCGGCAATCGACCTCGGCGCCGCCATCGATTCGCTGCGCCGTACACCGCTGGCCATTCTGCCGCAGGCTCTCTACTCCACGGTGCAGTCCACGGTGTCGTCTATGTAGACCGGCAAATCAAACACCGTATAGCGTGTGATGTAGTCGATATCGGGATCCGGCAGCTCGCCGAGCGTGGCGTGGTACTGCTGCAGTAACCGATAGTTGTGCATTGAGAGTACGACGCGCCGCGGAGTCTGCCCGCGCTCACGAAGAGCCTGGCGCTTACGCCACAGCTCCAGGATGATGGCTTGCGCATCCGGCTGCTGCATGGCGACGCTTCAGCAGCACAAGCGTGTCGGGTAGTACCCGCCGGCCGGAATTACCTGATTGTCGTCGAACCGGCTCTGCACTTTCCGCACCATCCTGCACGCTGCCCTTGCTGCAGTCCGCAGTCCCGATGAGAGTTTCCCGCAAGACGCGCCTCAGCGCCGAACCCAACGGAAAACCGGCACCAGGCTTCCACCACCGCCGGTGCTCGAATTGACAGCAGACTACCATTTGCCTATCGTGTTGTGCAATGCAGGTCCCACTACTGATCAACGACGTCGACTGGAACAACTGGCGCCCTGACGACCACGCGGTGCTCTGTTTCCTGAGAAGTGATTGCCGCCTGCTGTTGATCCACAAGAAGCGCGGGCTCGGGAAGGGTAAGATTAACGGCCCCGGTGGCCGCATCGAGCCCGGCGAGAGTGCGCGCGCTGCGGCAATCCGCGAGACGCGAGAAGAGGTCGGCCTCACTCCCATCGAACCCCGCGCACGGGGAGAACTCAGCTTCCTGTTCTCCAGCGGTTACGGCATGCACGTCCGGGTGTTCTTCGCCGAGCGCTGGTCAGGCGAACTCACCGAAACCGATGAAGCGCGGCCGTTCTGGTGTCCGTTCAGCGAGATACCATACGACCGGATGTGGGCCGATGACCGCCTGTGGCTGCCGCAGGCGCTGCAGGGGCACCATTTCCGCGGTCGATTCACGTTTGACGGTGATACGATGCTCGACTACGCGATCGAACCTTCTGCCGGCGGCAATCAGTCACGATAGAAAGCCCAGCGCCGCGTATCCGCGGCCGCCTTCACCCGATACATCGCCTCGTCGGCGAGCAACAGCAACTGTTCGAAGTCATCGCCGTCGCGCGGGAAGACCGCGGCACCGCCACTTGGCCGTATGGTAATCGATTCGCCTTCCAGGCTGATTGGTTCCTGGATACGGCCGATCAGTTTCTCGATCGTGGCGTTGACCGCATCGAGATCGGTGACGTCGCGGAAGACCAGCACAAACTCATCACCGCCGATGCGGGCCACAACGTCGGAGCTGCGCACCGAAGCTTCGAGACGCGCCGCGACCGTACGCAGGACCGTATCACCGGCGGCGTGTCCGTAATGGTCATTCACCGGCTTGAAGCCATCGAGATCGATGTACAGGATGACGAAGGTGCTCTTCTGGCGGCGTGCCAGCGGAACGTATTTCTCGATAACATCGTACAGCAGGCGCCGGTTCGGCAGCCCGGTCAGATTATCGTGGTTGGCCATATGCCGGATGAGCTGGTTGGCTCGTTCCAGCTCGGCCTTTTCTCTGGTCAGTTCGCCGTTCAGCTGTATCAGTCGCTCGTGGACCAACGAGTTCTCCAGGGCCACCGCGATATAGGAAGAGAGCACTCTCAGCGTCTCGATCTCGCGCTCACGATAGGCGTGCGCGCGCCGACTCTGCACCGTCAAGACGCCGATGGCCCGATCCCTCACGATCAGTGGAAAGTAGACCGCCGACTTGCTGCGCGAACCGACACTCAACGGGCGTTCCGGAACGTAGCGCTCGTAATCCTTGTCCATGTCCCCGATGACAGCCTCTTTCCTCTGCAGCACGCACCACGCCCCGATACTGCCTGGATCGTCGATATCGACGGTTATCGGATCAAGCGCCTGGCCGGCTTCGATGAAGAACCGGTATTCAACCTGGCGCGACGCTTCGTCGTATACACCGAGCCCGAGCGTGTCGCCCGGCAACAGCGAGTTGATGGCCGAGTGCACCGCAAGCATCAGCGTCCCAAGATCCAGCGCCCCGGTAATATCGCGCCCGATGTTGCCGATGACTGTGAGCCTGCGATTGGCTTCGGCCAGCGCTTCGGTCTTCTGACGCAGTTCGCCCACTCGCACACGAACCCTATCGGGGTCAGCTTCCTGGCGCTCACGGTCAAACCCCGCCATGATACCGCCGACTCTCTGTCGCAGCAAGTCGTTACTCAGCTGCGCGCGCAGTTCCACCGAGCGGCGGTAGTAATCCAGCGCAAGACGTTCCTGACCGCTTTTCTCAAACAGCTGTGATGCGCGCAGGTAGCTCTTGTGCGCGTGCGCTCCGGCATCGATCTTTTCACCGTTTTCGATGGCTGCACGGTAAACCTCGAGCGCTTGACCGTCTTTGCCGACCTGCTGCAACAGCCATCCAAGGTGATGCTGCGCTTCCATGAGCCCAAAGCGGTTACCGGCGGCCTCGTACAGTGCGATACTCTCGCGATGACACCTTTCGGCAGCCGGGAGGTCTCCGAGGTCCTGGTACAGTCTGCCCAGCGAGGTCAGACACTCGGCGCGCGCAATCCCGTCGGACTGAGCCGTAGCTGCCTTCAGAGCACGGTTCAGATGCTCCAGCGCGGGCTCACTGCGATGCAGCTTGCGGTAGACGTCGCCAATAGCAACGTCCAGCGCAGTCAGCGTATCAACGGCGTTGTCCTGCCCGGCGACCTCGCGGGCACGCAGATAGAACTCCAGCGCCTGTTCATGGCGCTGCATGGCCTCGCACACTTCTCCGATGTGGTGCAGGGCGCCGGTTTCATGAGCACGAAAGCCGCTGCTCTGCGCCTCTGAAAGCACCTCATCAAAACAGTCCAGTGCGATATCGAACTGGCTCACTCGATGGTATACGACGCCGATACCGGTCAGAGCGTGCAGCCGTCCGTCATCATCACCGACTGCACCGGACTGCACCAGTGCGCGCTCAAAACTGGCCAGCGCGTCCTCGTAGCTGCTCAGCTTGACCTGCGCCCATCCGGCAATCAGCAGCGCCTGCGACGCCTTGCTGTCGTCACGCGACGAGACGGCGGTTCGGTGAACCCGCTGCGCGATAGACAGCGCAGCCTGAGGTGCGGAAGTCATGGTACTGCGCGCGTTCTCGAGCAGCGAGTCGAGCGACGCACGCCCATCAGGATTGTGCCGTTCCTCGTGGGTGGATCCGGTGATACTGCTCCATCCTCTTGGCGTTTTAACTCAATATACAGCCTGGCACGCTTCGTGAGCAACCGGAAGTTCCGTAGCAGACGGGTCGGGAATCTGTGGTGTTTCCGTTACTGTTCGTGGAATTCGCGGATAGCCGAAACCTCGCGCAGCTTGCGGATAGCCTTCTCCTGAATCTGGCGTACCCGCTCGCGCGTTATTCCAAGGTATTTTCCGGTCTCTTCGAGGGTCAGCGGCCCCTCACCGGCCAGCCCGAATCGCAGTTCTATGATGCGTCTTTCTCGCGTACTGAGTTGTCTCAACACGGCCTCCAGAGTGTCCTGCAGCGACATGTGAAAGACGCGGTCGAACGGCTGCTGCTGCTGTTCATCTTCGATCAGGTCCGACAGCCGTGTGTAGTTGTCTTCATCGACGGTAATATCAAGTGAGGTCGTTTCCTGCGAAAGTGCCATGATTTCGCTTACTCTGGCCGCAGAAATATCCAGAAACTCCGAAACCTCGTGATTGCCCGGGTCGCGTCCGAGCTCCTGCGTCAGCTGTTTTGCGACGTAGTAGCACTTCTTGATGGTGTTGAGCATGTGCACCGGTATGCGAATAACGCGCCCCTTGTCGGCCAGGGACTTGATGATGGCCTGTCGAATCCACCAGGTGCCGTAGGTAGAGAACCGGCATCCCTTGCGATAGTCAAATCGATCGACTGCCTCGATCAGCCCGATGTTTCCCTCGTCTATCAAGTCGAGCAGGCTCAGGCCGCGATTCTGGTACTTCTTGGCTATTGAAACGACCAGCCGCAGATTGGCGTTGATCATGCGGTTTTTTGCCCGGCGCAGCTGTTCCTCGATCTCCAACATGCGCGCCGGCGACTTCTCGCGCTTGATCTTGCGGCGCAGGCTCTGCATCTGCTCGCCGATCCGCCGCTCCTCGTCAATGCTGAGCAGCGTGTACTTTGAAATCTGCTGCAAATAGAAAGCCAGTGGATCGGTCTCTTTGACCGCATTACGCTTGCGTGACGTCGAGCGGCGTTCGGTTTGGCGTATCGAACTCTGCCTGGCTTGCTGCTCTTTCATCGCTGCCTCAGTTCCCCGGACCCGCTGCACAACGTCATGACCTATCCTCGTGGTGCCCGGCCGGGATCGACGAATCGATTATTGCGCCATACGGTGAAATACACATTTGCGCTCCCGTCACTGGTCTGACCCACTGTTCCGATACCGGTGCCCATCTGTACGCGATCACCGGTGTCAACCAGAAGTTCTTCGTTTCCACCGTAGACGTAGATGAAGCCCGCCGGGCTCTGCACCAGAACCACACGTCCGAAGCTGCTGTGCGGTCCCGAGTATATGACCTGACCGGCTGCGACCGCGACAACCGTATCTCCGCGATCACCCTCGATCCGGATTCCGGGAAACTTCCCTTCCAGCGCACTGCGTCGCCCGGGATGGGGCCACATCTCTGAGCCGCCGTTCAGAGTTACGGTCGGAGCAACGTCGGTTGTGGGTACAACGACGCGGCCTGTAGCCGCAGAGGCCGCCCCGCTGCCGTGAACTGCGGCGCTCCCCGGTATTACAAGTGCGTCGCCCACTCGCAACGTTGTTGATTCGCTGCGGTTGTTAGCCGCCAGCAATTCAGCAACGCTGACACCATACTGCCTGGCTATTCCGTAGTAGGTCTCACCGCGTACCACGCGGTGCGTTCGTACAGCTGAGCCCGGAATAACCAGTCGCAGCCCCACGTTGATGCGCGACGGATCACTGATTCCGTTGGTGTCCTGCAGCGCTTCGACCGTGACACTGTAGCGGCGGGCAATCGAAAAGATCGTGTCTCCGCGCTCCACAACGTGAATCACGTCGTCGGCCATCGACAGTTGCGCGGCAAGAAGAAGTGCAAGGAAGAGGACTGGTGTTTTCATTGTGCCCGCCAACTCACTCTAATCTTCGGAATGAGAAGCCAAAAACATGACTCCTTTCCTTGCCGGCGGGCAGGCGTAAGTTCAGATCTCAGGTTGGGCTGGGCGGATTTGGTCTCCGGTCGGCCACCTCCTGTGGCCTCCCTGCGACCCGCCTCGGCCCCTAAAACGGCATCCTGCCGTTTTGCGCTCCACGTATTCGCGCCGGGCCCTCGTTTCAAATCCGCCCCAACGCCAAAAAAAGCGGCGCCCGGCACAAGGCCGAACACCGCTCTTTTCTCGGGCTGGGCGGATTTGAACCGCCGACCTCACGGTCCCGAACCGCGCGCGCTAGCCCCTGCGCTACAGCCCGAAAAAAATACCCGCCAAAGCGGGATATACGGGAGCGACGGGGATTGAACCCGCGACCTCCGGCTTGACAGGCCGGCGCGATAAACCAACTTCGCCACGCCCCCGTGATGGCTCCGAATGTAGCCGAGATTGTGATTTGTGTCAAGCGGTCGAATTGACATTGCGTCTACCGCGTGATAGCTTACAGGCACCTGCGGATCATGAAACACGCCCCCGCACATCTGTGAACAGGCTGAAAGGATACTGACTGAAATGGCGTCAAAAGAAAAACGAAAGAGTCAGGACAGCAAAGCTGACGAGAAGATCAAGCGCCGGACCTTTGCCGGCAGAAGCCCGCTGCTCTACGTCTTCAGCGTCGTTATTCTGGTGATCATCGTAGTCACTTTTGTGGGCGCGCCGGTGGCAACCGGGTTTGTCGGCGGCACGCAGCTGGTCTTCGGCCGCTACGGAAACCGCGACATTATCTACGCCCCGGGAAACTACTTCGCGCGCCGCTATCAGCAGCTGGCCGAGCAGATAGACACCTCCAACACCAGTGAACAGCAGTTCCAGTTCCAGCTGCGCCAACTCTGGCGTCAGGCGTTCAACGATACCGTCTTTCACACGGCCGTGATGCTCGAGGCTGAACAGAGTGGAATGGAACCTTCGCAGGAACTGCTCGACAGAACGCTGGCCCAGCATCCCGTCTTTCAGGAAGACGGCCGTTTCAGTTCCCGTCGCTATCGTCAGATGCCCCAACAGGAACGACAGAGTCTTCGCGAGTACCTGCGTGAAGTGCTTATCCAGCAGCAGTTCATCGAGGACAAACTACAGGGAATCCGCACACCGGCTGCGGAGACGACGTTTGTGGCCTCGATGTCGGGCCCCGAGCGACGTTTCGATTACGCGGCGTTCTCGTTCGAAGAGTTGCCCGATCAGCCGGTACTCGCCTACGCTGAAGAGTTCGCTTTCCGCTTTCAGGAAGCCAACCTCTCCCGCATCACCGTGCGCTCGAGCCGGAGTGAAGCCGAGCGTATCCGTGAGCAGATCATCGACCGCACTGCCGGTTTCGAAGATCTTGCCCAGGCCCATTCCACCGATACGTTTGCCGATCAGGGCGGAGAGATGGGCTGGATGCGCTACTACGAGCTGGAGCCGGACTTCCTCGAGCCGCAGGTGCTCGACGACGTGTACGAGCTTGAGGTCGGACACATCAGTCCGGTGCTGGAGGCCCGCGATACGTGGATGATCTACCGCCTCAATGAGCCGGTTCGTCAGACGGACATTGAGGATCCGGAAACCCTGACCATGGTTCGGCGCTACATGAGCGCCTTTGAGCGCGGCATCATCGAAGATTATCTGATTGAGCAGGCTGAACGTTTCGTGGAGCTCGCGAAAACGGACGGGTTCACGGAAGCTGCAGAACGGCTCGATCTCGCCGTGCGCCGCTCCGGCTGGTTCCCGATCAACTACGGCAACGTACCGATGTTCTCGCCGGTGCGCGGGGAAGATGACAACCTGTTACGTGGCGGCGCGAACCGTGAAGACTTCTTCCGCGAGCTCTTTGGCCTGCAGATCGGGCAGACTTCGTCGCCGATCGTGCTGCAGAACGGAACCGTCGTTGTAACGCCGATCGAAGAGCGCGTTCCGCGAGACGAAGACCTCGACTTCCTGCGCTCATACTATCCCTTTATGGTACAGCAGATGCAGGGTGAAGAACTGGAGCGTAGTTTTATTGACCGCGACAAACTGACCGACAACTTCAATCAGGCCTTTGCGCGCTACATACTCGGCAGCTGATGACGACTGATTCTCCGTCGGTGGTGCCGACCACTGACGGGCCGACAGTCGTATATCGGGGCCGCAACCTGTACAGCCCCGCTACGCCGATCACCGCCTGCCGACGCCGCGTGGCGGCTTTGACCATCCCGGACCACAGCCTGGTCCTGGTTCCATCGCCGCTGCTGGGGCACGGCCTGACCGACCTGCTTCACAAGTGCGGTCCCGGATGCCGGGTGTTGCTCGTCGAACTGGAGGCACCGCTGGCCGCGCTTGCCCGACAGCGCCTTCCCGCAGCGCTTCTGGACGACTCCCGTGTCACCTTCTGCGCCGCCGAACGCGTGCAGGAGCTGGAACGCTGCTTTCCGCTCGAGCTTCGCAGCCGCTGTGAACGGGTCATTTCGGTCAACCTGAGCGCCGGCTCACAACTGCATTCACGCGAGTACACGCAGCTGCTGCACTGGCTGCAGGATGAGATTCGGCGTGCCTGGCAGAACCGTATCACTACCATTCATATGGCGCGGCTCTGGTTCCGCAACCTGATTGCCAATCTGCCGCTGCTGCCCGTGTCACGCCCGATCACCGGCGTAGCGGTGGAAAGACCGGTTCTGGTTCTGGGAGCCGGGCCGTCGCTGGAACCGTTACTGGCCGAACTGCGCCGGCAGCGTGATCAGCTCTTTGTGATGGCGGTTGATACGGCCTTACCGGTGCTGGTCGCGCACGGGATCACTGTTGACGCGGTCGTAGCGCTTGAACCGCAACACGCCAACCTGGGAGATTTCCTGGGCGTCGACTGTCGTGCACCGTTGCTGCTGGCGGATCTTTTCTCCTACCCTGCGGTGGTGCGGCTGTTCACGCCCCACCACACGCTGTTTTTTGCCTCGCACCCGCTCGACAGTCGTCTGATAGACAAACTGCAGGCGCACGGGCTGATGCCGTTGCAGATTCCGCCCTTGGGCAGCGTGGGAGTTGCCGCCGTCAAGCTGGCAACGTGCATATACGGAGGACCGGTGGCGTTTGCCGGTCTGGATTTTGCCTATGCCGACGGCAAGACCCACGCGCGCGGCGCACCTATGCTGCAGCGGCAGCATCAGACCGCACGCCGTCTCAGCGGAGACCGGATCTACACCGCGTGCCTCGCGCGTCCGCGGCTGCGCCAACCCGACAAACAGGGCGGACGGTGCCAGACCGACATGGTGCTGCTCTCCTACGCCGAGCAGCTGCGAAGTCTCACCACCGGTTCCCCGCGACTCTACGATCTGGGAGTCTGCGGCTTGCCAACTGGAGCGCCGCGTCTGGACGGCATTGCCGAGTTTCTGCGGGTTGCCGGCACCTCGCAGATCGGCGCGGCTTCGGGTCTGTCCTGCCGGCTCCGGGCAACGAGTGTCTCGGCCACCACAGCCGCCTCGCATGCTGCCGCCAGGCAACAGACGGCTACAGTGCGCGCGGCTCTCGATGAACAGTTGAGTCTTCTGGCCCGGATCGAGGAACAGGTGACCAATCGCGCCGCACGCGACCCGCAGATCCTGTCTGCATTGCTGCAGGCAGCGGACTACCTCTACGCCGAGACGAGTGCTCCCAGCGCTGGTGATGAAGCGTCGCTGCGCCGCATGCTTGCCGCGGCGCGTTACTACCGTATCCAGATCGGGCGCGCTCTGCGTAATCTCGAGCGGCTCACTGCTCGTCGGTTTTGAGTACCGACAGAAACGCGGACTGCGGCAGTTCCACGTTGCCGACCAGTTTCATGCGTTTCTTACCCTCTTTCTGTTTTTCCAGCAGCTTGCGCTTACGCGTGATATCGCCACCGTAACACTTGGCGGTTACGTCCTTGCGCAGCGCCGATATGGTCTCACGTGCGATGATGTTGCCGCCAATTGCACCCTGAATCGGAATCTTGAACTGGTGCCGCGGAATCTCTTCCCGCAGCTTCTTGCAGATTCTGCGCGCCCGCGCTTCGGCGGTGCCACGAAAGACGAGTTGCGAAAGCGCGTCAACCGGCTTTCCGTTGACCAGGATATCGAGGCGAACGAGGTCGACTTCACGGTACTCGATAATGTCGTAGTCCAGCGAGGCGTAGCCGCGGCTTACCGACTTGAGTCGGTCATAGAAGTCAAAGAGCACCTCCGCAAGCGGCATGACGTAGATCAGCTCGACTCGTTTCTTGTCAAGGTAGCGCAGATCTTCCTGCGTGCCGCGCTTCTCCAGACAGAGCGTAATCACGTTGCCCAGGTACTCGGCAGGTGTAATGACCGACGCTCTAATATAGGGCTCGCGACTGACGGCGACATCCCCCGGATTGGGAAACTCGAGCGGATTGGAGATCGCCACAGTCTCCCCGCCGTTCAGGATGATCTCGTAGCGCACCGACGGCGCGGTGAGCACCAGCGACAGATCAAACTCGCGCTCCAGCCGCTCCTGCACCACTTCCAGGTGCAGGAGTCCCAGAAACCCGCACCGATACCCGAACCCCAGCGCCGCCGAACTGTCCTTCTCGTAGATCAGCGAGGCGTCGTTGAGTTTGAGTCGGTCCATTGCGGCGGCCAACTCGTCGTAGTCGTTGGCATCCACGGGGTAGATCGACGAGAAGACCACCGGCTTGACCTCCCGGAAGCCCGGCAGAGGTACGGCGCACGGGCGTTCGTGCAGCGTAACGGTATCACCAACACGGATATCACTGACGGTCTTGATGCCGGCAATGAAATAGCCGACTTCACCGGCGTTCAGCTGTTCGGTTGGCGCCAGCGCAATACGAAACTTGCCCACCTCTTCGACTCGATAGGTTGACTCGCCGGCAAACATCCGTATCGTCTGACCGCTCCGCAGACGTCCGTTGACCACTTTGATATGCACGACTACTCCGCGGTAAGGGTCATAATGTGAATCGAAGATACGTGCCTGCAGCGGCGCCGACCGGTCTCCCTGCGGCGGCGGAATCAGAGTGATGATTGCCTGCATCAACTCCTCGATCCCGGTACCGTTCTTGGCCGAAATCAGGATTGCCGACCGGGGGTCGATACCCAGATCGTGTTCGATCTGCTCCTTCACCTCATCAACGCGCGCACCGGGCAGGTCGATCTTGTTGATGACCGGCACGATTTCAAGATTGTGCTCCAACGCCATGTACATGTTTGAGAGGGTCTGCGCCTGTACACCCTGCGCCGCATCGATCAGCAGCAGGGCACCCTCACACGAGGCTATGGCTCGCGACACTTCGTAGGAGAAATCCACGTGCCCCGGCGTATCGACCAGATTGAGCTGGTACAAGACCCCATCCTGACCGCTATGGGGAATAGTTACGGCGTGTGACTTGATCGATATTCCTCGCTCGCGCTCGATGTCCATCGAGTCGAGCAACTGGTCCTTGAAATCGCGGGCGGTGACCATCTTGGCCAACTGGATCAGTCGATCGGCAAGTGTCGATTTCCCATGGTCAATATGGGCAATTATGCAGAAGTTCCTGGTGTGTTGCTGATTCATAGTATGACGCAGTTGTAACCCGCTGCAGGAAGTTTTGCAACCGGCGTGACCTGCTTGCGCGGTTACAAGAAATTATCCAAATCCAGGAACGTCGCCAGCTGTAATCCGCTCTCCAGAAACCCGGCTTTGCGCTGCCGGATGATGATCTGCAGAACCGCGATTCTGCGGTCCAGATCAACGCGCCAGTTCTGCAACGAGAACGGATCGCGTTCGGACAACCCGGTCTCATCCGCAATCGATCCGGAGTACACGCGGGTGACTACGTAATTCCGCTGCCAGCGGTTAGTGCTGATGTTGTCGGTGTCCATACCAAACAGCGGCGGAAACAGCTCCTCGGCACTCACTCGATCGAGCACCTCTTCCACCGGGCTGTAGGGCCGTTCGGCCACCGCAATATAGCCGCTCATTTCGTCATCGTCGCGCGTCCAGCTCACCGAGATCAGCTCACCGGGAATAAGGTCGAGCAGAACCGTCTGCGCATCACCAATCCGCGACGGCGTCCATCCGGCAATGTCGGTCAGAATGTCGCCGGCCTGCAGCCCGGCTATATCGGCGGGGCTGCGCGGCGAAACGTAGACCACCTCCAGCCGGCGGCCGCTATTCTCGTGTACCGCAACCCCGAGCCAGGGATGCTTCACCTCCCCCGGCTCGTACAGGCGGGGAAGAAAGTGGTTGATCCAGTAGGACGGAATCGCAAAATTGACGCCCTGAAACTGCGGAATACCGGCAAACACCACTCCGACGAGGTCGCCATCGCTGTTAACCACCGGCCCCCCGGAATTGCCCGGATTGACCGGCACGTCAACCTGCATCGCGTCGCCCATCTGCAGAAAGCGCCGCCCGGTTGCCGAGATAATGCCCGAGGTAATGCTGTTTTCCAGACCGCCGGGTGAACCAATGGCATAGATCGAGGCCCCCGGCTCCAGGGTACGAATCTCGGTGAACGAGAAGATGTAACTCGGATCGATCTCGACTTTCAGCAGCGCAATATCAAAAATGCGGTCGTACCCAACGACGCGCGCTGGAATACGTCTATCCTGCGCCCCCGGCAGCCGCACGTACAGCCTCGAGTAACCGCGATAGGTCGGGTCAACCTCGCTTTTTATCACGTGATAGTTGGTGATGAGGTAGCCACGTTTGTCGATGAAGAAGCCGCTGCCGATCACGCGGTCCGGAATACCTACCCCGCGCTCCAGCCGAACTCCCTTATTGACCCATACGGTCACCGTGCCGTCGATCAGCTGCGTTGCCGTGGGGCGCGACGCCAGAAAGTCGTCGTATTCCTGCGGAGTATCAATGCCGCGCTCCTCGTACAGCTGTACCAGTTGCTGCAGAACATAGCGATTGTTATTCCGTCGCGCGATTTCCGCATAGGACTCCAGCTGCTGGTCGTTGAGCATCCCAAGGTCCGGCAGGCCCAGCAGGGTGTGAAGGCCGGCGATATCGTTGCCCTCGCCGATATGGCGTTCAACCAAACCCAGCAGCAACGACGGCCCGGAATGATCGGGGACCAGCTCACTGCGTCCCAGCGTTTCAAGCGATCGGTAACGGCGCAGTGCCAGGCGGAAGGCACCCTCGTCAACGGCGCTCTGTACCAATGCCGCCAGCCGCGTGACGGCTTCGTCGTACATGCGATCAAGCTCCCGCGGTTCAAACAGACTGTCACGCCGCAGCGCAACCAGTCGTTGCAGAGCCAGCTCGGGAGCATCGGAAGTAATGTTGCTGTCTATGTCGCGCCTGATGACTTCTCTGCGCTGCTCGGGCTCAACCACGCGCGACGGCATTCCGGCGCAGGCCGTCAGGGCGAGCAGCACCGAAATCAGAATCGCAGGTCGAATCCAGCGTTTCATTCAATTATCCCTGAGTTCAATATCTCACGGAGGAATCCGATCGGCAAGTCAAACACACCGTCTGCACCGGATGCGTAGAGGCGCATAATCAGTTGGTCACCGAAATAGCGTTCCTCGACGTCCGGAATACCGTCCCGATCGAAATCCCACCGCAGAATCTCCAGATCGTTGAACTCCTGATAGAACTCCGCCGCTTGCCCCGGTTCGCTGATCACACTCAGACGATACAGCCGGCCATCGCGATACTGCTCCAGGACCTCAAATCGGCCACTGCCAAGCAGATCGCGCATACCCTCCATCGGTTGTCCGTCGCGATATATCAAGATGTGATCTACGGATCCGTCACCTGTCAGGTCTTCGACCGACCGCAGCGGTACCCCGTCGGCAAGCTCGGTCACCCGATACGGACGCTGCGCGCCGTACCGAAAATGCTCGACGTAGGCGGCGTTGCGTTCAACCGCGTCGCGATCGACCAGCAGACCCTGTGGATGCAGGCGCAGCGGCTGAAGTACGGCGGGCAGACGATTCTCATCCGCCGGATCTCCGAAGGCGGCCGTCTCCGGATCGAGCAACAGAATCTCGAGCCGTTCAGCGATTGGGTAATACACCGTTACTTCGTCGTTCTCGAAGCGTATCGTCCGGACCTCCGGGTAGTTGCCGTATTCCAGAAGGCTGAAACCGGCCGGCCCTCTTTGCTCGACCCGGTGCGGCACTGCTTCCCGAAACTCGACGTCCAACTCGACAACACCGTCCTGCCGTGCATCGATCCGCCATCGCTCGAGCTGACCGTCGCGGAAGTCCATCAGCTGTTCGGGCACGCCGTTGCGGTCGGAATCGACTATCAGCTGCCCTTCAAAATCGCGCATCTGTTCCACGAGCATCTGCCGCAGCTGCCCATTGAGCGCCGCGTACGCTCGTAACAACAGGTCATGCTCCCGGTCTCCGCCCAGCCGTCGAAAACGTTCGAGCTCCGCCGCTTGATCGCGACCGTCCTGCAGCAGCAAGAGCGAGGCCAGCGCGTCTTCGCCGCCGCCTCTGAAGTAATGCTCGAGTACTTCACGGCGGTGCGGCGTAGGGTTAACCCGCTCGGCGTAGGTCAACAGCAAACGACGGTAGTCGACACTGTCCCGCTCGTAGCGCCTGACCGCCAGGTAATCGCGATAGCCCGCAACCGGTTGGCGTTCCAGAAGCAGTCGGAAGAAGCGCGGGTCATCAAGGTAGACTCTGATCCCGGCGGACGCGCGCTGTTCGCCGTGCCGCACCCGCCCGAGCGCGAACAGTGCCCGCGACTCCATATAGAGCAGGTCGGGATACAGCAGGGTGTCAACTCGCAGAGACTCCAGCAGCGCCACAGCGTCCGAAGGTCTCCCGACACGCAGCAGAAGCCGGGCATAATCAGCGGCTACGTCGGTGGCATCCAGTCTCACGAAGCGGTCATGTTCGAAGGCTCGCTCAAACGCTTCGAGAACCTGTTGTGTCCGCTCGACCGACGGCAGGTGGGCCGTGGCCAGAAGCGCGTGCAGATCCGAACTGTCTTCCGCAAACTGCAGACCGCGCCGGGCGACGTCGGCGGCGGCGCCGTGTTCACCGCGCTGAAGGAGCGACGAAGCCTCGGCGACGTACACCATTGCCAGCTGTCGATCACCGTTGTGCTGCGCCGCCAATGAGAACGGCAGCAGGCTGATCAGCACTATGACACGCAGAAGTGTGCGATACCACTGCCCAGCACCCATCAACCGCCTTCCCTGGTAGTGCCGCTGCCCTGATCAGCTCCAAGCGATTCAGAGGTCTCCACGGCCGCTCCTTTGGGGTCGGCTGCGCCCGGCATCGCCGCTACCGCACCGGAGCCGTTCCCGCCGATGGTCGGTCCGGTTGCCGGAAACCCAAGCAGCTCCCGTACGTCCAGATCTGACAGCGTCTCCCTCTCGACCAGCGCCTCAGCCAGGATGATCACTTGATCACGATGCTTATGCAGAGTGTCGCATGTCTCCTCCAGGCAGCTGGTCAGGATAGTGCTGACTTCCGTATCGATCGCCTGCGCGGTGTGTTCCGAGTAATCCTTATGTCGCGCGATCTCCTTGCCGAGAAATATCGGCTCGTCCTCCTGCCCGAATGCAATCGGTCCGATGCGGCTCATGCCCCAGTCGGTAACCATGCGTCGAGCCAATTCGGTGGCCTGTTTGAGATCGTTCTGGGTTCCGGTGGTTGTTTCGTCGTAGAACATCTGCTCGGCAACGTAGCCACCGTAGGCAATCTTGATGCGATCGAGCAGCCAGCCCTTGCCGCGGCTGTAGGCGTCCTTTTCCGGCAACGACATGGCCACCCCAAGCGCCCGTCCACGCGGCACCACGGTCACCTTGTGCAGCGGATCGGCGTGCCGGCAGTAGTAGTGCATCAGCGCGTGACCGCCTTCGTGATAGGCTGTCTTGCGCTTCTCTTCAAGCGACAGGATCTTCGATTTGCGCGCCACGCCCATCAGGGCCTTGTCACGCGCCTCCTCGAAGTCATCCATCTCGACCACGTCCTTGTTCTTGCGCGCCGCGTAGAGCGCGGCTTCGTTCACCATGTTTGCCAGGTCGGCGCCCGAGCTTCCTGGGGTAGCACGCGCCAGGCGATGCACGTCTACTGAACTCGCAATCGGCACCTTGTTGATGTGAATCCTGAGAATCGCCTCGCGTTCTTCAAGATCGGGCATGTCGACTACAACCTGGCGATCAAAACGCCCCGGACGCAACAGCGCAGAATCGAGCACGTCCGGCCGGTTGGTGGCCGCCAGCATAATGACACCATCCTTGGTGTCAAAGCCGTCCATTTCCACCAACATCTGGTTCAGTGTCTGCTCACGCTCGTCGTGTCCGCCGCCGTATCCGGCCCCACGGGTACGGCCAACGGCATCCAGTTCGTCAATGAAGATGATGCACGGAGCATTGCGGCGGCCCTGATCGAACAGGTCACGCACGCGGCTGGCGCCCACGCCGACGAACATCTCGACAAAATCCGAGCCTGACATATGGAAGAAACTGACGTTGGCCTCTCCGGCGCACGCTTTGGCCAGAAGCGTCTTGCCGGTACCGGGCATACCTACAAGCAGAACGCCTTTGGGAATCTTGGCGCCGATCTTGGTGAACTTGGCCGGGTTCTTGAGAAACTCGACGACCTCCTGGAGCTCGTACTTGGCCTCTTTCTGACCCGCCACATCGGCAAATGTGGTCTTCTTGCCCTCTTCGTGGAACTTCTTGGCGCGACTCTTACCGAAGGAAAACGCCTTGTTACCGCTGCCCTGCATCTGGCGAAACATGAACCACACAAAGAAGAAGATGATCAGCCAGGGGAGGAACTCGAGTACCACACGCAACGGAGATACCGGGCGTGGTGCGCCCGAAAAGCGTACACCCTGCTCACGCAATTGCACCAGCAACTCGGCGTCAAAATAGGGGATATTGGTGGTAAACTGCTGCGTTTCGCCGCTGCGTCCTCGCAAGGTTCCCTGTATTTCATACTGGTCGAGAATCTTGACCGACTCGATCTCGCCGGCAGCCAGATGGCCGATGAACTGAGAGTACGGTATTTGACGGCCCGACGAACGCTGATCCGAGAAAACCAGCACCAGAAACATGCCGAGCACCAGAAACAGAAACAGAATCAGGAAGCGATTATTACGCCAGCCGGGACGCGGCGCGTTGCCGCCGTGCCGCTCTTCCTCACCGTTACTGTTGTGTGAATTCTTCAAAAGCGCTGTCCCCTTTCCACTCGAGCCGAACCACGTCTCCCACGGGATGATCGAGTCGCCGTAGTCCGGCGCGAAGGAAGCAGTGCTCATCCGGTTCCTGAATCAGCACTGCCGCCACTCCGTCTCTGTCCTCCACCACAGCAACGCCCGCACGCGCATCCGGCGGCACACCGGCCTCATTGAGCAGTTTCTTGAGCGATTTTCGGCCGTACTGCATCCGAATTACATCGCCGGGCCGCCGCGAACGCACAATAACCGGCGGCAAGAGATCCGACGCGCACAATACCAGCCGCCTGGCGTCCACAACGATGCAGTACTGCCGCCCGCCCGCCGTGTGTACGGGGCTGCTTATAAGATATCCCTTTTTGCTGCAACGGACAATATCAAGGCCAAGACTCAGGCGTCCCTCTCTCACTGCGACCATCAACCCGTGGCCGCGCAGCAGCACGGGGGACGATTCGACGGCCTGCGTCCGGCGGGCATCGCACGGCGACCACTCATCGCTCAGCAACGGTTCAAAGAAACGTCCGGGAGGTCGGGCCGCGCCGGCAGCATGCTGATCAGCGCGCCCGCGCAGGCGATCGACCGCCTGATAGAGAGCTGTCAGCCGCAATGCAGCCGGCAGCGCAAAGAACGACTGCGCCTCGGTCGATAACCTTTGGCCGATAAGGTCCCAGCTGACACGCTGACGCGCGAGGCAGGTCATCGCCTCCTGGTTACGGCGAATCTTCGCGGCGGCCGCGGCAATCCTCAGCGCCGCCTGCGGCTCGATGGCGTACAGCTGCGGCATGATGCGCGAGCGTACCACGTTGCGCTGGTAATCGGTACCCTCGTTGCTACGGTCTTCAACCCAGCCGATGTGGTTACGCCGGCAGAACTCGCGCACAACGGCGCGCGGCAGCCGCAGAAGCGGCCGCACGATGGTGTAGAGCGTGTTACCGTCTGCATCGCGCACCTCGCGCAGCTCGGGAATTCCGCTAAGCCCGATTGGCCCCGAGCCACGGAGCATGCGCATCACAACGGTCTCGGCCTGATCGTCGGCGTGATGCCCGGTGGCCACATAGCGAGCTCCAACCGCCCGGGCCACGCGGTCCAGGAACGCGTAGCGTGCATCCCGGGCGACCGCCTCGATACCGATCCCGCAACGGCCGGCCTCAAGCTGCAGGCGCCCCGCCTGCAGACGCTCACTGTGCAGCGGCACACCCAAAGCGCGCGCCAGTCGGCTCACCGCCTGGTATTCGGTTTGGTGCTCCCGTGCGCTGCGCAGCGCATGGTCGAAGTAGGCCAGATAAAGCGAACCTGCGCAACGGCCGACCGCGCGATGAACCAGCAGCGCCAGGGCACTGCTGTCTCCGCCTCCGGAGCACGCAACCACCCAGAGCGCCGATCTGTCCAGTCGGTGCAGGGCGCAGAAAGCGTCGACAACGTCGTCCGGGCGGCAGTCTTCATCAGAACCGTGATCCGCGCTGGTTGAACTCATTCATCACCTCTTCCAACGGGGATTCACACAGGCGCAGAACCGCGGCGGCCCCCAGTACGACCCCTTCGCGAAAGCACTCCAATTCCTGGTCCTCGGGTACGCTGAGCACGTGCTCGACCACCTGATCACGTGCCGGAGGCTTGCCGACCCCTATGTAGACCCGGATGAACCGCTCATCAGCGAGGCAGGATGCAACCGATTTCAGACCGCGATGACCGGCATCCGAACCGCCGCGTTTGATCCGCACAATCCCGGGGGGAAGATCAAGCTGATCGCAGACGATGACCAGGCTCTCAGATGACACACCTGCTCGCCGCAGAACGGCCGGCAGCACCTCTCCGGAACGGTTCATGTAGGTCTGGGGTTTAACGAGCACCAGCCGCGCACCATTCCGCGCCCGGGCCCGCCGGAGTTGGTAGCGACGCAGCACGGGCCGGCGCAAACGAACGCCGAGCTCAGCGGCGACCGCGTCGATCACCATGAACCCGGCGTTGTGTCTGGTGGCACGGTATAGCGGTCCGGGGTTACCCAGACCGACGAATACGCGCAGCAGGATCTATTCCTCTTCGCCTTCTTCAGTTTCGGCCGCTGCGGCTGCCCGCTCTTCACCCTCTGCAACGAGCTCTTCTTCGGCCTCCGGCTCAAGCGCCTCGACACGAGCGTGCACAACCGAAACAACCACCTGTTCGGGCTGGTTGAGAATACGAACACCCTCGGGAGCTTGAATATCGGACACGTGGATCGCGTGACCGGTCTCGAGTTCCGTGATTTCGACCGCAAACTCTTCAGGGATGTCCCTTGGCAGACACTCCACCTCAAGTTCGTGCAGACTGATATCCAGAATGCCTCCCTCGCGCACACCCTTGGCCTGGCCCTTGCAATGCACCTGAATGTGGGTGCGAAGCAGCTTACCGGTTGCAACCTCATAGAAATCGATGTGCCTGATCGTGCCGGTCAGCAGGTCCTCATCACATTCCTTTACCAGCACGTCCACGTTGCCACCCGGGGTCTCGAGCGTGATGATCGTACTCTCGCTGATCTGCTTGAATGTATTACCGAACTCGTGCGCGTCCACGGATATGGTCAGATTCTGGTCCTGCCCGTACACTACCGCAGGGATTCGGCCGGTTCTCCGGAGCCGGCCCGTCGGCCCCTTCTTGCGCTCCGTTCGTGCCTCGGCCTTGACTGTCTTGTATTCCATTGCCTCTCCTCTATGCCACAAAGCTGGGACGGGAGGATTCGAACCTCCGAATGCCGGGATCAAAACCCGGTGGCTTGACCGCTTGCCGACGTCCCAAGAAAGTCTGTTATACGAGTCTGTACAATCCCCCGAACCAAGGTTGCGTGTCAAGAGATCAGTCAGGAATTCGCCTGACTTCCCTGACTTCGCTGCTGCAGACAGACAGTCCAGGGTCTACCGTGGCGCTACACGGCCAAAATGCGAACTGCTAAGGATTAGTGGGTTTTTCAGCAGTTTGCCGGCCTCAGGCGTCGCCCGCGTCTCCGCCGAGGTCCTGCGACGTCTCTTCTTCATCGCCCATACTGGCGAAAGCGTCCAGAATCCGCTGCTGCAGTTCATTCCGGAAGTCGGAGTTGATCGGGTGCGCGACGTCTTTGTATTCCCCGGTCTTGGTCTTGCGGCTTGGCATCGCAATGAACACGCCCGTCTTCCCCTCTATAACCTTCACGTTGTGCACCACAAAGCAATCATCAAAGGTGACCGTGACATAGGCCTTCAGTTTACCCTCTGAGCTTACTCGCCGAATCCGGATATCTGTAATCTGCATAAGATGCTCCTTGGAATCGCGTCCGGTCAGCTCCGAACGCGCTCCGTATCAGCCCATGCTCAAAGTGCCGCTGTCGGTCGACAGCAATACCTATGTAGTATCGCAAATATGCCCCACGCTGTCAAATCTGGAATTAGCCGGCTGGAGAGCGAAACACTTCGTCGCCGGAGAACCAGAGGTTCTCCAGTTCATAGAACTCGCGCGCTTCTCTGCTCATGATGTGCACCACCGCAAACCCCAGGTCGACCAGGTTCCAGCTGCTCTCCTCGTGCCGCTTGTACCCGTTGAGCGGCGTGAGACCACGCTCGTGCAGGAACTGCTGCAGGTGGTTCTGCAGCCCGCGGGCGTGCCCGCTACTGTTGGCGGTGGTTATGACGATGTAGTCGGTGAAACTGCAGACTGCACCGACGTAGAGAGCAATGGTCTGTTCTCCCTTGTGTTCGGCCAGCAGTCGGGCGCAATCCATTATCTGTTCACGGTCGGACAACTGTTCCATCAAAATCCTTTCCCAGAATCACGGTCACAAACGCATCGACACTCTCGATATCCGAGGTATCGGTGTAGACGCGCTGTCCCTGCAGAATACCGGCAACCCGTTCGGCGTAGCGCGCGTTGCCGAGCCGATCGACAATCAGCGTGTATTCGACGTCGCTGGTCTCTGCGTTACCGATCCGCACCACGTTGAACCCGTAGCCCTCCAGCAGATCCCGCGTTCGCCGCGCCAGACCGTTGATCGGCGTTCCGTTGAGGATCTCCAGCGATATGGCGGCATTATCCTCAAAGGCATCGGTCTCGCTGGCCAGGGAATCCCTGACCTGCCGCACGGTTTGACGCAGCCACTGGCCTTCGAAGTGCGGAAAGAGCAGCTCCTGAAGATGCCCGTCGGTCTCAACACGCCGATAGTTGCCCTGCACCCGCCGATACACCAGCTGTTCGGTGTCGAGCACGGCAAACTCTTCAAGCAACCGGCTAAAGGCTCGCCGATCCAGATTGGTGTCCACCGCACTCATCACGTAGCCCGCAACGCGGTTGTGATTGAGGTAACCCGACCGTTCACCGAGGCGTTCGAAAAGGCTCTGCAGGAAGTACTGGTTGCGGCTCACGCGGCCGCCCTCCCCGGCAGCATCGGCGTACCGCAGCAGGTAAGTCGCGGCATTGTGTCCGTCGAGCATCACGTTGCCCGCGGGCAGGCGCAGCTGCGGCTCGCCGTCGTCCGGGATGATTCCGGCATCCAGGAACAATCGGACGCCTTCACTCAAGTCCAC
Source organism: Spirochaetaceae bacterium (assembly GCA_007693945.1). Classification (GTDB taxonomy): domain Bacteria; phylum Spirochaetota; class Spirochaetia; order DSM-27196; family PWMO01; genus PWMO01. The sequence continues at coordinate 41,257 of RECP01000094.1, forward strand.
CAGCTGTCCGATGCCGTCGACTGTTGCCACCATGTGGAACGGCACGTCAATGCCGAGCAACCGCTCGATGGTGCGTCGGTAGACGTCGACGCCGGCTTCCCGATAGACGGCGTCGATACGGTCCACCCGATTCAGCGACCCCAGTATCGACCCGACATCACCGGGAACATCGAAGAACGCGCCGCGTCGCGTCACCGGGTTGTACAGAAACACCTGCGTAAACAACGGTGCTCCCTGATCCTCGACAACCACCAGCAGCGTAATCTCTGCGCCGGACTTGACGATTTCGCTTACGACGTTGCTGCGCACCTGGACATGAACCACGGCAACCGTCACCGAGACAATCAGAACGATCAATGCCAGGAAGATGATAGCTCGATCAAACTCTTTCTTACGCTTCAACCCGATACTCGCCGCTGCAACTCTGCTTCCAGTTGCTCTGTTTGTGGGGCCACCGGAAGCCCGCGTCGCCGAACGTCCGTTATTGCCGCCAGCACCATCTGATCCAGATCATCACCGCCGACAATCGCGCGGCTCTCCGGCGTCAGGAAACCACGGCCCGGTTCAAAGTAATCAGCCACATAGATCAGTTTTTCCAGAGTTCCCATGCACGGATGCCCCAGCGTATGGTGCCGGACCGCGTTCAGGACTTCTTCATCGGTCACGTCGAACTCATCGCGAAGAATCAACGCACTCACACGCCCGTGCAGCAACACCGGATGGCGGCGCTCGAACGCCGAGACAGATTCTCCGTCGCCGGCAGCGGCGCTGAGCAAGTCGTGATGCGGCCACTCACGGGCCAGGTCATGCCCCCAGGCCGCGACCAGCCCGCGCCGAGGATCGACCGCAAAACGCTCGCAGAGTGCCGCAGTCAGGCGCGCCACGCGCCTGACGTGCGCGACGCGCGGCCGCGAAAGCCGTGCACGCGCGCGGCTGCGAACCCGAACGGTAATGTCATCGGACTGCATGCATCCGGTAGAGGCCGTGACGTTGAATGTAGTCATACACGCTTTCAGGAACAAGATAACGGAACGCTGCCCCCCGTCCAATACGCTCACGTATCATTGATGATGACACCGCCAGCGGAGAGTTGTCAAGAGCGGTAGCCGCGGAAAGCAGTCCCGGCAGCGGCCGGTCGTCACGCCGCGCCACCATGATGTCGGTCCGCCGAATGAGCTCCTGCGCCAGGTGCCAGCGGTCAAACCCTTCCACCAGGTCATCCCCGATAATCAGACCGAGGCGGCCGTCGCAACGGCCGGACAGGTGTCGGACGGTATCAACCGTATAGGACACGCCGCCCTGGTGGAGCTCCCACGACTCAACGGCAAACGCGTGATTACCGGCTACCGCGAGCTGCAGCATCTCCAGACGCTGTTGTGCGTCCGCACACGGCTGACGCTGCTTGTGGGGCGGCTGGGCCGCCGGAACAAACAGTATCCGCTGATAGCCGAACAGGCGGTGAACTTCCTCGGCAACAAACAGATGACCCACGTGCACCGGATCAAATGTGCCTCCCAGCAGGGCAACGCGTTGCTTACTCATCATCGGCCCCGCGGCCGCCATGCTCGACACCGGGTGCGGCTTCCTCGGCTAAATCCGCCGCCGCGGCCATATGCGCCAACCGCCGTACCAGCGTATCCAGTCCATGTCTGGTTGCCGCCGAAACCCCGATCACCTGCTCCGGAGCACATGCGGCAGTCATCTGGCGCAACTGTCCGGTTTGCGGATCGAGGTCACACTTGGTTGCCACCACCAGTCTGCGCTTGTGACGCATGCCGGGATCAAACTTGTCGAGCTCAGCCAGCAGCGTGCGGTAGGTGTGCTCTGGATCGGGGTCGGTTACATCTATCAGTAACGCAAGCCCGGCGGTACGAGAGATATGACGCAGAAACTGATGGCCAAGCCCGGCCCCTTCGGCTGCTCCCTCGATAATACCGGGAATGTCGGCCAGCACGATGTCCTGATCGCGGTAGCGCAGCACGCCGAGGTTAGGAATCCGCGTGGTAAACGGGTAGTTACCGATCCTGGGTTGTGCCGCCGTAAGCGCCTGCAGCAGGCTGGATTTGCCGACGTTGGGCAGTCCCACCAAACCCACGTCGGCAATCAGCTTGAGTTCCACGCGCAGCCGGCGTGTCTGCCCCGGCTCTCCGGGTTGCGCGAACCTGGGGGTCTGGTGGGTCGACGACTTGAAGTGGGTGTTGCCTTTGCCTCCCCGTCCGCCGGTCAGCAGTACGATATCGTGGCTGTGTTCATCGATATCGGCCAGCACTTCACCCGTTTCCAGATCCCGTATGGTGGTACCCGGAGGCACCTCGAGAATCCGGTCCTTACCGTCCCGACCGTTGCGTCGCCGCTTCTGTCCCGGCTGCCCGTTCTCGGCGGCATACAGTGCACCGCCGGTGAGGTGAACAAGGGTTTTCAGGTTGCGGCGCGTTCTCACGACGACGTTCCCGCCGCGCCCTCCGTCACCGCCATCTGGCCCGCCGCGAGGGACGTAGCGCTCCCGCCGAAACGACACGGCACCCGCGCCGCCGTGACCGGATTCAACCTGTATGCTTACGTCGTCAACGAAGCGCTGCACATCCGGCGCGTCCTACGTGACCGAAGCCTCTACGGTTGCCTGAGCCCTGGCTGCGACCGGATCAATGTTCACCACCTTGCGCCCGCGCTTGACCGCAAAGACAACGCGACCGGCAGACTTTGCAAACAGGGTGTCATCACGGCCGATACCGACGTGTTCACCGGGATGAAAGCGGGTTCCGCGCTGGCGAACGATGATTTCCCCGGCCTTCACCAGCTGTCCGCCGAAGCGTTTGACGCCCAGTCGCTGTGAATGCGAGTCGCGACCGTTCTTCGAGCTTCCGCCGCCTTTCTTATGTGCCATTGTATTCCCCTTCTTCTTGAACCGTCAGCTCTGCCTGATAGTGACTTCCGACGGCTCATCGAGTGCCAGATCCTTCAGCCCCCGCAGCAGCACATCGGTAACCCCGCGCAGATAGGCGTGATACTCGGCACCGCACTGCAGCACCTCGATCTCGAGAACACCCTCGCGAGGCGCGTGTCCCGAAATCACAATCGACGAGTGATCAGCGAGCGCGCGCGATGCGCTGCGCATCAACGCTGTTGCTGCCGCGCACACGGTATTGCCGCCCTGAGGCCCGACGGCGTGCCCTGTGGACTGCAGCCGCCGCAGACAGCCTTGGCTGTCAAGCTGCAGCGAAACGCTGATCACAAACCTCAGGCCCCGACGATCTCGCCCACGCGGATAACCGAATACTGCTGGCGATGACCGCGCGTGCGTTTGTAGTTCTTCCTTCGCTTGTATTTGAACACGACGATCTTTTTGTCCTTCCCGTGTTCCTCTATGACCGCGGTCACTCTGGCCCCCTCTACGTACGGGGTACCGACCTTGACCGTCTCCGTATCGCGCAGCATCAGCACCGAATCAAACTCCAGCCGGGCACCGGCATCCTGTGCCAGCCTGTCAACCTTGAGGAGTGAACCGGGTTCTGCCTTGTACTGCTTTCCAGCGATTTCTACCATTGCGTACATGTATCATATCCTTCAGTGACAATCCGATGCGTGACGCTATAGGTACCACAAAGCGGGGCAATGGTCAAGCAGGCGCCGCACAACAGCAATTGTCATTTTGGCCGTACGGGGTCGGTTGGCATGGAGCTCCTGCGCGCCTGCCTCGAGAGCACCCCCGTGCACCATATGGCGACGGCTGCCGCTCGCTTGGGGGTAAGGACAACGTCGGCGCGTTCGGCGCCGTACGGCCAAAATGAGAATTGCTCGCACAATGGCGGCCGCACCCCGCTACTTTCGGGCAGAGCCGGTTACGACGGCCGGTTACGCCAGGATCGTGTGCCCCATCAGGAAACGGTCCATTTCGCGCGCGGCCTCGCGGCCCTCCTTGATCGCCCAGACCACCAGCGACTGGCCGCGCCGCGCGTCGCCGGCGGCAAAGACCTTGGGTCTGCTGGTCGAAAAAGCTCCGAACTCAGCCCGGATATTGCTCCGCTCGTCGCGATCAAGTCCCAGTTGCGCGGCAATGTCGTCCTCCGGGCCCAGAAATCCCATCGCCAGCAGCACCAGATCAGCCGGCCACTGCTCCTCGCTGCCGGGGATTTCCTGCATCTGCGGCCGCTCACCGGGCGGTTTATGCCACTTCACTCGAACCGTTCGCACGGCGCGTACCGAACCGGACTCGTCACCCACGAACTCCTTGGTCAGAATGCTGAACTGTCGGGGATCGGCACCGAAGCGCGCCTGTACTTCCTCATGCCCGTAATCGTTCTTCAACAGGCGCGGAAACAGCGGCCACGGGTATTCTGCGGTACGTTCAGTCGCCGGTCTGGGGAGCAGCTCAAAGTTCACGATACTCAACGCGCCGTGGCGCACCGACGTCCCGATGCAATCGGTACCGGTATCGCCGCCGCCGATCACAACAACGTGTTTGCCGCGCGCGGAGATGTAGTCTCCGTCCTCCAGATTGGAGTCCAGCAGACTTCTGGTATTGGCGCGCAGAAACTGCATCGCAAAGTGAATACCGGCCAGGTCGCGTCCCCGGGCAGGGAGGTCGCGCGGCTTGGTGGCCCCGACGGTCAGCAGCACGGCATCGTACTCGTGGAGCAGCTCTTGCGGATCGAGATCTCTGCCGACCCACACCCCGGGGCGGAAGTCGATTCCTTCGCCCATCATGATCGCGTTGCGTTTCTCTACCAGCCCCTTGTCGAGCTTCATGTTGGGTATTCCGTACATCAGAAGCCCGCCGATGCGGTCATCGCGCTCGAAAACGGTCACGAGGTGCCCGGCCTGGTTGAGCTGGTCGGCGGCTGCAAGCCCCGCCGGCCCGCTGCCGACTATTGCTACCCGCTTTCCGGTTCGGATCGCCGGCACGCGCGGCTTCATCAGGCCGGTGTCGTAGGCCCGGTCGATGATCGTGCACTCGTTGTCCTTGATGGTGACTGCCGGCTCGTTGATCGCCAGCACGCACGCGCTTTCGCACGGCGCGGGACAGACGCGCCCGGTGTATTCGGGGAAATTGTTGGTCTTCATCAGGCGCTTGAACGCCTCTTCCCAGCGACCGTGATAGACCAGGTCATTCCATTCCGGAATCAGGTTGTCAACCGGACAGCCGTAGTCGGACTGGCAGAACGGCGTTCCGCAATCCATGCAGCGCGCGCCCTGCTCACGCCGCTCACGCTCATCCAGATGCGTATGGAACTCTTTGAAGTCCTTGACACGTTCGGCGGGATCGCGATCGATTACGCTTCTGCGCGGGTACTCCAGGAAACCGGTGGGCTTACCCATGCACAACCTCCTTGTCGCGGGTGTGCTGGATCTCGAGGATTCGACGATAGGCCGGCGAGATTACGCGCACAAACTCGCTCCTGCGATCACGCCAGGTCGACAGTACGTATTGCCCCAGACTGCTGCCGGTAGTCTGCACGTGCTCAGCGACCAGATCGAGTATCGTTCGTTCGTCACTTGTGTCGATTGCTCCCAGCTCGACCATGCCAGGATTGACGTACTCGGCAAACCGGCCCTTGCGATCCCAGACGTAGGCAATTCCGCCCGACATGCCGGCGGCAAAATTGCGCCCCGCGGGTCCAAGAATAACTACACGTCCGCCGGTCATGTACTCGCAGCCGTGGTCTCCCACTCCCTCAACAACGACGTTGGCGCCCGAATTACGGACGCAGAAGCGCTCGGCGGCCATACCGCGAAAGAAGGCCTTGCCGGAGATCGCACCGTAGAGCGCCACGTTACCGATCACGATGTTCTGCTCGGGAACAAACCCGGCGTTCTTCGGCGGGTAGACGATCACCGTGCCTCCCGACAGACCCTTGCCAACGTAATCGTTGGCATCACCCTCGAGCTCAAGCGTAACGCCGTGCGCCAACCACGCCGCAAAGCTCTGGCCGGCCGCACCCCGGAAGCGTACGTGGATGGTTTCGTCGGGCAGGCCGGCATTGCCCCAACGCCGTGCGATCTGGTGGCTCAGCATCGTGCCGGTGGCACGGTCGGTATTACGGATCGGCATTTCGAGTCTCACCGGGAGCCGTTCCTCGATGGCGGTACCGCTCATCGATATCAGCCTGAGGTCGAGCACGTCTTCGATGCCGTGTTCCTGGGGCACACAGCACAGCGAACCGTTGCCGTTCCGGCCCGGCACCATAGGGGTGAGAAGACGCGAGAGATCGACGCCCGCAGCTTTCCAGTGCCGCGCACCTTCATCGACTTGGAGCATGTCGACACGGCCGATCATCTCTTCAAAAGTGCGAAATCCAAGTTCAGCCATGATTTTCCGCACCTCTTGGGCCACAAACGTGAAGTACGCAATCACATCCTCCGGCGTACCGCGGAATTTGGCGCGCAACCGTTGGTCCTGGGTGGCCACGCCTACCGGGCAGGTGTTCTTGTGACACACCCGCATCATGATGCAGCCCAGCGCAATCAGCGGGCCGGTGGAGAAGCCGCATTCCTGCGCCCCGAGCATCGCGGCTATGACCACGTCGCGGCCGGTCTTGAGCTGTCCGTCGGTTTGCACCACCACTCGGCTGCGCAGGTCGTTCATTATCAGAGTCTGGTGGGTTTCGGCCAGCCCGAGCTCCCAGGGAAGGCCGGCGTGCTTGATACCGGTCAGCGGTGATGCTCCGGTACCACCGTCCTGTCCGGAAATCAGGATATGGTCGGCGTGCGCCTTGGCGACGCCGGCGGCTACCGTCCCGACCCCGACTTCAGAAACCAGCTTGACACTGACTCGTGCTCCGGGGTTCGAGTTCTTGAGATCGAAGATCAGCTGCGCCAGGTCCTCGATTGAATAGATGTCGTGGTGCGGCGGCGGACTGATCAGCCCTACGCCCGGCGTCGAATAGCGCGTCCTGGCTATTACATCAAACACTTTGTGACCCGGCAGTTCGCCACCTTCGCCAGGCTTGGCTCCCTGTGCCATTTTTATCTGGATCTCATCGGCGTTGGTCAGGTACTCGATGGTCACGCCGAAACGTCCCGAGGCAATCTGCTTGATCGCCGACCGCCTGGACTGTCCGTCGGGCAGCGGGCGGTAGCGCTCCCGCATCTCGCCGCCCTCACCGGTATTGGACTTGCCGCCGATGCGGTTCATGGCCAGAGCCAGCGTCTCGTGCGTCTCCTGTGAAATGGAGCCGAAACTCATTGCCCCGGTGACAAAACGGCGCATTATGCGATCCGCGGGCTCGACTTGCTCAAGCGGAATCGGCGTGCCGCCGCGGAACGTAAGCAGACCACGGATTGTGGCCTGGTCACGAGAGCGGCGGTTCTGGCGCTCGGAGAAACGACCATAAGCCGCAGCATCATGGTAGCGCGCGGCAGCCTGAAGATCGGCGATGCTCTGCGGATCCCACATGTGTTTCTCGCCGCCGGTACGCCACTGGTAGTCGCCCGGGTTATAGTACTCGCTACCGATCGGCGCGTTGGGCCCCGGATAACCGAATGCGTGCCGGCGTGCGGCCTCTTCGGCCAGCACGGCGAAGTCCGCCCCTTCGATCCGCGACGCGGTACCTGCAAAGCAGGTCTCGACGACTTCGGTGGCCAATCCGACGATCTCGAAGATCTGGGCGCCTTTGTAGCTCTCAAGGGTCGAGATTCCCATCTTTCCGAACACCTTGCGCATACCGTAGTCCAGCGCAGTGTGATAGCGCTCGACAATCTCGAGTTCCGACAGCTCGGCGTCGATGACTCCGTCATGGCGCAGCTTCCACATCGCCTCGTAGGCCAGATACGGATTGACAGCATCCGCTCCGTAGCCTGCCAGGGCGCAGAAGTGGTGCACTTCGCGCGGTTCGCCGGACTCCACCACAATGCCGATCCGGGTTCGCCTGGCCTGACGCACGAGGTGGTGATGCACCGCTCCGGTTGCCGCCAGGGCGCTTACGGCGATCCGTTGCGGACCGGCCGCCCGATCGGAGAGAATCACAAAAGCGTAGCCGTCGCCGATGGCCTGCTCGGCCTCCAGGCTGATGCGTTCCAGAGTGGCGCGCAAGCCGTCGATGCGCTCGGTGACCGGATAGGTAATATCGATGACCCGCGTCTTCCAGCCGCGATGGTCCAGATCACGCAGCATCTGCAGCTCAGTGTTGTCGATGACCGGCCGCGGCAACTGCAATCGGTGGCAGTGTTCGGCGGTGACCTCCAGCAGATTCTGCTCGGGCCCGATATAGGCCGAAAGGTCCATGATGATATCTTCCCGGATGGAGTCAATCGGCGGGTTGGTCACCTGTGCAAACAGCTGCTTGAAGTAATCGTAGAGCAGTCGCGGTTTGTCCGAGAGCACCGCCAGCGGCGTGTCGTTACCCATCGACCCCAGCGGTTCCTTGCCGTTCTCAGCCATCGGTTTGAGGATCATATTGAGGTGCTCAATGGTATAGCCGAACATGCGCAGCCTCTCCAGCACCGTGTCATGATCCAACCCGCAAACCGCCGCCGGACGCGGCAGCTGGTCGAGCGTTATTTTTTTCTGCTGCAGCCATTTACGATACGGTCGTCGGGCGGCGATATCGCTCTTGAGCTTCTCATCTCCAATGATGCGCCCTTTCTCGAAATCGACCAGGAACATGCGTCCCGGCTGCAGCCGCCCTTTGGTCCGGATACGCTCGGGAGCTACGTCGAGCACGCCAACCTCGCTGGCCATGATCACCAGGTCGTCCTCGGTCACGTAGTAGCGACTGGGGCGCAACCCGTTGCGATCGAGCAGCGCGCCAATCACGTGGCCGTCGGTGAACGATATGGAGGCCGGCCCGTCCCACGGCTCCATCATGCAGCTCATGAACTCGTAGACCGCCTTGCCCACCGCCGGCATGTGTTGATGCTTCTGCCACGCCTCCGGCACCATCATCATCACCGCCTCGGGGAGCTCGCGCCCGGCCATCAACAGCAGTTCGAGCACGTTATCGAAGTTTCCCGAGTCGCTGCAGTCCGGTTCGATGACCGGGAAGATCCTCTGCAGGTCGTCACCGAACAGATTGCTGGCCAACACGCCTTCCCGGGCACGCATCTTGTTGATGTTGCCGCGCAACGTGTTGATCTCGCCGTTGTGCGACATGAACCGCAAAGGCTGAGCGCGGTCCCAACTCGGGAAGGTATTTGTGGAGAACCGTGAGTGCACCATTGCCAGGTGCGAGATGTAGTCAGGATCCGAGAGATCATTGTAGTAGGCAAACAGCTGCTCGGGCATCAGCATACCTTTGTAGACAATCACGCGCGTCGACAGGCTGCAGATGTAGAAGAAATCACGCGGATCATCTTGTCGCCCGCGGATCTGGTGCGTGGCGGACTTGCGGATCACGTAGAGTTTGCGTTCGAACTCAGCTTCGCTGAGCTGTTCCGGTCCGGCCACAAATACCTGTTTGATCACCGGTTCACTGGCCAGCGCGGTCGGACCGATCATCGAGTTGTCGCGCGGTACATCACGCCAGCCCAGCAACCGTTGTCCGGCCTGATCCACAAGCTGCTCGAAGTGCGCCATGCAGCGGTTTCGCTGCCCTCGATCCTGCGGCAGGAACACCAGGCCGGCCGCGAATGCACCACGCGGCGGCAACGTCAGACCCAGATCGCGCGCCATCACTTTTTCCAGAAAAGCGTGCGGCAGGGCGGTCAGGATACCGGCGCCGTCTCCGCTGTTCCTGTCCGAGCCGACCGCGCCCCGATGCGTCATATTAATCAGGATCTCACGAGCGTTCTCGAGAATAGTGTGGCTCTTTTCTCCCTTTATGTGCGCCACAAACCCTACGCCACAGGAGTCGTGTTCATTCGCAGGGTCGTAGAGCCCGCGTTGCCCGGGGCGCGTCGTTTCAGCCATGTCTGCCTCCAACCGGCCGCAGCGTGGTCACGCAGGCACACCGGGTACGTAAAGGCAGCAAATACCGTACCAAATTACAATTTTCCGTATAAGAGTCTCTACGATATGCAGTTAGCAGCCGGAATGTCGGGCATCCGGCCGAAAAATACTACGTATTTGTAGGTTATTTGCGAAGAATACCTACTTTGCGGTAGGATCACCTGATTGCAGCTACATCACCTCCAGAAACGGAATGCCGATCAGGGCGCAGCCGTTCCTGAGAGTCTGGGCGACCGAGCGTGCCAGTGCCAGCCGTGCGGCGCGCGTCGGCGGATCCTTTTCAATCGCAATCGGGTAGTCGTGGTAGTAGCGCGAGAAGGTCTTCGTTACATCGTATAGATAGCTGGTCACAATCGAAGGGCTGTACTGCCGGCCGGCCAGACTGACGATGTGCGGGAATTCACCAAGGCGCTTGACCAGCTCCCACTCTTCGGGAGCAGCCAGCAGCGTTGCGTCGATTGCGGCGTCCGGCTGCGCCTGAGCAGCTTCAGAAGCGGCTTTGCGTAACATGCTCGAAATGCGCGCACCGCTATACTGCAGGTAGGGGCCGGTATTGCCGTTGAACGAGATTGACTCCCCGGGATCGAAGACCATGTCCTTGCCCGGTGTGACCTGCAGCAGATAGTAGTGCAGCGCTCCCAGCGCGACATCAGCGGCGGTGGCGGCAACGTCACCGACCTCGTCTTCGCGGCCCTTGGCACGTATCTCCTGCGCCGCCATCTCCTCCAGTCGGGCAATCAGGTCGTCGGCATCCACAACCGTTCCCTCGCGCGACTTCATCTTGCCTTCAGGAAGGTTGACCATGCCGTACGCCAGATGGAACAGATTGTCGGCCCACTGCATGCCGAGCTGCTTGAGCACATGAAACAGCACCGTGAAGTGGTAGCGCTGCTCGGAGGCAACCACGTAGATCAGCCGATCGAACGGCCAGTCGCGGTGGCGCGCGATGGCCGTGCCGATATCCTGCGTCAGGTAGAGCGATGTTCCGTCACCGCGCAGCAGGACTTTCCTGTCGAGTCCGATTGACTCCAGATCAACCCAGATCGAGCCATCCTGCTCGCGATAGAACACGCCTTGCTGCAAGCCGCGCAGCACTTCATCACGGCCGGCCTCGTAGGTCTGGCTCTCGAAGTAGACCTGATCGAACGAAACGCCGGTACGACGGTAGGTCTGCCAGATACCGTCCACCGCCCAACCGTTCATCAGTTTCCACAGCTCCAGCACGCCCGGCTCGCCGTTCTCCCACTGCTGCAGCATGTCGCGGGCCCGTTTTTCGGCGTCCGCGTTCTCCGCGGCCCACCGGTTGAAGCGCACGTAATAGGTGCCGACAAAGTGATCCGGCTTGACGCCTTCCGAATCGGGAGTGGCGCCGTTGCCGAACTGCTGATAGGCCAGCATCGACTTGCAGATATGTATTCCGCGATCATTGATCAGGTTGACTTTGCGTACATCGGCCCCGTTGGCCGATAGAATACGGGCAACGCTCTCGCCGAGAATATCGTTGCGCAAGTGCCCGAGGTGGAGCGGCTTGTTGGTGTTGGGGCAGGAGAACTCGACCATTACCCGGGTTCCGGCCAAATCGTCCGTCCGGCCGTACTTCTCACCCTGCCGCGCGATGCGCGTGATGACCTCAGCCGCCACGGCGACTCGATCGAGCCGGATATTGATGTAGGCGCCGGCGTGTTCGCAGGAAGCGCCGCGCAGCAGCGGCTCCAACCGCTCGCTGACGGCCGCGGCAATCGCCGCCGGCGGCTGCCGCATCACGCGGGCCAGCGGAAAGAGGGGGGCCGCCAGGTCTCCCATCTCCGGCCGCGGCGGCACCTCCAGTTGCACCATCTCATCGGTGATGGCCGCCGGATCGGCGCCGGCATCAACGGCCATGGCGCGCAACTGTTCGACTATCTGCTGCTTCAAATGCTGTCGTATTTCGCTCATGGCGATCATTGCTCCCCGATACAGACGGCGATCATGCGGGTGAACCCCGCCGCACCCTGCCGTCGATACGATCCAAGATCCGGATTGCAGGCCGTGCAATCGGTGACAACGGTGATTGCCGGCACACCCAGATCGCGCAGGATCGTGATATTTGCCCGGCGCAGGTCCAGATAGTGCGATCCCGACGCATCACTGCGCACCGCGTCCCCGCCCCAGCGGGCGGCAAACCGCTGCGCGCGTATCTGATCCACCCGGTAACAGCAGACGCCGATACACGGTCCGAGCACCACCGCCATCTCGCTCGCATGCGTACCCCATTTCTGACGCATCAGCTGCAGCGCGGCAGCCACAATGCCGGTGCCCTTCCACCCCGAGTGCAGCACGGCGCGCACATTGCGGCGCCGATCCTGCACAAAGATCGGCATACAGTCCGCTACGGTAACCGCCGGCGACACGCCGCAATCCGCTGTGACCACGCCGTCGGCCTCGTACTCGCGCTGCAACGCCGAGTCGCGTCCGACCACGGCTACCCGCTGCGAGTGCGTTTGTCGACGCAGCGCAACCCGATCGGGGGCAACGCCCTGGCGCTGCAGCCATGCGTCGCGGCGCGCGTTGCTGCCGCCCGAAGGACCCATGTCGCCGGCCGCCAGCAGGCTGAGCCGCAGATCCGGCGCTCCGGGAATGCTCGCCACGTCGGGAGCTGCGGCGCTGCGATCAAGGCGTACGGAATCTATCACGTGTGGCGAATCTTACCGAAAGCAGCGCAGGCGGTCAACTCGGGCTGGCCGGACCTCGGTGCACCTCTTCGAGCGTTGTGCCGCGCCCACCCGAACAGAGAAGATCCACCGGACCGCAGGTCAGCAAAGCACTTGACAAAGCAGTCCTGTTCTCTGATGATCATGGCGATGAAACACCAAAAGGTGTCCGCACCGCGTATCGCCCTCCCTGCCGCTAATCTCGCTGTGATCATTATTATCATTTCGAGGTGTGCCCCGCAGGAAGCGTAACGGTTCGGAACCGAACAACGGCCGTCCTTCCTGCGAGGGACGGCCGTTGTTTTTTACGCGGCCGCCCCTGCCGGGGGACACAGAAGGAGACACGAAGATGCGACAACTGTATGTGTACGACACAACACTGCGCGACGGCATGCAAGGTATGGAAATCAGCTATACCCTCGATGACAAGCTCCAGATCGCGCACACGCTCGACGATCTGCAGATCGATTACGTCGAGGGCGGGTTTCCGCTCGCCAACGAGAAGGAAGCGGCCTTCTTCGAGCAGTGCCGCAGGGAGCGCTTCAATCACGCGCGCATCGTCGCTTTTGGCTCGACGCGCAGAGCGGGAATCGAGGCCTCTAACGACGACAATATCCTGGCAATTCTCAACGCGCAGACGCCGACGGTTATTGTTGTCGGAAAGACCTGGAAGGCGCACGTGGAGAAGGTGATCAAGACGGACCAGGAAGAGAACCTCAGAATGGTCTCCGATTCGATCGCGTTCCTCAAGCGCGAAGGCCGCGAGGTGTTCCTGGATCTGGAGCACTTCTTCGACGGCTACAAGGATGACCCGGCCTACGCGGTGCGCGTACTGAAGGCCGGTACCGACGCCGGCGCCGACGCGTTGGTGCTGTGCGACACCAACGGCGGCACACTGCCGGATGAAGTGGCACGCATCATGAGTGAACTGCCGGCGGAACAGCTGGCACCGCTCGGCGGTCATTTTCACAACGATTGCGGCACCGCAATCGCCAACTCGCTGGCCGCGGTTGACGCCGGTGCAATCCAGATTCAGGGAACGGTCAACGGTTGGGGTGAGCGCTGCGGCAACGCCAACCTCTGTGTCTTCATTCCCAACATTATCCTCAAGAAGGGCTACCGACCGGCAGTGGCCGACAAGCTCGACAAGCTGACCGTTCTCTCGCGCTTTGTAGCCGAAAAGGCCAACATCATCCCCGACAAGCGCCAGCCGTACGTTGGAGAGGCGGCCTTCAGCCACAAAGCCGGACAACACGCCGATGTCGTTGCCAAAGCCGCCTACCTGATGGAACACACCGACAGTCGTTTGGTTGGAAACGAGCGCCGTATCCTGCTTTCCGAGCTTGCCGGCAAGGCGACCATCGTAGAAAAGCTCAAACGCTACGGCGAGTTCACCAAGAACGATCCGGCGGTCAATGCGCTGATCCAGGAACTCAAGAACCGCGAGCGCGACGGCTACGAGTACGAAGCGGCCGAAGCTTCCTTTGAACTGCTGTTACGCAAGGCCATCAACCGCTACACACCGCTGGTCGAACTGAAGAATTACCACCTGGAATCGTACAAGACCCTCGATGCGCCGTCAAAAACCATCGGGCGGATCTTCCTGCGTTCGACCGCTCACGACCTGATGGGCGTGGCAGTCGGTATCGGCCCGGTGGAAACGCTGGATCACGCGCTGCGCAATGCGCTCGAGTCACACTATCCGTTTCTCAACCGTATCAGCCTGACCGATTACCGCGTGCGCGTCCTGAACCCGGAGGAGCACGCCGCCGCCAAGGTACGCGTATTCATCACGTCGAGTGACGGCCAGAGCTCGTGGGACACGGTCGGCGTGCATGAGAACATCATCGAGGCGTCGTGGCAGGCGCTGGTCGACAGCCTGGAGTACTACTACAATAGCAGCGTGCTCGAAGATGATACTCATCTGCAGAACGAACACAGCCCCACCGCTCCAAGCGGCGGCTGATGCTTGAGGGTTGCCGTGCTTCCGGCGGGCGGCCGTCGACCCGGACTACCAGTTGTCCGGCAAGCGCCGCGGCACGGCAGCTCCGGTCTGCACGTAGCGGATACCCTCCAGCGCGGCCTCGGCCGCCGAAGTGGTGGTCGTATAGGGAACGTGACGGCGCATGGTCTCAATGCGGATGTAGCCATCGTCACGTTGCGTGAAGCGGCCGAGTGGCGTGTTGATCACCAGGTCGATCCGCCCGGCCGCCAGGTGGTCCACGATGTTGGGGTGACCTTCGTGAACCTTGAGAATCACCTCGGCGAACACACCGTTGGCAAACAGGAACTCGGCGGTGCCGCGAGTGGCGCTGACGCCAAAACCGAGTTCCTGCAGCTGCCGCACCAGTGGCAGCACGGTCGGCTTGTCCGAGTCGTGCACTGAGACAAACACCCGGCCGGCGGAGGGCAAGTCGCTGCCGACGGCGCTGGACGCCTTGGCAAATGCCTCGCCGAAGCTCTCCCCGATGCCGATTGCCTCGCCGGTGGAGCGCATTTCGGGGCCCAGTAGCGGATCGACGTCGCGAAAGCGGTCAAACGAGAACATCGCCTCCTTGACCGCCCAGCCGACCACCGAGCGGCCCTCGCCGACGTTGCTGATACCGGTCTGGTGGTCGTTGATCAGGCCCTGCTCACGCAGATTTCTGCCCGACCACAGGCGGACCGCGGCGTCAACGAGGTTGACGCCGGTGACCTTGGAGATAAACGGGACGGTTCGCGAGGCGCGCGGGTTGACCTCGATCACATACACCTCGCCGTCCCTGACGGCGAACTGGATATTGAGAAACCCCAGGACACCGAACTCGCGTGCGATCACCGCGGCGGCACGCTTCATCTGCTGCAGGCCGGCGGCGTCACCTTTGTACGATGGAAAGACGCACGCTGAGTCTCCCGAATGAATACCGGCAGCCTCTATGTGTTGCATGATCCCGGCAATATAGACGTGACTGCCGTCCGCCAGCGCGTCCAGATCGTATTCAAAGGCGTCCTCCAGGAACTGGTCGACCAGTACCGGCTCGGCGGCCGAGATGCGAATACCGCTGCTTCCGAGGTAGGCATCGAGTTCTTCGGGTGTGTAGGCAATTGACATGCTGCGGCCGCCGAGCACGAACGACGGCCTGCACAGCACCGGGAAGCCGATTTCCGCCGCCAGACGTTGGGCATCATCGCGGTTGGCCGCCATTCGGTTTTCGGCCTGCCGCAAGCCCGCCGCGGCGATTACGCGCGCAAACAGCCCGCGATCCTCGGCGTCGCGGATGCGCGCTACCGGCGTACCTACAATCGTCGCTCCGGCGCGTTCAAGCTGCTGCGCCATGTTGAGCGGTGTCTGACCGCCGAGCTGCACAACTACATCGCTGACCTGCTCCTTGCGCATGATGCCGATCACGTCCTCGGCGGACAGCGGCTCGATATAGAGGCGATCGGAGACGTTGAAATCGGTCGAGACCGTCTCCGGATTTGAATTAATCATGATAGTGGTACGCCCCAGCTCACGATACGCCAGCGACGACAGCGTGCAGCAGGTGTCGAATTCCAGCCCCTGCCCGATGCGGTTGGGGCCGCTGCCGAGAATGATGACACCGCCGGGACCCACCGCCCGGCCCTCGTCGATCTCGCCCCAGGTGGAATAGAAGTAGGGAGTCCGGGCTTCAAACTCGCCGGAACAAGTGTCGACAAAGTGGTAGCAGGCGTGCAGATCAAGCTGCTCGCGACGCTGCGTTACCTCACCGGCCGAGCAGCGAAACGCTGCCGCCGCGGCCGCGTCGCTGAGGCCCATACGCTTGGCGGTCCACAGCAGCTCATCCGACAACCCGTCGGCTACGGCACGGTGCACCCATGAAGCCTGCTGCAGGAACTGCGACAGGAACCAGCGGTTGTAGCCGCTGCGGACCTCGATGTCGGCCAGTGCCCGGGGGCCTTCGCGCAGCAGCCTGGTGTAGATGGCGAATATGCGCCGCGGATGACGTTCGTCGATCATCCGATCGATGCGGTCCGGCGACAGCCCCTCCAGGGCCTGCAGCCCGTCGAAGCCGAATTCGCAGGCGCGGATAGCTTTGTTGAGCGCCTCCAGGAAGGTGCGGCCGATTGCCAGCGATTCGCCGACGCTCTTCATTTGCGTCCCGAGCTCCGCGTAGCCGGCGGGGAACTTCTCTATCTCGAAGCGCGGCACCTTGACCGCCACGTAATCCAGTGACGGCTCGAAGCACGAGACGGTCTTACCGGTAATATCGTTGATCACCTCGTCCAGCGTGTATCCAACCGCCAGGCGCGCCGAACAGCGCGCAATCGGAAAACCGGTGGCCTTGCTGGCCAGTGCCGAAGAGCGCGACACGCGCGGATTCATCTCTATTACCAGCATCCGGCCGCTGCCCGGATCAACCGCGAACTGCACGTTGGAGCCGCCGCAGTCGACCCCGATAGCGCGCAGGATCTCAATCGAGGCGTCGCGCATCTGCTGGTATTCACGGTCGGAAAGCGTCTGGATCGGCGCAACGGTGATGCTGTCGCCGGTGTGTACGCCCATTGGGTCGACGTTCTCGATCGAGCAGACCACTACCGCGTTATCAGCGCGGTCGCGCATCACTTCCAGCTCAAACTCCTTCCAGCCGATCAGCGACTCCTCGATCAGCGCCGTATGGGTTGGGCTTTCGGCAAGCGCCCACTCGACCAGGCTGGCGAACTCCTCGCGCGTACGGGCGATGCTTCCGCCCTTACCGCCGAGGGTGTAGCTCGGCCGGATGATGATCGGCGGGTCGGTCGCGGTCAGGAAGTCACGCGCCTCTGAAACCGAGGAGACCAGCGCCGAACGCGGGCTTTGCAGGCCGATCGAGGCGATTACCTCCTTGAACCGGCCGCGGTCCTCTGCCATACCGATAGCCTTGATGCCGGCTCCCAGCACTTCCACGCCGTAGCGCTCGAGCACTCCTGCAGCATCGAGTTCCAGCGCCAGGTTGAGTGCGGTCTGCCCGCCCATGGTGGCCAGCAAACCGTCGGGCCGCTCATGGGCAATAATGCTCTCCAGGTAGGGCACTCGCAGCGGATCGACGTAGATGCTGTCGGCCAGACCCGGGGTAGTCATCACGGTCGCCGGGTTGGGATTGACCAGTATCACCTGGTAGCCCTCTTCCTTGAGCGCCTTGACCGCCTGGGTACCCGAGTAATCGAACTCACACGCCTGGCCGATCACGATCGGTCCGGAGCCGACGATCAGTATCTTATTCAGGTCCCGTCTGGCCGGCATCGGCACCTCCCGCCCGTTTGTGGGTTTGGATCAGATCCAGGAATGCACCGAAGACCCAGCGTGAATCGCGAGGTCCCGGCGCGGACTCCGGGTGGAACTGTGCCGAAGCGAGCGCCGGATGATCACAGCGGATACCTTCGATGGTGTGGTCGTTGGCGTTGCGAAACCAGACGCGCGTGCCTTCCGGCAGGCTTGCCTCTTCCACGCTGAAGCCGTGGTTCTGCGATGTCACAAACACCCTGCCGGACTGCTCGTCACGCACCGGGTGATTGGCGCCATGATGCCCGAATTTCATCTTGTAGGTACGGGCTCCGAGCGCCTCGGCAATCAGCTGGTGCCCCAGGCAGATACCGAGCACCGGCAGCCTGCCGATACAGCCGCGCACGGTTGCAATTTGCCGTTCGAGCACCGCCGGATCGCCCGGCCCGTTGGACACCAGCAGCGCATCGGGCGCTACAGTGCGGATCTCGACCTCGCCGGCGGTACTGGGAAACACGGTCAGCTTGCAGCCGAGCGCAGTCAGCTCTCGCACGATGTTGGCCTTGACACCGCAGTCAAGCAGCGCGATGTGCGGCTTCCCGTCCGCGTTGACTACCACCGGGACACTCGACCCCACCGCACCGACCAGGTTACGGCCCTTCATATCGGGAAACGACCGGAGATACGTCACAACGCGCTCGAGCAGCGGCTGCGGCAGCATCGTTCCCGCCCGTGGGCCCCACGGCCTCAAGTCTTCATCAACGCGCACGATGATGCCACGGCGCGAGCCGGCGTCACGCAGATGCAGCGTCAACGCTCGCGTGTCGACGTCGGCAATGGCGGGAGTAGCGTTCACCCTCATGAACTCGGACAGACTGCCACGGCCGTCGGGCAATTCTCCGTCGTAGAGGCTGTGCACCACAAAGCCGGCCGCCTTCACCGCGCTTCGATGTGTATCACTCTCCGGCCCGGTCTCGCTCCACGAGGCATCCGTTCCGTAGTTGCCGATGTGTGGATAGGTCATGACAACCAGTTGACCGGTGTAGGAAGGATCGGTGAGTACTTCGTGGTAACCCGACATGGCGGTGTTGAACACTACCTCACCGGCGCCCTTGTCACGGATCAGGACCGGATCAAGCTCCTCGATTGACGGCGGTTGCGCGCCCCACCATCTTCCCGGATAGAGTGTGGCGTCGTCGAGTATCAGAAGCGCGGTCAGCATGTATCCAGCCCCTCTGCGGCAATTGCTGAACCGTCAGGTCCCGAGCCGCCGAAGACCCGTGCGTCGACACGCGAGTACAAGGTGACCACCGTGCGCGGCCGGAACCCGGGCTCAAAAAAAGCCGGCGCAACGGCCGGCCTGGAGAAAGTAGCCCCTAGGGGAATCGAACCCCTCTTTGAAGACTGAGAATCTTCCGTCCTAGC
>RECP01000043.1 GCA_007693945.1 Spirochaetaceae bacterium
CTTCTTTCTCCGCATCCGTCATGCGTTCCCCGGAATTCCGCGATGAACCAAAAAAAGGGAGGAAGAAATGAAGAGATCCGTTATCATTATTGGAGCGCTGTTGCTTGTCCTCGCACTGAGTGCGCCGGCCGTGTTCGGCAGGGGCGCGCCGGAAGCGCGTGACAGGGTCGTAGCCTATTCGGCTCACGAGGAAAGCATCATTGAGGCCATGACGGCAATGTGGGCTCGCACCTATCCCGACATTGAACTCGAGGTGATCCGGATGGGTTCGGGGGAAGTGATCAGTCGCGTGCGGGCGGAGCAGAGTCGGCCGCAGGGGGATGTCATATGGAGCATCGGCGGCGAGGCTCTGGAGCAGAACTCCGATCTGCTGGCTGCCTATCAGACCGCGGAGTGGGACCAGATTGAAAGCGTCTACAAAGTTGGTACCAACTGGATTCCGTACACCGGTATCGTGATGGTGTTCATGGTGAATACCGACATGCTGAGCGAGGATCAGTATCCGCGTACGTGGCCCGAGCTTGCCCGGGTTGCCGGGGGCGTATCAACGGCCCGCGCCGACCAGTCGGGTTCAGCGTACATGCAGCTGGCCAATGTCATCACCATCTATGGCGAGGATGAAGGCTGGGACGTATACAAGTCCATTATGGAGAACTTCTATATCGCCCCGAGCTCCGGTGCGGTGCCGCGCGTAGTTGCGGACGGTGAGTTCGCGGTCTGTGTTACACTGGAAGATAACGCGCAGCGCTTTGTCGAGGGCGGTGCTCCGGTCAAGATTGTCTATCCGGAGGACGGAGTTGTGGCGGCACCGGACGGAGCCGCCAAGATCAAGGGTGGCCCCAATCCTGAAGGAGCCAGGCTGTTTCTCGACTGGGCCACGTCCACCGAAGTGCAGAACTTCCTGGTTCAGCAGATGGGCCGACGCCCGGTGCACGGGGGAGCCGACAGTCCCTCGGGACTTCCGCCTCTGTCTGAGATCAACACGGTGGATTACGACTTCGGTTGGTCGGCCGCCAATCGTGACGCGTACATTCGGCGATTCACCGACCTCATGATGGAAATGGGCCTCTAAGGGCTCTCTGTACGTACTGGAATCAGCGGGGCCCACATACGGTGCTGACTGACACCTCGTGGGCCCCTTTCGTCAGGTTTGACCGGCGGCACCGGTTGGCGTCGACGCCTGTGTTGGAAGGACAGGTGTCGGAGTTCGGTAGCCGGACACAACCAGCAATACACACGGAGCGTGTTACGTGGCGACGAGCGTTCAAGTAAGCGGACTGCACAAGAGTTTTCCGGGCGTCAAGGCCCTTGATGACGTAAGCATCACCGTGAACGAAGGTGAGTTCTTTACGCTACTCGGGCCGAGCGGTTGCGGCAAGACTACGCTGTTGCGCACCATCGCCGGGTTTTACCGACAGGACTCGGGACATATTCAGGTCGGGGGTGAGATCATCGACACGGTCCCTCCCCACCGGCGGGATATTGGTATGGTGTTCCAGAACTACGCCGTGTTCCCGCATATGACCGTAGAGCAAAACGTCGCGTTCGGATTGAAGAACCGTAAGGTTTCCGGCGATCAGATCAGGAAGCGGGTCGCCAAAGCACTCGAGACCGTGCGCCTGACCGGCTATGAACAGCGCACGCCCGATCAGCTCTCCGGCGGGCAGCAGCAGCGGGTAGGGCTGGCTCGAGCAATGGTAATCGAACCTCGTCTGCTGCTGCTGGATGAGCCGCTGTCCAACCTGGATGCCAAACTGCGCTTGCACATGCGGGAGGAAATTCTGGATATCCAGCGTGCTCTGGGCACTACGGCGGTATACGTTACGCACGATCAGGAGGAGGCCCTGGTCATCTCGGACCGCATCGCCGTGATGAACTTCGGGGTGGTGCAGCAGGTCGGCACGCCGTGGGAGATATACCGCGAGCCGGTAAACGAGTTTGTGGCCGGTTTTGTCGGTAGCATGAATGCTCTCAACGGCGCAGACGCGCTGTCCATGAGTGCATCTCACAAGGAGCTTGTGGCGAGGCTGCCCGCCGGTCGTGACCCTTCGGCGGTCAAGGTCTGCTTTCGTCCCGAGGATGTGAGACTTTCCCGCGCAGAAGAAGACGTCCGAAAGAGCGAAGTCCGCTACACCGGCACGGTTCAGAAGGCAATGTTTCTGGGAGGCGGTGTTATCTACCGGATAGACACGGGCAAGCGCCAGATGCTTACGGTGCACGCCTACATAGCCGACCGCTCCGAGCTGCTCGCTGAAGAAGACCGGGCGTCGGTCATTGTGTCGCTCGACAAGCTGCTGTTCTTTGATTCCGAAAACGGTGACCGCTTGCGTGAGGGAGTGTGACGGCATGCTCAACTGGATCCGCCAGCACGGCTTCTGGACGCTGATAACTCTGCTTGGTTTCCTGATTGCGCTTGTACTGATTCTGTTCCCGCTGTTCAGCATATTGCGCGAGAGTTTCTTTGACGCCGATACCGAGGCGTTGGGGCTCGGCAATTACGTCACGTTCTTTGGAACCCCCTATTACATGCGGTCCCTGTTGAACAGTCTCATGGTGTCCATCGGAGGCACGATAGGGGCGATCATACTCGGCGTTCCGCTTGCCTTTTTCACTACCAGATACCGTGTCTACGGTACGGCTGCGCTCAGCAGTCTGGCCACCCTGGCCCTGCTGACGCCTCCCTTTCTGGGCGCATATGCCTGGATCGTGATGCTCGGCCGTAACGGCTTTCTGCGCGTAACCCTGGAATCGGTGGGAATCATCCTCCCGACGATCTACGGTCCATTCGGCATAGTGCTGGTGTTTGCGTTGCAGTACTATCCGTTTGTGTTTCTGCTGACTTCCAGTGGTTTGCAGACGGTCGACCGTTCACTGGAGGAGGCGGCGTCGAATCTGGGTGCAACACCGTTCGGCAGATTCTTCAAGGTAACGATGCCACTGGTGATTCCCTCGATAACTTCCGGCGGCTTGCTGGCGTTCATGCTGTCGCTTGCCAACTTCGGTACTCCGCAGATCATCGGCGGGCGCTACCGGGTACTGCCGACCATGGCATACAACATGTACACAAGCGAGATTGCCAGGCGCCCGGCGATGGCTTCAACCATCAGCATTGTGCTGGTCCTGGCCGCGACCGCAGCGATCTTCCTGCAGCGCTACGCTGCCGGGCGTCGCAAGTACACCAGTATGCTTCTCAATCGGCCGGTGGTGCATCGCCTGAAGGGTATCAAGAACTTCGTCGCGCACCTGATCTCCTACGGCATTGTGTTCATGAGTACACTGCCGATTGCGGTGGTGATCATATTCGCGTTCCGCAATACGCGCGGCCCGGTGTTTGCGCCCGGTTTTGGCCTTGACAGTTTTCGGCAAATCAGCAGGGAAGTGCCGCGGGCAATCGCCAACAGCTTCTCGTTTTCGATCATTGCCGTGGTCTTGATCATCGTGATCGGGACGCTGGTAGGGTTTGTATTGTCCCGCCGTCAGAATGCGGCCAACAAGATACTTGATTCGTTGCTCATGACGCCCTACATGATACCCGGTACGGTCATGGGTATCGGGTTCATTACGGCGTTTAATCGTCCGCCGCTGATCCTGTACGGCACCGCGATGATCATCATCCTGGCCTATTTTGTCCGTCGTCTGCCGTACACGGTCAGATCGGCAGTCTCGATCCTGCAACAGATCGACCCCGCCCTCGAAGACGCCGGTGTCAGTCTGGGCGCGCCGCCGGCACGAGCGTTTCGCAAGATTGCGTTGCCGCTGATGGTTCCCGGTATCATCTCGGGCGCGGTTCTGAGCTGGATTACGTCGATCAATGAGCTTTCCGCCTCGGTACTGTTGTACGTCGGCGGCACGGTCACCATGCCGGTTCGCATCTATGCCTGGATTGTGCACGGGTATTTCGGGCCTGCGTCGGCACTGGCCACCATTCTGCTTGCGGCAACCGGTCTTGCGCTGTTCATGCTGAACGCGTTTGGCAGAGGCAAGCGAGACATCGTCTGACGGCGCCGCGAGAAAAAACAAAGGCCCCGCCGAAGCGGGGCCGTGTGCCGCCGGACAGAATCGAACTGTCGACACGAGGATTTTCAGTCCTCTGCTCT
>RECP01000102.1 GCA_007693945.1 Spirochaetaceae bacterium
CGGAACGCAGTATACCATACCTGCCGCCGTTGGGCCCACGTGCTGGCCCTGCCCCACAGGCGCGCGCTCGGGCGCGGCGCACCGCGTGGTTCAGCAGCACGGTTTCGAATCGGCAAGCAGCGGCCGATAACGGTTTGGGGTGCGTTTACAAGCTTCGTACCTGTTCCTATACTGCCGCAACAACGCACGTGTTGCGATCGACGAGGTGAAGCCATGTACGCAGTTGTCTACTGCACGTTTCGCGGCCCGATCGAATATACAAAAGTGCCGGACCCCGGACCTTCGCGTACGGGGGTTGTGATCCGGGTCGAGGCAACCGGCCTGTGCCGCAGTGATTGGCACGGGTGGATGGGTCACGATCCTGACATTCGTCTTCCTCACGTCCCCGGACACGAGCTGGCCGGTACCATCGTTGCGTGCGGCGCGGATGTCAAGAACTGGAAGTCGGGCGCACGCGTGACGCTGCCGTTTGTGTGCGGCTGCGGTTGCTGTCCGCCGTGCGCCGCCGGCAATCAGCACGTGTGCGATCATCAGTTCCAGCCGGGGTTCACGGCGTGGGGGTCTTTCGCGGAGTACGTGGCAATTGAGTACGCCGACGGCAACCTCGTAGCATTGCCCGATTCCATGAGTGCCGTAACTGCGGCGTCGCTTGGGTGCCGGTTTGCCACGGCGTTCCGCGCGCTGGTGGATCTGGCGCGCCTCACCTCCGGTGAGTGGGTTGCGGTGCACGGTTGCGGTGGGGTAGGGCTCTCGGCAATCATGATCGCCGTTGCGGCGGGTGCTCGCGTGATCGCTGTCGATGTCCGTCGCACGGCGCTGGATCTCGCGCGCGAGCTTGGTGCGGTGGCGTTTCTCGACGGGTCGGCGTGCGCCGGTGCGCCCGATGCACGCGGGTTCGGCGACGGCGAGCGGGTGGGTGACGCGGTGCGGGACATCTCGGGCGGCGGGGTCGATGTTTCGATCGACGCGCTCGGGAGCCCGGAGACCTGCATGAACTCGGTTCTATCCCTGCGCAAGCGAGGACGGCACGTTCAGGTCGGGTTGCTGCTCGCCGGACAGAGTCGCCCCGCACTGCCGATGGACCGTGTGGTTGCGTGGGAGCTGCAGCTTTTCGGAAGCCACGGGATCCAGGCTCACCGCTATCCTGCACTGCTGGCGCTGATCGAGTCCGGAACCCTCGATCCGGGACGGTTGATTGGCGACACAATTCCGCTTTCCGATGCGCCGGCGGCTCTTGCAGGGATGAACCGCTTCGAGCACCATGGAATCACCGTAATCGATGGCATGCGGTAACGTGTGCTACGAAGCCTGGTGAAAGCCGGGGCGTCGGGCAGGCGGACCCGCCGTGGGGCCTCAGAGTCGGCCGGCTTCGATGATGCGCTGCAGGAACTGCGCGGTACGCGGATGCTCGGGACGGGAGAAAAGCTTCTGGGGCTTGTCCTGCTCCAGAATGTGTCCGGAGTCCAGGAAACAGACGCGATCCGCCACGTCGCGGGCGAAGCTCATCTCATGCGTTACGATGATCATGGTCATGCCGCGCTCGCGAAGGTCACGGATTATTCTCAGAACGCCGCCGATGAGTTCCGGATCGAGAGCGGCGGTCACCTCGTCCAGCAGCAGCACCTCCGGATTGGTCGCCAGCGCGCGCACGATGGCAACACGCTGCTGCTGCCCTCCGGAGAGCTGCTCCGGGTAGGAGCGCGCGAACTCGCTCATGCCGAAGAGCGCCAGAAGCTCCTCGGCGTGGGCCTCGGCGTCTTTGCGCTGGACTCCGTGTACTTTGCACGGCGCCAGGGTGATGTTGTCGATCACGTTGATGTGCGGAAACAGGTTGAACGCCTGAAACACGATACCGATCCGCTTGGCCAGGCCGTTGCGGCCGAAGCTGGCTCCATCGGTATTCATTCCGTCCAGCCGAATGACGCCGTGATCGTAGGGCACCAGGCGCGTGATGCAGCGCAGGATGGTGGACTTGCCGGAACCCGAGGCCCCGATCAGGCAGATCACCTCGTGCTCGCGGACCTGCAGGTTGACCGAATCGAGCACCAGCGTCTTTCCGTAGTACTTGGTGAGATTCTCGATTTCGACACGGATCGGTATCGGTGCGGCTCGGTTGCTGTCATCTGAATGCTGCGTCACGCTGTCCTCGCTCAGACTGTCCGTTGCAGCCGGCGCTCCTGGTCCTTACGGGCCACGTAGTCAGTCAGTCGCGCCATGGGCACGGTGGCCAGCAGAAACAGAGACGCCGCGGCAATCAGCGATGAGTAGTTGAATGTGCGTGCGGTGTAGATCTGCGCCTCGCGGACCGCATCGCGTACCCCGATCACACTCAGAAGCGCGACGTCTTTCTGCAGAGCAACTGCCAGATTGAGCAGGGCGGG
The DNA here is from genome assembly GCA_007693945.1 of Spirochaetaceae bacterium. Lineage (GTDB taxonomy): Bacteria > Spirochaetota > Spirochaetia > DSM-27196 > PWMO01 > PWMO01. Next base: position 2,382 of record RECP01000102.1, read on the forward strand.
AAGTACGTTGCGCACCGCCTGCGGCACAATTGCGTATCGCAGGGTCTGGATCTGGGACAGGCCGAGCGCTTTGGCCGCGGCGCGCTGTCCGTCGTGCACGGCCTCCATGCCCGAGCGGTACACTTCGGCGGCGTACGCGGAGTAGCCCATGACCAGCGCCACCGAACCCCAGAAGACGTTACTGCTGGGAAGCCCGCGCAGCTGCAGCGCCGGGACGCCAAAGCCGAACAGCAAGACCAGCAGCAGCGACGGAACGCCGCGCAACAGGTCGATGTACAGAATGGCCAGCACCTTCAGCGGCGCGAACAGGGGGCCGCTAAGTGACCGCGCCATGGCCAGGATAAGCGCCCATATCGCGATTGCAAACAGCGAAACGAACCAGACCCGCATATTACGCAGGAACCCGCGCAGAACCGCCGGAAAGGCTTCTACCATCGCGTCGAGGTTGAAGAATTGCAGCTGGATGCGCGGCCAGTGCTCGGCCGCGGTGACCACGCGCGCGATCAGGGCGAATACAATCGCCACGCTGAGAAAGCTGACGATGAACGGCACGTAGCGCTCGCGGAAGCTGAGCGTTTGCCGGGCCGGAGGCGCCGGCCCGGCTCGCTCGGGCTGACCACTCACATGCGCGGCGCGACCGGCTGCCGGTTGGTCCTGGCTCACCGGATTGCCTTGCTGGCGGGTGTCAAAGCCGTCTAATGGCTTATGACGGGCGCATCGATATCGCCCACCAGGTACTGCGCCGCGAGCCGGTCTACAACGCCCTCGGCAATCAGTTCTTCGAGGGCTTCGTTGATCCACGACAGGATCGGATTGCCCTTCTGAAACAGCAGGCCGTGGCCGGGATCAGCCGGATCGTGCGGCAGCAAGGCGCTGATTTGTGCCTCGGGGACCTGCACTGCGGTGGCAAACAGCGCCGTTGGCAGAGCGGCAACGGTAGCGTCAATCTGTCCGCCGAGCAGCGCGTGAAATGTACCGACCTGGTCGTCAAATACCGCCACGTTCCGCGCACCGATGATGCGTTCGATGTAGTCGAGGTCGGTGGTTCCAATCGTGGCGCCCCATCGCGCTTCGCGAAGCTGAGCGTATGAGGTTGCTCCGACAACTCGGCTGGCAGGCAGCGAGATAACCGCCTTGTCCGGTCTGAAGTAGACGGTGGAGAAATCGACGACCTGGCGTCGCGGCTCGGTTACGGAGAACTGCTGGATGGAGAAGTCGTAGCGCTTGGGTCCCGGGGCAATACCCTCGTCAAAGGTCTGCGACACCCAGACGACATCCTGGCGGTCAAAACCGAGGCGTTCCGCCAGTGCATACACAAGGCCGTTCTCAAAGCCCTCTCCGCGCGCGGGGTCGTTGTGGAGCATCCAGGGCGGATAGACGGGATCGCCGGTGGCGACGGTCAGCCTTCCGGGCTGGAACAGCCGCGGATCATCGGGCGTACGCTCCAGCGCGCTGTGGTCAACCGCGTCGGTTTCCGGTCGCTGCGCGGCACCCGCCGAGACAAACAGCACCAACGCCAGGGCAACGCCGGCCAGGACCCAGATCATTCTACGGTTCATAGCTTCCTCCTTGTGCCACGGTCACAAGATCCGTGGCAAACACGCACGGTTTTGTTCCCAAAGACGACAAATAGTTGCAGAATCAGGCTCTATGGTCAATCGGTCCGTGACTCAATGATCGGTGAGCGCCCGATAGACGGCAACCATGATCGTTCTGCTGGAGCCGGTAGCGCCGCTGACGGCATCGACACGCGGGCTCTGCGCCGCCACAATCCGGTCCAGCGTCCCGGCTGCTTCGTATCCGGAACCGCTCTCCTGGTGCAGTATCGCCACGTCGGTTATCCTGCCATGTCGCACAGTCACCTGCACCCGCGCATGCACCAGAAAATCTCCGAACTCACCGGTGTAGCTGCCGTCCGCCACGGCCGACAGGTCAACCGGCTCAATGGCGGCCAAGCCGGCACTCAGGCGGCGGCTCATGACCATCATGCGGGCCGTGAATACCGCGGCGGCTACGGTCACCACAAGCGCAACCACTATCACAACACGTACTGCTGTCTTCACGATGCTCCCCGTTCCAACGCCTGAAGAACTGATCTGATCATACCTCAGGCGGCCGGGAAGCGCCAGTCGATGAACGGCAGAATCAGCAATTCTCATTTTGGCCGTACGTTGGCGCGTGCGGCGCCGTACGGCCAAAATGAGAATTAATGCGGCAGAATAGCCTGTGGCGGCGGTCTGATGCTCCGGATTGCGCGCCAATCAGTGCCGCGATATTGAACAATAGGGGTCAGGGCCGTGCCAGTGGCCTGTGTCCCGGGGCCGCCAATCGCCGGGTACGACCGTCCAATGGCGGTTCGCGCACGCGGCAGAACGGGGTATACTGGTGTTCTATGCTGCATCCCAAGCGCTCTTGCGGCCAGGACGGTGCTCACGATACAACATTCTTCGACGTGCACTGCCATGCCATCAACCTGGGCCATCCCAACATACTGGCGCTGCTCGCGCGCCGTGATCATGAACGCGGCGGACTGGGTGAACTGCTTTTTGGTCCTTACACCGCGTTCCTGCTGAGACGACCGGGCTACAAGTTCCGCAACCTGCTGTCGGTCATGGAGAACGACACCGGTGCGATCTTCAGGCTCATGGAAGACGACCTGCGGGGCGAGTTTGGCCGCGGCGCTGATCAGCCACTGGTGCGCAACGGGATTCTGCGGATTGCAGACAGAAGCTACCATCGGGCGGTTTTGACACCGCTGATCATCGACTTTGGCGTGAAGGAGATGGAACCCCTGCGTACCTACTACAATCGGGCGCCGTCCAAGCCGATTGCGGATCAGGTGATCGAAATGGTGGAAGGATTGAAGCGTTACTACGGCGAACGCCCGGACGGATTCTTCGAAATATACCCCTTCCTGGGGATCAATCCCGCTAACTACGATTTGCAGACGCTCGGGCAGATCCTCGACACGTACTTCGCGCGCTATCTGCCGGTCAGGCGGCTGTTCCGTCGTGTTCACCGCAAGACCGGACAGCTGGCCGTCAAGCTCTCAACCATAACCAGCTTCACCTTTCTGGGCATCAAGCTCTATCCGCCGCTCGGTTTCGATCCGTGGCCGGCCGAGGGTGCGGCGAGGCAGAAGGTCGAGCATCTGTACCGGTTCTGCCAGCTCAAGCGCATCCCGATCACTACTCACTGCAGTGACGCGGGGTTCACGGCGGTTGCCCGGGCGCGCAGTCGCGAGATGACGTCACCGCTGCGCTGGCGAAGCGTGCTGCACCGCTATCCGGAGCTGCGGATCAACTTCGCGCACTTCGGTCGCCAGTACCACAGGCGCTGGGGTCTGTTGACCGACCATAGCTGGCGACGAGCGCTGGTCGAGTTGATGCGGGTCTATCCTGACGTATACAGCGATATCGCCTTCAACGCTACCCGTGTGCGCTTCTATCGCCGCCTCTCCGCGTTTCTGGCCGCACTGTCCGGGCCGCTGCGTGAACGCGTCGCCTCGCGCCTGCTCTTCGGCAGTGACTTCCCGCTCAGCCTGATTGACGCCCAATCCTACGCGGAGTACGTGGGCCAATTGGGTAAAGCACCGCTGGACCCGTGGATCAGACATGCGCTGTGCTGTCGCAATCCTGCCCGATTCCTGTTCGGTGAATAGGGCCCGCATACCGCGGGGCGCCGGCGTTGCGCTTGGTTGCCGCAGCGCTTTTCAGACCGGCCACTCCCGGCTACAATCCCGTCAGGCATATGCGTCGTTACGGATCCCGCCGCCGGCCGCGCCGTCACAGTGGACGCAGACGCCGTTCGGCCGCTCGCTCATCGCGTACCTACACTCTTGCCGATCTACTGCAGCGGCAACCGAAGACCCTGCAGAAGCGCGCCGAGTACGCGCTGCTAACCGTCTACCTGCGCAACACGCCCGAGCTGCAGCGTGCGCGCCTGGGAAGCCGCTGCTATTCGCTGCTGCACAATGCTCGTATTGAAGCGCAGAACCTCAGCCATTTCTACCGCACCTATCGTCTGCCGCAGCACCCCTTTTTCCCGCACTTTCTGCGAGTCAAGCGCGAGTACCAGGCGGACCGTGTCCGGATTCGTGAAGAGCGGCGGCGTTACATTCTCGACCAGATGCGGGAGCTGCCCGGGCCCGTAGTCGGGTTTGTTCGATACCTCGGGTACCTCGAAGACTACTACAACGCCCGCGGATCGCATCCTCTGTGGGATCAGCACCTCTTTCCGGCTACCAAGAAGCGGGTCCACGAGTACCGGCAATACAGCCGTGCCCAGTGGATGGTGCTGTTTCGTACCCATCTGCGTCGGCTCGAACAGCGCTACCGTTCGTTCCCCGGGACCGTTGCTGAACGCCTGGTGGCATGTTTCGTTCTGGGCTGCCTGCCAACCGGTTTTCCGCCGCAACCGCCGGCTTCGGCGCTGGTGAAGCGCCGCTACCGTGAACTCAGCCTGCGGCATCATCCCGATCAGGGCGGCGACGCGGCGACGTTCCGCGAACTGAAACGCGCCTGCGACGTTCTGCTGCGGTGCTGATGTGCGCCGCCACCGCTGTCTTCCCGGCGACCGGGTCGCCGCACGGCTACACCGTGATCCCGACCGCGATAGCCACCCCCGCCGCCAGCCCCACCAGCAGCGCCGCAATCAGGCCGATAATCAGCGGCTTGACGCCCAGTCCGCCAAACACTGAAAACGGGGTGTTCATACCTACCGCTCCGAGCGCGGCGACGATCAGAAACGACGAGACTGACTGACCACCGCGGATAATCGAGTTCCAGAGCACCGGTTCCAGCAGCGCAAAGGCTCGTGCCGATTCAGACGCCGCGCCGTAGTCTCCGGCGGCGCGCACCAGAGTCAGCAGCACGAATCCGACCACAAACCACGGTACCGGCACGCGCGCTGAAGCGCCCTGCGGTTGGCGTCGTTTGCTGCCGGCGTTCCGGTTATGGCTGTACGAGAGCGCCGGAACGACAATCAGCATAAGGCTGTTGCGCAGCAGCTTGGTGACGGTCGCCACGTCGACTACCGCCGGGTCCGCGAAGTAATCCTGATACAGGAACGCGGCTCCGGTTACCTGGGACGTGTCATGGATGGCGACCCCCAGAAAGATGCCGGTCGCTACCGTGTCACCATTGAACAGCAGCGCGGCCAGCATCGGGTAGAGCACCGTTGCCAGCAGCCCGAACAGCGTGATCGTGGCCACCGCGTAGGCGGTCTCCTCGTCGCCGGCGCCTATGCCGGGCGATAGCGCCGCAATCGCGCTCACACCGCAGATTGACGTGCCCACTCCGATCAGCGTGACCAGACGGCCGGGCTGTCGCAGCCAGCGGTTCAACAGGTAGGGAGCCGCGATGCCGACGGCAACACCGACAATCACAACCGGAGCGCCGGCACGCAGCAGTCCGGCCGCGTCGAGAAAACCCATCCGCAGTCCCAGCAGAATGATTCCCCAGCGCAGAACTCTGCGGGCCGTAAAGCCGATACCCGGCAGCAGCGCGGGCGCCACGCCGGTGAGATTTCTGACGGCTATGCCGCACACCAGCGCGAGCATCACCGGAGAGATCGGGCTGTGAGGGAACCCCAGCAGCGTCACCCCGATCAGGTGGCTGAGACGCACACTGAGAAACGCAAGCAGCGCAGCGACGGCGATCCCCGGCAGGTTTCTAATCGGACGCTCCCTTGCCCGGTTGGCGCTGAAGAGCCGAGTGCAGCCGCTGGGCCAATCGGATCAGCAGCGGACTGAACAGCAGAACAAGCGTCAACGTCAGCAGCAGAGCGCTTACCGGACGGGCGAAGAAGGCCGACACGCTGCCGCCGGTTGTGATGAGGCCGCGTCGCAGATTACTCTCGACAATCGGCCCCAGGATGAATCCCAGTATCAAGGGGGCCGGCGTGATGCCGATCTTCCTGATCAGAAATCCGAACACGCCGAACAGCACAAGCACATGGACGTCGAAGACGCTTCTTCTGGCGGCGTAGGCACCGATGAAACAGAGTGCCGCGACAATCGGCAGCAATATGCGCTGCGGCGTTTTCAGTACGCGCACGAAGAACTTCGCCCCGAGCAACCCGAACACCAGGAACAGGATGTTGCCGAGAAAGAACAGAATGAAGATGCTTGCAACCACATCCATCCGCTGCGTGAACAGCGCCGGGCCCGGCCGCAGGTTGTGCAGCATCAGCGCACCGAGCAGCACCGCCGTGACCGCGTCACCGGGTATGCCGAGCGTGATCATCGGCACTATGGCCGCCCCCGTACCGGCGTTGTTGGCGGTCTCGGAGGCCACGATACCTTCGGGCACTCCCGTACCCATTTGATCACGTCGTTTCCCGATGCGTTTCTCAAGTCCGTACGAGGCCACCGCGCCGATTGTCGGTCCTGAGGCCGGGATGATGCCGATGAACATACCGACAACAATGGCCCGGATTGCGGTCGGAATGCAGCGCAGCACGTGCTTCAGCTCCGGCAGCATGCGCCCGATCTTCTGCGGCAGCTGCGCGCCTTCGCGGGTGCCGGCGTCGACTGTATGCAGGATCTCGCCGAGGCCGAACACCCCGATCATGACCGGCACAAACTCCAGTCCTCCGGCCAGCTCGGCGCGTCCGAAGGTGAACCGCGAGACGCCGGTGAAGACATCCATTCCCACGGTTGCCAGCAGCAGTCCCAGGGCTCCGCCCAGCAGGCCCTTGATCAACGACGAACTCAGGTACGAGATAACCGCCAGCCCGAAGACCGCGACCGCGAAGTACTCCCGCGTTCCCAGGCGTATGGCCCAGTGGGCTACAATGGGCGCAAACGCAGCCAGGAAGACGGCGCTGGCAATGCCGCCCACAAACGAGTAGACGCAACTCAGTCCAATTGCGTAGCCCGCCTGTCCGCGTTGGGCCATCGGGTAACCGTCGTAGGTCGTCATGATCGCGGCCCCCGTGCCGGGGATGTTGAGCAGTATGGCGCTTATGGCCCCGCCAAAGGTTCCCGCGGCGTAGGCGGGCAGCAGCAGCCCGAAGGCTTGCTGCGGGCTCATGCGGTAGGTCAGCGGTATCAGGATCGCCATCGCCATGACACTTGAAAGGCCGGGCATGGCGCCGACAAACAGACCGGTCAATGTACCCACCACCGCCAGCAGCAGGACGCTGGGGTCAAGAACCAGAGGCAGGCCGAGCTCGAGTATCTCCGACAATCCGATCATCATTGCTGCAGTCCTCAACCGGTGACGCGCGGTGGCGATCAGAACAGACGTATACGGAACATCACATCAAAAACCACGTAAATTGCGGCCGATGCTGCCGCAGTTGCCAATGCCGCATGCCGCAGGCGGACGCCGAGAGCGATCATGGCGACAAACAGAAACACCGCGGTCGATACCAGCAGGCCGACATACTGCATGCCGAGGCTGTAGAGCACCACGGCCGCTATCAGCAGCGCCGACCTCCATCTCAGCGGTTGCACATCCGTCTTGTGCGGCTGTTTTCGGGCCTGCGCCACGCCGACGCCAACCGACAGTACTCCCAGGGTGCCGATCAGGACGGCGACTACCGTTGGGAAGAAGGCGGGGCCGAGCCCCGCCCGTAATGGAGCAAAAGGAATATTGGTGAGATAGCGGCCGACAAACGCGGCAATCAACAGAGCTCCGATACCGGTAACGGTGAAGCTGTTGAAATAGTGGCGCATCAGCGTTACCGGGCCTGTCCTTGCGCGTCCATCAGGTCGAAGAAGAACGTATCCTCCTCACGGAAGAAACCCATGCCGTCCTCCGGACCACGGAAGAACGGTCCGTGCCCCTGCTCGCGGATGAAATCCTGGAAGCGCTGCGAATTATAGGCGTTCTCCAGCGCGTTTGCCAGCCTGTCACGAACGGTGTCCGGCAGGCCTGCCGGTCCCACCAGCCCGCGCCACGGTCCGATAACGATATCGAAACCCTGCTCCCGAAAGGTGGGGATATCGGGGAACACGCTGACACGCTCTTCGGCGGCCACTCCGATCATCTTCACCAGCCCGGCATCCATCAGGGATGCGGCCTCTCCGGGACCGGCGCCGGCTGCAACGACCTCCTCACCGGCCGCGGCGCTCAGTGACAAAGCCGTGCCCTCGTAGGGTACAATGGTCAGGTCGATGCCGGTGTGCGCCACCACGGCCTGCCAGGTCCAGTAGTACAGCGTCCCGGGAGGCCCCGATCCAACCGGCAGGCCGGGATTGTTTCTGGCGTAGTCCACGAACTCAGAAAAGGTGTCATAGGGAGCGTCCACGGGCACCGCGATCCCCCATGCGTCGCGATTGAACACACCGATCAGGGTGACCTCGGTAAGCGGGTCCATCCACGCGTCGGCCTGCTTGAAATGCTTCTGCAGGAACTGGTTGCCGAGGATTATGGCGAGGGTGTAGCCGTTCGGTCTGGCATTGACCACCTGTTGTACCGCTACCAACCCGCCGGCCCCCGGTCGATTGTCGATAATGACCGGTACGCCCAATTCGGGCTCCATTCCTTCCGCAATCCTTCTGGCCAGCACGTCCGTGCCGCCGCCGGCCGCAAAGCCGACGTAAATCTCTATCTCACGCGTCGGGAACGCTACCTCCGGTTCAGGTTCGCCGCGCGACCAGACATTGGCGCTCAACAGAACCGCCAGTGCAATTGAAAGCACGATCAGCTTTTTCATTCGTTACCTCCTGTGGATACTTCAATCAGCCGGTTAACAGGCCTGAGGGCCTACGTGACTGACGACATACTCTGCTCCAGTTCGATTGCCTCCTTTATGGGCCCTGAGATCCGCTTGACGTCGTTCGGCGAATACGGCAGATGGGGACTGCGTGGAAGACCGATATCAATGTCGCGGAATCTGAGAGCAGCGTGGTAGAACGGTACGGGAATGCCCTGTCCGGTCAGCGTTCGTAATCGGTTTGCTTTGCGCTGCAGTGAAAGCGCGCCGCGGTAGTCACCCCGACGGGCGAAGTCAAAGATTCTGTTCACCAGCCGCGGGAAAAGGTTGGACAGGCCGGACACGCAGCCGTGGCCGCCGCCGACCAGAGCCGGCAGCAGAATGGTCTGCGATCCGATCAGAAACGTGAAATCCGGGTCATCAACCGCTGATATGCAGTCGTAGAAGAATCCGATGCTGGCGCTGCTGTCCTTCAGTCCGCGTACGCCGACTTCGGCCAGCCGCACCAGGTGCTCCGGGGTAAACGCGGTGAAGTTGGTGTACTTGGGATTATGATAGACGAACACCGGAGTGGACACACTGTCGACAATGCGAGTGAAATGCTCGAGTACGTTGTTGAACCCGTGCAGGTAGTAGTAGGGTGTCAGACAGGCAACCGCCGCCACGCCGAGCTGTTCGGCGTGCCTGGCCAGTTCGATGGTTGTCGCGGTATCCGGGGTGCCGACATGCAGTACTACCGGAATGCTTGCAGCCGCCTCCTCCATGACAATAGCCGCCACGCGCTTGCGTTGTTCAATAGTCATCAGCGGCCCCGAGCCGTACGAGCCGCACGGGTAGAGCCCTTGCACCTGCGGTATGAGGAAGCGCAGAAAGGCCCGCAGCTTCTTCTCATCAAGCTCACCGTTCTCATCAAACGGTGTAATCAACGCCGGGAATACGCCTTCGAATTGCATCTTTTGGTCAACCTCCACTGTAATTGAATGCACGGACAGCCCTTGCGGGTTTGCGCTCAGCGCTCTATCCGCGCCCGTCCCGCGTTCCTGTCTTCAACTTCCTGTACGGTCGGCAACGATTCGATATTGCCCGGTGTCTCAATGGAGATGGCGGCTACGGCGTTGCCCAGGGCGGCAGCCTGCGTCTCATCGTTGCCCTGCAGGACGCCGTGGATAAAACCGGCCGCAAAAGCATCTCCGGCACCCATCAGATCAACCGGATCGGCAATCGGCCGGCCTTCGACCAGGGTCTCCTTATCGCCGGTTACGACCAGCGCTCCGCGCGGCCCCAGCTTGAGGATAATGCGGCTGCAGCCGATCTCCTTCAGCGTGCGCACAGCCTGCGCCTCGTTCATGTCGCCCCCGTAGAGGCCCTGCATGTCCTCGAGCCCCGGGAGTACGTAGTCAGCGGCAGCCATCAGCGGCTCGAGCACGCTGCGGGCCCGGGATCCGGTCCACAGGCGGCGTCGCATATTGGGGTCAAACGTTACCGTCACGCTGCTGCGTTTGGCCAGCGCGACGGCCTCTTCAACCATCAGCCTGTTGGATTCCGACAGCGCCGGCGTGATGCCGGTCAGGTGCAGCAGACGCGCCCCCGAGATCAGCTCCCGGGGCAGATCGTGCGGGCCCAGGGTGCTGAACGCCGATCGCTCGCGATAGTAGAAGTGACGCGCTTTTCCGCGCGGAAGACGCTCGCGCACAAACAGCCCGGTGGGGCGCTCGGCCGTCACGCTAACCGCGGACACGTCAACACCTTCGCTGCGCACGAACGACAGCACGTAGTGACCCAGCTCGTCATCTCCCACGCGGCTTACCCAGGCCGCCGAATGTCCCAGGCGAAACACCCCGACCGCCACCGTAGACTCCGACCCGCCCGGCCGAATCTCGTACTCGCTGCAGTAGCGCATCCGTCCGATGTAGCGGGCGGCAAAGACGGCGCAGGTTTCGCCGATTGTGACAAATTCGCTCATTGTGCCCCCTGCTGTCTGTTGCGGTGCTGTGCGGTCTTCAGGCGCACCATGCTGGAGTGGTAGCGGGCAACCGAGTAACGGATCGGGCTGCCGAGACTGTCGTAGGTTACCCCGGTGACCGAGAGCATCGGGAAGCCCCTGGCGACGTTCAGCAGCCGAGATTCTTCCGCGGCCGCCGCATAGGCTGAAATGGTCTCTTCGGCGTGATCGATGCCGTGGCCGGTGGCGGTCTGCAGGTAATCCGTCATGCGGCCCTGCTCGAGGTCGTAGTCGAGAACCCCTTTGAAGCGCGGATACGGCAGAATAGCGGTGTGCAGAACGAACGGGATTCCGCGCAACAGGCGCAGCCGGCGCACTTCAACTACCTGGTCCTCCTGTTCGCTGATACGCAACGCCGCCGCGGCCGTCGGGGACGGACCCTTGACGTCGAGGCCGAGCAGTCTGGTAGTCGGCGAAATTCCGGCGGCGTTCATCTTCTCCGAGAACCCGACCAGCAGGCTGATATTCTCGATCATCTGAGGGAAGGCAACAAACGTCCCTTTGCCGGCGCTGCGGGTCAGAATGCCCCGGGCCACCAGCCGGTCGTATACCACTCGCACCGTGGTGCGGCTTACACCGAACTGCCTGGCGATGTTCTGCTCCGACATGACCTGGTCCCCGGGAGCCAGCCGCGAAGAGCTGATCTCATCGAGCAGCCAGTCCTCCAGCTGCTGGTGTATCGGGGTGACCTGATCTTTGACAATCTGCCTCATCACGTCTCAGATTGTACATGTACATACATGTCCTGTCAATGGCCCTTTTGCGCGTGACGATTACGTTGCTGATCCCGATTGCCAGGATCTCCGCGCGGTCAAAATGCGAGTCGCTGGTAACACACCCGGTTACTTGACACAGGCCGGGACTGTGATACTGTAGGCTGTCGGTTCACTCCGGTCGGCTTTTGCCTGCTGAGACTGGCCGTCGAATCACCTGTACGTTACCTGGAGGTTCACGTGAAGAGAAAGAAAGTGCTCATCATGGGCGCGGCGGGCAGGGATTTCCACAACTTCAATACCGTTTTCAGAGGTAATCCGGAGTACGAAGTTGTGGCTTTCACGGCTACTCAGATCCCCAACATCGACGGAAGGACCTATCCGGCCGAGCTTTGCGGAGAGCTCTATCCTCAGGGTATACCCATCCACGACGAGGCCGCGATGCCGCAACTGATCAGGGAGCACGGTGTCGAGGAAGTGGTATTCGCGTACACCGACGTTCCCTATCAGTACGTCATGAACCGATGTGCACTGGTGAACTCGCTCGGAGCTGATTTCAGACTGCTGGGGTATGACAAGACCAGGCTACGCTCTACCAGGCCGGTGATCTCGATCTGCGCCGTCAGAACCGGCTGCGGAAAGAGCCAGACAACCCGCTATATCTGTGAGATCTTCAAACGAATGGCCAGGAGAGTTGTTGCCGTTCGCCATCCGATGCCCTACGGCAATCTGTACGCCCAGAGAGTGCAGCGATTCGCGGAAATCAGAGACCTTGAGTCGCACCAGTGCACAATAGAGGAGATGGAGGAGTACGAGCCGCACATCGCCGCTGGAAACGTAATCTATGCGGGCGTGGATTACGAGGCCATTCTGCGTTGTGCCGAAAAGGATCCCGCCGGAGAGCCTGACGTAATTGTGTGGGACGGCGGCAATAACGATTTTCCATTCTTCGATTCGGACCTGAAGGTTGTGGTGATTGATCCCCTGCGTCCCGGACACGAAACCGGATACTACGCCGGAGAGATCAATCTGTGCATGGCCGATGTCATTGTGATCAACAAGATGGATAGTGCGGCGCCGCGGGACGCCGAGACCGTCAAAGCGAACTGCAGCAGGCTTGCGCCCAGGGCCGTCATCATTGAGGCGGACAGTACGCTGTCGGTGGCAGGGGATATCTCGGGCAAGAGCGTGCTGGTTGTCGAGGACGGGCCGACGCTGACCCACGGCGAGATGAAGATAGGCGCCGCGAGTGTTGCCGCGCATCGCTTCGGCGCGGCGCGCATCGTCGATCCGCGACCGTCCGCCGTCGGCAGCATCGCGGCAACCTACCAGAAGTATCCCGAGGTAGGCGAGGGGATTCTGCCGGCGATGGGATACGGCGAGGAGCAGATAAGGGACCTCGAGGCCACAATCAACGCGGTGGATGCAGACCTTGTGCTCAGCGGTACGCCCATAGACCTCGCACGAATTGTGCGGGCGAATAAGCCGATCATCCGGGTTTCCTACGAGCTCAGCCCGAGAGGCAACGGTGCCGAGGCGCTGGAACGAGTGATCGTCGAGAACCTGTTCCGGTAGCGGCGCTGATCGCGGCGGCCAGCAGGCCGATTTCCTGGGGGCGTTTTCGCGAATTCGGTTGCGGCAGGTGATAGATTCTTGGCGGGAGGATACCGATGATTGCACGCATCCCTCTTACCGGCAAACAGCTGGCCACCCTGAATCTGCGCCCCGATATCTGCAAAAAGGCGGGCGCGCAGATCATTCAGAAAGAGCTGGTCGGCGGAGAACCGCAGCTTACAGTGGTGAAGAAAGAGCTGGAGACCTGGCTCAAGAGCTCCGGTGAAGTAACTCTGGAAATGCAGCTGAGTCCGATAATCGAGCAGATCAACGCGGCGTTCTGATGATCGCATCCACGCCGCGCCCCCGATTGCCGGCGTGGTCTCAGGTTGCCAGACGGTCGAGCGCCTTCTCCAGCTGCGTAACGGTACGATCGATGTTGTGGAGCTTCTCCAGGCCGAACAATCCGATGCGGAACGTGCGGAAGTCCTCGGGCTCGCCGCATTGCAGCGGGACTCCGGCGGCTATTTGGAGACCAACCTCCGCAAACTTCTTGCCGCTGCGGATGCCGTCATCGTCGGTGTAGCTGACCACAACCCCTGGTGCCTCGAACCCTTCGGCGGCCACGCTGGGGAATCCGCGTTCAGCCAGCAGCTTGCGTACCCTGGCACCGAGCTCGAGCTGTTCCGCCTCTACCCGTTCAAAGCCGTAGGCCTCGGTCTCCCTGACCGTATCGCGGAAGGTCCGCAGTGAGTCGGTCGGCATGGTGGCGTAGTAGGCGTGCCCACCGTCTTCATAGGTCTCCATTATGCGCAGCCATGCGCGCAGGTCGCAGGCAAAGCTGCTGCTCCGGGTATCCTCTATGCGCTCACGGGCACGCTCCCCGAGCATGACCAGTCCGGCGCACGGAGAGGAAGACCACCCCTTCTGCGGAGCACTGATCAGTACATCGACCCCCTCGGCCTGCATGTCGATCCAGACTGCTCCGGATGCCACGCAGTCCAGCACGAACAGCCCGTCCACGGCGCGCGCTGCTTCGGCCACCTCGCGGATGTAGCTCCTGGGGAGCATCATTCCTGACGAGGTCTCGACGTGCGGCGCAAACACCACAGCCGGTTTGTGCTCGCGGACCGCGGCCGCGACCTCGGCGACCGGAGCGGGCACCCAGGGCGCCTGCCGCTCATCGGTAACCCGTCGTGCCATGAGCACCGTCGGTTGAGGAGCCAGTCCGCCGGTTTCCAGGATCTGGGTCCACCGGTAGCTGAACCAGCCGTTGCGCACGATCAGGCACGGCCGGCCTGCAGCAAACTGTCGCGCGACGGCCTCCATCGCGAACGTCCCGCTGCCGGGCACCACCACCGTCGACCGGGCGGCATACACCTTCTTGAGGGCGGCCGAGATATCACGCATGACGCCCTGAAACGTCTGAGACATATGATTGAGGGCCCTGTCGGTGAACACCACCGAGTACTCGAGCAGTCCCTCCGGGTCGATTCCAGGCAGAAGTCCGGGCATGATACACCTCCGTGACGGTTAGAGTTCCATCGGTAACGCAGACGGTATTGGTTCATTGTAGCATCGAAACGCGCCGTAGTACACACGCACGCCGCGGAACCGGAAGAACAGGAATTCGGGTAGAGTCCACCTGAGTGGTGTAATTGCTGGCGGAAGGTAGAGCATGCCACCGCCGTCTTCTGCTCCACTACCGGTACCATTCCCGGTAGGCATACTCATACGACATGAACCACTACTGTGACGGAATCACCGCAATTCGGCCGAAAAGTCTCTGGCCGTTTTCGTCATTGATGGCTTGGTAATCGAAAAGGTACGGTTGCTCGATAGTGACCCATGGGAAAACATCCATCACGGGGCCCGCAAAGTTGACCAGGACGATGGAATTGTCATGAGCCGCGCTGACAAACCTGAAGTCGGGATACTCATCTGACAAGTTAAGCCTTCCGCCTAGTCCGCCGATTAACTGGATCTCGAAGTCTTGTTCAAGATCCTCAAGCACGATCAGTCGAATGCTTCCCAGTAAGGTTTGACCGTTGCTATCCATCGCAACGAAGCCTATCTCGTACGTCTCATCCAACTCGCTCAAGAGAGTGATTGACATTGCTTCTGCGAGGTTAGTGACCGAGACCACGGAAACATCGTATTCAGTCTGTACGAAACGGAAGTCAGGATGCTCTGCCAATGATACCGTTTTGGTCTGCCCAACAAGCAACGAGATTTCGAATACTGTCCGGTTTACGTTCGGGTCCGCTCTTTCCTGGCTCGAGTCCGACGTTAGAAGCCAATCGCAACTACCGAGTATACCGATTGCGAAGAGCAGCGAGAACAAGGGAACAATTCGAGTTTTCATACCACCTCCGACAACGCCAGAGGTAGCAAGCTACGGAAGAAACCGAAACACCGAAACTCTAGCGTCAAGACAATACTGACCTATGCACGAGCCAAACTCTGTGTCGAATCGTAGTAAAGCTTATGAAAAATGTCAACAAAACGTGAGTTGGCCCGGCAATTCCCGGTGAACATCGAGAGGGCGCCCGAGACTGACTGATTGCGCCACGAGGTTGTGTTCGCGCCTCGGATGGCTGCAGGGCGTGGTTCGAGTATCGGGTCTGCGATGCTCTGTGAATATGGCCGAAGCTCAGAACACAGGTACACTGTTCCCCGCCCCTCCGGGCTCCGCGCGGTGCGTCCGCACCGCGCGGTTAGGGATACCGGTCTCAATAGAGATCTTGGAGAGAGCTGAGGCCAGGTATGTCATTTGAGTAGGTCATCAAGTATCTCCGTGCTACGAACGAGGGCCCTGACCGAATGGTAGTTGATCTTCCACGAGTGGCTGGTATGGCTCCAGATGA
>RECP01000119.1 GCA_007693945.1 Spirochaetaceae bacterium
TCGGGCTGGGCGGATTTGAACCGCCGACCCCCGGTCCCCCAGACCGGTACGCTAAACCACTGCGCTACAGCCCGATTTATGAAGCCCAAAACTAGCACAGCGCCCGGCGATTGTCAAGACTGGGCATTTGGCGTACTCTGATCCCGGATCATACCGGCATGGCACGAAGCGGACTCCCTCCGGCGGCGCGCAGGCGTGCGCGCAGAAGTTTTAATCTGTTTTCGGTTTTCAACACTTTCTCGTATTTCCTTCTAACCGGCAACATCCTGACGCTCTTTCTGCTGCGTATCGGAACATCCAGCACCTTCATCGGATTGGTGGCCTCACTGCCCTACATTTCGTTCTTCTTCATGCTGGTCGGAAGACGTCTGGTGGGGCGCCTTGGGGTCGTAAGGCTGTTCGGCACCGCCTGGACGCTGCGCTACCTGATGATGCTGCCGCTCGTGTTTTCAACGGTGGCAATCACGGCCGGCAACGTGCCGTTGGCGTACGCTATGGTCCTTGTCAGCGTGCTGGGGTTTCAGATCACCCGCGGCGTAGGGCTGGTGGCCAACAGCCCCCTGCTGGGTGAGCTCTCGGCCGGGCGGGACCGCGGCGGGTTCCTGGCGCGTTTTCAGATGATCACCGCGGTCACTTCAATTGTGGCCGGCTTGAGTGTCGCCGGCCTGCTGGGCGGTGATCCGCCCGTAAGCCGCTACTCGCTGTTGATGGCTGCCGGCGTGTCGCTGGGCCTCTTCGGCTCCTGGCTGATCACGAGGCTGCCCGAACCGTCGGGAGTCAGCGAGGGTGCCGCCGAGGGGATACTGGGGGCCGCGCGCAACGCGCTGGCGGAGCCCAACTTCCGCCGGCTCATCGCGTCCTTCGCCGTCCTGGCTGCGCTTTCAGGCGCCGCGCGAACCTTCCTGGTGGTCTACGCGCGCCAGGTCTACCTGCAGCCGGACAGTACCACCATGCTGTTCACCGTCATCGGCAGCAGCGGTTGGGTTGTGATGGGCTTTGTGGCCCGTCACGTGATCGACCGCCTGGGCGCCAAGCCGATGCTGATCACCTACTCCTGTATCTACCTCTTCAGCCTTGTACCGGCAATAGTCTCGCCCGCCTTTTCCGGTACGACGCTGCTGCTGCACCTCGGGCTGGTATTCTTCCTGGCAACCATGGGCTATACCGGCGGCGAGTACTGCGCGCAGACCTACTTCTTCTCGCTGATTTCACCCAAGGATCGGCTCAACCTGGGAATTGTATTCTTCATGACTCTGGGAGTCGGCGGCAGTATCGGCTCGCTGCTGGGTGGCGTGATCCTCGATGCGCTCGCCGGTATCGGCATCGAATCAGTCACCGCTCGGTTCCGTCTTCTCTTCGGGCTGCTGGCGGCGGTTGCGCTGCTCTGCATCCGGCTGATGATCCGGCTGGAGCGCCTCGGCGCCACCAGCACCCTGAGCGCACTCAGCGCGATGCTTTCGCTGCGCGATATGCGGACCATCACGCTGCTTAACCGCCTGGACCGCACCACCACCATCGCCGGGCAGCAGCGCGTCATTCAGGAGATCGCGGGATCGAGCTCGCAGCTGGCGCTCTCCGACATCCTGCCGATGCTCAAGTCACCGAGCTTCGCGGTGCGCAACGAGGCGCTCGAGGCGCTGGTGCACCTGCCGGTCGACAAGCGCGTAACGGCAGCCGTTCTGCAGGAAATCAGGGAGCACGAGTTCACCACGGCCTACATTGCCGCCCGGGTTGCCGGCACCAAAGGCATCTCCGAGGCCCGGCCGATCCTGCGGGCCGCGCTGCGCTCGCCGGACTACCTGCTGGTCGCCAAGAGCATGGTCGCGCTGGCGCGCCTCGGCGACAGCCAGGCGATCCCCGAGATCGAGCGCCAACTGGAGCGAAGTGAGAATCCGCTGGTGGTCATTCATGCGGCAACCGCGCTCAAACTGCTCGGTTCAACCGGATCAATTCCGGCACTGATCGATGCACTGCACAAACCCGACCTGCCACACTACGCCGCCGACGAGATCATCCTGGCCCTGGCGGCGCTGTTGCAGATCGAGCAGTGGTTCTACCCGCTCTACTCAGCGTTTCTCAACGATCCCGAAGAGGCTATCGAGCAACTCGAGGATTTCCAGAACGAGTGCAGCTCCCGGGCGGTGACCCGCGCGGCCGCGGCGAGGCCGGCTGACGGCCGGGAACGGTCGGCGGTGGCAGCCATGATCGACGGTGATCCCGACGCGCTCAGCGGCGCCGCCGAGGCGCTTTACGAGCTGGAGCGGCGCACTGGAAACACGGCGTTTGCGGCAATCGAAGAACTGCTGGAGGATGCGGTCATCCACGACAACCCGGCACTGCGCTTCTTTGTGGCGGCCGCCATCGTGCGTATCGGCTGTCGGCTCGAAGCTCAGGACTGATTGCCGCCGTCGCTGCCGTCGACGGCCGTTCGGCCGATGGCGGTCAGCATCTCGCGGAACAGGTACTCTTTGCGGTGCAGCATGTCCCACGGAACCTGAAACGCCTCCTCGATAGTCCCGCGCTGAGCCAGCTCGGCGGTCGGCCCTACGCGAATAGAGCCGTCCTTGTAGAACAGCATGATGGTGTCGCTGAACGAGCGCGTCAGATCGATATTGTGTGCCGAATAGTAGAGGCTCAGTCCGAGCTCGCGCGCGATCTCCATCAGGAAGCCGAAGACCCGTTCCTTACGCGGCTCTTCCAGTGCAAAAACCGGCTCGTCCATCAGTACAATTCTCGATCCGTAGAGCAGGCTGAACCCGATAATGGTGCGCTGCAGCTGGCCTTTGCTGAGCTCCTGAGTCCGCTTCCCCAGCAGATCGGTGAGCTCGAGTTCAGTCTGGATGCGATGCACAAAATCGGGCTGCTTATCCTGGTAATGGCCTTCGGCGTAGACGTAGCGCATCAGGTCGCCTATCGGCTCCTGGGTCTCAAACTCCATGTTCTGATAGATGAATGAGACCAGCCGGTTGCGCCGCTGTTCCGCATCAGGATCTACCGCCGCTCGTGCGAACTCGCGCGTGTCAACGCCGTCAACCTGCACGCTGCCTTTGGACGGGAAAACCCGCGCACCGGCCAGCAGCAGGAAAGTCGACTTGCCGACTCCGTTCTGCCCCACCAGTGAGACAACCCCGGACGGCACGCCTATCGAAAGGCCGCGGAAGACGGCGTCTTCACCTCCGTCTTCTTCATCCAGATAGGAAAAATGAACGCCGTCAAATCTGATCAGCGCCTGATCGGGTGTGGGCTGCATACCGCACTATCCTACCGGAAACCAGTGCCGGCGGCAATCAACGATTGACGTAGGACCGGCGGCCCTTTATGATGGTAGCCAAGCACACCCACGAAGGAGCAGATAATGGCCAACCTGGAATCGACGTACATGGGGATTCCCGTGAAGAACCCGTTTGTAATGGGGGCCTGCAGCCTCACCGCACATATGGACTCTATCAAGAAGATCAACGATACGGGTGCCGGGGCACTCGTCATTCAGTCGCTGTTTGAAGAGCAGGTCCAGCTGCAGAAGTACAAGCTGGAAGAAGATGTTCAGATGTACGACAACTGGCACGCCGAGATGACCGACATCTTTCCCGACGTCGAACACGGCGGTCCGGAAGAGCACCTGATGTGGGTACGCAAGGCCAAGGAGGCCTGCTCCATTCCGGTGATCGGGAGCCTGAACGCCATCAACATCGATACCTGGGTTGACTGGGCGGTCAAGCTCGAGCAGACCGGCGTGGACGGCCTGGAGCTCAACTTCTTCGCCATCCCCAACAGCTTTGACAAAAGCGGTGCGGACATAGAGAAAGAGCAGATTGAAGCGCTCAAGGCCATCAGCAAGAAGGTCAAGATTCCGGTGTCAGTCAAGCTGAGCGCCTTCTATACCAGTCCGCTGGATATCATCAGAAAGATGGATGATGTCGGGGTTGCCGGTTTCGTGCTCTTCAACCGCTTCTTCCACCCTTCCTTCGACATCGAGAAGGAGAGCAGCAGTTTTCCGTTCAACCTCTCCAGCCCGGCGGACCATCGTCTGCCGCTGCGCTTTGTGGGAATGCTGACCGGCAACGTCAAGGGCAGTATCTGCGCCTCCAATGGTATCCACTCGGGTGCCGACGCGGTCGAAGTGCTGCTGGCCGGCGCGGACGTTTTCCAGGCCGTAAGCACGGTCTACCGCAACGGCGTCGACGTGATCGGCCGGATCATCGGCGAGATCGAAGAGTGGATGGACCGCAAGGGTTACAGCAGCGTTGATGATTTCCGCGGCAAGCTCAGCGTGCAGCGCAATCCGGACCGCTTTGCCTACAAGCGCGCTCAGTACGTAAGAATGCTGCTGCGCAGCGATGAATACATCAAGCGCCCCAGGCTGATATAGGGTCATACGGAAGCAGCATGACAGTCCAAAAGAGCCTCTTCGGCGAGACGCCGGAGGGACAGTCAATCGAACGACTGACGGTCACTAACGGCAACGGGTTCTCCTTTGCGGTGATCCCCTACGGGGCGACACTGGTATCCATGCAGTTTCCGCCCGGCAACGGCCCGGCGGTGGAAGTCAACCTCGGTTTTGACACGCTGGAGGGCTACCTCGGTCCGCACCCCTACTTCGGTTCAACAGTCGGCCGCTTTGCCAACCGGATTGCCGGCGGATCGTTTCTTGTCGGCAAGAAGCGCGTGACCGTGCCGCAGAACGAGGGGCGCAATACGCTGCACGGCGGCCCGAACGGGTTCAGCCGCCGCGTCTGGAACGCTGAACTCTTCGGCGCGGACGTCAATGCCGGGGTGCGCTTCACTCGCACCAGCCCTCACGGCGAAGAGGGTTTCCCGGGAACCCTGCAGGTGACGGCCATCTACTCGCTCAGCGAAGACAACGAGCTGGTCATCGAATACGAGGCCGGCTGTGATCGCACCACGCCAATCAACCTCACCAATCACGCCTACTGGAACATGGCCGGTGCCGGAAGCGGCACCATTCTGAACCACGAGCTGACCCTTCTCGCCGATCGCTACGTCCCGGTAGATCAAGAATCGATCCCGACCGGGGAGCTGAAGCCGGTTGACGGCAGTGTGTTTGACTTCCGCACGGCCAAACCAATCGGCCGAGACATCGACGGCACGCAGGGCGGTTACGACCACTGCTACGTGGTACACACCGAGGCGGCCGTCGCTGAAGAGCTGTCGCCGCTGCGTCACATTGCAACACTGGTCGATCCAGCCTCAGGCCGCGGCATGGACGTGCTGTCGACGCAGGCGGGAGTGCAGCTCTACACCAGCAACAGGCTTCAGGGAAGCAGGGATCGTACCGGTGCGCTGAATACGCACGATGCCGTCTGTCTTGAGACGCAGGCCCTTCCTGACGCCATGAATCAGCCCGCGTTCCCGAACGTGTTCCTGGAGCCCGGACAGGTCTACCGCCAGCGAACCGTTCACCGCTTCTTCTTACGCTGATAGTGTCTGCCGCAGCCGGCGGCTGCCGCCTCAGTCGGATCAGCAGCAGAGACAATAACGGCCGCCATGCGGCGGCCGTTATTGCAAAGTGCACCCGCCGGCACTGTTACCCGGCGGGCTCTATTATTGCTTCTACTCCTCGTTGACAACCTCATATTCGGCGTCTTCGTAGTTGCTTGACGCCTGTTCTGAGCTTGTCCCGGAGCCCTCTGCGGACGCGGTGCCGGCTGCACTGTCGGCGCGGGAGTTCCCGGCGCCGGCCTGCTGGTAGACCGTCTGGCCGACTTTCTGGGCGGCAGCCTGCAGCGCTTCACTTCCGGCTTTGATCGCCGCGGTGTCTTCTCCGTCTATCACCGCCTTGAGTTCCTCGATGGCCGAGGCAACCGCCCGACGCTCCGCATCGCCGACCTTGTCTCCGAGTTCGCTGATTGTCTTCTCGCTAGTGTAGATCAGACTGTCGGCGGTGTTGCGCGCTTCTATCCGCTCACGTGCCCGGCGGTCCTCATCAGCGTGCTGTTCGGCATCGCGTACCATCCCGGTGATCTCATCCTCGGACAGGCCCGAGGACGCCTCAATCCGGATCTTCTGCTGCTTGCCGGTGCCCAGATCCTTGGCCGATACATTTACAATGCCGTTGGCGTCGATATCGAAACTTACCTCGATCTGCGGTATGCCGCGCGGCGCCGGCGGAATCCCCACGAGCTCAAAGCGGCCGAGCGAGCGGTTCTGAGACGCCATCTGGCGCTCTCCCTGCAGTACGTGCACGGTCACCGCAGTCTGGTTATCCTCCGCGGTCGAGAACACTTCGCTCTTGCGAGTCGGAATAGTCGTGTTGCGCTCGATCAGTCTGGTAAATACTCCCCCCAGGGTCTCAATTCCCAGCGACAGGGGGGTGACATCCAGCAGCAGCACGTCGTTGACCTCGCCGCCGAGCACTCCGGCCTGAATCGCGGCGCCCATCGCTACAACCTCGTCGGGATTGACTCCCTTGTGCGGTTCGCGGCCAAAGATCTCCTTTACCAGTTGCTGCACGCGCGGTATACGGGTGGACCCTCCTACCAGGATGACCTCGTCGATGTCGCCCGGCTTCAGGCCGGCGTCTTTGAGCGCCGACAGGCACGGCTCGCGCGTTTTGAGAACCAGATCCTCTACCAGTTGCTCGAACTTCGAGCGGCTGAGGCTGTTGTTGAGGTGTTTGGGTCCCTGCGCATCCGCGGTGATGAACGGCAGATTGATCTCCGTGCTCTGGGCACTCGACAGTTCCTTCTTGGCGTTCTCGGCTGCTTCCTTGAGCCGCTGCAGCGCCATGCGATCCTGCGACAAGTCGATGGCGTAGTCGCTCTTGAAGCTCTGCACCAGCCAGTCGATGATGCGCTGATCGAAGTTGTCACCGCCCAGATGCGTGTCGCCGTTGGTTGAGCGCACCTCAAAGACGTTGTCTCCCAGTTCAAGTATGGAGATGTCGAACGTACCGCCGCCAAGATCGTAGACCGCGATCTTCTCTTCCGTGCCGTTCTTGCCGAAACCATACGCCAGCGCGGCCGCCGTCGGCTCGTTGACTATGCGCTTGACGTCCAGGCCGGCTATGCGGCCGGCATCCTTGGTTGCCTGACGCTGCGAGTCGTTGAAGTAGGCCGGAACGGTGATCACAACTTCGGTTATCTTTTCGCCGAGGTAGTCCTCCGCGGTTGATTTCATCTTCTGCAGAATGGCGGCCGAGATCTCGGGCGGGCTGTGCTCCTTTCCGTTGACGCTGATGCGCACGTCACCGTTCTTGCCGTTGATCACCCGATACGGCACCATCGATATCTCTTGCTCGACTTCCTGGTAGCGCCGTCCCATGAAGCGCTTGACCGAGGAAACGGTGTTCTGCGGATTGGTCACCATCTGGTTACGCGCCGGCTGACCCACAAGTCGTTCGCCCTTGCCGCTGAACGCTACCACCGACGGGGTAGTCCGTTGTCCTTCAGCGTTCTGTATTACTACGGGATCGCCGCCTTCCATGACGGCTACAACCGAGTTGGTGGTTCCCAGATCAATTCCGATTATTCTATGTGCCATAATGGCCTCCTTTTCTCCACAACGGCGGGGACCTGCGCCCCCGCCGTTCCACTGCGTTCTTACCTGTTGCGCGCCGCCCGGCTGCGTGTTGCGTCCGGCGACACGCGTGAGCCGGCTAGCGCGCCTTCACTTCTATCCTGCGCGGCTTGACGGCGTCCTTGAGATGCAGCGTGACGATCAGAATACCGCGCTCCATCCTGGCCTCGATCCGCTCCCGGTCGATGGTGTCATCGAGCGTGTAGGTCTGTGCGAAATCGCCGCGGACGCGCTCACGGATTACGTAGTTCTGGTCTTCGTCGTGCATCTCGCGCCGCCCGCGGACAAGCAGCTGATCATTCTCGATTCGCAGATCGATGTGGTCCCTGGTAACACCGGGCATTTCCAGCCGCAGCATCACCTTGCCATCTTCTTCCCAGATATTGCCCACCGGGCGCTGGACCCGTCGGGTTTCAAGCTCCTTGTGTGTTGCACCTGTAGCCATAGTCTCTACCCTCCTCGTACAGTCGTTAGGAAACGTTCACGGTGATCTGTCGCGGCTTGACCTCTTCGCGCTTGGGCAACTGAACGCGCAATACGCCGTCGGTCATCTCAGCCTGGATCTTGTCCGGATCCACGCTGGCGGGCAGCGAAAGCGTCCGCTGAAAACTGCCGGCCCACTCTTCCTTGCGGAAGACCTTGGCCTTCTCACCGCGCGACGACATCTTCTTCTCGCCCTTGATGGTCAGTACATTGCCTGCAATCGAGACGTCTACATCTTTCTGATCCACGCCGGGCAGATCACAGTACACGTTGAAGTGATCGTTCTGCTCGACAACGTCGATAGCCGGTGAGGTGGCACGATCGAAGAGACCCGTGCTGCGGTCGCCGTAATCGAGATCAAACAGGCGATTGATCTCATCCTGAATCCTCTCGAGCTCCTGTCCCGGGTCGAATCCGGGTGTTCTCCAACGTACCAGATTCATAGTCTCCCTCCTCGATACCGAAGTATCTCCCGGGCACCGCCCGGGTTGTTTTTGCTGCTATGCAGCCATTCACAAATAGATATGCAAACACCATGCCAACAATTGGTTCGGAACCGTGAATGACTCTAAATTATTGTAAGGCAGTACGTTATTCAATCGGAAGCAGCCGGCTTCCGCCACCACCGGACTGCCGCGCGGCGCCGGTGTGTATCGATTTGCAACGCGGCGGGCCGCGCAATTCAGCGCGAGTGTGTCATAATGATGCAGATCGTGCAGGCGGAGGCTGCTGCCGGTGTCCGGTCAGGCGCGGCAGCTGTCGATTACCTTGTAGAACGTGTCGGTCTTGGACTCGACAAAGAAACTGAGGGTTTGCACCGACGCGTCGGCTTCAATGTACTCTATGGAGAAGGTCGGCGGGGTTGAAGACATCAGACGCTTGAGGAATGAACTCTCGCGGTGCACCGCAACGTCCTGTATGCGCTCCATCGGCACCGAAATGTAGACTTCCTTGTCAGCCGACACACCGGAGCTGCTCATCAGTGAGTTGAACCAGCTCTGGCGCGGAAAGTGGCGGAAGTACAGCGCGCGTTCAGTGATGAAGAACAAGCCCCACATCTGCGCCGATGGGGGCAATTCCGCGCACCCGGAGAGACAGCGTCCCATTGCATAGACAATGACCTCTTCACCGAGCTCTTCCTCCGTCTGATCCCAGAACGCCTTTACCTGCTCATCCTGATTACGTCGTACGGCCATAACTCAGTATACCATAGCTGCCCGCACTCATCATCCGCCCAGCAGCAACTTCATCACATACATCTCGAGGCCCTCGTAATCACGCGCCTCGATGAGCTGCCGCTGCAGTTGGTAGTCAAACTGCCCGACTTTCTGCTCCAGCAGTTCGACCATCTGCAGACTGTTCTTGAGGTGTTCGTAGCACGCTTCAGCCTTCTGGGTACGCATCGCCTTGACGTCCAGCCCGATGTACTCGCCCTTGCTTCCGAAGCGGTTCTCAACCAGCACCCGAACCTGGTTGAACGCCTGGCGCAGATTCTCCACACCGAACGCCTTGTCCTGATCGTACCGCATGCCGTTCTGGTCGTTGAAGTGCACACCGAACAGCTTGCCCAGGGCCAATGCAAACGCCATCTCGTTGGCCGGATCCAGCCCCGCAAGAATGGCGTGGGCGCTCTCCACCAGCCCTCCGACGCGCGGGGGATCGATGGTCTCGGCCGACAGGGCCATCGCGTGGCCCATCGTGGGCACAAAGCTGCGATCAATTGGCTCATTGGGCTTGGGTTCAATGAAAATCCTGATGGTACCGTCGTAGTCCAGGATACGGTTCAGTCCTTCAATCATGCGATGGATTCCGGCGTGCATGTCCTTGCTTTCCGAACAGAGCGTACCTTCGCGCGCGTACCAGAACCCCAGCAGATCACAACCGACCTCACGGCAGATGTCGACCGCTCGCAGCGAGCGCTCAATCGCGTAATCGCGGTCGGCTTGGCTGTTGGAGGTAAACGCGCCGTCGATCGTGCGCGCAGACTCCCACAACCGCGGCGCTACAAACTCGGCCGCCATTCCCTGATCATCGAGCATCTGTTTGACCTTCCTGGCGGTGGCCGTTATTTGGGATGCACTCTTGCTTTCGATCTCGGGAACCACGTCGTCATCGTGAAACTGCACCGCGCTGAATCCAATCTGCTTGAACCCGGCCAGCTTCTCGGCGAAGGCAATTGTCGGTCGAACCGGCGGACCGAACACGTCAGCTCCCTCGTGGACGTTCCAGGGACCAACGGAAAACTTGAACTGCGACATCGCTTCCTCCTGCTTTGCTCTTCTGCTCCGGCGTATCGGCTATTTCACGCGCTTCCACAGCGCCTGATCCTGATCGAACTGCCAACGTGAACCACGGTAGTCCAGCAGGTTTCGCTGCCAGCCGGCCGCGATGCGGGCCTCCATCCGGTCCACGGACTCAACGCCGCTGAGGGTGTCGTACACCCGCGCAGTATTGGCTCCGGCGGCGCACGCTATTCTGAGAGTCTGCGCGGCGGAGCGCCCCAGCAGGATGCCGGCCAGGAAACCGGCGATGCTGGAGTCTCCCGAGCCGGTGGTGGAGAGAATGCGCTCCGGGACAAAGGTCTCACAGAACAACTCGCAATCGCCCCACTCCTGCGGCCGCTCGGGGGCCGCGGCCCCGATGGCGGCAATACGGTCTGCGGACGCGGTCGACAGATAGAAGCCGAGCTTGCCGCATTTGATACCCACCACGTCGGCGCCCATCGCGTGTAACCGCCCCGCGAGTTCGGGCAGCAGGTCGATGTCGGCGACGTCCATCATATCACGGCCGGCCGCACTGGCCGTCATCTGCTGATAGCGTGGCCTATCCACCATGTAGAGGATCTCTTCGAGGCTTGGCAGGAAGATATCCACATGCGGCAGCGATCGTTCCACGATTGTCTGCCAGTCGGCGCGTCCGGCAGCCGAGTTTGGATCAGGCAGCGCCATATCCACCGAGGTCGTCACACCGGACTCCTTCACGCGCCGCAGCATACGTGCCAGCTGAACGCCGGAGTCCGCGTACATCTGCTGCATGATCGGCGGGTAGCCGAAGTGAAACAGGCGGGCCTGGGACACCTGCTCGTAGCGTACGTCCTCGGCCACAAAGGTGTTGTTGGCGCCGGGGTCGTGCAGGAAGACGCGGTCGGTTCCCGGCGGCACAATCACAATCGTGTACGACGTCTGCACGCCGTCTACCTGGATCAGTCCGTCGGAAACGTCCCGGCGGGCGGCCAGGTCGCGCACAATGGCCCCAAACGCGTCGTTGCCGACCTTGCCCATCAGGGTGGTGGAAACGCCCATCATTGCCAGCGCAATACCGGTATTGGGAACGGCTCCGCCCGTTGACAGGTCGACCCCGTTCATCTCCACCAGCTTCCCGGGAATCAGAATCTCCGAGAGCTGTGCCGCATCGGTGGACTCAAAGTGGGGCGTCACGTCCAGACAGATGTGGCCTGCCACTACCGCGTCCCATCGTTGTGCCATAACAATCCTCCGTAGATTGCACGCGCTGAAATCAGATGGACGGAGCGTTGTCCAGCAGATACTTCTCGGCCTCCGTCGACCAGAGCCCGTTGTGGCGTGCGGTGATCTCGGCCAGCGCCGCCAGGAACGGGTCTTGCTCGCCGCTGGCCGCAAAATCGTCAATAGCCGTCAGCTCGATGTTCTTGTTGGTGTATATGAGCTTCTTGCCGCCGGGAATGTTGGGGAGGTTCTGCGTAGTCTCCACCACGGCGTTCAGCCCGCCGATATGCGTGATCATGGCCGACGGGTTGATCGTGCCGTCCGCCATCAACTCCAGTGACTCGATCATATCGTCAGTGTTGCCGCCGCTGGTACCAACGATATGGTGCGACGCGTAATGAATGTCGTAGAGATTCATCCTGCCGGTCAGGGCCGGATCAGAAGGCCCGGCAAAGAAGTTGAGACAGCCATCATTGCCCAGGATCTGGTCGCCCTGCTCGAACACCGCGCTGACCGGGGCAAACACCATCACATCGTCATAGCCCTCGCCTCCCGAGAGCTGCTTGAGGTGCGCTACCGGATCGGCAAGATCCGCGGTGTTGACGTAGTGCAGTTCAACGCCGTTGCGGCGCGCTTCCTCGACGGTCAGAATAGAAGCCGCACGCCGCAGGCGCGCCTGATCGATATCGGTCACCACCAGCAGTGAGGGACGCAGTTCCGGATTATGAATAGCGTAATCGATAGCGCCCAGCCCCATCGGGCCTACTCCGGCCAGAATGGCCATTTTACCGTCTTTGACGATGCCCATCTTGTGCTCGTAGCGGTACTTCTCCGTGTGATAGTGGGCGTGAAAGGTCCCGACAATGCACGACATCGGCTCGGCCAGTGATCCCATGTAGAACGCATCGCCGTCGTACGGCAGCAGACAGTTGCGCTCCATGAACTCGTTGGCAATCACCACGTGGGTTGCATCACCGCCCAGATAGGGATACGAGTATCCGGGAGCGCCCATGCCGTCCATGTTGGCGGCAAAGTTGACTGCCGGCTGAATCGAGAAACGCTGCCCGGGGCTGAATCTGTCCTTCCACCTGGCGCCAACCTCCAGAATCTCGCCGCAGAATTCGTGACCGATGATTACCGGCTGGTCGGAGAGATTCTCCGGAACGCGCTTGTGGCGTGAACCCTGGATGGTCGCCTTGTACGACGACATGCAGATGCTGTCCGAGATGACGTGAGCCAGGATCTCCTCATCTTTGATCGCGGGAAGCTCAAATTCCTCCAGACGGAGATCATTTTCCCCGTACAGACGCACAGCCTTTGTCTTCATCGTGTCTCCTTGCTCTTCTTTGCCGCTGTCGCGGAGTATGTGCAGTGTCAAACGTGCCTCTCCAAGGTAAAGTCGCTTTGAGTCCCTGTCAAGCTACCTGCCGCAGACGGACAGCCGCAGACAGACAGTCCGGGGCGCCCGTGGGGTTTTCGCCGCACTCCGCACGCCATATAATGGGCCGATGAACAACACCATCCTGCAGCGCATCTCCGCTCTGCGGCAGGCTATGCGCCGGAGCCGGCTTGACGCCTATATCGTACCCGGCACTGATGCGCATCAGAGCGAATATCTGGCCGACCACTGGCAGGTGCGCGCCTGGATTTCGGGATTCACCGGATCGGCGGGCAACGTTGTGGTTACCGCGGACGACGCCGGGCTATGGACCGACGCGCGCTACTATCTGGAGGCCGCCGCGGCCCTGGAGGGAACCGGCATCAGGCTGCATAAACTGGGAATGCCCGACGTAGGCGACTACCCGCAGTGGCTCGCCAACACGATACCGGCCGGCGGAAGGGTGGGCGCCGACGCGCGACTGTTGTCGGTCAGCGCCTTCCGCTCCCTGCGGGAGCTGCTGCAGCATAACGGTGCCGAAATTGTTGCCGGTGAAGACCTGATAGACGCCATCTGGCACGATCGACCTCCGTTGCCGTCCGGCCGGGCATTTCTGCTCGAAGACCGCTTCAGCGGCAAGCCGCGCACGGAAAAGCTGTTACAGTTGCGCGATACGCTCAAAAAGCAGGGTGCAACCCACTGCCTGATCTCGACCCTCGACGACATTGCGTGGCTGCTCAATCTGCGCGGCAGCGACATACCGTACAACCCGCTGCTGATGGCTTACGCCCTGTTGACTCCCGAGGCACTGCTGCTGTGTGTCGACGGCAACAAGCTGTCCCGTGAGGATCGGGAGGCGTTGCTCGCCGACAACGTGGTGATCGAACCGTACGATACCATCGAACACCACTTGCGCCGGCTCCATGGCGGCAGCACGATTGCCATCGATCCCGCCCGCACCAGCATGCGGCTGTTCAGCGTCGTCGAACGGTCGTGCCGGCGTATCGAGCAACCGCAGGTAACCACCGCCTGGAAGGCGGTCAAGAACCGCACCGAGCAGGAACACATTTGCCGCTGCATGATCCGCGACGGGGTGGCGCTGGAGCGGTTCTTCCACTGGCTCGACAGTGCCGTCGGGTCTCCGGAGCTGAGTGAACTCAGCGTTGTACAACGTTTGCACGAGTTCCGCGCTGCGGGGGACCGCTTCATGGGCGAGAGCTTCCGGACCATCGCCGGGTTCGCTGATCATGGAGCGATCATCCATTACACGGTAACGCCCCACACCGAGCACCGCATAGAACCGCACAATCTGCTGTTGATTGATTGCGGCGCGCACTATCTGGACGGCACAACCGATGTTACCCGGGTAGTCCCGATCGGCGTTCCAACCGCCGAGCAACGGCGCGACTTCACGCTGGTGCTCAAGGCGCACATCGCCCTGGCAACCGTACGCTTTCCCGAGCGCAGCAGCGGAGCCCAACTGGACCCCATTGCGCGTTCAGTGCTCTGGCGGAACCTGCGCGACTACGGTCACGGAACCGGTCATGGAGTGGGGTTCTTCCTCAACGTTCACGAAGGACCGCAGCGCATCGCGGCCGAGCGGGCCGACACAGAGCTGTTGCCCGGAATGCTCACATCCAACGAGCCGGGACTCTATCGCCCGGGCCGCTACGGAATTCGAATTGAGAACCTTGTTCTGACACAGCCGGCTGAACAGAACGAGTTCGGCCGCTTTCTGCGCTTCGAAACGGTGACCCTGTGCCACATCGATCGCCGCCTGATCGAGGCCGAGCTGCTCACGGCCGCGGAGCGCGACTGGCTTAACGCCTATCACCAACGGGTCTTCCGCACGCTCGGGCCGCAACTTGAGCAGCCGGTGAAGCGCTGGCTCGCCGACCGGACCGCGCCGCTGTGATCGGCACTCCGGTGCTTCCTGCTGCCGACGAGACTCACGGTTCGGATTCGCTGCTGTTGAGGAAACGTTTCAGCATCGCGAGCTTGGCTTCTTTGACGCGATCCGAGATCGACACCTTGTAGATGTGCGGGTTGATGATGCGGGTGTAGGTCGGATCGAGCGAGCTCAGGTTGCGCCGCGTATTGTGCTGAATTTCGCTCAACGCGAGCGGCAAACGCACTGCACGTCCGTCTTTCATGCACAGCTGCAGCAACGGCTCGATACGTGACCTGGACTGCAGGCGCAGCCTGCGATAGTCCGCGTAGGGATGGTGAAAAGTGTAGGTCCGGTTGACTTCGACCACCTCATCGTCAAAAGTCACCAGGTCGGCCAACGGCGAAAGCCCCGCGTCGTAGAAACGGTACACCTGCTTGATTCCGGGATTGGTCGACTTCTCGGGGTTATCGGAAACTTTCATCCGCGGTTCGTACCGGCCGCCCTGCTGCTGGGCGGCCAGCTTGTAAACCCCGGAGAACGAGGATTCGCTCCCGCCGGTCACCATGTGCGTCCCGACGCCCCACAGGTCGATCGGGGTTCCGGCCGTTACCAGCTGGTAGATGATCTCCTCATTGAGTTCGTTGGAGACCGCTATTTTGGCCTCCGTCAACCCGGCCTCGTCAAGCCGCACGCGCACCTTCTGACTGAGATACTGAATGTCACCCGAGTCCAGCCGGACGGCAAACGGCCGCCCCGCGCTCAGCAGCTTTCTGCCGACCTCGATAGCGTTGCTGACACCGCTTCCCAGCGTGTCATACGTATCAATCAGCAACGTGGTTCCCGCCGGGTAGAGCTCGGCAAACCGCTCAAAGGCCTCGCGCTCGCTGTCAAAGGCCATTACCCACGAGTGTGCCATGGTGCCGCTGACCGGTATACCGTATCGCTTGCCTGCCAGTGTGTTGGAGGTTGCCGCCGCGCCGCCGATGAACGCCGCCCGGCTGGCCGACAATGCCCCGTCGACCCCCTGCGCGCGCCGCAGCCCGAACTCGAGCAGCGTACCCCCTTCAGATGCGAGATAGATGCGCGCCGCCTTGGTAGCTATCAGTGACTGGAAGTTGAGGACGTTGAGCAGCAGGCTCTCGATCAGCTGTGCCTCGATCAGAGTGCTGTGGACTCGGATCAGAGGCTCCTGCGGAAAAACCACCGTACCCTCGGGCATGGCGTAGATATCGCCGGTGAAGCGGAAATCGGCCAGAAACGCCAGGAAATCGTCTGAGAACTTGCCGAGCTCCCTCAGATACTCGATATCCTCGGCTGAGAAACGCAGCCCTTCCAGCATGTCGAGCAGATCCTGCAAGCCGGCAAAGACCGAAAAACCTCCCTGGAACGGCTGGCGCCGAAAGAACATATCAAACACCACGTTCGGGTTGAGCTTGTAGTGGTGGTAGCCCTGTATCATGGTCAGTTCGTAGAGATCGGTCAGCAGGGCGGATGTAATCCGCGGGCTCATGAGCTCAACTCGGCCGAGTGTACGATCTGACAGCCCGCGGAACGCAGCTCGGTCAATGCGTTCTGGACCGAACCCGAGGGCACGTCAACACCGCGGCAGGCGTCCTCAACGACATAGACGCTGAAACCGAGCTTGCGTGCGTCCATGGCGGTAAAGAACACGCAGACGTCGGTCGCCAGCCCGCAGATCAACAGCGTATCAAAACCGTTGCCTCTGAGCAGATGGACCAGGCCCGTAGAGGTTCGCTTGTCGTTCTCGAAGAACGCGGAGTAGCTGTCCAGCCGCGGATTCGCCCCCTTGTGCAGGATCACGTCCAGCGGGCGAGTATCCAGATCAGGCTGAAATTCGGATCCCGGGGTGGCCTGAACACAGTGATCGGGCCAGAGAATCTGCGATGTACCGTCCGCCAGTTCCACGCTGTCAAATGGCTTCTTACCGGAATGGGAGGAGGCAAACGATACGTGCCCCGCAGGATGCCAGTCTTTGGTGGCCGCGACGTACGCAACTCGTGGGGCAAGAGCGTTGATCACCGGCACTACCTGGTCACCCTGGTCAACCGCAAGCGCACCACCCGGGCAGAAGTCCCGCTGCACGTCAACAACAATCATTGCCGAACGCACCAATACGCTGCTTTGCATGTCTGGACCTCCCGCGCACACAATACTCAAAACGGTACTCACTACCACACTATCGTAAAAGCGCTCCGGGGTGAAGGTCAAGAAAAGGCCCCCGGCAACCGCGATCCGCGGCGCCGGGGGCCCGTTGAGTTTGTCTGCGATGCCCGCAGGCATCGATGATGCCGGTCGCCCGGCCTACTTGTCCTTAGCCTCAGGCGACTCCATGTAGCTGTTCTTCTCCTTGACCAGCACACCGGCCAGTACCAGCAGCGCGATCAAGTTTGGCGCGGCCATCAACCCGTTCAGCGTGTCCGCGATATCCCAGATCAGCTCCAGACCTCCAACGGCGCCGACAAACAGGAACGCCAGGAAGATCACTCGATAGGGCGTGACAATCTTGGCTCCAAAGATGTATTCCCAGCTCTTTTCGCCGTAGAACGACCAGGTCAGCATGGTGGTGTAGGCAAACAGCACCAGCCCGATCAGCACGATCACACCGCCGGGACCCGGCAATCCGCGCGTAAACGCGGTAGACGCCAGAACACCACCGGTAAGTCCGCCGCCGTCCGGGCCTTGCAGCCACAGCGACCCGGTCACCAGGACGACCAGCGCGGTCATGGTACAGACCACGATAGTGTCGATGAAGACTTCCCAGATACCCCACATACCCTGACGGGTGGGTGAGTTCTTGGCCTGGGCGTGCACGATCGACGCGGCCCCGAGACCGGCCTCGTTGGAGAAGATACCGCGCGCGATACCAAAGCGCACGGTTGCCGCAACTGCCGCACCGGCAAATCCACCGGTCGCCGCGGTCGGGTTGAACGCGTGGTAGAAGATCATGCCGAAGGCACCCGGAACCTGACCGAGATTCATGAAGATGATGATCAGCGAACCGATGATGTAGACAATCGCCATGAAAGGCACGATCTTCTCCGCGGTCTGACCGATACGCTTGATACCGCCCAGAATGACGATACCCACGAGGACTACCGCAACAACGCCGGTCAGCCAGGACGGAACGCCGAACTGGCCCATTGACGCCGCCATCGTGTTGGCCTGCACCATGTTACCGATACCGAGCGCTGCAACGCCGGCCAGCAGCGCGTACAGCACCGCCAGCCACTTCCAGCCGGCTCCGAGGCCGTTCTCGATGTAGTACATGACGCCACCGCTGATCTCACCGGTCTCCGGATCAACCTTGCGGTACTTGACGCCCAGCGACGCCTCGCCGAACTTCGTGGCCATACCAACCAGTGCGGAAATCCACATCCAGAACACCGCGCCCGGGCCACC
>RECP01000105.1 GCA_007693945.1 Spirochaetaceae bacterium
TAAGATCAACGTGGTGTCGGCTTTGCGCCGAACGCTGCGGCGCCTGGCGCCTGGCACCTGTTCGGCCACCACGGCTTCGCGATCGATTACCGCAGGGCTCGCCTCTATCTCAGGATGGCTGCCGCCTTTGGTGAGTCAGCGGGATTGAAGTACATGCCGGTTCATGGTCTGACCCCCGAGCGGATGAACTGATGAGGTCGGGCCTGTGATGCTTGCTGCAAGACGGATCGCCTGCGTGAGCTTCCGGCAGGATTGCTCCCGACCGGGAGTACTACCTGT
Source organism: Spirochaetaceae bacterium (assembly GCA_007693945.1). Taxonomy (GTDB): domain Bacteria; phylum Spirochaetota; class Spirochaetia; order DSM-27196; family PWMO01; genus PWMO01. The sequence goes on from RECP01000105.1 coordinate 280, forward strand.
CACGGTTCCAGCTGTGCCAAATGTGCAGCCGGTCGTCTCCGACGTCGCCGATCCGAAGCGCCGGAGTCTCGGCGGCGCGCATCCTGTCCGGTCTAATCTACAGTGCGCAACAACTGTACGATACCTTCGATCGTCAGGGCCCCGTACGCATTGCGGCGGTCATTCGCACGCCGCTGCACGATCCTTCAGCTGTGCGTAGTAGTAGCCGCCGCAGCCCGAACGTCTGGACAAAGAGAACCGGCGTACCATACTCAATCCCTGCCGACAGGTTTTACTGCATACCTATCTGCAACTGGGTCTGTGAGCAGAACGCCGGTTGCCCGGTAGCTCTCGCATAATCCGTTGCTATGCAGAGGATTATATTCGCATCTCCTAGGGGAATTGAACCCCTGTTGCCGGGATGAAAACCCGGTGTCCTAACCACTAGACGAAGGAGACGTATGTGGCGAAGAGTAATGATTTCGCGCAGCTTCGTCAAGTGCGGTTGTATTTCGGTTGTATTGACCGCCAGCTTGTGCCCCCGTATACTCAGCCCGGAACGATCGAGGGCTGCCTCGATCGGCCGTACCGCGGCCGGTTGCACCCCGACCGTCGTCACCGGCACACGGATCCGGCCGGCAAGCGGGCAGATGATCGGCAGATGACAACCAGAGAGAGATTTCGCCAAAAGCTGGATACCGGGACCCCGTTACTGCTCGACGGCGCAACCGGCACCGAACTCTACAATCGCGGGATATTCATCAACCGCAGTTTCGAGGAGGCCAACCTCAGCAACCCGGCCCTGGTGCTCGGCCTTCACCGCGACTATGCCATGGCCGGTGCCGGAGCGCTGCTGACCAACAGCTGGGGTGCCAACCAGTTCAAACTGGCCGGCCACAGCCTGCACGACAGAACGAGCGAGATCAACGTCGCTGCCGCCAGGCTCGCGCGCGAGGCGGCCGGAGAGCATCTGTTTGTCGGCGGCTCGGTGGGCCCGCTCGGCAGGCCCATCGAGCCGTGGGGGCCAACGCCGGCGGAACGGGCGTACGAGGCGTTCCATCTGCAGATCGAAAGCCTGTGCCGCGGCGGCGTCGATTTCATCTACCTCGAGACCTTCTCCGATCCGGCCGAGTTGGAGCAGGCTATCCGCGCCGCCAAAGCAGCGGCTCCGTGTCTGCCTGTGGCCGCGTCGCTGACCATCGATCTAAGTGGTGACCTGCTGCACGGGGGATCGCTGGAAGCCGCAATTCAGGACGCCGACCGGTGGGGCGCAGACATCGTCGGGCTGAACTGCTCGGTCGGGCCGCAACCGACGCTTGCCGCAATCGAGCGCATCAGAGCGCTGACAGGCCGCCCGCTGTGCGTGAAGCCCAACGCGGGGCTCCCGCGTCAAGTCGAAGGACGCACCATCTACATGAGTACGCCCGAATACGTGGCAACCTTCACCAGGTACTTCCTGCAGGCCGGTGTTCAGTTTGTCGGCGGCTGTTGCGGCACAACACCGGCCCACGTGAAGGCCATGGCGCAGGCGTATCGCCACTTCATGTCGACGCACGCAAGCCGGCGATCCGCAATTACCGGAGTCGAGCCGCAGCGCAGAGCCGCAGCGCCGGACGCGCCTGAAGTACAACGGATACCGTTTGCCGCCAAGTCGCGCTGGTCGTCAAAGCTCGCGCGCGGCGAGAAGGTCTACGCGCTGGAACTGCTGCCTCCCGGCGGCGTGGATATCGCCCCGCTGCTGGAAAAGACCGCCCGCGTGCAGCGCGCGGGTATCGATGTCATCAATATTCCGGACGGACCACGCGCGAGCTCCCGGATGAGCACAACCTTGACGGCGGTGATGATCGAGCAACGGGTGGGCATCGAGACAATGCTGCACTACACCTGCCGCGACCGCAACTTGATCGGCATGCAGTCGGACCTGCTCGGGATCCACGCCATCGGTCTGCGCAACGTACTGCTTGTCACGGGAGACCCGCCCAAGATCGGCAACTACCCCGACGCAACCGGTGTGTTTGACGTCGACGCCATCGGCCTTACCCGCGTTGCGTACCGGCTGAACGGGGGCATCGATCTCGGCAACCGCTCGATCGGTGAACCGACGGCGTTGTCGATAGGCGTGGGAGTCAATCCGGTACATCGGAACTTCGACTACGAAATGCAGCGCTTCGAGCGCAAAGTTGAAGCCGGCGCGGAATGGGCGGTCACGCAACCGATCTTTGATGCTGCCGACATGTACCGCTTCCTGGAGTACATCGGCAAACGCGGGATCACTATCCCGATCGTGGCCGGGATCTGGCCGTTGACCAGCCTTCGAAACGCCCAGTTCATGAACAACGAGGTTCCCGGCATCAGCATACCCGAAGGCGTGATCAAGCGCATGGCTGAGGCCGGCTCGAAAGAAGATGCCGTCGAGGCAGGTGTCGGCATCGCGGCGCAGCTGCGCGAGCAGCTTGAACCCGATGTTCACGGTTTCCAGATTTCCGCGCCTTTCGGGCGGATTGATATGGCATTGCGGGTCGCGGGGATCGAGCAGCCATGATACTACGATGATAGCAAGCAACGCGGAGGCCACATTATGTCACGACCGACAATCGTAAGCGCGCTGGCAGCCGGCGGTCCGCTGGTATCCGACGGAGCGTGGGGGACCATGCTCCAGAGTTCGGGACTCGAGCCGGGCCAGTGCCCTGAGCTGTGGAACATCGATCATCCCGACAGAGTGTACCGGATTGCGGCGCAATACGCGGCAGCAGGGGCCGACATGCTGGAAACCAACAGCTTCGGCGGCACGCGGTTCAAACTGCAACACTACGGTGTCGAGCAGCACTGCACGGAGATCAACGAGACCGCGGCCCGTCTTTCGCGTACGGCCGCCGGAGAGCAGCGCTGGGTGCTGGGGTCCGTGGGCCCGACCGGCAAGATGCTGCTGCTCGGCGATGTCACGCCGGAGCAGCTCTATGACGCCTTCGCGGAGCAGGTGATGGCACTGTATCATGGCGGCTGTGATGCCATCTGCGTCGAAACGATGAGTGATATCGAGGAGGCGCGCCTGGCGGTCCGCGCCGCCCGAGAACGCACGCCGCTGGAAGTCATTGCCACCTTTACCTTCGAGCAGACCGTCCACGGCGAGTACCGCACCATGATGGGAACAAGTCCCTCCGAGGCTGCGGCCGCCATGATCGACGCAGGAGCAGACATCGTGGGAACGAACTGCGGCAACGGATTTGCCCGCATGATCGACATCGTTCACCAGATCAGAGCAGCCTTTGGCGAGATACCGATTCTGGTGCACGCCAACGCGGGCCTCCCCGTGCACCGCGACGGTGCCGACTACTACTCCGATACCCCGCAGATCATGGCCGAACTGGCGCCGCAGCTGGTGTCGGCCGGAGCCTCAATTGTCGGTGGATGTTGCGGAACCGGGCCGCAGCATATCAAGGCCATCAGCGACGCAATCCGCACAGCTCGCTGACCACAGCTGCGGGCGTCCGATTGCAGACGCCAGCACGACCAGTTCAATCAGCATCTCACCGTCGTTGACCGTAGTACTGGTCTTGCGCTGCTGCAGGCTGACTTCGTACTCGGAGGCACCCGCTGCACGCGCACGGTCACGAACTGCGGCGTCGGCCCGTTGCATTGCAACCGCCTCCGCCCGCTCGAGCGACTCCAGATCGATGGTGCCCTCGGGCATGTGCACGCGAAACGTCTCGCCGCCGTTCAGCGGTGTCACGCGTACTTCGACCTCGGCTCGGACCTCTCCGACAACCGCCCCCACTGCGTTGGCAACTTCACTGTGCTCGGGAACCACGGATGTTGTCTGCAGAACCGTTGCGACATCCCCGTAGTAACAGGCCGCCGGAGCGCCTACGGCCACAATTGGACACATAAGCCGTAGAGCGGCGGCTAACAGCGGGTTAGCGGCGCTGCGGCCGGAAGCATGCTGAACGGCGTTATCCACCAGGGCCCGTGAAAGCGGACTGTGTGTATCGAGTACGGTGCCGGTGGTGTCGCAGATCGCGGCCGCCACAATCGAGCGCGCGGAGGCCGCCACAAACGCAGCGTACACCTGCGCGGCAACCGCGCGCGCCTGGCACTCAGCTTCCGGCAAGCCGCCATCGCCGAAGACCGACAGCCCGCGCGCCGTCGACTGGTGGTAGATGCCGACCGCAGCCAGCACGGCTGCCTCGCGACTCCACGATTGTTGACGCTCCAGGATATGGGCTGCATCCGAAGGCGTGAAACCCGCGGCCAGCACCGCGCCGCGCCGCATCAGGCGTCTGATGTCGCGCACGGCGCGGTACTGCGACCGCGATTCGGACAGCAGGCGCGTACGTGAGACCAGTCCGCCCTGCACGGCCTCAACGATGCTCAGTTGCGACGGCGAAAGCGTCGCGGCAACCGCGCCGCCGGCTGCGTGCGAGGGTGAGGCCATCAGGAATACGCCGTTGGCGCGCTCGCCGTTCCCGGCGGCAACAGCGTCCTCTTCCAGCTCGCGACGCGCAGCGGGATCCGCATGCAGTGCAAGGCTGGCCGGTATGATGCGGTCGGGACCGAAGCGGATCCGGCCATCGTCGCTCAGCCTCACCGCGCTGTCACCGCCAAGCGCAAACGTGTGCATCTGCACCGCCGGTACCATCGTGCGCAGACCGCCGACCCGCGCTCCGTCGGGGCTTACTACCGGCCGTCCGTCGCGGATGAAGGCAATATCGGTGGTTGTGCCGCCGATATCGACCACGCACGCGTCGTGAAATCGATGCAGGAATTGCGCCCCGACTACGCTGGCCGCCGGCCCGGAAAGGATGGTCTGGACCGCGTGTTGCTGCGCGGTCTCGGCGTTCACCAATGATCCGTCGCCCTTGACCATCATCAGCGGACAGCGGAGATCACGCTCTGCCATCACCCGCCGCACGGCGGCCACCAGCCCGGTGAGCAGCGGGATCAGACGCGCATTCCAGGCAGTAGTCAGGGCACGACGGCCGGCGTGCAACCGCAAGCTGAGCTCATGCCCGCAGCTGACCGGAAGTCCGGTCAGCTCGAGCAACGTTCGGCGGGCGGTGATCTCGTGCAGCGGATTGCGCACACTGAAGTAGCCCGAAACCGCAAAGGCGCTGACTCGAGCGGCGTAGTCGCGAGCGACGCGCTGCAGCCCCGCCAGATCGAGCGGCTGCTGCTGATCGCCCTCCACGGTGTGGCCGCCGGCAAGCCGCACCACCGGGTCGTCCCCAAACGCCTGCTCGGCGATATGCTGATCGATAGCGTGCTCAGGATAGCCGAGCAGCACGATGCAGATCGGCGCACCTGACTGCTCGGCCAGCGCGTTGGTGGCAAGTGTGGTTGAGACAGAGACAAACGCAACCGGCCCGCGGTAGCCCCGCAGCACCGTGGCAATCGCCTCCCCTATTCCCAGCGCCAGGTTGTGACGTGTTGTCAGAGCCTTGGCACTGCGCAGCACACCACGGTCACGGTCAAATAGTACCGCGTCCGTGTACGTTCCGCCGGTGTCGACTCCAATACAAACCGACAACTGAACCTCCCGCAACCGGCGGCTACGTGGCGGAGATCTCTTTGATCAGTGCGGGTATGATCTCAAACAGGTCACCCACAACCGCAACGTCGGCCAGCTGCATCATCGGCGTGTCGGGATTCTTGTCGATTGCGATCACAAAATCGCAGGACTGCATGCCTACCAGGTGCTGAATCTGTCCCGAGATTCCGCAGGCAACGTAGACGGTCGATTGAACGGTCTGTCCGGTCTGCCCGACCTGGTGATAATACGGAACCCAGCCGGAGTCTACGGCCGCCCGACTGGCACCGACTGCCCCGTGCACCTGTTCGGCCAGATCTTTGAGCATCTTGAAGCCGTCGGGACCTTTCAGCCCGCGCCCCCCGGCAATAATGAAGCGCGCATCAGCCAGATTGACCGAGTTGTCACTGTCCCGAAAGACCTTCAGAATCTGCTTGTGGCCGTTGCGCTCAGCGGGCTGCAGCGTCTCGCTGATCACCCGCCCGCTGCGCGCGGTATCAGCCTCAAGCTCGTTCATCACGCGCGGCCGCACAGTTGCCATCTGAGGCCGGTGATCGGAACAGCGGATTGTGGCCAGGATGTTGCCGCCGAACGCCGGGCGCGTCTGCAGAAGGTCACCGTTCTCAGGGTCTATGGAGAGTCCGGTGCAGTCCGCGGTCAGTCCGCAGTTTGCAGCCACCGCCACACGGGGAATCAGCGCCCGGCCGCGGGTAGTGGCGCCGCACAGCACGATCTCCGGCTTATGGCACCGTACAAGGCGTTCCAGAACAGCCGCCTGATCTTCGTCCACAAAGCTCACAAAGCCGGGATCATCAACCACCAGCGCCACGTCGGCACCACGATGGAACAGGGCCTCAGCCTGGGACGACACCCCGCTGCCCAGTACGACGCACCAGACTTCCGAACCGCGCGCATCGGCCAGGTCGCGCGCGGAACCAAGCAGTTCGTAGGTGACCTGCTGGACTTCGCCGGCCAGAACCTCGGCCACCACCCAGACGTTGCGGTATTCGGCCCGTGCTTCAGTAGTATTCGCAATCACGTTTGTCAACTCCTCAGATCAGGCTGCGTTGGCGCATCTCGTGGACAAGGGCACGCACATTCTGCTGGACGGTTCCGTCAAGCACCACGCTCTTCTTGCCGCGCCCGGCCGGCGGATTTGTCTTGACTACCCGCGTCGGCGAGCCGTGCAGCCCGATCAGCTCGGGATCTGCGCCGATGTCCTCGGCCTTCCAGATCGGAATCTGCTGCTCTTCGGCGGCAAGGCGGCCCTTGAGAGTGGGCACCCGCGGCTGGTTGATGTCCTTCACCACCGTCAGTACCGCCGGAAGTCTCAGCGAGCAGAGGTCCCATCCGTCCTCGTGCATGCGCTTGGTGGTTACGGACGCGCCGTCGATTTCACCGACCTCCATGACATAGGTTGCCTGTGGCCAGTGGAGATGGGCGGCAATGCCGGGTCCAACCTGCGCGGTATCACCGTCGATAGCCTGCTTGCCGCAGATGACCAGGTCGACATCACCGATCTTCTGTATGGCCCTGGCCAGGGCGTAACTGGTGGCCCAGGTGTCCGATCCGCCGAACGCCCGGTCACTGAGCAGGATGCCGCGGTCGGCGCCGACCGTTATGCCTTCGCGCAGCACAGTCACGGCGCGCGAAGGACCCATGCTCAGGGCGATGACCTCACCGCCGATCTGCTCCTTTATCTGCACCGCGGCCTCAATGGCGTACGTATCGAACGGGTTTATGACTACCTTGATGCCCTCCCGGATAATGCGCTTGGTTTCCGGATCGATACTGGCATCGTGCGTTCCGGGCACCTGTTTGACGCAGACGACTATTCGCATCGCTGTTCTCCTAGTTGCGGACGTGCTGCAGCAGATCATACTGCGTCTTGAAGCCCAGAATTGACAGATAGACCTCGCACCGCGGGTAATTGCGGTGCAGCGTCTTCAGATTCTCGATCGGGTCATAGGCTGCATCCTGCGGAATCTCGTAACCTACAGCCTCGGACAACAGGCTGAGCTTCTTGCTCATCCACGCCTCGACAACTACCGGGAAATCCGGATACTCCGCCAGTAACCTGTCCACAACGGGGTGGCGTTCGATCACCGGCTGGGTGATGGCAAAGGAAGCCCCTGCCGCGATCTTGCGGTCCAGCTTGGCGAACTCGTGATCTTCGGGCTCGTAGGGGTTGAACGCCACACCGAGGTCGAAATCTCCCGGATAGGCCCGATCGATGTAGCGCAGCAGCTCCACCGATGTGACCGCCTCGACGCCATCTGCGCCGACGTCCGACGGGGTAAGGCGCGGGAGCCGGTCCGATCCGTCGCCGGTGATCACCAGCAGCTGGCGGATACCGGAGTTCCGGCAAGCGTCGAGAATGCGATGCAGGTCGTCTTTGGTATGAAAGGTATTGAGATGGATCATGACCTGGTTCTCGAGAGCCGGCAGATGCAGCTCCTCGATCATCTCCGTTCCCTGGAAGGCAAGGTTTCCCATTGCGTTGTCGGTTATGCAGGCGCAGTAGCCGCTTTCCATCACGCGCTTGTACTTCTGGGCAAAGCGGTCGAGATCCTCGTACAGCTTTTCGGTTTCCTGCTTGGGCGGCAGAATCTCGACGTGATAGGCGCTTGTCAGGTGATGCTGGTTCATATACGCTCCCACGTTCAGAAGAGTCCGCGAACCCGGCCGGTGGCCGTGTCGACGTCGATCTTGCGGAAGGCCGGATCCGAGCCGGTGCCGGGCATCAGCTTGATATCACCCGCCACCGGAACCATGAATCCGGCACCACGGTAGATCAGGATATCGCGGATCGGCAGCGTCCAGCCTTTCGGCCGCCCCTTCAGGGCAGGATCGTGAGTCAGGCTCAGGTGGGTCTTGACCATGCAGGTTCCCAGTTGCGCCAGTTCGGGATCCTGCGCCAGCGCCTCGATCTTCTCGTCGGCCTCCGGGGTGTAGCTGACCCCATCCGCTCCGTAGACTTCGGTTGCAATCCGCGCAATCCGGTCTTTGATGCCGGACTTGAGCGAATACAGGAACTCGAAAGCCGGCTTCTCTTCGCACGCTTCAATCACCGCCTGCGCCAACTCCTCGGCACCCGCTCCACCGAGCGCCCAATGCTTGCTCACCGCAACACGGGCCCCGGCCGATTCGGCAGCCTGCCGCACGATGGAAAGCTCGTCCTCGGAATCGGTATGGAAATGGTTAATGCATACCACCGGCTGAATGCCGCTCTTTCTGATGGTCTCGATGTGCGCCACCAGGTTGCCTACGCCGGCCTCGACCAGCGCCGCGTTGGGTTCCCGGTATTCGGAGGCCAGCGGACTGCCGGGAGTGACTCGCGGACCACCACCGTGCATCTTGAGTGCGCGTACCGTACAGACGACCACCGCCGCGTTGGGAACCAGACCCGAGAAGCGGCACTTCAGATTCCAGAACTTCTCGAATCCGATATCGGCACCAAAACCGCTCTCGGTAACGTGGTAGTCGGACAGTTTCAACGCCAGCCGGTCAGCCACAATCGAGGACTGGCCGATCGCAATGTTGGCAAACGGTCCCGCGTGTACGAACACCGGTTGTCCTTCAATGGTCTGCAGCAGGTTGGGATTCATGGCCTTGTGCATGATGGCGGTCATGGCGCCGCCGACTTCCAGATCGTCAGCCGTAACCGGAACGCCCTTCTTGCTGTACCCCACAACCATGCGCCCCAGCCGCGCACGCATGTCGGCCAGGTCCCTGGCTACCGCCAGAATGGCCATGACCTCCGAAGAGACGGTGATCTGAAAGCCGCTCTTCATCATGAACCCGTCCATCCTGGCGCCAATGCCGATGATTATCTCTCGCAGCGCTTGAGCGGAAAAATCAATTGTCCAGCCCATCGCCGGATTGCGCGGATCGATATCGAGGCGTTTGAGCCCGCGCTTCTCGAGAAAGGCGTCCGAGTAGTTGAACTCGTGCTGCAGCCGCGACGTCAACGCGACCATCGCCAGGTTGTGCGCGTTGCTGATGGCGTCGATGTCTCCGGTCAAACCAAGGCTGAACTCGGTCAGTGGTATACACTGCGCCAGCCCGCCCCCGGCGGCGCTGCCCTTGATGTTAAACGTCGGGCCGCCGGACGGCTGCCGGATCCCCCCGGTAACACTCTTGCCGAGCTTGCCCAGCCCTTCGACAAGCCCCATGGTAGTGGTGGTCTTGCCTTCGCCAAGCGGGGTCGGCGTAATAGCGGTAACGTCAACGTACTTGCCGTCGGGCCGGTCCTTGAGCCGTTCCAGAACGCTCAGGTAGTCCACTTTAGCCATGTAATGCCCGTACGGCAGGAGTTCCTGGTCCTGAATACCCAGCTCATCGGCCACAGCCCGAATCTTCTTCATATCGGCGGCGGCGGCCTCGGCAATTTCCCAATCCTTCATGGCGGTTGGATCCAGTGTTGCCATCTCTCTTACCCCCTCTTGCCTCTGGTATCGCTCTACAATCTGGCCTTGCACGACGCAAGGGTGTTCTTCATCAGCATCGTGATTGTCATCGGGCCGACGCCGCCGGGAACCGGTGTGATCGACCCGGCGATCTCCCTGGCGGCCTCAAAGTCAACGTCGCCGCGCAGGATCGCCACCGGCTTGCCTGTCCTGGAGCTGATCTTCTCTCCCACGCGATTGACACCGACATCGATCACGCAGCATCCGGGTCTGATCCATTCGGGCTTGACCAGCCCGGCAACACCGGCCGCGACAATCAGGATGTCGGCACGGCGACAGTGCGCCGCCAGATCCCGCGTACGGGTGTGCACCACCGTAACCGTCGCGTTGGCCCTGGCGTTCTTCTGCAGCAGCATGTTGGCAATCGGCTTGCCCACGATATTGGACCGGCCGACAACCACCACTTCGGCACCGTTCAGCTCAACCCCCGAGCGGATGATCAGCTCTTGAATACCGGCCGGTGTACACGGCGGGAACCGCACCTCATCACCGCCGAGAACCAGCCTGCCGACGTTGACCGGGTGAAAACCGTCGACGTCTTTGTCCGGATCGATAGCATAGATAACCTTCTGTTCGTCAATATGGTCCGGGAGTGGAAGCTGCACCAGAATTCCGTGGATTGACGGATCCTCATTGCAGCGCCTGACGAGCGCCAGCAGATCCGCTTCAGAGATGTCCGGATCGCAGTTCTCCTGCACCTCGTGAAACCCGAGTTCCAGCGCCGTCTTGATCTTTCTGGTCACATAGGACACCGACGCCGGGTTCTCGCCGACCAGAATGGTTACAAGACCGGGAACTACCCCGTGCGAACTGCGCAGCGCGTCGACCTCGGCCTTGAGTTCCGCCAGAATGCTCCTGGAAACTGCAACCCCGTCGATTATCGTGGCAGGCATTACGCTGTGCCCTCCTTCATCGCCGTTATGTATTGCATCCCGAACTCGTCGTTGCCGCGCAACAACTCGCGAGCAAGTCGATAACGTTCGACACCGTAGTCTATCGAGTCCATTACGCGGTCATTGATCTGCACCGGATCGACGATCCCGCCGTCGCAGCCGGCCTCGCGGCACAGGCGCGCGAACACCTGGTTGATGACCCCGCGCCCGGGAAACCCGTAGGAGACGTTGCTGAGCCCCGGAGCAAAGTGAATCTGGTCGCCGTAGCGTTTTCGAAGAGCCTTGATGGTATCGATGATCAGCCGGGCATTGCGAACGTCAACCGAAGCGGGATAGACCAGCGGATCGAGGTATACCTCGTCGTGGACAAAACCGGCCTCAGCGATGATCTTCATCAGCTGTTCGATGTTGGCAAGCCGGTCCTCAACCCCCTCCGGCATCCGATCGGCTCCGGTAGCGCCGGCGATAATGCAGGCGCCGGCGGCCGCGGCAACCGGGATGAAACCGGCGCGCTCCAGCGAGACCGAATTGACCATCGGCTTGCCCTTTGACGGGTCACACGCCTCCAGACCGGCCTTGAGGATCTGCGGGTCGGACGAGTCGATACTCAACGGCACCTCGACAACCTGCTGGATAACCGCGGCCGCCCACTGCATGGCCTTGATCTTCTCGTCGCGGTCCGTGCTGAATTCGTCCACGTTGAGATCCAGAAACCACGCGCCGGCGGATTGCTGCTCACGTGCCATCGCCTGCACGTAGCGCGTGCCGGCTTCGCGTTCTGCCGGGCTTCCGTACAGACCCTGGTAGACCGCAACCGCGACATGGCGCACTTTGCCGCTCTTCCAGTTATCCTCCCCGGTGATGAACCCGGGAATGGGCAGCCGCGCGGGTTTGCCGTCATCTTTGAACAACAGCGAGCTCGATCCGTCCGCGGCCGTCTCAACGTATTTCCCGGCTGTCAGTCTGATCCGCGTGCAGTGAATATTCTCGCCGACAATAATGAATGCGCCTTTGCTGGACATAGCCGCCTCCCTTGCACTGAATGGCTGACCGGTGAGCTACGGCACTATTATGGGGCCGTTCCGGCTTTGCGTCTTGTACAAATTTTCCGATTTTATCAGTTTATTGCCGGCTATCGCGGCCCAAACGGCCCCTGAGGGCGGCTCTTGCGGTGAAACTACGCTGGCAAAAGCGCCTGGCAAGACGCAGCCGCCGCCACCGGCCGGCCAGTCGGGATCTAGCCCAATCCCGATCGATGACTTGACCGCCCGGATTGGCATGCTACTATAGCAGGAGTGGACATGGATGACACACGCGGTCTGCAACGTGTCGATACCGCGGTCTGGGAGCTGCCGATCGGCTATCGCAGCGGCATGCGTGTCCCGGTGCGCCTCTACGCCAGCCGCAGCCTGATGGAGACGCTGGACGAAGAGGTGCTTGTGCAGGCCGCTAACGTCGCCTGCCTGCCGGGCATTGTGGGCTATTCATTCTGCATGCCGGATGGTCACCGCGGCTACGGCTTTCCGATCGGCGGCGCAGCCGCCTTCGATCCCGACACCGGCGTTATCTCGCCGGGGGGAATTGGATTCGACATTAACTGCGGCATGCGGCTGATCGCGACCTCGTTGACCGAACCGCAGGTACGCGAGGTGCTGCACGAGCTCGTCGATCGCCTGTTCCAGGCCATTCCGGTCGGTGCGGGCCGTACCGGGATGCTCACCGTCTCGCCGGACCAGTTCCGCGAGATCATCAGTGAAGGTTCTCCGTGGTGTATTCGGCACGGCTACGGCGTGGACGAGGACGCCGAGCTGACCGAGGATGGCGGCGCCATGCCGGGCGCCGATCCGACGGCCGTTTCCGACCGCGCCATAGAGCGCGGGCTGCGACAGGTAGGGACGCTGGGCTCCGGAAACCACTATCTGGAGATCCAGGTCGCGCGGCCGCACAACGTTGTGGATCCGCATGCAGCGAGCATCCTGCGCATCGACCGCCCCGATCAGGTGGTTCTGATGATGCATACCGGCAGTCGCGGGTTCGGACACGAGGTCGCAAGCGGATACCTGCGCATTTTTCTTGACGTGATGAACAGCCGCTACAAACTGGGAGTCACGGACCGCGAGCTGGCCTGCGCACCATTCGGCTCGCCGGAAGGCCAGCGTTACTACGCCGCGATGCAGTGCGCCATGAACATGGCGTTTGCCAATCGCCAGATGATTCTGCACCGCATTCGCGAGGTGTTCGCGGACCTGTTCCACCGCGATCCTTTTGATCTCGGGATGCATCAGATCTACGATGTCACCCACAACACGGCCAAGCTCGAGGAACACGTTGTCGACGGCCAATCGCGCCGACTGCTGGTGCACCGCAAAGGCGCCACGCGGGCGTTTGCGCCGGGCATGCCGGGCGTTCCCGACCGCTACCGGGAGATCGGTCAACCGGTGATCATCGGCGGCAGCATGGAGACCGGCAGCTACCTGCTGGTCGGCCGTCCCGAAGGCGCCGCCACCTTCTACACTACCGCACACGGCAGCGGCCGGCTGATGGGACGTCGCCAGGCTCGACGCACGTTCCACGGAACCGGTCTGCTGCGCAGACTGGCCGAACAGGGTATCCACGTACGAGCCGTGTCGCGTTCCATCCTGGCCGAGGAGGCCGGAGGCGCCTACAAGAACATCGACGAGGTAGTCGATGCGGCCGACCAGGCGGGCCTCAGCCGCAAGGTGGTGCGGCTTGTGCCGATCGGAAACATCAAGGGATAATCAGTGGTGCCGAAATTGTTGTCAGGCGTTTGCGGGCCACCGGCAGCCGTATGGATCCGCGTTAGCGCGGTTCGCATGGCCTCAACAACAATTTCGGCACCACTCTCCAAGGGATAGCCGTAATGCCGTTTGAGTACCTGGAAAGCATACCCGGTGCTGATGAAGCGTTCCGTGCCTGGGGAACCGATCTGGGCCAAACCTTCAGCGCTGCATGGCAGGCCGTGCATGGGGTGCTGGTTGATGCCGAGGCCGAAGACGCCCGGACCGCAGATCAGCGTCGAGCGCCGCCGCCGCGCACCGCGGCGACACCGCGGCAGCGGGTCGTCTCGCTCAGCGCCAGTGAACTCGACCTGCTGTTGGTCGACTTTCTGCAGGAGCAACTCTATCTCAAGGACAGCGAGCAGGTGTTGTACCAGGTCCGGCGGGTCCACGTCAGACGTGACGGGACGGGCTGGAGCGTAGATGCCGAGCTCGTTGGAGCACCCATGGACACCGCCGGCACGCCGGGCGTCGATGTCAAAGCCATCACACTGGACAACCTGCGAGTGCATCAGACCGCCCGCGGCTGGGAAGCCACCGTGGTGCTGGACCTGTGAGCTCAGATGACACGCAATACGCAGGGGTCGCGGTAGGCCGCGCGCTGATAGGCTACTGCCGGATAGCCGGCGGTGAAAGTCTCGAAAACCGTGTGCCCCTCGGGCAGCCCGAGACGACGACGCAGTGGACGATGCATGCGGGCGGCGCGCACCAGAAAGCCGTTATAGCAGGTGCCCAGCCCCAGACTCTCGGCGTACAGATTGGCGGTAGTTGCCCAGATAAGCGCGTCCTCGGAGGGGCAGCTTGACCGGCGGTCGGCCGAGAAGACAAACAGTGCCGGAGCGCCGTGGGTCAGGATGTTGTGCCCGCCGAAATAGCGATCTATCTGGCGCCGATAGCCGCGCAGCCGACGCAGACGGCGGCGACCGGCAAAGAGCAGGATGAACGGCACGGTCAACGGATTCAGAATCAGTGTTGCCAGGCGGCGGAAGTATCGCATGGCGATGTCGCTGACTTCCTGCATCGTGCGTGGATCGTTGACAACCGTAATTGCCACGCCGCGCGAGTTGGTGCCGGTGGGGGCGTGGTTGGTCACATCGACAATCCGGTCGATCATCGATTGCGGCAGGATTTCGCCCGTGTAGTGCCGCATGCTGCGACGCCGCTTGATCACGGTTTCCAGCTCGCGGGCCGTATCTCCGGTCAGCGGTTGCAGTGCCTCGCCGCAGGCAGTCTTACCGTCCGCCATTGGCCAGCGCACCGCAGCGGTCGGGCAAACCGCCGAGCAATGGCTGCAACGGATGCAGCGCGCCTGAGAGATCCGCATGCTGTCCGGGTCTATGGCCCGCGCAACGCAGACCCGCACACAGAGTCCGCAGCCAATACAGGTGTGAAGGTCGACCGAGGGATACACTGTTTTCATCCCCGCACTATAGCCTCATCGGCGGCGCTTTTCCACCGTTGGGCGCGGCTCGCAGACACTCCTCGAGCACGTCGAGCACGGTTGTGCGGCAACCTGACGTCCAGGCTGACGTCCGGCGCTTCCCGCCGATCGGGTTACGCCGTATACTGCACGTATCGCAGCCGGTCTGCCGATTGACGGCCGGCGCGATACGGTCCAACATATGACGCCGGCATCACGGCAGACCAGGAGGACAGCAGTATGCAGGAGCTGGAGAAGACGCGCGAAATGCTGAAGACCCGCTGGCCGGAGCTCGACAGGAGCGCAACCGACCAGGGGACGGGGAAGCCCGCACCGCCGATGCAGAAGCCGTGCAGCAGCCGCAAGCTGGTGCTGCCTGAACCGCGGGCAGCCGTCAAGACCTCGCTGTCGTTGGTTGATGCGATAGCCTCGAGACAGTCGCACCGGAGCTTCTCGGACGAGGAGCTTTCAATCGACGAGCTATCGTATCTCCTGTGGGCGACCCAGGGGGTACGAAAAGTGACGCCCAAAGCCAGTCTGCGCACGGTGCCGTCAGGCGGCGCGCGGCATCCGTTGGAGACCTATCTGTTCGTGAGCCGGGTGCGGGGGTTGGAGTCGGGACTCTATCGCTACCTGCCTCTCGATCACGCCCTGTGCGAGGAGCGCAGGATGACAGACTTTGAGCAGCAGCTTGATGAAGCGCTGCTGAAGCATCATTTCGGCGCCGCGCTGGATTTTGTGTGGACGGCAATACCGTACCGCTGCGAGTGGTCGTATTCGCGCGAGAGCCTGCGGCTCATCCTGCTCGACGCCGGACATGTCTGCGCACACCTCTACCTGGCCTGTCAAGACGTAGGCTGCGGAACCTGCGCCGTGGGGGCGTACGATCAGCAGAAACTCGATGCCCTGGTTGGAGTCGACGGCTCCAGCGAATTCTGCGTCTACGCGGCACCGGTCGGCAGACCCCGATAGCGCGGCAGTTGCGCCGATCTGAGTCTTAGTGCATATCTTGTATACCTTTAGGTCAACTTCCTTGTGTCGCGTTATGCTCCGACATGTCGCACTTCAGCACCGCCTTGTATTCGAAGTTAAGGCGCAGGCTCTGATTGGGCCCTTCGCTGAAGCTGAAGCGGCCAACTGCGTCGAAGTTGATCACGCCGTCGGTGATCCAGTAGTCCCCCTCTACATAATCCGCTTCCTTGATCTGGCTGAACTTGATGGTACCTCGAGTGTCAAGCGATCCGTCGATCCTGGTCTGGCGGAAATCGACTCGTCCATCCAGCCTCAGGTTAGGGATCTCTACCGTGCTTTCTTCCACGAAGCCGTCGATCGGGTTCCAGACCTCGTCGCTGATGCGGACGCGGGCAGACAGAAAGTCATTCCCTTCGGTCACGTCAAACTCAATGGCTGCGGTTCCAACCGACGAGGCCGTACCAGCCACCGAAACGGTGTTCAGGGCCAGGGCAAAAGCCTGCTGCATTTCGACGTTGTCTTCGAGCGCTTTGTCCACCTCTCCGTCGAGTACCGGAACACCGCCTAACTCGAAGCTTGCCAGCGCTGCCGGATCAACATCCGCCGCGCTGACCGAACGAAGTCCCGAATCGGAGCCGTCACCACAGCTGATGAGCAGTGCGACCAGCGCCGTCACAAACACTCCTGCAAATGCTCTCTTCACACCGTTCTCCCTGACGCGCGGCTAACACGTCTCTGCTGAGACGTTTGGAACCGCTGGGCTGGAGGGCGGGCGGGCCGGTTTGAGCCGCACCAGTAGTTGCTTGCGCTGCCCGTGCGTCGAGGGCCGTGGGACCGGCATAGTCCGCCGCATGCTGTGCTTGCTGTGATCTTGGGGAGCGCTGTTGTCGTGCCAGACAGAAGGAAAGCAGCGATATCGCATACCCACCTCCCGGCTGACCGCGGTCATGCAGAAGCGGGTGCAGCTGCCGCTTGTCGAGATAGGCTCGACAGGGTTGTCTATCGAACGAGCAGCGCGGCACCCAACGAGACCGAATAGGTGTGCAGCCAGTTGACGGTGTAGTCCGACGGGTCGGTGTTGGCGGCGCCGCCGCCGAGGTAGCGCAGGTTGATGAACGCCTCGATTGACTCCGTGACACGGTATCCGCCGCGCAGGCTGGCGTCCAGGAGGGCTCCGGTTGTTTCGTTGTCACTGCCGTTCAGGTAGCTGATCGGTGCGTAGATCCCGTCGATCTCGGTCTCCAGGTAGAAGTCCCGCGGCAGGCTGTAGCGCGCTTTCAGCTTGAGCAGCGGCACCGGGCCGATGCTTGATGACCGATAGTAGCCCGCCGGCTCCTCCGGGCCTTCGCCACCGCGCGCTTCGAACTCGATATTGGCATTACGAATCTGCAGCGAGACCCCGGCGTCGAGGCGCCAGCGCTCATCGTCAAGGAAACGATACAGATAGCTCATCCGGTAGAAGGGAAAGCTGTAGAGCGAGAGCAGGCTGTCCCCCTCGAACTCTACGCCGTCCACTGTGAAGTCGGGCGGCAGTTCCGCCCGGGTTTCCAGCTCAAGCGGCTGGTAGAGAAAGACCACCGTGTGCCGGTTCTGCAGCGTGAGTTCTGCCGAAAGCCGTGCAAACGGAAACAGCACATCCTGGCCACCGTCTTTGTGGTAGCGAAAGGTGGAATCCTCCTCGGCAAACCGAATGCGATGGTCGATCACCCCCAGAAAGCCCGCCTCAGCGACAAGGCGCACCAC
>RECP01000098.1 GCA_007693945.1 Spirochaetaceae bacterium
AATCCGTCTCAAGAATCACAAATCCCATCACCATAACCGCCAGAAAGGGGGAGTACGGCAGAATCGATTCCCCGATCACCAGCAGCATTCCAACGGCGATTGCGATAAGCCCCTCATGGACGGTATTATCCGCCAGGCCGAGACGTTTCACCAGGATTACCACCAGTTTACCCGCCGCAATCCCGAAGAGCACACCGAGAATAATCTGGACCGGAATATTTGCCAGTCGCTGTCCGATCCCGCCACCGACATCACCGGTTGCCCAGGCGACAAAAATTCCGAACATCGTGACCGCCACGGCGTCGCTGGCGGTCCCTCCCGCGAGGATCAGGTCCGGAATACCTTTCTTGACACCCCAGCCTTCCGCTTTCAGCCGCAGCATCATCGGAACAATCACCGCCGGAGACGCGGCACAGATGATCCACCCCACTAACCACGCACTTATCCAGTCCCATCCGAAGATGTACCGGGTGGCAACGGCGACCACCGTGGCCTCGATCACCGCCGGAAGAAAACCGAGCCGGATCGCCACCGACCCCTGGGCGAGAATCTTCTCCTTGTCCAGGCCGAGGCCGGCCTTGAGCAGGATCACCAGCAGGGTGAAGAGTCGGATTTCTGCGGAAATATCGAGGACCGGTTGGGGCAGAACATCGAGAACCGACGGGCCGATCGCGATCCCGACAACGAGCATCCCGATCAGCCGCGGCAGGCGCAACCGCGAAGCAAACTCTCCGGCGATAAATCCGACGGAGATAATGATGAGAATACCGTAGAGCATCAAGACTCCTCCGATTCAGCAGAAGATCGCAGGAGCCATCAGCCGTCGGGTTTCAGGTGTCGGCCGTCGGGCGGTTTCGGCGAGCTCCATCGCCGTCGAGTTCATATAGTACAAACGGGACCACCGCGCGTCAATGCCACGGCGTAATGCCCGACAGTTACGAGTCCGTGGAACGCGTACGCGGCAGTCATCTCGTACAAATCAGCATGAAGGCGTTTACCCTCGAATGAGGCTTGGGGTACAGCGATCGCAGAACTTACAAGTCCAAGGTCGCGTACTCCGAACTCTCCGCCATACCGCGTGATCTGGTCACGAAGAATTGTCAGTACTTCCGACAGATTGAGAAAGCGCGGAGAACCCACTACTTTGCCAGGCGTTCAGATGTAATTGCGAACCTGGAGTTGATCTTGTCCAGAGACGCGAGAAACTCATCTTCGGAATGCGACCTCACGGGGGAGATCACGATGCTCCGCCCATCCGTGGTGAGCTCAAGCGGCGTGTCCATGCTGACGTTCAGAAGATCAAGAATGGGCTTGTCGATAATGAGCGCGGCGCTATTGCCGTGTTGAACAAGTTTCTTGGTCATACGGTAATTGTATACACACCGTGTATCCGGCGCAAAGTCAAATCCGCGGCCCATATCCCCCCACACCACCATGCATCTTAGCGCGCACCGATAGATCGGCGAGCACCCCTCCTCTTGCCAGTCGGTCAATGATTGTCAGGAAGAAACCCGCCCGTTGACGCAAACCGCCCACCAATTATACAGTCATGAACGTCCGGGAAGATACGGGAAGACCCGTGCAAAGCAGAGATGAGAGTCATGTGTGACTCAAAATCTGCCGCCCGCAACGGTGCGGGAGATCGAGTCTCCCCACCGGCAGGAGTTCCAGCATGCACACCGAAGACGCAGCCACATCCGGAACGTGGACTGCCGGAGCAAAGCACACGGCGGCGCCCCGCATCGACCTCTTCAGCGACACCGTCACGCGTCCCGGCGCGGCAATGCGGCGCGCAATGGCCGAGGCCGAAGTCGGCGACGAGCAGCTGCGCGAAGACCCCACGGTTGACAGGCTGGTGCAGCGCGTCTGCGAGCTGCTCGGCACCGAGGATGCGCTGTTCCTGCCTACCGGGACGATGTGTAACCAGATCTCGCTGCGCGTCCATTGCAGCCCGGGCGACGAAGTGATCATGGACCGTTCGGCACACGTGCGCAGCTACGAATCGGGCGGTCCGGCGGCACTGTCGGGAGTTAACGTGACCACAGTGGACGGGCAGGACGGAGTCTTCACGGCGCAGCAGCTGCGCGCGGCTATCAGGCCACCGGGGTATCACTTCCCGCAGTCGCGCTGCGTCGTGCTCGAGCAGACCGCCAATCTCTCCGGCGGCGTAGTATGGCCGGTAGAACGTATACGTGACGTCTGCGCGACGGCCGCCGATGCGGGCCTGGCCCGTCATCTCGACGGCGCGCGCCTGTTCAATGCAGTCATAGAGTCGGGCATTCCGGCACACGAGTACTGCGCGCACTTTGACTCATCGTGGATCGATTTCAGCAAGGGCCTGGGGGCCCCGATCGGGGCCGCGCTGGCCGGCAGCCGCGAGTTTATCCGGCAGGCGTGGCGCTTCAAGCATCAGTTCGGCGGCGCCATGCGGCAGGCGGGCATCGTGGCGGCGGGCGCACTGCATGCGCTCAATCACAATATCGAGCGCCTGGCTGAGGACCACCGCAACGCACGCCGCTTCGGCGAGATGATCGCTGAAGCAGCGGGCGTCTCCGTTGAGCCGGTGCATACCAATATGGTGTTCTTCGGCATCGCCGATCAGGATGCAGCACGCTTCGCGGCCCGGGCCCTCGATGAGGGAGTGCGGTTCTCAGTGGTGGGACCGTCGCGTCTGCGTGCGGTGACGCACCTCGACGTCACCACCGGGCAGGTCGAGCAAGCAGCCCGGGTTGTCGTTCAGTTGGCCAGCGGCAGGTAGCGCTCAGGAATCTCCCAGATTACCAGCTTCGCAGGCACGTCGTCGATGGTGCGGCCGTCAAGGTAGTCGCGCATCGGTGCAAACGGGCCCCTGCCCTCCTGTGCCAGATTCAGCACGTCGGCCTGCAGCTCGGCTTTCAGGAACGCTTCAAAATTCCATACAGTGCCGGCACTGTAGCTGGTCCCGACCAGCGTGACCGGAATGGCCACCTCGTCAAACAGGCCTACCGCGTCATCTCCGGCGTGCCGCGCCCGATACTGAGCAACCGATTCCTCCGGCGGCCCCAATCGATCGTCAAACGGCCCCAACGGCAGGAAGTTAAGCAGGTCACCACGGTGCATCACCGGCTGCTCCCGCCGCAGCACGAAATCCGTGCGCGGCGCCGCGCGGAGCTCGAGCATCGGTCGCGCGCTCGCGGCTATCGCCACGGCGGCTGCGTGCGCGCCGTGGGGGGTCCAGTGCGTGTCGGTCCTGAGAAAAACATCGCCGGCGGAACCAGCCTGCCGCAGTGCGGATGCCAGATCAGGAACCGCGACCCCCATGGCCGTAAGCACGGCGCGGGCGTCGTAGTAGCGCGCGTCGGCGTAGCCCGGAAAGCGGTAACGACCGAGATGCTGCGGATAGATGCGTGCCTTGGCCGGCACCAGCGCCACCACCAGGTCGATTCCGCGTTGTTGCAGGCGTTGCTGAGTCTGTTGGATCAATACCAGGTTGCGGGTGATACGATGGGCCTCATCCGGATGACGGGCAAACTCCTCGTCGCTGAAAAGCCAGTTGTCGCTGCCGATGATGACCCCGGGCTCTCCTTCGCGCAGCAGAACGTAGCGCAGCGCCGTCCAGATGCCGACCGCCGTATCCCGAAGCGGAAGTTCTTCTTCATACCGGCGCTGGTACGCTTCCATCCACTGCCCGCTGCGCAGTTCACCGTGTCCGGAGAGTCGCGCAGTTGCCGGGTTGAGGAGCGACAGCAGCAACCCGCCTCCCAGCGCTGCCAGCAGCAAGACGCCGAGAATCGGGGTGGACGCTTCTTTGACCCTTCGATCACTCATGCACCCGCACCTAGAACTGGTAGTAGAGAAAGGGCGAGAAAGCTTCGGCTTGCAGTTTGATGACTGCCAGCGTAAACAGCACGAAGGTGCCAACACGCGCCAGGTCCAGCGGATACTGCAGCGGCCGCGGAAGCCGACGCCGGATAGCTCCCAGATGCGGCTCGACATAGATGATCACCAAACTGACGGCCAGGGTTGTCAGTGAGAGCCGGCTCAGTTGCCACGCCAGTGATTCAACCGGTCCGCGGCCGGCCAGACCGAGCATCCCGCGGTACAGCGCCAGCGCGGTAGAGAAGTCCGGAGCGCGAAAGACCACCCAGCCGGCGATCACGAGCAGCATGGTGCGCAGTATCGCAAACGCAGCCCAAAGCCGCGCGGCGGCCGACCGCATCGGGTCTGCCGGCCGCTGGACCACGGTTCGGACACCAACCAGCCGCTCAAACGCCAGGATGATGCCGTGCCATGCGCCCCAGATCACAAACGTCCATGCGGCGCCGTGCCACAGGCCGCCGAGCAGCATTACAAGCATAATGTTGATGTACGTGCGCCGCGGTCCCCGACGGTTGCCGCCGAGCGGAATATAGAGGTAGTCCCGCAGCCACGTTGAAAGGCTGATATGCCAGCGACGCCAGAACTCCGTGATACTGCGCGAGATGTACGGATAGTTGAAGTTCTCCATGAATCGGAACCCCATCATCAGGCCAAGCCCAATGGCCATGTCGGAGTACCCGGTAAAATCGAAGTAGAGTTGCGCCGTATAGGCCAGCGCGCCGAGCCACGCGCCGACGAAGCCGGGCTGTTGCAGCGCGAAGACCGTATCGGCAATAGCCGCAACGCTGTCGGCAATCAGCACCTTGCGGCAGAAACCGATCATGAAGCGGTACGCGCCTTCCGAGAACCTCTCGAAACTGTGGTTGCGCTGGCGGAACTGGTGAGCGAGATCCTTGTAGCGCAGGATAGGCCCGGCAATCAGCTGGGGAAAGAGCGAGATGTATGCCGCAAGCTCGACATAGGAACCGGCCGCCGGAGCATCCCTGCGGTAGAGGTCCACCAGGTAACTGGTAGCCTGAAACACGTAGAACGAGATGCCGATCGGCAGGATGACGCGCCACGCCTCAAACCTCGCGATTCCGATCAGTTCCAGCAGCGCGTTGAATGTATCGACTCCAAAGTTGAAATACTTGAAGTAGGCCAGAATTCCGAGATTCAGTACCACGCCAAGTGCCAGTGCGGAGCGTGAGCGCCGTGGCGCGGAGATCCTGTTGCGCACAATTACGCCGCCCAGCAGGTAGGTCCAGATTGTGGTCGCAATGATCAGTGCCAGGAAATCGGCACGCCACCAGGCGTAGAAGATCCAGCTACCGAGCAGAATCCAGCCGGAGCGCAGCCGGAACGGCAGCGCGTAGTAACCGATCAGGAACAGAGGCAGAAACAGGAAGACGAAAATCGTAGTGCTGAAAATCAACCGTCGCTACTCCCGCTTGTGCCGCTACTCCAGCGCAATCTCGGCCTGCGCGACAATCACCCGTGTCTCTCCCGCAACGCTGAACGCAAAGACACTGTAAGACTGTCCACGCTCGAGTCCGGGGTCTCCCACGTACGCGAACACTTCCGAGGCTCGAAACAGCGCCAGCTCCACCGCCACCGCGTTGACCTCGATCACGCCCGCGCCGCCGGCCGCGACCTCCTCAATTACGGGCGTAGCCCCGTCGGCCGTACGCAGTGCCAGGTGCTCCGCGTCGGAGAAATTGTAGAGCACAAGCTGCGCCCGGTCCGGGCGTGTGTGGGCCGTGTCCTGGAGTACGTGCAGCCGGTCGCCGGAGACCACCACAGTATAGTAGTTACCGCGGCGCGGTATCAGTTCAGCGTTCAGACCGGAAACCATAACCTGGTGAATGCCGGGCGTTAGCGGACGGTACGCAGATACCGTCAACGGTTCCACCAGCCGGAAGTGCGTAGCCCCGATCCAGATATCGCGCAGGGCACCACTCGGACCGCCGTGCACAACGCGCACGAACGCGGCATCATCGGGGGCAGCGGCTCCGTAGAGGCCGTTCCCGCTCTGCGCGGCCAGCGAACCGGTCAGGAACAATGCCAGCATGGCTCCCATAACGGCAGCCGCCCGTGTGACGGTGATTCGCGGTCTGGACTGCATTCACTCGCTCCTTGCAGAATGTGCGTTCAGGGTGTCAGCACCCAACTATAACGGTAGCCCGCACAATCGAGCAAATCCGGCCTCGCTTGACATTTGGCGGCTTCTTGCGCACTTATAGCAAAGGTACAACAGATTATGCACGCTTCTCGATCTATTCCAAGACCCCGTGCCGGAAACGCCGTGATGCGCGCAACAGTGGGCCTCCGTCTAACGCTGACTGCTCTGCTGCTGGTTCTGATTGGCCTGCCGGCGGCCGGGGCGGCCGGCAGCCTGGTGACGGTAGAACACGATCAGACCTACAGCACGGCGGCGGTCAACGAAATGGCTGCGCGTCTGTTCAACGGCCGTCGTACTCCGGAGGCGCGCTTTACGGTCGACGTGTTTATCATCCGTTACGAGAGCACCGATCTGCAGGAGCAGCCGACGCTGGTAACCGCGCAACTGTTCGTGCCGCGCTATGACAGTCACGCCGAGCGACCAGTCTATATCTTTGCGCCCGGGACCACCGGACTCACCGACCAGTGCAGACCGCTGCGCGAGCATCAGATCGGCATCAACTGGGGTCTGTATCGAAACCACGTGCTGGCGCACGCCGGTCAGGGCGCCATAGGGATGATTCCCGAATACATGCATTTCGGCGATCCCGACCGCCTGCAGCCCTATTTTATCGCCGAAGCCGAGGCGCGCGTACTGCTGGACGCCATTCGCGCGGTGCGTAACTACTTCAGGGAGCAGCCGCGCTCAAGCGACTACCCCAGCGCGGTACGGCCGGCAGGCGCGTTCCTGGCCGGATTCTCACAGGGCGGTCACGCGGCCTTTGCGGCTGCGGACCGCAACGGCCGCTACGCCCCGGACGTCAGAATTGCCGGTATCATCGGCTACGGCCCTACCACCAGCGTTGAGAGTCTCTTCCGCGAGTTCTCAGTTGTGGCGCCGTCGGTCATCTACGTGTACGCCCGGTATTACGGAAGCGACCGCTTTGACCCCGGGAAGATGCTGGCGGATCGCTGGCTGGAAAACCTGGCCCATGACGTCCGGAGACTCTGCATTCTGGGGCTGCAGTCCTACTATCCGTGGCGCCCGGGACCGCTGTTTCGTCCCGAGTTCAACGATGCGCTGCTGAACCGCCGGCTGGCCGAGAACTATCCGGAAATCGCGCACATCCTGCGCAAGAACAGTACCGGGCTCGGCGGCCACCGGGTCCCGGCCCTGATTCTGCAGGGCTCCAACGACGTGGTGGTGAACCTGGACGATCAGTCCGAGTTCGTGGTTGCGCTGCGCGGCGGAGGCAGCCCGGTGCGCTACCTGATCTATCCCGATACGCCCCACGACACACGCCAGATCGGGTTTGACGAGGTGATACGCTGGATGGAAGCACAAACCGTTACACAGGAGAACCGCTGATGGGACGCTGCCGCTGCGCCGACACCGCATCTGCACCAATGCCGTTGTTGCTCGTGCTGCTCCTGGTTGCGCTGGTTCCGGCGCAGCCGTGGGCTCAGCCCGGGGAACTGCTGTCCGTCATGCACGAGAAAGGTTTCCTGCCGCACATGGTGCTCGAGGAAACCGCCGTTCTGTTCGAGGAGTTCGGCGTACCGGAAGTCAACTACGCCGTCGACCGCTACTGGATTCGCTTCCGCAGTTCCGATTTCGACAAGAGCGAGGTGACAGCCCGCGCCCAGCTCTTCGTCCCGCGTCTTGACCGGCCGGCTGAACGCCCGGTCCTGGTCTTCGGCGCCGGCACTACCGGAATTGCGGAACGCTGCGCCCCGATACTCGAAGTTCCCGAGCTCAACCGCTGGGGCTGGTATCTTGCCAATATGCTGGCCTACGCCGGCAAGGGCTACATCGTGATCTTTCCCGAGTACATCGGCTTTGGCATTCCGGACACCCCGCAGCGCTATTTCAGCAAAGTGGCCGAAGCGCACGTGATGCTCGACGCCGTCCGGGCGGTTTACAATGTCTTCGAACGCGAAGATATCCGCAGACGAACCCAGGCACGGCCGTCACAGACCGTCTTTGCGGCCGGGTACTCGCAGGGCGGGCACGCCGCACACGCCGCCGCCGACCTGCGGCCCGATTACGCACCCGAGATACCGCTGAGCGGCCTGATCGGCTTCGGCCAGACCAACAACGTGGCAACGCTGATGCGCGAGATGGCTTACTACGCACCCTATATCATCTATACCTACGCCGAAATGTACGGATATGACGAGATTAACCCCGCCGATTATCTGCAGCAGCGCTGGCTGCCGACCCTGGAACAGGACATGTACCGTTTCTGTGTCGAGGAGTTCCAGTTCTACTATCCGCGCGACGGTAAGGACCTCTATACCCGGCAATTCTACCAGGCACTGACCGAGAACAGGCTGGCCGAGAAGTTCCCGGCTATGGCCGCACGGTTGGATGAGAATATGGCCGGCCTGTCAGGTCACGGTATCCCGACGCTGGTACTGCACGGCGAACGCGACATCATCATCACAACTCCGGAGCAGACGCGCTTTGTCGAGCAACTATGCGAACGCAACACGATTGTGGAGTACGTGATCATGCCCGGCGCGCGTCACCGTGATACCCGCCCGGCCGGCTTTCAGCGATCCGTCGAGTGGATGGAACTCATTACCCGTGGTGAGGAACCTCCCGATGACTGCCCGCTACCATAACAGCCCGGCGGGCACCTGCAGCCGTTGTCAGTCTATTGCCAGGTTTGCGATAAAGCGCTCCAGCGCCGCAGCGCGCCGCTGCTCGATCGCTCGCGCGTCATGCAGCCGGTCGCGCAGCACCGCAAGGCGATCTTCCTGTTGCGTCAACTCGGCAACGTAGCGCTGATAGAGATCCGAGGCGTGATCCAGCGCCGCCATGTTGGCGCGAATTCGCTCCTGTTCACGATAGATTTCGTCGATACGCTGCTCTACGCTTCGGCGCTGCTCGCGAGCCGCGGCATAGTCAGACTGCAGCGAACGTATGCGGGCCAGCGCCTCTCGTACCGCCGGCGGGATCTCACGCTGGGAAAGCAATACCTGGATACGATCGGCCGAAATGGTGGACAGTGAGACGCGCTCGGTGCGCGCGCGTTCTTCGGTCACGAGCAGCTCACTACCGCCGACTGCGTCAAGCTCGACACGAAACCGGTAGCCGTCGGCGTACTGCTCGTCGGGGCGCGCCGGCTCGACCAGCCGCCAGTCACCCTCGCGACGGTGCTGGATCAGGAGAGTACGCGCAGCGGCGTCCCGACTGTCGATACGATAGCGATGCTGGCGACGCAGGCTGCTGATTGTGGTCATCACTCCGCGGTCGATCCGGATCCGCGTCACCCGTTCAGGCGTCATGTCGGTTTGCAGGTTTACCGCCGTGCGCTGGTCGTAGGAGAACGAAAGGAGTCGCTCGCCGCCCTGGCCTAGGTAACGCAGTACGGCCTCGCCTGCGTAGCCACCGCCCTCATAGACGACTATCGGCCCGGCACTCAGTGCCGCCCCGCTGCTGTTGACCAGCCGCACTCCGGACATCGGCAGCGATGCGTGCGTCTGCGGATCGTAGATTGACAGAAGCTCGGCCGCAACGTGGCTCTGCACGATCGGCACCATGGATGCCGAGCCGGCAGCCATGGACACCGGCCGTCGCACGACGTAGCGGTGGAAGACGCCGGCCGGCTGAGCATCGGCAGCACTCTCCACGCCGCGACCGGCAAATACCTCCGCACGGTCGACCTGTATGCTGCGCCGCTCGGACGGCGGTGCAGCCGCCAATTCCTCGGCCCCGCCTCTCCCGGGCAGTGCATCAGCGTAGTGCGGCGGCAACACCGTTTCACTCAACGGAAAACCGGTGTACGGGCGCTCGCGGTAAAGCGGTGAAGCCAGCGGCATGCGGAACGACACCGGATCGCCGGCCACCAGCGTCAACGATACGTTCTGCCACTGTTCGCCGACGGGATTCTCCACCAGCGCCCAACCCTGCAGCAGGTGTCTATCACCGTCTCCTATCACCAGCCGGTACGTGGCTTTCCAGACCGGAACCTCTCGAACATAGGCAGCCACGATCGTGCGCGTTCCACGCCCCTCGGCGCGCACGATCAGCTCGCGGCTGTCGACAGTTCGCGCTGTCCTTATCATGTCGAGCGCTTCAGCCAGCTGGGCACGAAGGCCCGCATCCTCAACCGCAATGCGGCTGTCGAGACCGACGCCAACCGACTGCAGGCCATCCGCTGTCAGCAGCATCAGCAACACTACCGCCCCGGAATCAGTCTCCGCGACCGGTTCGGCCGAGATCAGGGTGCCGCGCAGCGCGCCGCTGCCGACCGAGATCGTCTCGCCGGTCATTCCCTGCAGCAGCGAAAGCAGCGTCCCTTCAGGTTTCAGCGGCAGGCGGCCCAGCCTGCGACTGAGAGGATCGCTGACCTGATAGTCAACCGCGCGCACCGTACCGCCGGAGATGTCTTCAACCGTCAGGGTTTTGAGGACGTCGTCGAGGGCCGTACGAGGGACCGGGATCACGATTTCGACCGTCCCGGAGACTTGACCGCTATGTACGAAGTGACCCACCCCGCTGCTGTAGAGCGTCACGCTGCGTAACGGCAGCGTTGCCTCTTCAGATACCGCGCGCGCCGCGCCGGGCAGCGCCAGCAGGAGCAGGGTCAATACAATCACCGCCTTCCGATGCACGCCGGCCCGGCGATGCGCCCTACCTCGACTGTTCATTGCTGCTCTCCTTGCGGCCAATATACCACAGGCCCGCCGGGTTGCCGGCTGTGTCGCCGCACAGTGCAGCAGTCGCTGCTTCGCGGCATTGCGGCTCGGCACATAGACCAGCGCTCCGGTCACCGCCGCAGCTCCCTGAGGATCTCCCCCGTTGCACAGATCGTCAATCGGCCGATTACACCCTGCCTGCTGGTAAGGCGGGCGGCCCAGCCTCGCACGTCGCCGGCGGTTCCCTGCACCACCAGCAGTTTGATGCAGCTCTGGCGCTCGATGTGCAGCTGCAGATTGGCCGAAATACGCAGCGAAGGATATGCAGACACCGCCACGCTTGGCAGGCGTTTTCCCGTACGGTATATCAGAGTGACGATTCCAACGACGTCATCACCATCGCCGACGCTGGTATCGCTGGTGAGCTCGTTGCGGACCAGGCTGCGCAGCGCTTCGGAGCGGTTTGCGTGGCCACCAGCCACCGCAAATTGATCGAGCAATTCAACCAGGTCTCCGTCCATCGAGACGCCGAACCGTGTAGTGCTACCCATCGTTCCCTCCACCGGCATAGTAACACGGAGCAAGACACGCGTGCTATCCAGCCGGCGGCGTCACGCGGGCGGGTTGCCTTCAAAAGCACATTTTCGGCACCAGTCAGAACGGGAACTCAGCAGCCGAGCTCGGGGTGGTGACCCTGAACCTGCGGCGAGGACTTACAGCTGCCGTAGGGGCTCTTGGTGATCCAGTTGTCCACCGGATCCTTCTTCTGGATCGCGCGCCAGACGTCTTCGAAACGCATCGGCATGTGCGTGATTTCCGCCTCGGTAGCCTGCTGCAGGCAGTTTCCGAGCGCCGCCGCCACGCCTATCATCGGGTGTTCACCCACGCCGCGCGCCCCGTATGGACCGTCGATCTGCGGCGTCTCGACCACCATGCACTCGATCTCCAGCGGCATATCGACCGATGTTGGGATCTTGTTGTCGGTGAACGAGGGATTCAACAGATGACCCTGCTCGTCATAGATATAGCCTTCGCAGACTGCGGTTCCCAGCCCCTGCATCATGCCCCCGATCGCCTGACCGCGGACGCTGTCGGGATTGACCACCCTGCCGACGTCAAACGCCGAACCAACCTTGAGGATGTTATACTCGCCGGTTCGCTCGTTGACCTCGATGATCATTCCGTGGGCTCCGTAGGTCCAGTCCAGGGCGGGGTTTCCCTGCCCGGTGGCCTTGTCCAGATGTGAAAGCCCCTGAGCGATATAACGGCCAACGCCGATCAGCGGGCCGCCGATACCGTTGCCGTTGGGATACGCAAACCCCACCGCCATCTGGCGAAAGCCGACCGCAGCTTCGGGATGGTGCTTGATGTAGACCTTCTCGGTATCGTGCGCCAGATCGATCCTGTTGCAGCGCAGCGCCTGAGCCGCCACGTCGTACGCGTTGGCCAGCAGGTCTTCGACTGCCAGAATCGCGGCATTCCCGCTGAGAATCAGCCCCTTCGACGCCACCGTCTGCCAGTCGTACGGATCGCGGTCGGTATCGCAGTCAAAGGCTACTTTGACACGCTCTACCGGGAACCCGAGCCGCTCGGCGATGATCTGCGCAATGGCGGTATAGCTCCCCTGACCGTAGTCGGTCAGTGCCAGATTGGCGGTCACGGTGCCGTCTTCATTCATCTTGAGAATCACCGCGGTTGCAGTGAACGGCGGCATAGCCGGCGCCTTGTGAAAACAGGCGACGCCCTTGCCGATCTTCATGCCCGTGCGCTGCTGGCGCCGCTTCTCTTTGTCCGTCAGGGTTCCGTAGTTGATCGACGCGCACACGGCGTCGAGGCATTTTTCGACGCTGCCGGTGTTCTCGCGGATGAGCTCGCCGGTCAGAGTCCTGGAGCCGGGCTTGAGGGTGTTCCTGCGTCGGAATTCGACCGGATCCATGCCAATCACCCTCGCTATCAGGTCCATATGGCGCTCAATGCCCCAGTGGAACTCGACATGGCCGAACCCGCGGTACGCGGTGCCGAACGGTTTGTTGGTATAGATAGTGTAAGCATCAACCCACGCATTGGGAATCTCGTACGGCCCGGCCGCTGAGTAGGCCGAGGCGCGCGTGACGTTGACCGCGTAATCGGCGTAAGCACCGGAGTCCCAATACATCGTCATGTGCTGTCCGACGATCCTGCCGTCGGACGAGACTCCGGTCTTGATGCGGTACGTGAGCTGGCTGCGGCACGGCAGCAGGCTGAACTCCTGTTCGCGGCTGGCGGTCAGCTTGACCGGACGGCCCCCGGCCAGTCTGGATAGCACCGCTACCAAAGGCTCGATCCCGATACCGGCCTTGCCGCCAAACCCGCCGCCGACGTAAGGCACGATCACGCGCACATTGCGGTGCGGCAGCTTCATCGCCGTGCAGAACAGGTTTCTCAGCGTGAACGGAGATTGTGCCGAAGACCAGATCGTCACTTCGTCGTTGGGCTGCCAACGCACGATGGCGACGTGAGTCTCCATCGGCACATGCTGAACCGAAGGATTGGTATACTGACGTTCGACAATCCACTCGGCCTCGGCAAAGGCCTTCTCCACGTCGCCCTTGCGAATCCTGGTGTGGTTGGCGATATTGGTACCCGGTACCGGCGTGAAGGCTGCCTCCATGTAGGAGTAGTCACCCAAATCCGGATGCACCAGCGGCGCATCTTTCTCGAGCGCTTTCAGGGGATGCAGTACCGGATCGAGAAGTTCATAGTCGACTTCGATCAACCGTACCGCTTCCTGCGCGGTCAGAAGCGTATCAGCGGCTACCGCGGCGACCGCCTCGCCGAAATGGCGCACCTCGCCGCGTGCCAGTATGCCCTTATCGACGACGTAGAGTCCGACCCGGTAGTCCAGATCCTCGCCGACAACCACCGCACGCACACCGGGGAGATCGCGAGCCCTGGAGGTGTCGATGTTGCGGATGCGCGCACGCGCGTGCGGACTCTGTTTGACCGCCGCGTAGAGCATGCCTGACATGACCATATCGGAAACATAGGGAGCGTGACCGGTCAGTTTCTCGTACGCGTCAACGCGGCCGGACTTCCGGCCCACGGTCGTCAGTTCTTCAGCGGGTGTCATCTCATACATACTTCAAGCCCTCTTGCTCGGTATCCGACAACTGGCCGGTAACATCGAGTACGGCCTCCACGATCTGCTGATAGCCGGTGCACCGGCAGAAGTTGCTCTCGATTCCGTGGATGATCTGCTCGCGCGTCGGCCTGGGATTGCGCTGCAGCAGATCCCTGACGGTCATAACCATACCCGGCGTACAGAAGCCGCACTGCACCGCATGATGACGGGCAAATGCCTCCTGCACCGGCGAGAGCTCTCCGTTCGGGCCGGCTTCGCCCTCGATGGTCTGCAATTCGGCCCCGTCGGCCTCAACCGCCAGCACCAGGCAGGAGTTGACCGTCTGTCCGTTCATAAAGATGGTGCACGCGCCGCATTCGCCGGCGCCGCAGCCTTCCTTGGTTCCGGTGAGACCGACATCCTCGCGCAGAAAGTGCAGCAGTGTTTTACTCTCTCGTACTTCACGCTCGTACAGATCCCCGTTGATCCGAACCTGGATGCTCTTCATGCTCGCACCTCTTTCAGCAGTCGATCGATGAACTCCTCAACCATGAAACTCCGATACTCCCTGGTGCAGCGCACGTCGTCAATCGGTGATATTGCCGCGCGCGCCGCCTCCTTGATGGTCTCCGCGGTGGCGTCCGAAGGGAACTCAGGCAACAAGACCGGTGTCGGCGCGGCGGATCCTATGGCGACGCGTATCTTCTTGCCGTACCTGAGCATCGCAACCGCGACCACACCGAGATCGTGTCCCTTGATCCGCTTGAGCTTGAGGTAGTTTCCCGTTCCACCGCAGAAGGTTGTCGGCACGATGATGCGCTGCACGATTTCACCCGGTTGGATGACGGTCTGCTTCACGCCGGTGATGAACTCCTGCAGCGGTAGTCTACGCGTACCCGCGGCCGAGGCCATTTCTACGTCGGCGCCGTAGCACAGTAGCGGTGAGGACATATCGCCGCACGGTGACGCGGTTACAATGTTACCGACAATCGTGGCCCGGTTACGCAACTGGTGCGTTGCCAGCTCGGACGCAGCACGTATCAGCAACGGGTAGTTCTTGCGGACCGACGCGTCGTCGAGCAGACGGGTCACGGTAACGCACGCCCCGATCGACAGTCCTTCTGTGGCATCAAAGCCAAGCTCGGCGAGCTCGGCAACGCCCTTCAGATCAACGACATGCAGCGGCGTTGAGATTCCGGCGCGAATATTGACCAACAGGTCGGTTCCTCCCGACAGCACTTCGGCAGTCTTGCCGTGCCTGGCGAGCGTCGAGAACAACTCCTCTCTGGCCGTTGGCGCGGCGTAGGAAAAATCGTGTAACATCGGCTAAACCTCCAGTTTCTCAGCGAGTGCCGCTCCGTGTGAGTACGTATTGCTTGATGATTCAGTGTCGTAATACGAGTATTAAAGTATGGAAACCCGCGGCTGTCAAGCTGACCTGACAGCCGTCATCAATTCTCATTTTGGCCGTACGGGGCGCTACACGGTCAGAATGCGAACATCAGAATGCGAACGGTTGCCGGTTTGGACAAAGGACGCTACGATGCCGCATGATCGATTGCATCATACCGGCGGCCGGGGCTTCGCAGCGCATGGGCCGCTGGAAGCCGGCACTGCGCTGGGGTTCGGGCTGGGTAATCGATGCGGTGGTTCAGACGGCGCTGGCTGCCGGCACTCGGGTGATTCTGGTCACGCGGACCGATCAGCGCGAGCTGCTGGCCGAACGCTTCGCGGCGCAGCGCGCCGTGATCCTTATAGATAACCCGCACGCTGAAGTGGGGATGTTCTCCTCAATTCAGTGCGGTGTTCGCCGCCTGGGAACACGGCGCTTCTTCGTGCTGCCGGCCGACATGCCGCTTGTTCCCGCCGCAATCTTCACGCAATTGCGTGAGCTGCCGATGTGTGATGCCGTTCGGCCCACCTATCGCGGGCAACCCGGCCATCCGGTTCTGCTTTCCGCAAGGGTCGCCGATCGTGTGTTGGCGCTTCCGTCTGACGCCACTATGCGGCGTGCACTTGACGGATTCAGAATGCGCACAATTGAGACGACCGCCCACGGTGTCTGTATCGACCTCGATACGCCCGGGGACTATCACCGATCATTGGACAATGGTGCCGACTCTGGTTAGGATGTCCCTATTGAGAATCGCTCTGCAGGAGATGACGATATGTGTTTTGCCTGTTCCTCCCTCCCCCGCGCCGGTTGTCCGCGCGTGCGCAGGCTCGCGCTGAGTGTATTGCATGGCGCGATACTGTTGCTGATCGCGACTCCGGGGCTCAGCTCGCGACCGATGGCTGAGGATCTCCCCACGATGGTGATTACCGACGCCCTGGGACGCGAGGTCGTAATGCCGCGTCCCGCCGAACGCATCGCGATGGGCGGTCGCGCGGTTCTGATGCTAGCCGATGCACTCTACCTGTTTCCGGGCGCCTCCAAGCGTCTGGTAGGCGTCGGCCACATCACGCAGGGCAAGGGGAACTTCCTGGAGGCCATCGACCCTCACTACCACGATGATCGCACGATATTTGCCTCCGCCGTCGGCCCCGAGCAGATCGCAGCCACCCGTCCGGACGTGGTGATACTCAAGTCGATCATGCGCAATGAGCTCGGCGATGCGATCTCACAGCTCGGTATCCCGGTGGTCTACGTCGACCTGGAAACCCCCGAGCAGTACAAGCGAGATCTGAGGATCTTCGGGCGCATTCTGGAGCAGGAGGCGCGTGCCGAAGAGTTGGTTGCCTACTTTGGCGAGATACGCCGCAGGGTGCAGCAGCGCACCGCCTCTCTGCTCGCCGAACAGAAACCGCGCGTGCTGCTGCTGTCGTACAGCGAGAGTGCCGGAGAGCCGGTATTCTCGATACCTCCGTCGCGCTGGATTCAGAGCGACCTGGTGCGAGCCGCCGGTGGTGACCCGGTCTGGGTTGACGAACACCCCGGCGGCGGCTGGGCTCCGGTGGGATTCGAGCAGATTGCCGCCTGGGATCCTGACAAGATCATGCTGGTAGCCTACCGCCATGGAATCGATCAGGTTACCGAACGCGTGCGGCGCCGGCCGCAGTGGCGCGAGCTGCGCGCAGTGCGCGACGGTCATCTGTACGGTTTTGCTGCCGACTTCTACAGCTGGGATCAGCCCGACGTACGCTGGCTGCTCGGCCTGCAATGGCTGGCCACGCGCATCCAGCCCGAGGTTTTCTCTGATCTGGATATCAACGCAGCGATGCGCGATTTCTTCAGCACGCTCTACGCGATGACCGACGCCGAGATCGATTCAGTTATCGTGCCGCGGCTCGAGGGCGATCTCCACTGAACGCCAAAGATACCAGCCGCCTGCGTCGCCGCGCGACGCTGATCGTAATCGCCGCTGTCGCAGTAACCGTGGCGGCCTTTCTCATCGGCCGCTATCCGCGCCCCGGATTGATGCCGCCGCGGGCGCTGATCGACGATCCGCTGGCGCTGCGCATCCTGCTGGGACTGCGGCTGCCGCGGTTACTGGCCGCGCTGCTGGTAGGCGCCGCGCTGGCGGGCTCGGGTACCGTGCTGCAGATGCTGTTTGCCAATCCGTTGGTGGAGCCCGGGCTGGTGGGGGTGACGCAGGGCGCGGCGTTTGGTGCCGCACTGGCCATCATCGGGTTTTCGGCGCAGCCGCTGGTCGTTCAGCTGTCGGCGGCGCTTTTCGCCGCGGCGGGCCTGGCGCTGTCATATACGGTGGCGCGGCGGATTCGCTTCGGCGGCTGGGTACTGCGCCTGGTGCTGGCCGGAATCGCGGTGTCCGCGGTCTACTCCTCGGGCGTCGGCATGCTCAAGTATGTTGCTGACCCGATGGATCAGCTGCCGGCCATCACCTTCTGGATGCTCGGAGGTCTGTGGTCGGTTGGATGGCGCGAGTTGCTGTTTCTCCTGCCGACGGTTGTGCCGGCGTTGGGCATTCTGATTGCGATGCGCTGGCGTGCCAACCTGTTGTCGCTGCACGATAGAGTAGCTTTCTCGCTGGGTTCCAGCCCCGGACGAGAACGCCTTTTGCTCATTACCGCCGCCACCGTGGCAACCGCGGCAGTGACCTCGGTAGCCGGGATTGTGGG
Source organism: Spirochaetaceae bacterium (assembly GCA_007693945.1). Taxonomy (GTDB): domain Bacteria; phylum Spirochaetota; class Spirochaetia; order DSM-27196; family PWMO01; genus PWMO01. The sequence continues at coordinate 17,825 of RECP01000098.1, forward strand.
ATGGGTGGGACTGCTGATACCGCACATTGCGCGGCGCTTGTTCCGCGCTGACGGACGCTGGTCGATACCGATGTCGCTGGTGATTGGCGCCGTCTTTGTAGCGTTCTGCGATATGCTCGGGCGCACCCTGTTGGCCGGCGAAATCCCGCTTGGCATTCTGACTTCGCTGTTCGGCGCGGTGGGTTTCATCGGGTTGCTGCTGCGACCGGGATTCCGGATTGAGCGATGAGTACCTCGATTGTCGCAATTGACAACGTCGAGTTCACGTACGAAGGGCGTCACGAGCCTGTGTTGCGCGGCCTGAACTTGAGCGTGCGTCAGGGGTCGGTCACCGCATTGCTGGGCCCCAACGGTTCAGGCAAGACCACGCTGCTGAACCTGTGCCTCGGCTGGCTGAAGCCACAGGCAGGTCAAGTGCTGCTGGACGGCACCCCGCTGCAGAGGATCCCACGAAAGCAGATGGGACGCACGGTGTCGCTGGTGCCGCAGGACGAGCATCTGCCGTTCGAGTACTCGGTGCTGGAGTACGTGCTGTTGGGACGGGCACCGTACCTGTCCGCGCTGCAGATGCCCGACGACAGCCACGTGGAGGCGGCACATCGCGCACTGCGTGAGATAGGCGCCGACCGCTGGGCTGACAGGGGTATAACGACACTCAGCGCCGGCGAGCGACAGCTGGTAATGACCGCGCGCTCGCTGGCGCAGCAGCCGCGGCTGTTGCTGATGGATGAACCCTCATCGCATCTTGACCTGGCTAATACGGCACGACTGCTGCGGCGCATCGCTGCGCTGGCGCACAGCGGCGTTACGGTGCTGCTGACTACCCACGACCCGCGCGTTGCCTCAGCGTGCGCTACCGAGGTGGCGCTGATGCGCGACGGCCGCATACTCTTCGACGGTCCCACCCACGATGCGCTCACCGCCGAACTGCTCAGTGCAACTTACGGAATCGAGGTCGAAGTGCACGCCGTCGGACGGCATCGCATGGTGACGTGGTCGTGAAGGTACGGCGGCCTTGGACAGCGCAGCCCCGCTCGGTCGAGTGTCGGTCTTGAGTATCGGTCTCGAGTGTCATTCCCGCGAATCAATCCCGGCTGCCATTCTGATCGCGTTCTCGATCGGCTCGTATCCGGTGCAGCGACAGAGATTGCTCTCCATCCAGCTGCGAACGGTTTCCGCGCCCGGACTCGGGTTGCTTTGCAGCAGCGCGTGGGCGTTGAGTATCATGCCGGGAGTACAGAAGCCGCACTGAAACCCGTAGCTTTCAATAAACGCCCGCTGAATCGGGCTGTCACTGAGGCCCTCGATGGTTGTCACGTCGCGCCCTTCGGCATCGAGCGTCAACGTGATGCACGACTTGATCGGCACACCGTCGAGCAGAACCGTGCAGGCGCCGCAGTCGCCGTTCTCGCAGCCCATCTTGGTGCCGACCAGACCGAGGGTCTCGCGCAGCGTTCGGAGCAGCGTGTCTCCGGGCCGGATGGTGACGCGGCGTGGACGTCCATTGATGTGCAGTTCGATCTCGCTGACACCCTGATACCGTTTCATGATCCGGCCTCCAGTTCGATGATGGCGTCCTCAACCGCCCGCAGCAGCAGCGCGCGCCGATAGCCGGCACCCGCACGCATGTCCGAGCGGATCGCATTCGGCAGCCCGGCCACGAAGGCAGCAGCACGCTCGCCGGGGCTGCCGTTGCCATTCAGCGCGGCCTCGGCGGGGCGATCGCGCAACGGATAGGCAAAAGCGCCGCTGACCGCCATTCGCCGGCCGCCCGGGGCGGCCAGCGCACACAGCGTCAGCAGCGGATAGTCGACCCGCGCGTCGCGCTCGCGACGGCGATACCAGCAGGCTGCGCGCAGCAGCGCCGACGGCACCGACAGCGAGACCAGCAGCTCTCCGGGCTTGAGCAGCAGCCGCTTGCTGAACAGCTGTTCCAGAGTCTCGCTGCGCGTTCCGTCGGGACCGGCAACCGTGGCGCTGCCGTCGGCCACCAGAAACGGCAGCAGCGCTTCGCGATACGGCAGCATGCCGCAGACGTTGCCGCCAATCGTGATACTGTTACGCACACTTCGATCAGCAATACCCCCGGCGGCCCGGCTCAACAACCCGAAACGGCCGTCCTCAACGACTTCGGTCAACGTGACACAGGCCCCTACACGCAGAGTTCCTTCCGACTCGGTGACACTGCGCAACGCCCCGATTCGCTTGAGGTCAACCAGCACATCAGGGCGGTTGCGATTCTCGCGCGCAGCGGTAAGCAACTCAGTGCCCCCGGAGAGGTATGCCGGTTTCAACCCGTCCGCATGCGCCTGCTGCCACGCCGTGACGGCCTCATCCACGCTATCCGCCCGTACGTAGACAACATCGTACGCTATCATCGAACGCTCCTGCTCGCGCCGCTTGCTTTGTGTGCTTCGCTCCACAGGTACTCGGGGGTGATCGGTAGTCGCAGCAGTTGCACTCCCACCGCTCGCGAGAATGCCGACGCCAGCGCTCCCGGCATACCGACAATACCCTGCTCACCGAGGCCGCGAGCGTCGTAAGGCCCGTCACCCTGCGGTGTCTCGACAAAGTCAACGATGTACCGCGGGTGCTCACCGTAGCGTACGATCTTGAAATCACGCAGGCGCTCGTTCAACACGCGTTCACGGCTGTCGAACACAAAAGCCTCGCGCGTGGTATAGCCGATACCCATCGCCATCGCACCCACTACCTGACCGCGCGCCAGCTCAGGGTTAATGACCTTCCCGACATCCATCGCGCAGGCGCATCGCAGCACCCGGTAGCGGCCGTCGCGCACGTCGACCTCGACCTCAACACCCTCGGCGCCCAAAGTCCACTCGAGTCCGGGACGCCCCTGACCTGTATCCGGATCGATACCGGTAAGGTGGCGCGCGATATACCTGCCGCGGCCGATGATCGGTCCGCCGATGGCGTTGCCGTTGGGATAGACGTATCCCAGAACCACCTCCTCCAGCGGCAGTCCCTGCGACGGGACGTCGCGGATGAACACGCGCCCGCCGTGAACCTCCAGGTCCTCCTCGGGACAGCGCAGCGGAGCCGCGGCCACGCGTTTTATCTGTGCCACCGCATCATCGATAGCCGACAAGACGGCCCGGCCGGCCATGAACAGCGTGCGACTCGCGGCGGTGGTCCAATCGTGCGGCGAGCGATCGGTGATGACCTCGTCGACCACGTGAACCTGCCCGGTATCAATGCCAAGCCGTTCGGCCGCAAGCTGCGCGAGTCCCGTGAAGATGCCCTGCCCGATCTCCACCGCTCCGGTAACCACGTTCAGGCTGGCGTCCTCGTTGAACGATACCGTGGCGGCAGCGTCGGTGAAAGTCGGAATTGCGGGGGCCTTCCAGTAGCAGCTGACACCCTTGGCGCGCACGGTATGCGCATCGACCTGTACCCGGCTGCCCGCGTCCCACTCGATTGCAGCCGCCGCGCGCCGCAGACACCGCTCCAGGTCGCCGGTGTTCTCGTCGAGTACGTCACTGCTCGGCGTGGCGTGGCCCGCACGGATGATGTTTCTGGCACGCAGCTCAACGGGGTCCAATTGCAGTTCTTCGGCCAGCAGGTCCAACGAGCGTTCGATCGAATAGCTCAACTCTATGTGTCCGAAACCCCGGTAGGCGGTGGCAAACGGATGGTTGGTGTAGACGCTCAATGAGTCAGCGGTAACGTTGGGGATGTTGTAGGGGCCAGTACAGGCGTAGCCGGCGGCACGGGCAACGTTGACGGCGTAGTCGGCGTAGCCGCCGGAATCGAACAGGAACTCGATCTGCGCCGCCGTTATGGTCCCATCCTTGCGGGCCGCCAGACGCACGCGCGATTGCAGCCCCGGCGCTCCGGGTGAGGTCACCATGTCCTGCTCGCGCGTATTGGCCAGGCGCACCGGCTGACCGCCAACCGAACGCGACAGCAGATAGGCCAGCGGCTCGAGCTGGATTCCGGCCTTGCCGCCAAATCCGCCGCCCACCGGGCCGGCTATGATGGTGATCCGGCCGGCCGGGATATCGAGGCAGCGACTCATGATCGCACGTACGCCGTAAGGCGACTGCGTAGAGGTCCGTATCACGACCTGCCCGTCGGATCGGACCTCTGCTATTGCGACGCGCGGCTCCATTGCCACGTGATCGCCGGGAGGAAACTCGAACTCCCCTTCGACTGTGACATCGGCAGCGCGAAACGCCGCCTCGGCATCTCCCTTGCGTATTCGCGTCCGGTGACTGACGTTGCTGCCCGGCTCGGGCAGGATGGCCGGAATGTGAACGTAGTCCGCCATCCCGGGATGAATCAGCGGGGCCGTGTGATCCAGCGCCTCGCGCGGCGAGCGAACAACGGGCAGCTCGTCGTATCCTACGGAAATCAGTCTGACGGCTTCCAGGGCCGTACGTTCGTCATCGGCGACCACCGCCGCCACCGGCTCTCCGTAGTACCGCACCTTCTCCTGCGCCAACGGCGGTTTGTCACCAAGGTAGAGACCAACCCGGAACGGGAAGTGATCGCCGGTGAATACACCGTGCACTCCGGAGAGCGCCGCGGCAGCCTCGATATCGATACTGCGTATGCGCGCGTGCGCGACGGCACTGGTCAGCAGCGCCGCATGGAGCATGCCCGGAAGACGAATGTCATCGGTATAACGCACCCGGCCGCGAACCTTGTCCGGACCGTCCTTGCGGCGAACGCTGCGCCCTATCTGCGACATACTCACTGGCATTTCCTCGCTCACATGCAGGGTTACGCGCGGACGGCGGGGAGCGGCCGATGAGCCTGTCTCGGCTCAACCTCAACCCGCCAGGGCAATCAGTACGCCGGCCGCAATTGCCGATCCGATTGCCCCGGCAACGTTGGGTCCCATGGCGTTCATCAACAGGAAGTTGCGCGGGTTTTCCTGCTGGCCGAGTTTCTGTACCACACGAGCGGCCATTGGAACCGCCGATACCCCGGCTGCACCAATCATCGGGTTGATCTTGCCGCCGGAAAAGACGTACATCATTTTGCCCAGCAGCACGCCGGCGGCGGTACCAATCCCGAAGGCCACGAGGCCGAGCACGACGATCATGATGGTACTGATCGTGAGAAACTCCTCGGCCGACATACGGCTGCCGATCCCCACCCCCAGAAAGATGGTCACGATGTTGATCAGCTCATTCTGCGCCGTCTTCGAGAGGCGTTCCACGACGCCGGCTTCGCGGAACAGGTTTCCCAGCATCAGCATACCGATCAGCGGCGTCGACGCCGGAATGGCCAGCGTGGCTACCAGCGTAGTGGCAATCGGGAAGATGATCCTGACACGCTGCGATACCGGTTTGATCTCCTCCATCACTACCAGCCGTTCTTTTCTGGTGGTCAATGCGCGTATGATCGGCGGCTGGATGATCGGAACCAGCGCCATATAACTGTAGGCAGCCACCGCTATCGGGCCCAGCAGGTGCTCGGCCAGGCGTGAGGTCAGGTAGATTGCCGTCGGACCGTCGGCTCCGCCTATTATGGCTATTGAAGAGGCTTCAGCAAACGTGAACCCCAGCGCACGCGCTCCAAGCAGCGTGCCGAAAATGCCGAACTGTGCCGCTGCGCCCAGCAGAAATGTCTTGGGTTTTGCCAGCAGGGGCCCGAAATCGGTCATCGCGCCGATACCGAGGAAGATCAGCGGCGGGAAGATTCCGGCACCGATACCGAAGTAGAAGTAATCCAGCAGTCCACCCGGATCAGCCATTCCGGCCAGCGGGATATTGACCAGTATCGAACCGAACCCGATCGGCAACAGCAGCAGCGGCTCGTACTTCTTGACAATGCCGAGATAGATCAGCACAACGCCGACAACAATCATGACGGCATTCTGCCATGTCAGCGCCGAAAACCCGGTTGATTCGATAAACAGTCCGATCAGGTGCAGCATGGCCGGCGCTCCTATTCAACGGTAAGCAGCGCCTGGTTCTCTTTTACGCTGTCACCGCTTGCGCACATAATCTGTTTGACCGTTCCCGCGGAGTGAGCCGCGATTTCCATGTCCATCTTCATCGCTTCCATCATCATCACGGTATCACCTTCGCTCACCGAGTCTCCAACCGCAACCATGACCTCTTTGATGGTACCGGTCATCGGCGCGACCACCGTACCGGAGCCCGCGGTTACGGCCGCAGCCGGTGCAGACGCGGCGGTGCCGGCGCCGGAAGCAGATCGGGCGGCAGCTGATCCTGCAGGTCCGGCGCCGGCGGCGCGCGTGCGCTTCGGGACAGATTCGTCAGGCACGATCTGGACGCTGTAGGTTCTGCCGTCGCGTTCGATGACAATGGTGTCGCCGGACCGCTCGGCGGTCACGCTGAACTCCTGGCCCTCGTACTTCATCCGTATGCGTTTCTTCATAACTGCTCCCTCGTTGCGTTGCGCTACACGCGCGGCATGCTGAGCCAGCTGTCGACGGCGGGACCTGCTTGCGGTTGCCAGGCCGCCGCGCTGCGTTTTGAATCGAGTTCTTCCTCGATCAAGAACGCGGCGGCCGCCGCGACGACCCACTCCTCCGGACTCTCACCGTGCTGTGACCCGGAACGGTTGCCGTCTTCTCCGATCCGCCGGCCCGCTGACTGTGCGGCCGGCTTCTCACCGAACAGCACCTTGATGGCGTGCATCAGAAAACTGAGGATACCGAGAAACAGAAATACCACCCCCATTCCGAGAATGGCTGCCAGAATGCTGAAGGAAAACAGCTCACTGTTCATATCCACGGCCTCACAGCGGTATATTCCCGTGCTTCTTGCGCGGTCGCTCCTCGCGCTTGCGCAGGTTCATCTCAATCGAGCGAATCAGCTCGATCCGGGTGTGCCGCGGCTCGATTATGTCATCCACGTAGCCGTAGCCCGCCGTGGTGAACGGATCCATCACGCTGCGCCGGAACTCCTCGATCTTCTCCTGCCGCTTGGTCTCGCTGTCTTCGGCCGATTCGATCTCGCGCCGGAAAATGATGTTAGCCGCGCCCTCGGGCCCCATCACTGCGATCTGTGCCGTAGGGTAGGCCAGCACACGGTCAAACCCCAGCGCCTTGGAGGCCATGCAGATAAACGCCCCGCCGTACGCTTTGCGCATGATCAACGCCACCTTGGGTACTGTTGCTTCGGCAATTGCGTACAGGATCTTGGCGCCGTGACGTATGATGCCGCCGTGCTCCTGTGCCACCCCCGGCAGAAATCCCGGTACATCGGCCAGTGAGACAATCGGGATGTTGAACGCGTCACAGAACCGCAGGAAACGCGCGCCCTTGTCGGAGGCATCTATGTTCAGAGCCGCGGCAAACACCTTCGGCTGGTTGGCAAAGATGCCGACGGTCCGACCGGCAAGCCGCGCGAAGCCAACAACCACGTTCTTGGCATAATCGGCGTGGACTTCGATGAACGAATCCTGGTCGAAGACCTCGGCGATGAACTCCTTGACGTCGTACGATTTCTTGTCGTCCCCGGGTATCAGCGTCTCCAGAGCCGGAGTCTCGCGATCGGCGGGATCACCGCAGTCGACCACCGGAGGCTGCTCCATATTGTTGGCCGGCAGGTAGGTAAGCAGCTTGCGGATAAACTCCATGCAGTCGGTCTCGGTATCAAAGCGGAAGTGCGCCACACCACTCTTCTCGCAATGCGCCTCAGCACCGCCGAGTTCCTCGTGCGAGATGTTCTCGCCGGTGACCGCGCGGATCACGTCCGGGCCGGTGATGTACATGTTGCTCACACGGTCCACCATGAAGACGAAGTCCGTAATTGCCGGCGAGTAGACCGCGCCGCCGGCGCAGGGACCCAGAATAACGGAAAACTGCGGTATGACACCCGATGAGAGGGTGTTGTTACGGAAGATCTTGGCATAGCCGTGCAGCGACAACACGCCTTCCTGGATGCGCGCACCCCCGGAATCGTTGATCTGTATGAACGGCGAACCGTTCTTCAGCGCCAGTTCCTGTACCTGGGCGATCCGCTCGGCGTGCATCTCACCCAGCGATCCGCCCAGAACGGTGAAATCCTGCGAGAAGAGAAAGACCTGCTTCTCACCGATCCGGGCGCTGCCGGCCACCACCCCGTCGCCAAGGTGGCGCTTGTCGGCCAGTCCGAAATCAGCGGATCGGCCGGTGATGAATGCCTGGTGCTCGATAAACGACCCTTCCTCGGTCAGAAGATCGATCCGTTCGCGCGCGGTCAACTTGCCGCGTTCATGCTGCGCCTCAATACGTTTCTCACCGCCCCCGAGCATCATCCGCTCACGGCGCTCCCTGAAAGCTGATAGCTGCTGTTCACGCGTCACTGCGTACCCCCGGAAGATTGACGCCTAACCATAGAACACCGGCGTTGCGACTGTCAAGAAACCGGGGCCGGCGTATTCGACGCAAAAAAGGCCGCCCGAAAAGGCGGCCTTTGCGTGGAAGCAAGCTCAACTACGGAATCCAGGTTTCGACGATACTGCGGTTCTCAGCCACCCACCGCTGAGCGGTTTCGTAGGGGTCTGCACCGGCTTCCTCGTTCCACATCAAGACCTCACCGAGCTGTTCGGGAGTCCAGAAGAAGTTATCGAGGAATTCGTGCACTTCCGGCATGTCGTCGGCCAGCCCGTCGCGGGCGACCGCCGCCACGTACTCCTCTTCACCGAATACCACTTCGGGGTCTTCGAGGTACTTCAGGTCCCAGGCAGCTTCTTTCCAGTGCGGTGTCCAGCCGGTGACCACGATCCACTCGTCGTTGTCTACCGCCGAGCCCAGAGCTGCGGTCATCGCTGCGTCACTACCCTCCACCAGAGTCATGTTATCCAGACCATAGACATCGAGTGCATTCTCGGTGGCGGCCATCAGACCGGCTCCCGGGTCAATTCCAATGATCTGGCCGCCGAATCGATCGGCGTAATCGTTCAGCTGGGCAACGGTGTCAATCTCGACGTACGTCGGGACCAGCAGGCCGATACGGGCACCCTCCAGAATTGGGCTCAGAAGATCGATGCGGTCTTCAGTCTGGCTCAGGTAATCCCCGTGCGTCGCCGGCAGCCATGCCGACAGCATGCCGTCACCGTCACCACTGGCCATACCCTGCCACATGGCAGCCGCGCTGACCGGAGTGGCGGTCACACTGTAGCCCATCTCTTCCAGAACAACCTGTGCCACGTAGGTTGCGGCAATCTCGCCTGCCCATTCGACGTAGAGCAGGGTCACATCACCCTTGGTCTCTTCGGCCTCCGCAGCACCCCCGCCGAAAGCGGCTCCAGCTGCAACCGATACCAGCAACAGGGAAACAAGAATCCCACGTGCGATACTCTTCATCATAAAACTCCTCCTTACGATGTTATCGTAATCTGATTCCTATGCTCCAGAGTTCCACCGCCGCAACCGGCAGCGTCGGAACTCACACCTTCACTTTGCTATTCTCTTTCCTGACCGTAATATTCTGCGTGATGCGGTCCAGAATCATGGCGATAATCACAATTGCCAGACCGGCTTCGACGCCCTGACCGGCACGCAGGCGTTGAATGGCGCGCCACACTTCGCCGCCAAGACCACCGGCTCCGATCATCGCCGCAATCACAACCATTGACAGCGAAAGCATGATTGTCTGATTGATACCGGCCATGATGGTCGGAAGCGCCAGCGGCAGCTGCACCTTGAACAGCTTCTGCATGGTTGTCGTACCGAAGGCGTCCGATGCTTCGATCATCTCGCGATCGATCTGCCGGATTCCAAGTGCAGTCAGACGAATCGACGGCGGTATCGAGAAAATCACCGTGGCAAACGCTGCCGCGACGGGCCCCAGCCCGAAAAACGGGATAGCCGGAATCAGGTAGACAAAAGCCGGCATTGTCTGCATCAGATCCAGTACCGGTGTCACCGCGCGATTGAACGGTAGCGACAGTCCCGAAAAGATGCCCAGCGGCAATCCGATCAGAATTGAAATCACGGTGGCGACCAGTACCAGGGCGATGGTCGACAACGTGGGCCCCCACAGCCCCAGGTTCCAGATAAACAAAAGGCCGGCAACGGACAGGATCGCGACCTTGCGGCTTGCAATCCACCACGCGATGGCACCGATAATCAGCATCAGCACGATCGGCGGCAGAAAACCGAGACCGTTCACGATACCGTCGATACCGAGCCGAACGAAACCGGAGAACGCCCGAGTCAGGGGCGCGATTGCCGAGGTCAGCCATTCCAGCAGTCCGTCGACCCACCGGGCCAGCGGCATCTTGGGCAACTCAAGCATTGGCTTCTTCTCCCTGCTGCGCGTCTTCTCCGCGCTCGGACAGTGCCGCCATGACCGATCCGCGCACAATCACCCCTTTGAGGACGTTTGCCTGATCGACAACCGCCACGGGGTTACCGGAGATCATGGGGAAGATCGATCGCACCGGCTGATCGAGCGGTACCGTTGCGCACTCGTTGGCCGACGTGATGTGATCGATCCAGCGTTCACCGTGCTTGGCGGCCTCGGCCGCGCGCTCGGCAGTGACGTGACCCACGAGCTCCCAGTTGCTGGCACGCACGACGAAGATGCCCGACATACCGGCCTCCTTCATCTTGTGAAGGGCGGTACGCGGTCCGTCCTTGACAAACGCCACGGGCGTCGGCTTTTTCATGACATCCGCGGCCACCAGAACCTTGGTGATGTCGACGTTCTCGACGAACTTGGAGACGTATCGGTCGGCCGGACGCGTCAGTATCTCCTCGGGCGTGCCGATCTGCACGACTGCGCCGTCTTTCATCAGGACGATACGGTCGCCCATCTTCAGAGCTTCATCGAGATCGTGAGTGATGAACAGAATCGTCTTCTGCACTCGCTCTTCAAGCGCAATCAACTCGTCCTGCATATCGGTCCTGATCAACGGATCAAGCGCGCTGAAAGCCTCATCCATCAGCAGCACGTCCGGATCAACCGCCAGCGCTCTGGCGAGACCGACGCGCTGCTTCATCCCACCGGAGAGGTTGTCGGGGTAGTAATCGCCCCACCCCTCGAGCCCCACCTGCCGCAGCGCCTCTTCACATTTCGGGCGTCGCTTATCCGGGCTGATACCCTGTATCTCGAGACCAAACTCAACGTTTTCCAGTACAGTCTTGTGCGGAAATAGCGCGAAGCTCTGGAACACCATGCCGAATTTGCGGCGTCGTATTTCGCGCAGCTCATCCTGGTTGAGCTCCGTGACATCGACATCATCGACGATGACCGTACCGGAGGTCGGCTCCATCAGACGGTTGACGCAGCGTATCAGTGTTGACTTGCCGCTCCCCGAAAGGCCCATCACTACGACAGTCTCACCCTCGTAGACATCGAAGCTGGCGTCGGCCACTCCGACTGCGAGCTTGGTCTTCTTGAGGATCTCATCCTTGGTCTTGCCGGCCCTCAGCATCTCAACGGCACGCTGGGGATTTCTCCCGAACACTTTGTAGAGATTCTGAATCCTGATCTTGACCTTTCTCTGGTGCGTCTGGTCCATGCTGTTCCTGCTCTGCGGCGTACGATCTTGCCGGCACGGGTTTGCCCGGTATGCGTGCGCGGTGCACAAACCCATACGACTCATCCGTAAACTACCGAAATACAACGCAATAGTCAACACGTATCCATTGAATCATATGGTATATATACAGACTTTTTCAGCGCTCTTCGGGAATCATAAAAACAGTTCTTTTTAATTCGTTTTATTATATATTTTTATTAAGACTCTTAAGGCCAACGCGCACGGCTTGGGCTGAGGCGGCGTGATCCGGCCCCTTTTATGCACATACCGCTTTCTTTATTCCATAGGATACATTATATTTGAGCACAATAGAATTACACGCCGAAAAAAGGTACCTATCGATGGAACCACTGGCAAGCCGAAGCGACGAAGTGCTGGCGACGTTGCGTCGGATCATTCGAGCGCTTGATCTGCACTCCAAACAGCTCTCCAAGACTGTAGGCCTTACGGGGCCGCAACTGGTGGTTCTGCGCGAAATCGGAGCCACTCCGGACCTTTCGGTCGGCGAACTGGCCAGGCGTGTCAGCCTCAGCCAGGCGACCGTCACGAGCATCATCGACCGGTTGGAAGCCAAACAACTCGCCCAGCGATTACGCAGCCGTGAAGACAAGCGGCGCGTCACGCTGCACGTCACGGCACCCGGTCGCCAGATTCTGGACGCCAATCCCAGCTTCTTCCAGGAAGAGTTTGTTCGCCGCTTCGAACAGCTTGCCGACTGGGAGAAAACCCAGGTTCTGTCGTCGCTGCAACGTCTCTCCGAGATGCTGAACGCGCCGGCGCTGGCACGGGAAATAGAAGAGATCGAGCATTAGCTGTAGAACCCTGGTCACGGTTCATGTTATACAACCAAAACGCCACAAGCACTGAGTGATACGGAGTACACCGATGGAAATGGTCTGTTTGGATCTCGAGGGAGTGCTGGTTCCCGAAATCTGGATCACCTTTGCCGAGAAGTCCGGCGTACCCGAGTTGCGCCTGACAACCCGGGACATTCCCGACTATGATCAACTCATGCAGCACCGTCTCGGCATCCTGCGAAAGCATGGCATCGGGCTGGCTGCAATTCGCGACGTGATCCGCCGGATAGAGCCGCTTCCCGGCGCCGTTGGTTTCCTCGATGCCCTGCGCGCAGAGACTCAGGCGGTGATCTGCTCGGACACCTTCATCCAGTTTGCCGGCCCGTTGATGGAGAAACTGAACCGCCCGGTGCTTCTCTGTAACGAGTTGCTGGTGGACGCCGACGGTGCAATCAGCGGCTATCGGCTACGGCAGCCGGATGGGAAACGCCACGCGGTGCTGGCATTCCGCAGCCTGAACCTGCACGTGACGGCAATCGGTGATTCCTACAACGATCTGTCGATGATCCGAACCGCGGACCGCGGTGCCCTGTTCCGCCCGCCGGCCCGGATCACCGAAGAACACCCCGACCTGCCGGTGTTCCACGACTACGAGGCGTTGCTTTCGTATCTTCTGCTGACCGTCGTTTCCCGACGCCCCTGAAATCCCGGAAGACCGCACGATCCGCACCGCGCACGCCGCCGGCGGCCTCATGCAAGACTCCCCAACTGCTCACGCCACCCAGCGCCGCGTTTCAGTCGAGCAGCTCCGATAGAATCTGGCGCGTGATGGCGTACAGTGGCGGCACGCCTTCGGCTGAGGCCAGCGGCGCAGACAACGTTGCCGCCGAATCCAATGGAATATCTGACACGTAATAGTAGAATCGCATCAGCGCCTGAGGCGAGACCACACCGAGCTGCGAGGACTCGATAACCTGGCGATAGAAGTGAAAGCCCTCCATCTCCAGCCCCACGCAACCCCATATGCGCCGGTAGAAGTGCAGCATCGTACGATTCTGCAGCAGCGTGCCGTTTACCGTCAACAGCGGCCCGCGGTATACCTGATTGCCCGGCAAGCGTTCCTGCAGTCGCTCGATGGCCTGCGGGTCGCGGTCGGGAAGCGGTTCAAACTGATCGCTGGACTGTTCTATGAACGCGGTGGGCACCAGCACGTCACCGCGCCGACCGACCAGGGCGCCGGCCTTCCCCAGGAAGTTGATGCTGCGCACCCGGGTGCCGAAGAGCATCAGCAGGTTCCTGATGATGTGTTGAGCCTGCTCGCCGAACGCGTAGTCGATATTGACGATCACCGCCCGCCGGGTAGTGGTCCGGAGTGTGATTCCGGGATCGATCCTCCCCAGATCGATCCGGGCAGTGTCGATGATCTGGACCTGGATACCGGTTGAAGCGGTCTCCTTCAGCCGCAGGATCCCGTTGTGGCCGGCGTGCTCCTGCGCTTCTGCGGACCGATCGGGAAAGGTCAGAAAATAGTCGCGCGCCAGCGCGTAGATCAGGTCGTTGCGATCCGCCCACCGCTCGGCAGCCGTCGGATGCCCCACCGCGGCGGCCCATTGCAGAATCGCCGACCCGTTCGCGGCGTACCACGGATTGAGGCAGTTGGTCACTGAGTGCGTATTGCTGCTGATTATGTGAACCGGCAGATCGTCGGGAAACCCGGATGGATGCAGTCCGAACAGTTCCTTGGCCGCCGAGCCGACCTGTTCCGTCCACAGTTCGCTCCGGCGGCTGTTGTAGCGGTTCTGCCGCCGCCGAACCCGTATCGCAAACATCTCGCGGTGGCACGCGATCTCCCACAGTCTGGCCAGCGGCGCGTCGGGCCATATCCTTCTGAATCGCAGGACTTCATCAGCGGAAAAGGGAAACAGCGGATCACCGGCAAACTGCGATCCTGAGACCGCCGAGGCCTTGTTGCCCGCGTTCCACCCGCCGTCCGCCCGGCCATCGCTCTCGGCGTTCACGGCGCTGAACAGCGCGGCAACCGCCCCCGGCTGCTGCACACGCAATCGGATCTTGCGCGCCTCCACTGCGTAGAGGCAGAGACAGCTGGTCAGATCAACCAGGTCCGAGATTCCGTCGCGCAGCAGAACTACGTTCTTGCCCGGCAAAACCTCCCAGATATCCCGTCGCCGCGCGGCGGTCGGCACGGCCGGAAAGTAGGCGTGCGCCGGGACGAAGCCGCCCGGCAGCTGGTCGGTAAGCAGAAAAGCAAACACTCGCGTCACGTTGTCCGGCAGCCTGCGCACCGCGTACTCCAGCGCCGCAAAATCGATGGCCTCTGAGACGGCCGCCAGCGGATGCAGCGCCGGCTGCAGTTCCTGATAGAGCCGCAGCATCGGGACCATCGGTACGTAGCCGCGATTGGCGGAACGGATGAGTTCCACCGTGAAGTGATCGAAGGCCGAGAATATGCCCTGGCGGTCGCGCAGAATGTTGCCGAGCGCCTGCGCAAAGGCACGCGAAACGCCGACCAGTTCCAACAGCCGTCGTCCCGACAGAACGTAGCAGACCGTATGCTGCAGCGCCCGCACCGAAAAGACGCGCGGCTCTTCGAACAGCGGTTCCCACTCTCCGAAGTAGTGGCACGCCTCGATAGTCAACTGGTGCCGCCCGGTTTCGCGGCGCGGGTCGATCACTTCAACAGAGCCCTGGTAGATCAGGTATACACGATGGTCGTGATCTTCACCCTGCTCAATGATGGTGTCGCCGCGGCAGAATTCCGCCCGCTCGAGTTCCGGAATCAGCGCCAGCTTCTCACTCTGCTTCAGGAAGCGAAACGGTGTGACGGATTCAAGAAAACTGAGCAGTTCGTCTCGTCCGGGATCATCACTGGCGTCAAGACTGTTGCTGCGACCCATCGCACGCATACTATCACTGCCGCACCCGGAATGGCTATTGCTCAAGCAATTTCTGGCCGTACGGGGTCGGTTGGCATGGAGCTCCTGCGCGCCTGCCTCGAGAGCACCCCCGCTCACTTGTCCTCGCAGAGGCGGCGGATTTGCGCTTCGTCAGCGATCGGTCAGATACTGGGCTGTCATCGAACAGAACTTGCGGTACGCCAGGTCGTAGGAATCGTGAAACGTGTAGCTCATCAGGTTCTCTTCGAGCACCGAACCGTCCTCGAGTCCGAACAGCGCAACCGGGTTGCGTACCGCACCGAGGATCACCGGCATCGAAACGCCGCGATCCAGAAGATAGCTGCAGAACGATACCTGTTCCAGCGGCACCTGCGCCGCGCCGCGAGCGTAGAGATACCCCAGGCCGTCAAGAATCTGCTCGAACGGGCTCTTCGAGTAGTGGAACGCCCGCCCGGTATGGAAGTGCGGCCGTATCAGTCCCTCGGCTATCAAGCTTTTTCGCATGCGCTCCACAAGACCGGCGAAGTACTCGTATCCCGTACGGGTGCGGAACACCATCACCGCGATATCGGTGCTTCGATTGTTCTTGTGCAGCAGCGCCGGAAGGTCGTAGTTCATCACGAAGTAGCCGCGGATCTTCTTGATGGTCTGACCGCTGACGAACAGCAGCTCCTTGAGATCAACCCATGTGTTGAACAGCTCGTCCGGGCTCAGTTGAAGCAGGCGCAGCGCCTCGAACGAACCGACAATCGGGGCGCCGTCGAACGGTTCGCCGAAGTGGGTCTCAAACTCGCGCCGCATGCCGGGTGTACACGCACTCTTGCCCAAAACTGCAAAGTGCAATCTGGTCGCATAGTGGCGTTCGATAATGTGATGGGAAAGGATGAAATCACCGGGAAGATTGGCCAGGTATACCAGCCTGATATCTACGCGATACTCAGGGCAGCGTTCGATCACCCGCAGAATCGTGCTCTCGCCCAGAACTCCGTTGGTCTCCGGGCGCATATAGACAAAAATGTCCTCGATATCGGAGTCGGGCTCAGGTCCGCAGTACGGCACCAGAACCGTTGGAAGATTCTCCTGCCCTGCCGCCATATCGTCCTGTTAATATTATAACTCCATAACGCTGTCGAGATCAATCTCACACGCCGCGCACGGCATCTGGATACCGAATTTCTCCAGAACCTCAGGGTGAATCTCGCCGAAACGCCCCACGGCGCGGGAACTGATCACGATTTCGGCCGCACGGCCCTGGATGAAGCGCCCGTCGGACACTTCACGCAGGCTGTACTGCAGCCCCAGGTAGTAGAAGAGTACCGAGATATGCGAACTCATCAGGGAGAATCCGGCCTCGACATCGGCGCACAGCATGCCGACGCTGTCGCGAGTCAGCGAACCGTAGTTGTCATGCGGGTCACGACGCACAATCTTGCCCACCTCAAAGATGTAGTGTGGATAAACGGCGTTGGCTGAGACGCTCTCGGCGATCAGCAAGTGGGGCAGGATCGAACGGCGCACGAACTCAAAGTTTTCGGACATCGGGTTGTCGACCTGGACGTGTTCAGCGCACGCGCGCTGCCACTGGTCGCGCGGGTACATGCGTTCCACAAAATCACGCCGTGACCCGAGGTAGTTGAAGATCATCTCCTGGTAGCCGAGTCCTATTAGCTGGCTTGTGACCCTGCGCGCGTAAAGCTCGCTCGGCAATAGCCTTCCGACGGTGAAATCCGACGGAACTTCGGGTGCAAAACTGTCCATACCGATCCCGATCATGGCGTCTTCGACGATATCCACGGCGTGCAGAAAGTCGTTGCGATACTCCGGAGGCCGCACCGTGAGCGTACCGTCGGCGTGTTCGGCAGCAATCCCCATGCGCCTCAGCCCGTCGATCAACTCCTGCGGCTCGATCGAGCGCCCGAGCAGGCGCGCGACATACTCCACGGTTGTCGACGCCGGCCGCTGAAAATAGAACGGCGTGGTGACATGCCGACCAACCGGCGTATCGTACGGATACTCTACGGTCACCGGCAACACGGTATAGCCCGCGTCGGAGAAGTCACAGGCTACAATCGCGCAAGCCGTCAGCAACGACGGCATATCGGTTCCGGTCATTTCGATGAACAGCTTGGCGTCTCCCTCTTCGACCGCACCGATCCGGTCGCTGTTGATGATCGGCGGGAAGCTCAGCACGTCGCCGTTATCGTCGGTGAGCAGCGGAAACCGCTCGAAGTCCGCGACAATCGAGCCGAACTCCAGGCCCTTCTGATGCTCGCTGAGCATTCGGCGCATCGACATGCGGGTAGTAGCTCCCAGTGGTACAAACCCGGTCGCGTCCGGATCAGCCGCCAGGTAGCGCACCGGGTAGGAAATGAGGTCGGTACGGTAAACTCCCATCGCAATCGAGCTTCGTTTGCGTCCATAGTTCCAACAGAGCTTCTCCTGGGTCTGGATCACGTCGTTCAGCAGTGCTTCGTCAATTGGAGCGCCTTCTACCGCAAACGCTGCTATGTACGGCCGGATTTCGGCCAACCCCGGGTCGACGACGACGCGGCGCTCAGCGGAATCAGCCGTATGGTCCGGATGCGAGAAGAAGGTATACGATGGAACGGTGGCCTCGCGATAGACGCGCAACTGGCGTGCCAGTCCGGCCGTCGACCAGAGATCGGGACGGTTGGTATCATTGAGCTCGATCTTCACAATGCCGTCGGCATCAGCGGATTCATCGAGCTCAGCCTTGGCAATCGTCAGCAGTTGCTCAAGCTCGCTATCCGCCAATTCTGTGCCGAGGTAGGTGAAGAACGCCTGTTGAGACAGTTCAATCTTGGGCATCGTTCAGTTCCCCCGTCGCAGTCGCACGCTTTCGATGTTGGTGGAGAACAGCTCGCGCAGATCGTCGATGCCGAGATTCATCAGCGCCATGCGATCGATCCCCAGTCCCCACGCCAGCACCGGCACCTTGATCCCCAGCGGTTCGGTCACCTCAGGCCGGAAGATGCCCGACCCGCCGAGTTCAAACCACCCAAGCACAGGATGCTTGATGTGAACCTCCACCGAAGGCTCGGTAAACGGAAAGTAGCCCGGCACGTACTTCACCTCGGTAGCGCCTGCCAGCTCTTCGGCAAACATCTGCAGGAAACCCAGCAGGGTGCGCAGATTAACCGACTCGCCGAGTACGATTCCCTCGGTCTGGTAGAAATCCGACAGGTGGGTGGCGTCGACCTGATCGTAACGAAAACAGCGCAGCGTTCCGAAGTACTTGCCGGGAATTCGGGCCCGCGGCAACGTTCTGGCCGACATCACCGTGCCCTGGCTGCGCAGGATCAGCCGTCGAGTGAAGTCACGGTCAAAGCGGTAACCCCAACCCGAGCTTCCGGTCCGCCAGCCGTTCTCGTGTGTCTCGGCCACCTGACCCAGATACGGTTCTTCTATTCCCCTGGCGTGCGTCGGCTGCTTGACGTAGTAGACGTCGTGTATATCACGCGCGGAGTGAAACTGTGGCATGAACAGTGCGTCAGAGTTCCAGAACTCCGTTTCCACGATCGGGCCGTCGAACTCCTCGAAACCAAGCGACACCAGCTTGTCCTTGACCCTGTCGAGGTACTCACAGTAAGGGTTTCGATGGCCCGGCACCATGCGCGTCGGTGGCACGTGAATGTTGTATGCCCGGAAGCTGACCCCGCGCCAGCTGCCGTCTTTGAGCATCTGCGGCGTGAGCGCCCCGATCTCCTCACCCGTGATCCCGGCCGCCTGCAGACGTTCCTGCACACCGAGGCCGGCCTCGGTCAGCCGGTACGTAACCTCATCGCGCTCAACCACGCGGAAGGCTGCGCCGGCGCTACCGCGCTTCTTGCTGATACCGGAAATCGCTTCCCGTTCGGATTGTGTCAGACGCTCAGCGGCAATTCCCTTGCCCCCCCGCGCGCGGTCGAGCAGCACGCGTATGCGGCGCATACGCTCGCTCGGTGTTCCCGAGGCCACGGACACCTGCTTGGCGCCGTTCATTTCCAGCACCCCCTCCCGGGAGAGCGCTCCGAACGACGATCCGACATCACGGCTCTCCAGCTGCAGCGCCTCCGCAATCCGCGGCAATTCCGCGGGTCCGTTGCGGCTCACGTGTGCCAGAATTCGCTCCTCCGGGGTTCCGTCGGCTGCCAACGATTCTCCCAGCTCGGTGATTTCATATAGCGTACGATGATGCCGTTCGTGCTCGACAATCAGGGCTTTGGCGGCAAGCCAGCTCACGGCCTGATTGCACTGCCCGAGATTGAGACCGACGTCCTCCTGGATGCGATTGGCGTCAAAGATGTCGTTGCTGCCGTAATGCAGCAGCACCTTCACTTCCAGAGGGTGAAGGCTCTTGAGGATGTCGTCAGCGCTCATGATTGTTTGCTCCTGCGGATGGTGCTGTAGCGGAATGGAGGATAGGGGATTTGAACCCCTGACCTATTGATTGCGAACCAATCGCTCTACCAACTGAGCTAATCCCCCGAGAAACAGCCATAGTATAGCGATATCGTGACCGGATTTCCAGTCCCTGCTGCGGGAATTTGGCCGCCTCGTGCTACACTGAAGCCCATGAATCAACTGCCCGTGACCGCGCTGCTGATCGTCGCGGCGTTGCTGGCGGCCGCGTGCGCCACCGGACCGACGGAGTCTGCCGCCGCCCCCGACAGCGGGTTTCCCTACCGTGCCGCCGAGACGCCGCGGTTCGCCGAACCGCCGGAGCCGTTGATTCGCATTGTCGACCTGGCGCGGCTGCGCATCGGCATGACCAAAGAAGAGGTGCTGGCAATCTTTCCCGACCCGACCACAATCAACGTCTCGGTTCGCGGTCTGGAGGTGTGGGAGTACGGTTTCGCGCAGTTGCACTTCCGACAGGGATTGCTGGCCAACTGGTTCGACCTGACCGGCGTCCGCTGAAACCTCCCGGTCGAATCATGGCTGCCGCATCGGCTACAAATCGATTTCGAGGCCCTCACGCGCAGCTTCGATCTGCAGCTCGCTTTTGCCGGCTATTGCGCTACGGTAGCCGTCGATCAGCGCCGTAAGCTCATCGTCCGACCGCGCCGGATCGTGGTGAAAGAACAACAGGCGTTTGACCCCCGTGTTGTGGCACGCCTTGATGGCGTACTCGTAACTGGAGTGCCCCCAGCCGATTCTTGACGCGTGAAACTCCCGCTCCGTGTACTGGGTGTCGTAGACCACCGCATCGGCACCCTGGTGAAAGCGCAGGATCTTGCGATTCTGCTCCCTGGCAGCCGCCCGGCCTTCTTGCGCGGCAAACTCATCGTAGTCCGGGTCCTGGGGATCCTCGGGAAAGACGTTCCGAAACGGCTCAGTGTCGTAGCAGGTACAGAAGACCCTGCCCTGGAACTCAAAACGGTAACCGAGGCACAGCACCGGGTGATTGAGGAACTTGGTGGTAACCCGCATACCGTCCTCGAGCTCAATGGTCTCTTCTTTGAGCTCGTGATAGACAATTCTGGCCGCCAGTTCACTCTGGCGAATGGGGAAATAGCGATAGCTCAGCTGGAATCCGAACACACTCTCGATGCTCTCGTCCTCGTAGGTCACCGGGCTGTAGATATCCAACTCGGTACCGGGGATGAAGACCGGGGTGAAGAACGGAAAGCCCATGATGTGATCCCAGTGGGTATGCGACAGGAAGATTCGAGCTCGGATCGGTCCCTTGTCCAGTTCGTTGCGGGCGATGCTGTCGCCGAGCGGCTTGATACCGGTACCGGCATCGACGATGACACGCCGCCCGGCACCGTAGCGGATCTCGATGCAGGCGGTGTTGCCTCCGTAGTACACGGTGGATGGTCCCGGTGTCGGTATAGATCCTCGCGCTCCCCAGATTCGGATCCTCACGGCACAACTCCGTTACTCGACGATTTTGAGAAAGATCTCCGCCTTGGAGATCTCCGCGTCGACTTCGTCTTCGATATCGTCCAGCAGGCTGAGATCGATTCCCAGAGCACGGTAGGTACCCTCCTCCGGGCGAGCCGGAAATCGGTCGCCGGCGAAACCGACTTCGGCAATATTCATGAAGTAGTTGGCTATGTGGACGGTCATCACCAGGTCGCGATGCTCTTCGGCATAGTTGGCCACCGCATGGTGAAAACCAAGCGTATCGATGGCCGCCGTACCGATGTTCCAGGTCTCGCCGATCAGCCGTCCGACGTCGGCGTGGGTGAAGCCGAGCTCGCGCTGTTCGGCGGCCGCAAGGCCGATATGTTCGCGGTCGGCGACGCCAAGAACGTTGACGTAGCGCTCCTTGAGCGCATTGTTGAGCGGTATCTTGCCGATGTCGTGCAGCAGTCCGGCGATGAAGTACTCCTCGATCAGTCGTGGATCAATGCCGCGGCGCCTGGCAATCAGCTTGGCGGTAACCCCGGCACCAAGACTGTGCCGCCAGAATCCCTGCATATTGAGCGCCGACGATATCTCGCTCTTGCCGATGGCGCCGACCACCGCTGTGCTCAGCGCCAGATTCTTGACCGTATTGACGCCGAGCATGATGATCGCGCGTGACAGCGAGGTCACCTTGGCTTCCAGCCCGTAGTACGCCGAATTGATCAACTTCATCACGCGTGCCATCAGCACCGGATCCACGCTGATCACCCGGTTGAGGTCGATTGGCGACGTGTCCGGCTGATTACAGATCTCGATCACCTTGGTAACCGTGACCGGCAGCGCCGGCATGCGGCCAACATAGGTTTCAACTCGCTGCAGTTCCTGCGCTGCGTCCATGCCGGCTAGTTCCTCGCATCTCGAAGATCTTCCAGCCGGACGACGATCCGGGCCAACCGGTCCTGGAGCACCTCACCGAGCACCTGATCCGGCAGATGCGCGGACATCGACTGAACGAACTTCATCGCATCCGCCACGCGCTCGGCCGTTATGTCGCTTTCGCCGCGGGCCCGTGATGCAAAGCGCTCAAGGTCACGCCTGAGGCCCGGCCTGCCGAGCAGCCGCATGCGCAGAGATTCGATCCGGAGCCGCATGTCGCTGCCCTGAAACTCCGCACGCTTCTCCGGCGGCAGGCTTTCGGCGAGTTTCAGCAGATAGTCGAGCAGTTTC
This sequence comes from Spirochaetaceae bacterium, assembly GCA_007693945.1. Lineage (GTDB taxonomy): Bacteria > Spirochaetota > Spirochaetia > DSM-27196 > PWMO01 > PWMO01. Next base: position 40,095 of record RECP01000098.1, read on the forward strand.
AGACGCTTGTGCGTATCGGGTGGCAGCGACGCTGCCGCCGGGGCTGCCCCGTTGCCGCCGGAGGAGTATTCCGCGGGAATCGCGTCCTCGGCTGTGACCTCGGCAGCGCTGGTGCGCAGCACATCAAAGGCGTCGAGCAGGTCGTCGAGCTCTGATGCGTGATCCGGCCGGGAAGCGGTGTCGTGGTAGTGCGGCGCATAAGTCCCCGGCTGTGCTGACGGCTGCAGCGCCGGCGGTTCCGGCGGCGTCTCGGCAACCTCTTCAATTGTCTTGCGGATGATGCGGTGGTGCACCTCTTGCTCTTCGCGTTCGACCAGGTCGCGAAAACCCTGAGACTCGCCGACGCCCGGTCCCGCCGGCGTCCCGGCCCTGCCGGGCTCGCCGTCAGGCGGTTCGGCGGCTTCGTGCTCGGCTATGCGCTCCCGCGCGGGCCATGGTTCATCTTCTTCCTCGGCGAAGAACTCACGGCCCCACGATCCAAGTATCGGAATCGAGTCGGCATCCAGTTCACCCGCCTCTTCCACTTCGAGCGCCTCGGCCTCGCGCGCCTCGGCCTCGCGCGAGACCTCCTCGATCAGGTCGCCGAGCCGCCGCAGGTTCTGCTGCCAGACATCGCTTTCCAGCGCCCCGACCGCCCGCTCATAGATCTCGAGGCTCTCGTTGAGCGCGTTCAAGTCGTCATCACTGCCGCGGTTTCCCTGAAGACTGACAAGTTCATCAGCGCTCTTGAGCGCTTCGGCGGTCTTGCCAAGGTCACTCTGCGCGCGAGCCATGAGCGAGATGGCCCGCCGATCCTCGGGAAAATGCTCTCGCGCGGCCTGCAGCACGGCGACGCCGTCCTCGGCTCGGCCGAGTCTGATCAGCGACTCCGCCTTCAGAACCATAGCGTCCCGATCGAGCGGGTGTCTCTTCAGAAACGATTCCAGCTGCGTGAGAGCATCCTGATGCTCACCGGCGTCATGGTGCAGGCGCGCTACATCGAGCCGGAACCGGTCGTTGTCGGGACTCAGCTCCTCGATGCGCTGAAAGCACTCCGCGGCGGAATCGCGCCGACCCTGACGAAAGTAGACGGTACCAAGCAGACGCAGGGCCTCGGCGTGCTCGGAGTCAAAACCGAGGATTTCAGTCAACTCTGTCTCGGCTTCGGCAAGCCGATCGAGCGCCAGGCAGGTTTCGGCCAGTGCAAAGCGCAACTCGACGTCGTCGGTGCGAACCTTCACCAGCGCCGCAAGCTCCTCGGCCGCAGCGGGAAGCGAGGGGTGGGATCGCAGCAGGTGCGTCAGATTGCGCAGCGCCCGTTCATAGTCCGGGCTGATCCTCAGGGCCTCACGGTAGTGGGCGCGCGCCTCGCCGGGCCGGCCGAGTTGAGCTTCGATGGTGCCCAGATTACTGTGCGCAATCGCATGCGCGCTGTCGATCTTCAGCAGTTCCCGCAGGTTTCCGGCCGCGGCGTTGAGGTCACCGCTCTTCTGCTGCAGGATTGCCAGGTTGTTCAGCGCGTCAACCCACCCCGGCCTTGAACGCAGCGCCAGTCGATATTCCGCGATAGCCGCCTGCAGGTCGCCTGCCTGCTCGAGAGCCAGCCCGAGATTATAGTGAAGCCCGGGGTGGTTGGGATCGTACACCAATCCTTTGCGATAGACGGCGATAGCTTCGCTGAGCTTCTCCTGAGACTGCAATAGCGTTCCGAGGTTGTTCCAGGCGGTCGACAGCTTCGGATCGCGGCCGACCGCGTTACGATAGGCGCTCTCGGCGGCCGCGGCGTCACCGATCTGCTTGTACACGTTGGCGATGTTGTAGTGGACGGTTGCGTCATCGGGCGCCAGTTTCAGCGCCGCCCGTAAGGCCGCCAGAGCCTCCGTTGTGCGCCCCAGCACGCGGCAGACGACCCCCAGATCGTTCAGAGCTTCCCGATTTGCAGGGTTCTTCTCGATCGCGGTACGGTAGGTATCGGCCGCCTCGCTGTAGCGCCGGCCACGGGCACAGACGTTGCCGAGCAGCACATAGCCCTCGTCGGAGTCGCGGTTCTCTTCCAGATAGGCACGAATGTGTTGCTCGGCGGCAGTGTGGTCTCCCACGCGCCATGCGCTGTAGGCACGCGCAAAGAGCTCGCTCCTGTTCATCGCGCCGCCCTCGACGGCCGGGCAAACGCTTCAGCCGACAGGCGGCCGGCATCCGCGACACCGGTTCGTCCATAGGCGGCCACCGCAAAGTAGTAGGCGCGGCCGTTGGAGAGTCCTTCAAGCCGGATGCGCGTACGGTCACCCACATCAATAGGCGATCGGCCGGCAACCGCTTCATCACCGAAATAGGCGCCGGGACTCTCGCCGTAGTAGACAAGATAGCCCGCAACATCGGAACCGTGGATCGCGTTCCAGTTCAGTTCCACCGCACCATCGGCCGCGGTCGCGGTCAGCCCGACAGGTCTTGGCGGAGGCGGATACGGTTCGTAATCAATCGACAACTGTGATACCCGCGGAGACTCGCGTCCGCGCGGGTCGGGCAACAGCTCGATACGCACCTGCACGTAGCGCCCTTCGGAGATCGGTTGCAGCGGGATACCCGGCTCGAAGGGCGCCCAGGCTCCGGCCAGGCCTTCGATGGTGGCACGTTTGTCACCAACCCGGTAAAAGAACCGCACGTCACTGTCATACGGAGCGCTCCACACCGCGTCAATGGCGACAATGCGCCCGCCCCGATTACCGAGCGGCAGCGGTGCCGAGACTGCCAGGCCGCTGTCCTGCGGCAGCGGCCGATAGGGGGCGCGCGGCTCAGGCAACCGGGCGGCGTGCGTGATGCGTAACTCGTCAATGAAGCCCCGGTAGCTGGACCCAATCCGCAATGGTCCGGCGGCCGACTCGCCCACGAAGGCGGTGAAGACGTCACCACGCTCAGCCCCGCTCGAAGTGGCGTATTCGATGCCTTGCGGCTCGCGGTCCACCAGGTACTCGAGCACGCCGAAACGCGCGTCATAGCGCAGCTGATGATGGCTCCAGCGACGCGGGACCACCCCGCCGTGCGCGGTGACCGTTATTGTAGTTGGCGCGCCGTGGGGAGGAATGAACAGATTTACGAACTCCCACACCAGTCTCCGGTTCCGCACATATACCCTCAGCTGCTGCGGTGTGACACCGTCGTGCCCCTGGCGAGCGCCATCCCAACGCAGCAGGGTCTCACCCTCCTCCAGTGTAGCCGGGTACAGCCAAAACTCGATTTCCAGCGAGTCCCAGAACGTGCCGGGAAAGAACGCGGCTCCGGCGCGTGGCTCCAGCGCGAGTGCCCGACCGTCACCGCGAAACACCCCCGCGGCATCACCGACTCTGCGTACGGTTGTGGAGATCTCGATGCCGGAATCGTCCGCGCGGTAGCGGCCGGCGGCATCGTGCAGCGGCAGCGAGTCAAAGCTGATCAGAAGATCGGTTTCGGGTTGCGTTGGTTCGCGATAGTCCTCCAGCAACAGATCGTATGCACCGCGGAACCCGGAACGGATAATCACGTTCTGCAACACCCGCATATCCGACCAGTGATCGCGGCTTCCGAGTTCGATACGGTCCTCGAGTGCAAACGCAGCAGTGAAACCGAGCAGGATCATCGCTGTGACAATCGATATTCCTTTTTTCTCCATTCTTCTGTACATTATCTATCGGCAGGTATGAAACACGGCACAACCCCGGCCTTTTCGCCCCGAGAAAGCACCGAGAATCTTCCCACTGGGTGCGGTGTATACCTTATGAAGGCCCCCGATGAAACCATTATATACGTCGGCAAGGCAAAGAACCTCAAGTCGCGTGTAAAATCCTACTTCTCGGGCCGCAAAGACCCCAAGACGGCGGTTCTGATGCAGCGCGTTGCACGGATCGACTACCTCGTGACGCGAAACGAGTACGAAGCGCTGCTGCTCGAGAACAACCTGATCAAAAAGTGGAAACCGCGCTACAACATCAACCTCAAGGACGGCAAGACCTACCCGGTGATACGCATCACCGGCGAGGAGTATCCGCGGGTGTTCCGTACCCGCACGATTGTCCAGGACGGATCGGATTACTTCGGCCCGTTCCCCAGCGTCGACAGTATCGAGCGCTATCTCGAACTCGCCGAGCGCCTCTACCCGCTGCGCAAGTGTCGCGGTCCGCTGCGCCGCCGTGAGCACCCCTGCCTCTACCACCACATCGGACGGTGCTCAGCTCCCTGTTGCGGGCGGATCAGCCGTGAAGAATACCTCGAGCACGTAGACGGGGTACGTCGACTGCTGAATGGGGAGACCCACACGCTGCGGGCCGACCTCGAACGCTCGATGCGGCACGCGTCGCAGGAACACCGGTTTGAGCAGGCTGCCGAGTACCGCGATCTGATCCGCGCCATCGACACCCTGGAGACCGAACAGCAGGTGGTAGACTTCGATCCCGACACCCGAGATTATGTCGCGTTTGCGGCCGAAGACGACATGTGCAGCTTCGTGGTGTTCCAGATGCGTGCCGGCCGTCTGCTGGCCAGCGACATGTTCCGCACCTCGGTCTTCGCGTCGGAAACCGAAGATCTCGAGCAGTTCATCGTGCGCTACTACGACAGCCGAAACACGGCGCCGTCTGCACTCTACCTGCCGCTGCACGTTCCGAGCAAGGAAATCACCCGTTTCTTCGCGCAGGAACACGCGGCCAACGTGACGATAGAGGTGCCGCAGGGAGGCCGTCACGCGAGCATCCTGGCCATGGCACGCGAGAACGCGCTGCAGGATCTGGAGCGGCGTAAGCGTGAAACCGGAAACCTGCCGGCACTGCGCGAACTGGCAGCCGTGCTGCAACTCCGGCAACCACCGTTGCGGATTGAGGGATTCGACGTTGCGCATATCGGCGGTCGATTCACCGTGGCATCGATGGTGTCGTTCAGCAACGGGGTTCCCGACCGTGCGCAATACCGCCACTACCGTATCCGCAGTCTGAACGGTGCAATCGACGATTTCGAGGCGATGCGTGAGGTGATCGCACGACGCTATCAGCGCGTGGTCAACGAGCGGCTACCGCGCCCTGACCTGATCCTGATTGACGGCGGCAAGGGGCAACTGAACGCCGCCAGCGAAGTACTGGACGGCATCGGCCTTGGACACATTCCGCTTGTAGGTCTCGCCAAACGGCTGGAGGAGATTTTTGTGCCGGGACAATCCGATGCGCTGACACTTCCGGAAGGGTCCCCGCCGCTGCGCCTGCTGCAGTACGTGCGCGACGAGGCACACCGCTTTGCAACATCGTTTCGCGCCGGACTTCAGTCGAAAGACGTATCGCGATCGCTGCTGGAACAGATTCCCGGAATCGGCCCCAAGCGCAGCCGGCGCATCCTTCAGGCGTTTGACTCGCTCGAGGTGCTCGCCGAGACCCCGACCGACGTGATCGTCAAGACCTGCGGCGTACGAACGGAAACCGCTGAGGCGATTCAAGAGCTGCTGCGTCGGCACACAACGGCGTACGGCGGTGAACTGAGTGCCGCCGAACGCGCAACGCACGACTACCGCGGTAGCGATACGCTGACCGACGGCGTGGATCAGGCGCCATAGATAACCGACTGCGGCAGGTGTTGTGCACCGGCGCGCACGACGGTGTTGTAGATGAACTGCTGCAGCAGACCGCGATGCCGGCCGGTGGAGGTAGAACGAAACAACGCCTCGTACTCAACCGCACGCGTAACGATGTCTTCCAGCGCAGCTCGCTTGAAGCGCCGTATGCCGGCAGAATAGGTCTGCTGATTTCGTTTGCTGCGGACTCCCAGCTTCTGAAACGCTTCGCTGGTGTCATAGTGTTGATCGAGCAGAACGCGGAGTGCCAGCAGACGACGAAACTGCCACACCAGCGACGCAAGAACACCGGTCGGAGTCTGATCGTTGGAGAGCAACAGCATCTGCAGGATTTCCAGCGACGATTCCAGCGAGCCCGCGCAGAGTCCGTCGAACAGCGAGAAGACATTCTCCTGCTTGCCGTGATAGAGAAACTCCTCGATCTCGGCGCTTGTCACGGCGCCGCCTTTGCCGACAAAGCCGCACAGGCGATCTGCGGCTATCCGCAGTTCCTGGGTATTGTTCTCAACCATGTCCAGAAAGAGCTCAATGGCGTCGGCGTCGATGGCCACGTTGCGTTTGCGAAAGTAGTTGGCAACCCACCCCTGCTTTTGATTCTCGAACATCTCCCAGAAGATCTTGCGGGCGTCCGCGGGCACCTCCCGCGTCCAGGCGGCGTCGATACGCAGTACGCCGGAGACCAGAATGAGAGTCGCTTCGGATGACGGCTTACGAATGTAGTCTGAAAGGGCGGCGATGTCGTCCTTCTTCCGAATCTCCTCGGCCGCGTGCACGATCGCAACCACGTGGGCGTAGAACAGCGATCCGTTACGCAGGACCGCTATCACGTCGCGGATCGGTGTCTCGGAACTGTAGAAGGTGTGCAGCTCGGGTTTTTCGCCGCTCTGTTTGTGAGCAATCTCCACCAGTCGCGCGATATGGGCGTTCTTCTCACCCTCCTCCGGACCGAGCAGCAGGTGGGTGCTAGACATAGCTGCGAATCAGATGGGTAAGCCTGCCCAGGATCCGGACGTCCCGGGTGTAGATAGGCGGGTACTCCGGATTCTCCGCCTGGAGTTTGACCCGGTTCTTCTCTTTGTAGAACCGTTTGAGGGTCATCGCCTCGTCGACCATCGCAACCACTATATCCCCGTTGTCGGCAACGTTCTGATGCACGAAAACCGCGATATCGCCGTCATGGATACCGGCGTCGCGCATGCTGTCGCCCTGCACATTGAGCGCAAAGTTCTTGCCGCCGCGGGTGTATTCGCTCGGCAGGCGGATGGTTCCCTCGTAGTTCTCCTCGGTAAACAGCGGCCGCCCGGCGGCCACCTTGCCGAGAATCGGCACCTCGGCAGTGGTGATGTCGTCCTGCTCGGCGTTATCAAGCACCTCGATGGTTCGTGAGCGATTATTGTTGAGCTGAATGAATCCTTTGCGTTCGAGCGCCTTGACATGATCATAGGCACCCTTGACCGAAATCGAGAAGTTCTCGGAGATCTCACGGAACGTCGGCGGGAACTTGTGGCCCGTGATATAGGCCTTGATGTAGTCGAGAACCTCGCGCTGTCGGCGTGTGATCGACTTCATCTTTCGATCCTGATCCCGAATTTTCTGATCTTGCCGTGCAGATTGCTTGGATAGACCCCCAGCGCCTGAGCGGTCCGTGAGATATTGTTCCCGTGCTCCTGCAGCTTCTGCATGATGTAGCGTTTCTCGAACGACTCTCTGGCCTCACTCAACCCCATTTCGCCGTACTCGTCAAGATCGTCTGCACGACGTCGCGGCGTCGGCTCACCGAGGAAGAAACGGATCAGCTCGGCCGTCAGCAGCTCTTCATCGCTCATAATAGTAACGCGTTCGATGAAGTTTTTCAATTCTCTGACGTTGCCGGGCCAGTCGTATTCCTTGAGCAGCTGCATCGCCCGCGAGTCGACGGTTTTCAACGGTGTATCGGCCGAAGGTCGAAACTTCTGCATAAAGAAACCGATAAGCGCCGGCAGATCCTCGGTCCGTTCACGCAGCGGCGGAACCTGAATCGGGATCACGTTGAGGCGAAAGAAGAGGTCCTCGCGAAAGCGGCCGGCGCCGATCTCGTGCTGGATATCCTTATTGGTAGCCGCTATCAGGCGTACATCGACGCTGATCGACTCCTCACCGCCGACACGCTCGAACTTCATCTCCTGAATTGCGCGCAACACCTTGGCCTGCGCGGACAGCGACATATCGGCAACTTCATCCAGAAACAACGTGCCGCGGTCCGCCGCCTCGAACTTCCCCTTGCGGCGGCCAACCGCACCGGTGAATGCGCCTTTTTCGTGCCCGAAAAGCTCACTTTCGATCAGAGTGTCCGGAATTGCGGCGCAGTTGACCTCCACAAACGGCTCGCCGGCACGTCGACTACGGCGGTGAATCTCGCGTGCCACCAACTCCTTGCCGGTACCGTTTTCCCCGGTTATCAGAATACGCGAGTCGGTAGCCGCGCTCTGCTGGATGATCTCGCGCACGCGGCGCATCCCCTCCGAATCACCGAGAATCTCATCGTCATCGAGGATCGTCCTGCGCAGACGCCGGTTCTCCTTCTTCAGCTGTTCCATCTCCAGAGCGTTGCGCACCACGGTCACCACCCGCTCGAGACTGAGCGGCTTTTCCATGAAATCGAAGGCCCCCAGCTTGACCGCTTTGACCGCCAGATCAATATTGCCGTGCCCCGAAATGATGATCACCTCTGTCTCGGGATATGCTGACTTGATCTCCTTGAGGACGTCGATACCACCCATATTGGGCAACCACACGTCGAGCAACACCACGTCGATAGGCTCGGTCTTGAGCAGATTCAGTCCACCAATACCGTCCTCGGCCGAAAAAATCCGGTAGCCTTCGTCCTGCAGGATGCCGCTGAGAACCTCGCGGATGCCCTGCTCGTCGTCGATGACCAGTACTCTGCTCATACGGTGTCTTCTACGGGCAGATCGATGAAGAATGTCGTGCCGGAACCCGGCTGCGTCTCGAACCAGATCTGACCGCGATGGTCGAACACAATGCGCTCCACGATCGAAAGACCCAGGCCGGTTCCCTGCTTTTTGGTGGTGAAGTACGGATTAAACACTTTGTCGTGATAATCGCCGTCAATTCCCGGCCCGGTATCCTGTACCTGGATCCTACAGTACAGGCTGTTGCCCTTCTTGACAAGGTCGGCCCGCACGAAGATCTCACCGGAACCGCTCATTGCCTCGGTAGCGTTGGTAAACAGATTGGCCAGCACCTGCTTGATCTGTCCGGCATCGACAACCAGCGTGATCGCCTCATCCAGCTGGGAACAGTGTATCACCAGCTCAGGCCAGGTGGAGTAGGTGGACACGACTTCCGAGACCAGCGATTTCAACTGAACGCGCTCGGGCACCGGATCGGGTAGTCGTGAAAAGTTGCGAAACTCGCTGAGCAGGGTGTTGAGGCCGTCGACCTCGGTAACGATCGCCTGAATCGCGGCTTCGAAGACCGGCTCAAAGTCTTCGCTGCCGCTGCGATACTTTTTCAGGACCCGTTGCGCCGACAACTTGATCGGTGTCAGCGGGTTCTTGATCTCGTGCGCCAGTCTCTGGGCAATTTCCTGCCACGCGGCAACCTTCTCGGTTTGCAGAATCTTTCTGCGCGAGCGCTCGAGCTCGGTAACCATCGAGTTGAACGAGCGCACCAGCAATCCGAGATCATCGTTGGAGCGCGTCAGGATACGGAACGAGTAGTCGCCTTCGGCAACGCGGCGCGTCGCTTCCTCGAGGTTGATAATCGGGCGGGTGATTTCCTCGCTGAGCAGCACGCTCACCAGGATCGCGAGCAGGAACAGCGGAAAGCTGAACAGTCCGAAGAAGAGCGCCACGGCCTGCAGGAAGGCTCCGCGGAGCTGATCGACCTGGCTGAAGGTCTCCAGTGCGCTGGTGAGATTCTGCGCTCGCTGATCGAACCCCTCGGGCAGCATGACGCTCAGCACCACAATCAGATCACCGTCGGGATGAGTGACGCGCACGCGCAGAAAGGTATCCTGATCGACGCTGTCACGCATCACATGGCCTTCGCGACCCGCGCGCACCTGGGTCGAGCGCAGCCACGAACGTTCGTCACCGGCGGCGTAGCGCTCGTTGAGGTTCTCGTCGAATACCTGGAAGCCGCTAATCTCGGGCCGCACCAGCCTGATTGTGTCCCAGGCACGGCGCGGATTGGTTCGGGCATCGGCAAGCACGCTGCGAAAAGCTCCACCGTCAACGAAGGCTTCCAGCTTGCTGACCTGATCGTCGTAGTAGTGCAGCGCGATATCGAGACCGCCGCGTAACGCCTCGCCGGTAGGCACGGCAAACAGCGATCCCATGATGCTATTGAGGAAGCTGAGCGCCAGAATGCCCTGCGGTGCGGACGCCAGCAACACCACGAAGAAGAAGAATGCCAGAATTCGAACCCGCAGCGAAGCACCCGGGCGGCCCTGGCGACGGTCGTTGATCAGCTTCACCAGGTGGATTACGATCGTCACCAGCAGGAACACCGGAAACGAGACCGCCAGCACCATAATCAGCCGGCCGGTCGGTGTCCCGGCAACCGTGAAGTCGGACAGAAGCTGACCGGCAAAAACCAGCACCAGCACGATCAGGAAGAGATATAGCAGTACGACGCTGATCAGTCCCGGTGCCGAAGCGGTCGGCGAGAACCGTGCCTTCACGTAGCGCCCCCGAAGGCTTGCAGGTCCACACGCCTCCACGGAGTCACAACCGTATCGCCCGGCCGCACCGCACCGAGGAAATCAAGCGCCGGCACCAGACGCACCGGCCGTAGTTCCACCTGGCACATCAGGTAGTGATACTCGAGATCGTCGATGGTGTTAGTGGGAACGGGAAACGCCGCCAGAGAAAAGAACTCCTCGAGGAAGACGTCGGCCGAGCTGATGCGGCGCTGCGTCCCGACCGCCGACTCGATCACGTACTCGCGCGTGAACGGATCACGGTGGGCGGTGAAACTCGGATGGTACTCGGCGATCAGGCGGTCACCCAGCAGGCGCGACGGGCCGCGGACCGGCTGGTAGAGTCGGATGGAGAAGGTGATCTCGGAGCGCATACCCGCCGCGAGCGACTCGAGCACCTGTTCGCCCCGGTAGTCCAGCTCGACCGCCACCGAGATCGACCGCGGTCCGATACGCGTAACCACCGACGCTTCCTGGGCACTCAGCGGACCAGCCACCGTAAACAGCAGCACGCCCAGCGCCGCGCAGATAACAGTCCGCGAGTCAGTCCTCCTCGAAACGGTTGTCGAACAGTGTCGCGAGCGCATCGATTGCTTCCTGCTCATCGGAGCCCTCCGCGCGGATACTGATAACTGAGTTATAAGCTGCGCCAAGCGTGATGATGCCCATGATCGATTTGGCGTTGATCTCTTCGCCATCCTTCTGGAACATGATCTTTGAATCGTACTTACCCGCAGTTTGCACAATCAGAGCTGCCGGACGGGCGTGGATACCCGCGCGGTTCGTCACCGTTACGTCTCGCTCGATCATGCTAACCCTCGTGCCTGTTGCGGAAGTATGTGCTGCGCGCGTTCTCGCTCTCCAGCCATTTGAGCACGCTCTGGTTGAACTCGCGCGCCGAGTAGTAACCCATCTTCTTCAGCCGCTCGTTACGCGCAGCCGTCTCGATGATGATAGGTATATTGCGCCCCGCCTTGACCGGGATCTCCAACACGGGAACCTTGACGCCCAGAATCTCCTTGTAGTTCTCCTCTGCACCGATTCGATCGTACTGCTTGTTGGAGTCCCAGTACTCCAGCTCGACCACCAGCTGGATCTGCTTGCTCTGGCGGATCGCGCCAACTCCAAACAGGTGGGTGATGTTTATGATTCCCAGACCACGAATCTCCATATGGTGTCCAAGCGCCTTGTTGGCGCCCTGGCCGAGCAGGATGTTGCCCGCAATGCAGCGGATCTCAACCGCATCGTCGGCTACCAGCCGATGACCGCGTTCGACCAGTTCCAGCGCCGTCTCGCTCTTGCCGACGCCGCTGTCGCCCAGAATCAGAACACCGATCCCGAACACTTCCGCCAACACCCCGTGAATCGTCTCAACCGAGGCGAAGACGTTGGACAGCGCCCGCATCAGCCGGCTGGAGAACTCGGAACTCGCGAGGTCCGTCTTGAGCACCGGACACTGCGACGACTCGGCCATCTCAAAGAAGCGCGGCGTCGGATCCAGTCCGTGGGTGAACAGCACGCAGGGCAGCTGGTAGCGAAAGAACAGCTCGAGCACCTCCGTATTGCCGGTCTCCTCGAGCTTGCGGAGAAACGCGGTCTCACCACGGCCGAACAGCTGGATGCGGTCGTCACCGAAACTGTCGAAAAAGCCGCTCAACGCCAATCCGGGCCGGTTTATGTCGGGGACACGGATTTCGCGCGTCAGCCCGGGGCGCCCCCCGATACAGTGCAGGTCGAGGGCATCATGCTCTTTCAGGTCCAGATCGAGCAGGTCGAGAACGGTGAAACTCTTCATCTATCAGGCCTTGTGCTCCTTGATCTTGTCTTTCTCCTTGCGAACCTTCATCTCCAGCTTGTCCAACAGCTTCTCAAGTCCTTCGTGCAACTCAAACGCCCTCAGCTTGATCATATGCGATTTACCCCAACGGAAGTGGATCTTGACTTCGAGCTCAAACTCGCGCGCATCACGTACCAGGGTGAACTCGATATCGACTATCATATCCCTGGCAAATTCAATCTTCTGTAGCTTTTCCTCTATGAAATCCCGAGTTTCGTCTCTCAGATCGAAATGAACCGCCTGGATTTCCAGATGCATACGCACACCTCCGTTGTGTCTGTTACCGTTCGTACGATGAGCTGATATCCAACTCCTTGCGATACTTGGTCACCGTCCGCCGGGCTATGTTTATTCCGCGCTTGCTCAAGAGGTCCGAGATCCGCTGGTCTGAAAGGTGTTTTTCAGCACGCCCCTCGTCCTCCAGGATCTCCTTGACTATCTGCTTGACTGCCTCCTTGGAATAGCGCGACCCCGTCGAGCCGGCGCCGGAAATCGAGTTGGAGAAGAAGTACTTCAGTTCGAAGATACCCCATTCAGTCTGGATATACTTGCTGCTGGTAATGCGCGAGACCGTAGCCTCGTGAACCCCGACTTCAGCGGCAATGTCCTTGAGGGTCAACGGCACGAGCCCCTTGGGGCCCCGCAGGAAGAAATCGCGCTGGAACTCCACGATCGCGCGTGCGACGTTCATCAGCGTCTGATTTCGCTGATGAATGCTGTTGATAAACCAGCGTGCGTCCTTGACCGACTGGTTCACGAACCGTTTTACCGTCTTTTCCTGGCCCGCCTCGCGATTGCCCGACATCTCGGTGAAGAACGAATTGATGCCCAGCACCGGGATCTCTTCGTCATTCACAATAAGGACAAACTGGCCCTCCCGCAGCTTGACCATGAGGTCCGGGACTACGTACGTCGGGCTGTCCGAAGAGAACTCGCGACCGGGGAACGGCGTCAGGCGACGGATCGCCTCGAGCGCCTCGAGCACCTGCTGCTCATCAATCTTGAGCTTACGCGCGATATCGGCGTACTTGCCGCGTTCGAGCAGATCGAGAAAGTCCCGGATAATCGGTATTGCGGCCTCGTGCATATCCTCGGCCAGTTCAGCCTGCACCACCAGCGACTCGCGGTAGTCGCACACGCAGGTACCGACAGGATCGAAGCGCCGGATCATCGAAACCATCGGCTCGATCAGCGCGTGATGCTGCTCCGGCACCACCACTTCAACCGGCTCACGGTGGAAACCGTTGGCGTCGAGGTTGTTGATGAGCGCTTCACCGACCGCGAAGCTCTGCGGTGAGATCGGCTGGAGGCGCAGTTGCCACAGCAGATGCTCGTGCAGCGATTCGGGCCTCGACAGCGCGCCTTCCATGAAGCGTCGCTTGGCGTCGCCGGCCTCGTCGTCGTAGCCGCCGGCCGTGAAGCCGGGGTCCGACGTGTTCTCGAAGTAATCGTATTCCTCTGTCTGCTTGCTGTCGACTTCGTCCAGCGACAGCATCTGAGCGTCCTCGACCACCTCGAGCGCCGGATTTGCCTCGATTTCCTGTTGAATACGCAGTCTCAGATCCTGCAGCGGCATTGCCATGAGCTGAATGCTCTGGTAGAGCTGCGGATTCATCTTGAGGCGCTGTTCCTGGACCAGAGCAGGCTTCTGAAACTGCAATCAGTTCCTCCGTCAGAGCGTGTCTAGATATATTGAAGCAGGGGTGGTGCTTTGTCAACGTGAACCGAAAGCGGTGCGAACTGCCGGATACTCCGGCTTTCACCAGGCTTCGTGGCAGCTATGACAGCCCGCTGATCGGTGCGCGGAACGCCTCCCTGATCAGATCTGAAAACGCTCACCGAGGTAGACTTTACGTGCCAACTCGTTGGCCATCACCTCGTCGCGGCTGCCCGCCACGACGATCTCGCCGTCCTTGATGATGTAGGAACGGTTGGTGATCTCCAGCGTATCACGCACGTTATGGTCGGTCAGCAGCACACCGATACCCTTGGCCGAGAGGGTCTGAATGATGCTCTTTATCTCGTGTACCGCAATTGGATCGATGCCGGCAAACGGCTCGTCGAGCAGCAGAAACTTTGGTTCGATTGCCAGGGCACGCGCGATTTCGGTGCGCCGGCGTTCGCCGCCGGAGAGTGTGTAGGCCCGCTGCCGCGCAACCGCCTCGATACCCAGTTCACTGAGCAGATAAGCCTGTCGCTGCCGCTTCTCCGCGGTCGTGAGATCGGTGCGCGGCTCGAGTACCGCCCACAGGTTGTCGGCCACGGTCAACTTGCGGAACACCGACGGCTCCTGCGACAGGTAGGAGATGCCCAAACGTGCCCGGCGGTACATCGGCCACCCGGTAATCACCCTGTCATCGATCTGAATCTCGCCGGCGTTCGGTCGGATGAAGCCGACGATCATGTAGAAGACGGTAGTCTTGCCGGCACCGTTCGGGCCCAGAAAGCCGACCACCTCAGACTGCCGCATCTCAAACGAAACGCCCTTGACCACCAGTTTGCGCCCGTAGCGCTTCTGCAGATCACGCACCCGCAGCGCGCTACGGCCGTTGACCTCAGGGGGCATCATCATCGGCTTCCTCTTCACCGGCGGTCGTAATCGTTCCGCGCACCTCACCCTGCAGGCTGATCTCATCACGGTCTATGTCTATTACAATGCGTGCGGCGCGGTACTGGTCCCCTTTCCAGAAGACAACCGGCAGACCTGACAGCTCGAGCACGTTCTGCTCGCGCCGGTAGCGCGCAAACTCGCTGCGTGTGGTCAGATCGTCACCCAGAATGCGTACGCCGACCTGAACGATGGTGAGATTATCGCGCGCGCGGTTTTCCAGCAGTGCCCCCTTGACAACAGTCTCGTTGCGCTGATCCTCCATGATCGCGTTACCCTCGGCACGCGTAATGCGTTCGCGCCGATCGTAGATCAGCCGGTCAGCGGTCAGCACAATCTCCTGCTCGCGCTCAACCACACGCACGTTGCCGGTAGCCACCGCAAATCGGAAATCGTCCCCGTAAATCTCGATCTGGTCGGCCTCAATCTCGGTATCGTCTGAAATGACGCGCGCGTTGCCGGTAAGCCGTGTACGCTCGCGACCCTCGGCGAAGACGATACGGGTGGAATCTCCGAAAAACTCAAAGGTCGAGGCGGCCGCCACCGATGGTGTTCCCGGCAACCACACGACCCACAGCATCATCATGAGCAACGCGACGCGTCTATTCATCGTCGGCTACCAGTATCCCGCTGACCCGTTCCGCGAACTCCACCGTGCTGCGACGCATGTCGGCGATGAAGCCGTATCCACTTATCTTCGAGCCGCCGTCACGTTCGACACGCACCAGCCCGCCGGGCGCGCCGGTGAGCGTGCGCGCGTCATCATCCCATCGCAGCCATTCGGCGTAGATACCGGCCTGCTGCTGGTGAGAGTAGAACGCGATATTGCCGGACATCTCGATATCGTCGCTGTTGGTGAAGTAGACCGCCGAATCCGCCGAACCGGCACTGAGCACGGTACCGATACCGTCGGTCTCCTCGAACACAAAACCGGCAAAGATCTGTTTCTGCTGTTCCGGGTAGTGCTCAACACGCGATGCGCTCACGCGAAACCGGCGCGTCTCGCTGCGCACGATTACCAGCTGCGCCTCAACCAGTACCGTCTCGGGCACCGATTCAGCGCGGTCATCTCCGACCTGCGCCGGACGGTAATCAAGGCTGCAGCCTCCGATCAGCACAGCCGCCAACACGATTGTACGCAGCAGACGCATAATCAGCTTTCGGCCGAAGCCGCCGCCGGAATCACCTCAGCCGACTCGTCCTCCCGGAACGATGACTCACCCGGGTTACGAGAGCTCCGCGAGGCACAGGCAGCGGCAATCAGGCCCGCGAAAAGCGGATGCGTTGCCACCGGCTTGGACTGGAACTCGGGGTGAAACTGGACCCCGATCCCCCACGGATGCCCCCTCCATTCGACCGACTCCACCAGCGAATCGTCAGGAGTAACGGCGGTAACCAGTAACCCGGCATCGTGCAGCTGCTCGCGGAACTGGTTTGAGACTTCGTAGCGATGGCGGTGACGCTCGCGGATGATCTCGCGGCCGTAGAGTGAGCGGATGATCGAGTGCGGCAGCAACCGCGAATCGTTGGCTCCCAGGCGCATCGTGCCGCCGTAGTTCTTGATGTTGACCTGCTCCTCAAGCAGGCTTACTACCGGATGCTCGGTCTCCGGGGCAAACTCGGTGCTGTCGGCGTCTTCAAAGCCCAGAACCGAGCGGGCATACTCAATAACCATCACCTGCATACCGAGGCAGATTCCCAGGTAGGGTACTGCACGCGTGCGTGCGTAACCGGCCGTCCGTACCATACCGTTGATGCCGCGGCTACCGAAGCCGCCCGGGACCAGAATAGCGTCGACACCCTGAAACACCTGATCCAGATCATCGGCTTTTTCGAGCTTCTCAGAGTCGATCTTGCGCAGTTGGATGCGAACGTTGTTGGCAATGCCCCCGTGAAACAGCGCTTCGTCAATTGACTTGTACGAATCGTTCAGTTCGATGTACTTTCCGACAACCGCCACGGTGACCAAGCGCCGGGAATCCCGCAGAACCTCCACCACCCGCTGCCACTCGGTGAGGTCCGCCGGCGGAGCGTCCATCTGCAGCTTGCGCAGCGCGATCTCATCCAGCTTCTGCGCGTGAAACACCAGCGGAATCTCGTAAATGGTGGTCTGCACGTCGTAGGCCGAGATGACCGCGTCCATCTCCACGTTGGTGAACAGCGCGATCTTGCGCCGCAGCTCCTCATCCAGCGCTACCGGAGCCCGGCAGAGCAGAATATCGGGCTGGACACCGATCTCGCGCATCTCCTTGACCGAGTGCTGTGTCGGTTTGGTCTTCAGTTCACCGCCGGCGGTTTCGGGGACCAGAGTAAGGTGCACAAAGATGACGTTGTGATGACCGAGTTCGTGCACCATCTGCCGTGCGGCTTCCAGAAAAGGCACCGATTCGATGTCTCCGACCGTCCCGCCGATCTCCACGATGGTTACATCAACGTCGGGCTGATCACCAACCATCGCGATACGCTGCTTGATGCGGTCGGTTATGTGGGGAATCACCTGTACGGTGCGTCCGAGGTAGCGCCCCTCGCGCTCGCGCCGGATCACCTCCTGGTAGATCTGGCCCGTAGTAATCGAGTTGGCGCGCGTCAGCGGGGACTGCGTATAGCGTGCGTAGTTGCCGAGATCCAGGTCGGTTTCGGCCCCGTCGTCGGTCACATAGACCTCGCCGTGCTGATAGGGACTCATAGTGCCGGCATCTACGTTGATATAGGGATCAATCTTGACCATCCGGACCGAGAGGCCGCGGCACTCCATGAGACTGCCTAACGACGCCGCCGCGATGCCCTTTCCCAGGCTCGAACAGACGCCGCCGGAAACAAATATGTACTTTCTCATGGGGCTTAATTATCCCTTTTGCGGGCCGAGTGTGTCAATCGCCGCAGGCAGGAACCAGCACTTCAGGCAGAATTCGTACCGCAGCGGTTCCGTCAACGGTCTTGATCAGATATGATGGGCGGGTCATGAGACCCGAGACGGATACATCGGATATTGCCGGCCGTCAGCTCGAAGCGTTCAGCCCCGAGCATGTACAACGCGTGCTCGACGGTTTTGATCTCGGTCTGCGCGTGATGCATTTCGCGCAAACCACCTTCACCAGCGAGGACGCCGCGCGGGCCATCGGCTGTGAACTCGGTCAAATTGCCAAAAGCATGTGCCTGATGGTGAACGGTAAGCCGCTGCTAGTGGTGGCCTCCGGCGACCAGAAGCTGTCGGATGTCAAGCTGGCGCGGCGCTACGGCGTCGGCCGCAAGAAGGTCAAGATCGCCACCGCCGAGCAGTGCCTGCGGATATTCGGCTATCCTCCGGGCGGGGTTGCGCCGGTGGGCCATCGGACAGCCGGCGTCGAAATCCTGATCGATGAGACCCTCGGTCGCTGGCCGGAGATCCACGCCGCGGCCGGCACTTCGTTCGACAACTTCTCGCTGACGTTTGAACAGTTGCAGCAGATCACCGGCGGTACGGTGGTGGACTGCGTACTGAATCGCTGATAGCGGTGGTCACGGCGCGGGAATCGGCAGCACCTCCTCATAGTCGCCGGTTGGTACCGCACCACGCACCTGCCATCCGGGGATAAGGCGTCGGTCGATGTAGACCGGAGTCGCGGCGCGGGCACACAGCGCTACGGCTTGCTTCGGCTGGAGCGCGAGCTGGAAAAGGCGTGATCCCTGCTGGTAGTGAATCTCGGCGCGGGGAACCACGTCATCGGCGTGCACCGGAGCCGCGGTGATGCGTGCGTACATCAAACGGAATCCGTGTGCCTGCAGGAACAGCCGCAACACGTCGCTGCCGTCCGCTGCATGGCCGTTAGCGTGCAGTATAGCTTCCCCGGCCTGATGCGGCTCGACCTCAAACGATAGTCTCGCCGTTCCGGCTTCCTCGGTCAGCAGTAGCCTCGACTGACCCGTGGCTTTATCAAACGAAACACCGGTGACTCCGAACCGGCTGTACGCGGGATTCATTCTGCAGTGAAGTATAGCACCGGTCGCCCAGAAATCCATTGTTGCAGCGATTCTCGTTTTGGCCGTACGGTGCCGCACGCGCCGACGTTGTCCTTACCCCCAGGCGAGCGGCAGCCGTCGCCATAT
>RECP01000123.1 GCA_007693945.1 Spirochaetaceae bacterium
AGGTGTAGATAAAGTTCATGATCAGCAGGAAGAACGTTGTCGGTGAGAGCAGCGGGAAGGCGATCCTCCAGAAGCGCCCGGCCGGAGAGGCTCCGTCGATAGCCGCGCTCTCCACCAGCGAATCGGGAATACTCTGCATTCCCGCCAGGTAGAACAGGAAGTTGTAGGCAATGCGTTGCCATGAGGCCGCCAGAACCACCAGCAGGAAGGCGTGTCTGGGAACGATGGTGTGGTTCCAGCGCACCCCGACATAGCGCAATCCGTAAGCCAGAACCCCGACTGCCGGACTGAAGAGGAAGAACCACATGACGCCGGCAACCAGCGGCGCAACCGCATACGGCGCAATAATGATAGTGCGATACGTCATCGCACGTTTCCCGACGTTGTTGGCCAGCGCCGAGAGGAACAGGGCAATTACCATGGTGGACGTGGCCACGGAGAACGCGAAGGCAAAGCTGGTCCAGATGGCGCGCACGTAGAGCGGCTCGGTAAGCGCTCTGCGGAAGTTGCCCAGGCCGACGAACACGCGCGTGATCCCAAACGCGTCTTCGCGGTAGAGAGACTGCAGCAGCGCCTGAGTGGCCGGAAAGATGAAGAACAGGAGTACCAGGATGACTTCCGGTGACAGGAGCAGGTACGGTAGCCCCTTGTTCTTGAATATGACCCTCTTGCCCAACATGGGGTTCAATCCTCCCTGGTTAGAGAAGCCGGACCGGTAATTGTGTACCGATCCGGCTTGGTGTGTAAAGGACGAAAGCGGGTTACCGCACCGTGCGTTCGAACTCTCGCAGGATCTGGTTGCCGCGCTGTACGGCCTGGTCGAGCGCCTGCTGTGCGGTCATCTCGCCGGTGAAGGCGGCCTCCATCCCGTCCAGGATCACATTGCGGATCTGCGGGAACATCCCGAAGCGCAGTCCGCGCGAGTTCTCGGTGGGAGGATTGAGCGTGATCTGCTCGATTGCGGTGTTGTGAATCGGGATCCGGTCGTAGAATCCCTGTTCGCGCGACAGCTCCCAGGCCGCGTAGGTGATCGGCAGATAGCCGCTGAACTGGTGCCATTCGGCCTGCACCTCAGGCGAGCTCAGGTACGCGAAGAACTCGGCAATCCCTTCGTACTCGGCATCAGTGTGACCGCCCATGACCCACAGCGAGCCGCCGCCGATGATCGAGTTCTGCGGTGCGCCGGAAACGTCGGGCCAGTAGGGCAGGAAGCTGGCGTTGAACTCAAAGCCGGCCGTGCGAGCGATTCCGGCGTAGGCGGCAGAGGAGGCGATATACATGGGAACATCACCCGAGGTGAACAGCGGTCCTGCATCGCCGCGACGTCCGCCGTACTGGAAGATGTCTTCGGCCTGCCAGTCCGCCAGCTGCTGGATGTGGCGCACCCTGACCGCGTCATTGAAGACCAGTTCCGCATCCCAGCCGAGCATGCCGTTGGCGCGGGTTCCCAGTGGACGGTTGTGCCACGCCGAGAAGTTCTCCATCTGGGTCCACGACGGCCACTGGAAGGTGAAGCCGGCCGAGTAATTGCCGGTGGCTACCAGCGTACGGGCGGCCTGCTCAACTTCGGGCCATGTTCGCGGCGGATTATCCGGATCGAGGCCGGCCGCGCGGAACGCGTCGACGTTGTAGTAGAAGATCGGCGTCGAGCTGTTGAACGGGAACGACAGCATGTTGCCGTCGAGGTCCGAGTAGTAGGCGGTTACCTGGGAAAGGTACTCATCGGGATCCATCGGCCGGCCGTATTCGGCCATCAGCTGGTAGACCGGCTTGATGACGTCACGGCTGCCCATGAAGGTACCGGTTCCCACTTCATACACTTGCAGGATGTGCGGTTGATTGCCCGCGCGGTAGGCGGCAATCGCACTGGTCATCGCCTCTTCGTAATCTCCCTGCTCCACAACGCTGACAAGGTAGCGATCCTGCATAGCGTTGAAATCGCCGGCCATTTCCTCGATGCGCTGACCGAGCTCCCCGCCCAGCCCAATCCACATCTCCAGCTCAATCGGAAAGTCCGGTGTCACCGTTTCCGGCGCACCACGGCTGAATCCGAGAGCCGGAACCATCAATGCAACAACTGCAATTAGCAATAGCTTTCGCATATTGCACCCCCTTAAGAAATTTTTCCGGGAGTACGCCGTCTGCGGCGTCTCGCCCGGTCTTGTGCTATTCAAATGCTCTTGTGTTAGTATTTGATGAATCGCGGTGCTGTTGCGTCCGCTATCGCGTGTCGATCCGTTGTCAGCAACGTCGTACCGGTATGCCATTGCGGAGCACTGACCTCCCGGAGAGATACTCCAGTCAACTTCATACTAACCCGGGCCGTCTGCCCCGTCAAGAAAAGAATTACAAACGTTTAGTCCAACTTTACAATCGTTCGTTTTCTTGCCGCGTCCTGGTGCCCGGGGCGTTGTGTGCCGCGGTAATCCGCGCTAAGCTGCTGACTGCAGGGGCACTGAAGCGCCCTGCTTCCGGCAGAGAGGAGGGATGCATGTCGACCAGCAACGTGGCTCACCGCGGCTACTCGGGCGTCTATCCGGAGAACACTATGCGAGCCTTCCTGGAGGCGGTGCCTGCCGGGGCACACGGGCTTGAATGTGATGTTCAGCTCACCAGCGACGGTGAGCCGGTGATTATTCATGACGAACGCCTCGAGCGTACCAGCGACGGAAACGGGTGGGTCGCTGCGACCGGCTGGAAAGAGATTGCCGGACTCGACGCCGGCAGCTGGTTTGCGCCGCGGTTCGCCGGTGAGCGCATTCCGCATCTGGATGACCTGCTCGACTTTCTGGACAGCGCGCCGCTTACACTGAACCTGGAACTCAAGAACGCGACGGTCGCCTACGAGGGGCTCGAAGATCGGGTGATCCGCGCGGTACGGCGCCGGCCGTCGCTGAACGGCAGGGTACTGCTTTCTTCCTTCAACCACAGTAGCCTGGTGCGGCTGAAAGAGATCGATTCGAACATACCCACCGGAGCGCTCTACGTCGCGCGCATGCACGAGCCGTGGCACTACGCCGGCACGCTGGCGGCCGACGCGCTGCATCCGCACTACAAGTACCTCGACGGTTATCTGATGCGTGGCGCCCGGCGGGCGGGGCTCGCGATCAACACCTACACGGTCAACGAAGTCGACGACATGCGGCGGGTGCTCGAGCTGGGGGCTGATTCAATTATCACCAACTTCCCCGACCGGTTGGCGGCGTTGATCAGCTGAACGGATCAGCCCGCCGCCGCCGGTCTCGGCGGCCGCGCCTCGCGCGCGGCGATGGCTGCGCCGGCCATGCCGGCCCGGTACCCCAGCCGAGCGGCTTCAATTCGGGTCAGGTTACGGATATAGGGAAAGCTTTCGTTCTCCAGCGCCGAGTCGACCAGCTGTATCATCTCCGGATGACGTTCAGCCACTCCGCCTCCGATCACGACCACCTCGGGCGCCGCGATACTGAGCAGGTAACCGATGGCGCGGGCCAGCATGCGCGCCGCAGTCTGCAATGAGGTACCCTGTGATGATCCTGTGCTGCCGTGTGCTGTGTCCGCGTTGCCGATCTGTTCTTCACCTTTGCGGTCTTCAAGGATAACCCGTGCCCCGGCGTACTGCTCAACACAGCCTCGCTGCCCGCAGCCGCACGGCCGGCCGTCGGGCACGACGACCACGTGCCCCATCTCGGCGGCCATGCCGCGGTTGCCGGTCAGCAACCGCCCGCCGGAAACGATTCCGCCGCCGATGCCCGTACCCAGTGCAATGAAGGCCAGCTCATCGCAGCCCCGATACCGCGCTTCGGCCAGGGCCGCGTAGTTCACGTCGTTGCCGGCAACGCTGGGGATCCCGCTCTCGGAAGTTACCATCTGGCTCAGCGAGGTGCCCTGCCAGCCGGAGATGTTGACCGCCGGCCCGTGGACGCGCCCCTCGGCGTCGATCAGTCCGGGGCTGCCGATACCGATACCGACGATAGCAGCGCGGCCCGGTACGCAGCGCTGAAGCTCGCGCACACACTCGAGTATCGTTTTGAGGATGGCCGCCGGTCCGGCTTCCGACGGAGTGGAGACCTGCGTTTCGTGAACCAGGTTGTTGCGCCCGTCATACAGCCCGGCCTTCAGCAGGCTGCCGCCAAGATCGAGTCCGGCAACGTAATCGCTCATGATGGCACTCCTAACGCGTGATTGTGTCAAACAGCTGCTCCCACGTGACGGTGTCACGCCCGCCGCGGCGCTCCGGCCGCGGGCCGCTGAACAGTTTCTCCAGCACCATGCCGGCCGCTCCGGCCGCTACCTCGTCCTCGTCCCAGTGCGATGCGGCAAACGGTATCGCCAGGCAGGCTCCCGCCGCGGGACTGCACGCCAGATCGGTCTGCAGCAGGCGCCTGACCGCGGCCACCTGAGTGCGGAGCATGCCTCCCAGCACAACGCGCGACGGGTCCAGGGCCGCCATCAGCGGCACAAGTGCCTGCAGCAACTCGGTCACCACACGGCGCA
This sequence comes from Spirochaetaceae bacterium, assembly GCA_007693945.1. Lineage (GTDB taxonomy): Bacteria > Spirochaetota > Spirochaetia > DSM-27196 > PWMO01 > PWMO01. The sequence goes on from RECP01000123.1 coordinate 4,474, forward strand.
TGATAGCGCGGTTGACACGCGCGCGCAACAACTGGTGCTGTGTCAGACTGAATTGACTGTCGGCCGCGCGTACCCGCTCGACACCGGCGAACTCGCCGGCCTGGTAACGCCTGCCGTAGTAGATAGCGCCGTCGAGCGCGAGACCGAGCCCGACTCCCACAAAGGCGTTGCTGTCGCGGCCGAGTACAAAGATGAAATCGCGATCAGCGTGGCCGCCGGCGTGCAGCTCGCCCCACGCTCCGCAGTTGGCGTCGTTGTCAAAGACCAGCGCCGGAGCGCCGGTCCCGTTGGCGGGCAGGTGGCGTGCCAGATCGACATCGTGCGCGTCAAAGGCGTCGGAGCTCACCAGCCGCGCGCGATGCGGGTCTACAATTCCCGAGAGCCCGACGCCCACCGCAAACGGGCGTACCCCGGCTCCCCGTGCCAGCGAGCTGAGCCGGTCTGAAACCGCCGCAATTGCCCGCGCCGGATCGTGCGGGTGCGGGTTGGGGCCGGAATCGCGCAGCAGCAGTGAGCCGGCGTTGTCCATCACAACCGCACGGTAGGCCGTCGCGGTCAGTTCAATTCCGCCGACCAGCAGGCGATCGTGACGCAGCAGCAGCCGCAGAGGCCTGCGACCCGCCCGCGGTGCGGGCCGGTGGGTTGATTCGGCCGGCGCGGCATCGGCGGATTCGCTCTGCTCCACCAGACCGGTTTCAAGCAGCTTTCCGACCAGGTGAGTCATGGTGGAGCGGTCGAGCCCCAGCAGGTTGGCCAGCTCGCTGCGCGTGCTGGCCTTGCCGCTGCCGAGCGCGCGCATGACCAGACCCAGGTTGTCGCTGCGACGCAGCGCGGGACGGTTGACAGCCATCAGCGGTTTTCGGCGCGCCGCTTGAGCTCGCGCGAGTGACGTCCGAACTCGGCAAGGTCCATCTCGCGCAGGAAAACGAATCCGCGCGTGGCGCGGATCATCGCGCTGGGGTGCTCGTAGAAATACTCACGGCCGAGACAGGTCTGCAGCATGTCGTACTGCCGTACCTGGATGCGCTGCGCCAGCTCGGGGAAGGGTCCGTCGTGTTCATAGCTGGGAAACGATGCATCCTTCTGCGATATGTAGGTATGCATGAACGAGGAGTGCTGCAGTGTCAGCATGTTGAGCGAGACCGGAACGTACACGTTGGCCTCCGAGGGATGGAAGCGGTACCAGATGTTGCGGTAGCCGACGATTGTCAGATCGTCGCGGCCGTTCCGTTCGGCGTATATCCGCAGGCCCTCGGCAATAGCCTGCATCACCTTGTAGTGCGTATCCGGGCCGCTGGCCTCGGGGTCAAACGCTACCGTTACCACATCGGGCGCCACGCGTTCAAGCAGGTCCACCACCGGAACGGCGTCTCGGTTGACGGTCGGTTCTTCGGTGAAGATATCGCCCTGGTAGAAGCCGAGGCGCAGATGCTCGACGGCCCGGTTGTCCCATCCGAAGTAGCCCCACAGGCAGGCCGACTCCCACTCGCGACACATGCCTTTGAGTTGCTGGATGTACGGCAGATCCTTCTTGCCGGGATACTGCGTCTGGAAGTAGTTGATCAGCTCGTTGTTGCGCTGCTCGATATCGTCAATATCGAGTTCGTCGAAGACAGTCACCAGATCGCGAAAGAAGCGCCGCAGCGTGCCTTCGTCCTGCAGCTCGGTGGAGACCGCCGCCAGCCCGTCAAGGTAGATCCAGACATCGTGATCGCGATAGCGGTCGTCTTCAAAGTAGCCGCTGCCGAGCAGCCGGCGCCATGGTTCGCGGCGCGTCTGCAGTGTGCGCTGCAGTTTGCGGCAGACCGAAAGTACGTAAGCGTTGGTTACGGCGGTGAAACCGCTGGTCATGGTGGCAAAGTGATGATGATTACTGTGCTCGCGGATGTTACGTACCACGCTGGGCAGATACCCGAGCATGATATCGTCATGGTGGGGCTCAGTGTGCAGGAAGCGGGTGTTGCTGCGGTTGTGCATACCGGCTTCGATCCTGGCCACCAGGCTGTCTATGACGCTGCGGTTGAGCTCCTTGACGCCGCCTTTACTGCGCTGCAGTGCCAGGCGACCCAGCGGATCGCCGCGGTAGTCCCGCTCGGTAAGATCGCGGATCGGCTTCTGCCTTTCGAGCGACAGGTCGATCACGATGCGTTCGAAGTCCTCGCGTTCGAAGGGGTCACGCTCCTGGAAGTCGATGAAGCGCCGTCGGCTGAGCCGGCACGCGGCTCCCCGGGTCAGGTAGAAGCGCGCGTTGGGCAGCGCGTGTAGTGCCGTGGCGGGTACTTCGATGTCGCGCGGGCTCTCGATGGCGCGCTGCACAACGGGAGCCTTGGCTTCACCGGCCGCCATGATGATGGCCACGCAGTCAGGGTTGAAGCTGATGGTCTGCAGGCCGATTGTGATCACCAGCCGTTTGCGCGCCACCTCGATGCCGCCGAGATCCGAGGCCGCCGCGGCCTGGGTCTCGTAGTTGACCTCGGTCAGGCGCGTGGGTGAGTACATGCTCGAGCCGCGCACGTTGAAGCCGATGTGCCCGTCCGGACCGATACCGCCCAGAAAGAAACCGATGCCGCCCAGTGCACGGATGCGGTCTTCGTACTCGATGCACCAGCGATCGATGTGGTAGATAGCCTGACGCTCGAGTTCCTCGCGCCGACCGCGGGGGTTGCGGTAACGCAGCTCCAGATCGATCGGCTGATCCTGCCAGAACTCCTCCAACCCGGCGTCGCCGGGCAGCGGGATCTCTTCACAGTTGATCAGCAACGCGCGCGCGGGGTCCATGCCGAAGCCGTCGATGTAGTACTTCTGAACGTAATGGTAGAAGCTGTTGTGATGACGCGGATTGATCGGGTAGAACTCGTCGATCTGGACGAAGCGCAGTCCGTTGAGGTGCGGCTTGACTGCCGGGTCGATACCGGCCGCTTCCAGCTCGGCGCATCCATTGGCGGTCTGCCAGCCGTGCAGCAAGCGCTGCACCTCCTTGATGAAGAACTCCGGGGTGCGGCCGGTCGGCAGCGATATCAGACCCTCCGGATTGGTCTGTACCCACTCCAGAAAACGCAACGCCGTCAGCGTTCCGAGTGCCGGAAAGTTGTCAACCACTATGACACCGATCCGCTCGTTCTGAGCGTATTGCAGCTCGCGATTGGAGCGCTGCAACGCGATCTGCTCTACCATCGACCTGCTACCCATCGCCTTCCTCCATAATTAATTGATTGTATCAATCAATTAATTATGCGGCAGTGTACACCCGCTGGCCCGCTGCGTCAAGCGTTGCGCGGTGCTCTCGTGGCAGGCTCGCAGGAGCTCCATGCCAACCGACCCCGTACGGCCAAAATCAGAATTGCTTGGCCGCTTTGTGACGTGCTTACGCAAATGTCGAATTCGGTGTACAATCCGCACATGGATATCCTCCTGGCGAGTGCCAACAAGCACAAGGTGCGCGAACTGCGTATGATCTTCGACGGCCATCGCATAATGACTCCGGCGGAGCTGGGGGTGGTGTTCGAGTACGAAGAAACCGGCAACACGTTCTTTGCCAACGCGTACGGGAAGGCGATGGCGTTCTTCGAACTGCTGCAGTGGCAGTGTGCGCATAGCGACATCCCTGATCCGGCGGCCGACGATACAATGGTGATAGCCGATGACTCGGGGCTCTGCGTTGACGCGCTCGACGGCGGGCCCGGAGTCCACTCGGCCCGATTCGGCGCCGATGAGGGCGCCTCGAGTGACGAGGAGCGCACCGAACTGCTGCTGCGGAAGCTCGAAGGCGCCCGCAAGCGCCAGGCGCACTACGTCTGCTGTATGGTGGGTATCCGCGGAGTAGACCGCTGGTTTTGCGCCCAGGAGACCTGGCACGGGGAGATCGCCCTTGAGCGGTCCAGCGGTAAGAGCGGTTTCGGCTACGATCCGGTCTTCCTGCTGCCCGACCGCGGTGTTACAGTGGCCGACATCAGTGACGCTGAGAAGCACGCCCTGTCGCACCGCGGGAAGGCGGCGCGCGTCATGAACGCGATGTTCTACTGATTGTGAATTGTGATCGGATTGCAAGTAACGCAGTCGCCGGCTGCGCGGGTAAGCGCTGGTTGCAGGCCGGTGCCGCCACAGGATCGAATCAGGCGGTTTCGGTTGCCTTGCTCTTCTTACCCTGTTGAACAATCACCATTACGACCGTAGTCAACCCGACGGTCGTCAGCGCCATCGCCATTCCCGACGGCACCACGCCCTGGTCGAACTGGCGGAAGATGAAGGTGGCCGACGTTTCAATCCCGGGCGGACCAGCGGGAACAGGATGCGCCGCGTAATGTAGCCGCTTTTGGCGCCGCATACCTGCGCGGCGTGGAACAGCGATATGTCAATCTGCTGAAAGTTGGCTTTGACGTACTGTACGGTGTAGGGCAAAAAGGCCACCGTGCAGGTCAATGCCAGCATCATGGCCGTGTTGCAGACCGTCATGTTTCTCATCCACGGAGCGTTCCAGAACAGTATCAGGCCCACAATAATCACAATGCGGGGAACCGTGTTGGACAGCAGGCTCAGAATTGCTGAGACTACACGCAGACAGGTTGTGCTGTCCAATAAAAGCTCTGTATACTGTTCATTCGAGAATTTCATACTGTATGGATGTAGTCAAATTTCGCGCATTCTACACCGTAGCCAGACTCAAGAACATCAGCAAGGCTGCCGAGCAACTCTACTATACGCAGCCGGCGGTCAGCGCCCAGATTCGGGAGCTGGAGAACTCCTACGGCACGCGGCTTTTCAAGCGTGTCGGCCAGCGGCTGGAACTCACCGAGGCCGGCGCCGAACTCTTTCCCTACGCTGAGCGGCTGCTGAATATGTTTGAAGAGTCGGTTAACGTGGTGCACGACGTCAGCGATGCCGCCAGCCGGTTGGTCCGCATCGGCGCCAGCAGCATGCCGGGCGTCCATCTGGTGCCGGCGCTGATGGCCGAGTTCCGCGCTGCCCACGCCGACAATACATTCTCGCTCCGAATCGCCAACGCGGCGCGTATCGAACAGCTGCTGGTGTCAGCCGAGGTCGACGTTGCCATTCTGGGCCGTCCGGCTCGCGTGCCGAAGAAGCCGCACTTCACCGAAGTGTTGCTGCTGAAAGATCCGATGGTGGCGGTTGTCTCGCATCAGCACGACTATGCCGGCCGCTCTTCCCTGGAACTGGCCGACCTGTCTGATCAGCCGTTCATTCTTCCTTCGCGCGACTTTCTGACGCGCAAGGCGGTCGAGGAGCGGTTGCGAGGGCTCAACCTTGTGTTCAATCTGGCGTTTGAGGTCAGTAACACCGAGGCGATCAAGCGCATGGTGATCCACAATCTTGGAATGACGATCATGTGTGCTTCGATGGTTGCCACCGAGGCCTCCTGCGGATGGCTGGAGTCCATTCCGGTTTCCGGTCTCAATCTGCACCGCAACGTCTACCTGGCGTATCACACGCAGGAGACGATCGCACCTGCGCAGCAGCAGTTTATCGATTTTGTCGTGACTCGCTACCGCAGTTCGTCACGCCAGTCCGGCAAAGAAGTCGCTCAGTAACGGCTGCAGCTTCTTACGCGAGTAGGCAAGGTTGCCCTGCGCAAACAGCGCGGTAGATTCATCCGCTCTGCTTGAGTCAATTGGCTTCAGCTGCAGATCACTGCCGTTCAGACAATCAAGCAGCCGGGTGCGCAGCGATTCATCCGGGCAGTAGACCACCAGTTCACGCGTAAACCCGGGATCGGTGTAGGCGTTCATGGCAATCAGCACGTCCAGGCCGCGCTCTGCGGCACAGCCTGCCAGCGAGTCCGGCAGCGTAGGGTCCTTCTTGAGCCAGTCGGCAACTGGTAGCAGCACCGAGGCGATACCGACCTGGTTGCCGCCCAGCGTCCACTCCTTGTAGTCCTTGCGCAGCAGATCGGCACTGTCGAGTGCTGAGACGTTGAACTTTTCCTGCTGCAGTTCTTCAAACAGCTTCTGCTGATCGGCGCCGGTGAGCGCCAGCAGTGTATCCACAATGTGCTGGTCCTTGGGCGTGGCACGCTTGGCTTCCGGATCGAGATTGACGGTGTCCAGCAGGATGGTTCCCAGCAGCAGCCTGGCCGATCCCTCCTCCAGCAGACCCTGGTCGGTCTTGAGAATCAGCTCGGCTACCAGGGTGGCCGCCGAACCGACAGGTTCGATGATGCGCGGCGAGGCGCCGTTGAACAGGCTCTCGTCCTTGTGGTGGTCGATGATTGCGGTTACGCAGTCGGAGAGACCCTGGCGCGCGGCTGCCGGTTTGTTGTGGTCAATCAGTGTAAGCTTCAGTTTGCCTGCCTCGTGCAGCGTATCGAGATCCACGTCATCGGCAAACAGCAGCAGCTGCGGGTCGATGCCTGCTTCACTGAAGAGGTACACCGCTTCGGTGCGCAGTTTGAAGTCCGCTCGTGGTATGTCGATCAGCGGGAGCACCGCGGCCTGGGCATCGCCGCCTGCCGTGGACGCCGCGTAGTAGGCGTACATTACGGCTGACGCCATTGAATCCAGATCCGCGGCTTCGTTGCCGATGACGTAATGAACGCTGCCGCTGCCGTCTGATGCTCTTTGCGCTGCCCGCAGGTAACTGTGCAGCTTCTCGATTCCGGTTGGTAGGGCCATGAAATGCCTCCTGGTGGTTCTTCGGTCAGAATTCTTTCCGATACTATGAGACAGCTCTATGTTTCAGTATGCTTGTGCTGCCTGTCAAGCAAATCGATGGCGCCGGGTAATAAAAGATATCTATCCCGGTGCATAACGATTTTGATTGGATAGCCGCGCAACGGGCATGGTAAAATCAGGGCGTTCGCTCTAAAGCCAGATATGCTACAAAGAATGAGAGGAGAGTTGTATGCCAGACGTATTTGCCAAGAATCAGGCAACCAGCGCCGAAGAGGCCGCCAAGATAGTACCGCGGGCGGAGTTCCGCGTCTTCGAACAGGGGGTGATTGAACACGTCAAAGAGCGCATTTGGAACGGCAAGACGGTACTGTTCAAGGCACGCCGCATGCCGCGTGAAACCTACTTCCTTTCGGTTCACACCAACGAGGCCAACGTCAAAGTGCGCGAAGGGCTGCTGGACATCAAGACCAAGGTCGGAGAGACTCCCGAAGGCTACGAGATCTTCCAGCCGCGCGGTAAGTTTCAGTTTCCGGTACCCAGGAAGGACCTTGCCGAGATTCTGTCACACCTCAAGGTGGACATGAAGCTCAACGCCGACAGTTACACCATCGACGAGTTCATTTCGATGGCGCGCAAGCACCCCGAGCTGACCCCGGTCGACGTGGAAAAGATGCGCTACGGTTTCACCATCGACGGTATCATCTGCGAATATGCCCAGGTGTGGTTCAACGGCGCGCTGGTGGAAACCGCCTGCGCCGAGAGCGAAGACTACGTCGGGATGAAGCAGGTTGTCGAGGAGCTCGGTCTGGCCGACAAGCCCAACACCAACTACCTGCGCGCGGCCAAGAAGGTCGTGGGCATGGAGTGATCCCGCCTCCCGCCTCCCACCCATCAGCCCGCGTCCGCCCCTCCAGGGGGCCGCGCGGGCGGTGCCGGCCTTTGCGCAGGCCGAAGCGCCGCGGACAGACCGCCCGGCGTCAAACCGCTACGCTTGTACGGCGGCGTTGATCGAAGGTTGTAAGTTCCCGGACTCCAGCCGAAAGAAGCGCCTGGCGCACTTCGTGCCAGCCGTATCCGATCTCGCGCGGCATGTGCGAATCCGAACCGTACGTCAGCGGAACCCTGGAAACCCGCAACGTCGCCGAGACTACTCAGGCCATCGATCTGCTGGTTCGGGAGAAGGAATTGCTCACGCTCTGCTGCGACCAGATTATCAGGAACAAGGCGATCGGAATCTACGATGGCGCCTATCGCTGCGTTGAACTCGCAACCGGCACGGCATTCAGCCGACGATGTGCAGAGGACGCTTGAGAGCGGCGCGCTTTCTTACGCCCCCGGACGCCGAGTGTCCAACGCTTTGCGCCGCGTATCAAAAATCCTGATAGGGTCAATCAAGACGTTCTATTGGACAGAATCGTGGCGGGCGCGTATGCTGGTCTGATACGCTGCAAGACACGCGCCACCTGAAAGCGGTGTGGCAAAGGAGTACGCCGTGAAGAGAACCGACGAAACCCGAGGCATTTTCACCTCACGCGCCAAGACGCTGCAACTGGATATGGACCGTTTCTTCAGTCTGGTTGACCAGTGCGGGCTCCTGCTGGAAGAGGCCATCAAGAAGTACCTCGATAACAAGCTCGATGAGTTTGAAGAGAAGGCCGCCGAGATAGACAAGCTGGAGCACGAGGCCGATAACCTGCGCCGGGAAATCAAGCATCGTCTCTACGCCGAGATGCTTATTCCGGATTCCAGAGGTGACGTGCTGGGACTGCTGGAAACCCTCGACAACGTGCTCGATACCACCAAACATGTCACGATGCACTTCAGCATCGAAAAGCCCGAGGTCTTCCCCTTTCTGAAGGAAGACTTCCTCGAGCTCACCCAGACCAGTGTCAAGGCGGTGCTGGAGTTGACACTGGCGGTGCGTGCGTTTTTTCGTGAGCTCTACCGCGTTACCGAACACCTTGACAAGGTCCATTTCTGGGAGCACGAAGCCGACGTAATCGAGGAGCGCCTGAAGCGCAAGGCGTTCGCCTCGGATGAGATAGAGCTGTTCAGCAAGCGGGTGCATATGCGCTACTTTGCCGAGCGCATCTCGCACGTAGCCGATGAATCGGAGGCTGTCGCCGAGCGCCTTGCCGTGTACGCCATCAAGCGGAACATGTAGAGGGGTTGGCCATGGCATTTGCAGGATTGCTGTTTCTGTCGAGCGGTCTCTACATGGGCTGGTCGCTGGGCGCCAACGACGCGGCCAACATCTTCGGTACCGCGGTGGGGACGCGCATGGTCCCCTTCAGGACCGCGGCCATCATCTGCGCGATCTTCATAACGCTGGGTGCCGTTGTCAGCGGCGCCGGCGCCGCCAAAGGTCTTGGCGCGCTTGGCGCGGTCAACGCTCTGCCGGGATCCTTCATCGTATCGGCGGCCGCCGCTACCACCGTGCTGTGGATGACCAGGGCGGGCCTGCCGGTCTCTACCACGCAGGCGATCGTCGGCGCCATAGTCGGCTGGAACCTGTTTTCCGGGTATCCAACCGATCAGGAAGCGCTGACCCGCATCGTGGGTACCTGGATCTACGGGCCGATTCTGGGTGCGGCCATCGCGTTCTTGCTGTTCTTCGTCGTACGCTTCATTCTGAACCGGCTGCATATTCACTTGATCCGCCTGGACAAGTATACGCGCACGGCGCTTATTCTGGCCGGCATCTTTGGGTCATACAGTCTGGGAGCCAACAACATGGCCAACGTGGTCGGGGTTTTTGTGCCGGCCTCTCCCTTTACCGATCTCAGGCTGCTGGGCGTGTCGATAACCGGAACACAGCAGCTGTTTCTGGTTGGCGGGTTGGCCACCGCGGTCGGTGTGGTGACCTATTCCAAGCGCGTGATGTTGACCGTTGGGTCGGCGCTGTTCAAGTTATCGCCGATTACCGCCTTTGTGGTGATTGCCTCTACGGCTACCGTACTGTTTCTGTTTGCCTCCGAGGGGCTGGAGGCGTGGCTGCAGATGCGCGGCCTGCCGAGCTTTCCGCTGGTTCCGGTCTCGCAGTCGCAGGCTGCAGTCGGGTCGATCATCGGGATCAGTCTTGCCAAGGGAGGCAGGAATCTCAATCTGAAGGTGCTGCGCAATATCGTCATGGGGTGGGTGGCTACGCCTACGTCCGCTGCGCTACTCTCGTATGTTGCGCTGTTCTTCATGCAGAACGTATTTATGCAGCCGGTGTACGTATAGAACGTGCGGGCAGCAGGCCGGACCGCCGTGGCGGTCCGGCAATTCCCGGTCGGCCGGTGGTTGGGTCGACCGGGTTTTCTATGTCCTGCGACCACGACTTTTGTTTGACAGCAGATGTCTGACAACGTATACTGAAACGGTTACAGACGCACGGCTCATTTCTCGTGAAGGATCGAACATCGTGGTTCAACAAGAGGTCGCAGAAAAGAAACGAAGGGTCAGGACGGTACTTGGGGAGCACTCGCTTGACGCGATTTACCTCAAGACGCAGAGCAACTTCTGCTGGTTGACCGGCGGAGGGCTCAACGTTGTCGGCATCACAATGGAGACGGGTGTCGCAGGTCTGTTGTTAACCCCGGAGCGTGAGTACTTGATCTGCAGCAACATCGAGGTGCCCAGGATGCGTGATGAAGAGCGCCTTGAGGAGCAGGGTTACCAGATTCACGCTTTTCCCTGGTACGATGACCAGGAAGCGTCGCTTGTGCGGGAGCTGGCAGGAGGAAACGCAATTGGCGCAGACTACCCCTTGGCCGGGACGGTTAATGTCTCGGCGACTGTCAACCCGCTGCGCTATAGCCTCACCGAGTGGGAGGTCGAACGTTACAGGGAAGTCGGCCGTCTGACTGCTGCCGCCATAGAGGATGCGGCGGCCACGATTCGCCCCGGTGATAGAGAGTGTATGATAGTGGGACGGCTCGCAGAGCGTCTGTGGGCTGAACGGCTCGACTACATCACCACGTTCTGTGCCGCTGACGAGCGGATTGCCGATTATCGCCACCCGATTGCCACCGATCGCAAGATCGAAAAACGCGCCATGCTGTGCGTCAACGCTCGCAAATGGGGACTTATCATCTCGCTGACACGCTTCGTCCAGTTTGAGCCGGTTTCGGCCGAATTGAGACGCCGCTACGACGCCAACGTCCGCATAGACTGCGGCATGATGGCCAACACCGTTCCCGGCAAGCCTGCGGTGGAAGCGTTTCGGCGCGGACTGCAGTTATACGCAGAGACCGGGTTTCCGGATGAGTATCGGCTGCATCACCAGGGCGGATCGATCGGATACGTCGGCCGCGACTACAAGGTGAACCAGAATACGACAGAGGTGGTGCAGGAGAACCAGGGGTTTGCGTGGAATCCGTCCATAACCGGATCGAAGAGCGAGGATACCATTTTGGCCACTACTGGCGGACCGTTGATGCTGTCACCGCCGGTCACGTTTCCGACTATGAAGATTGAGGTGGACGGCTGTGCGTTCGTGCGGCCGGACATTCTAATAATGTGACGAAGTACGCGGGGATGTCCGTCCTCGCGCAGAATCAACAGGAGGTTGGGAAATGAGTGTACATGTACGCAGGGCTATTACCATCCTGGTTCTGGCAGTGATACTGCCAGCGATGGCATTTGCAACCGGTACGGCCGAAGAACGACCGTATCCAAGCCGCGAGATCGAGATCATGATACCATGGGGAGTTGGTGGTGCTACCGACGTCACGTTCAGGACGTTCATGAGTGTACTGCCCAAGTATCTTGGTGCGCCGGTCATTATTGTCAATCGGCCCGGGGGCGCGGCCGTTCCCGGCTATACCGAAGCGTTGACCAAGCGTGCCGATGGATACTACTTCGTGGCGTGGGCAACTCCGTCGATCACCGTAACGCACATGCGTGAGACGCCGTACGATGTCGACAGCTTCGAGCCGGTTATCAACCTGGTATCGGCTCCCATCTGGTTTCTGGTTCCCGCAGATTCGCCGTACCAGACGCTCAACGATCTGGTCGAAGACGCGCGCAATCGCCCGGGTCAGGTCAACCTGGGGAATGCGGGAGCCGGCGGCGGCACGCATATGATCGCGTTGGCCTTTGAAAGCGAAGCCGGGGTTCAGTTCAATCATGTCCCGCACCCCGGCGGTGGTCCGGCCGTCGTTGCCGGCGTCGGCGGTCACGTGGATGCCATCACCGTGGGGCCGCCCGAAGGTGTACCGCAGCTTGAGTCCGGGGATCTGCGCGCCCTGGCGGTGTTTGCCGATCAGCGGCTCGAGGAGTTCCCCGACGTTCCGACGGCGGTCGAGCAGGGCGTAGACTTCACCCTCGGTCAGTGGCGCGGAATCGCCGCGCCCAAGGGAACGTCTCCGGAGATCATCCGTCACGTGCATGACGCCTTCAAGGCCACCATGGAGGACGAGGACTTCCTTATCCTTGCCCGGCAGGCTGGGCTGTTACTGGACTACCGAGGACTCGACGACTTCACAGAATTTGTGCTTGCGCAGGACCAGCTGTACAAGGATATCGTGATCACGCACGGACTCGGCGAACGCTACTGACCGGCCAGTAGCCACGATCTGATCATTCGCAGTGCGGCCGGATAGAGTCCGGCTGCACTGTTACGCAGCCCGTTGAGGGCCAGGAGCCGGCATGCAAGAGCAGACCGACGGACGTTCCGATGTCATCGTGGGCCTCATTTTAACAGGCGTGGCAGTTCTGTTCTTTGTACTTTCATTCTCGCTTCCAGTACGGCGGGCCGGGTTGTCTCCAACCACGTTCCCGCGTTTTGTCACTACGGTGATGTTCGTGTTGTCGGTAATCCTGGTAACGCAAGGAGTCGCGAAGTATCGCAGATTTCGGGCGGATCTCAGAGCGTCAGGCGGCGCAGCCAATACGCGAAATGCCCACTCCACGACCTCACAGACCGCAGCACGCAGATTTGCGCTCAGGTTGATCCTGCTCTCGCTGCTTGGCATCGGCTATACCCGTGTGATAGGTGCGCTGGGGTTCACTGTTGCAACACCGTTGATGATCGCAGGAACCATGGTGCTGTTCGATGAGCGCAAGTGGTACCGGATTGTGCTGGTTGCGGTGATGACCACGGTGATCCTCTATTCCCTGTTCAGGCTACTGTTTCGCGTGCCGCTACCGCGATTCGATCTCTGGTAGAGCGGGAGAAACGATGGGCGCGGTAGTCGATGCATTGCTGTTCGTAATCAGTCCGGGCAACTTCCTGTTCCTGTTTATCGGTGTGGCCGGTGGAATAGTAGTCGGTGCGCTGCCGGGTCTAACCGGTTCAGTGGGAATCATCCTGCTACTCCCGTTTCTGTTCTACGTGCCGCCGGCAGTCGCGCTGATCATGCTGAGCGGGATGTTCTGCGGTGCAATCTACGGTGGGTCGATTTCGGCCATTCTGATCTCGACTCCCGGAACACCGTCTGCCGCCGCTACCGTGCTGGACGGCTATCCGCTGGCGCAGAAGGGTGAGGCCGGTAAGGCAATCGGCGTAGCCACCATAGCTTCCACAATCGGCGGGATCATCTCGGTACTGTGCCTGATATTTGTAGCGCCTCAGCTGGCCCGTTTCGCGGTGCGGTTCGGCCCAGTGGAGTACTTCGCACTAATGGTCTTCGGTCTGACGGTGATTGCGAGTGTTTCCGGCGCGTCGCTGGTCAAAGGGTTGCTCTCGGGGTTTTTCGGCCTGTTGATCGCAGGTATCGGCATGGATCCGGTGATGGGCTACCCCCGTTTCCACTTTGGCATTACCAACCTGTTGCTGGGCTTCCCGATGGTATCAGTGCTGATCGGGT
>RECP01000088.1 GCA_007693945.1 Spirochaetaceae bacterium
CCCCGTGCACCATATGGCGACGGCTGCCGCTCGCTTGGGGGTAAGGACAACGTCGGCGCGTTCGGCGCCGTACGGCCAAAATGAGAATTGCTCCGTGCGGACAGGCTTACGTGCGTTCCGCGTCCGAAGCTGCGGAAAACGGTCTCGCGGGTCGAGGAATCCCGGTTTGGCGACATACCGCATTATGGTGTATTGTGTAGTTCGAGTACGCGTAGCAACTGCAGCCGAGACGACAGAGGTCGCCTCGTCCTGCTCCCGTGAGAGGATGGCAGAGCACGCGCCGGCAACCGGATGACGGAGAGCACGACTATGGATGAACTGCAGAGAGGACTCGAGGTGGCGGTCCGCGGCCAACAGGCGGACGCGATTGTGCGGCGAGTCAGAAAGCAGCTGCAGCAATGGGGGCTGACGATGCCCGATGTCGCTCCCCTCGTGCTGGACTTCGGACTGGGGAATTTCGAGCAGATTGGTGAAGTTGAGTTCTGGATTGCCAACGAGGCAGCCGCCGGATACTGCGGCAAATTCCTGTTCGTGTTTGGCGGACAGACCTGCCCGTCTCACATGCACCGGGAAAAACTCGAAACCTTCTTCGTTGTAAAAGGAAGTATGAAAGTAAGCTATCGCGGCGAGGATCGGATCATGAATGCCGGCGACACTCTGCTGATTGAAACCGGAGCCTACCACAGCTTTACCGGCATCGAAGCGACGCTTCTACTCGAGGTTTCTAAACCGAGCATCCTGGCCGACAACTACTTTGCCGATCCCCGCATCCCGATAGGCGGCAATTACCGTGTATGATCTGCGTTTGCAGACCGTACAGCAGCGCCGGGCTTCAGCCGTCTGGCAGCAACTTCCGCATACCGTTCTTCCCGCTGCAGGTGTATAATGTCTCCCATGGACAAGCTCGTAGTTGTGGCGATCGGCGGGAACTCGCTGATCGATGATCCCGCGAACAAGACGGTTGCGGCGCAGTATGCAGCCTGCCGCAAGACGGTCACTCATCTGGTACCGCTGCTGCAGCGTGGCCATCGGCTGTTGATTGTTCACGGTAACGGTCCGCAAGTTGGATTCATTCTGCGCCGCGCCGAGCTCGCCCGCCACGAACTGCACATGGTACCGCTTGATTCCTGCGTTGCGGACACCCAGGGCGCAATCGGTTACAACCTCCAGATGGCGTTTCAGAACGAACTGCAGCGCAGCGGGCTTCATCGTAGCGTGGCAACAATCGTGACCCAGGTGGAGGTCGCCAGCGACGATCCCTCATGGCAGAACCCCAGTAAGCCGATAGGGTCCTTTATGACAGAGGAAGACGCCCGGCGGCACGCACAGAAGGACGGGTGGATAGTGCATGAAGATGCCGGTCGCGGTTGGCGACGCGTGGTCCCCTCGCCCAAACCGCACTCAGTGGTTGAGATTGAAGCCATCCGCACCCTGCTGCAGAACGACGCAGTAATCATCGCCGCCGGAGGTGGGGGAATCCCGGTCTATATCGATCAAACCGGCGAAATGCGCGGCGCCGAGGCGGTAATCGACAAGGATCACGCCGCCTCACTGCTGGCCGTGAGTCTGCGCGCGGAGCACTTTATCATATCTACGGCGGTGGACCGCGTGGCAATTCACTACAACACGCCGCGCGAGCAGTGGCTCGATGAACTGTCGATTGCGGATGCCGAGCGCTTCCTCGCCGACGGCCATTTTGCGCCCGGAAGCATGAAGCCCAAGGTGGAGGCCATGCTGGCGTACATAAAGTCCGCCGGTGGTCAGGGGGTGATCACCGATCCGCAACACCTGAGCGCCGCCATCCGGGGAGAAGCGGGCACACGCTTTCAGGCCGCCGCGCAGTAACCGCGGCGGCGCCGCTGCCCCGATGGACGGCGGCCGCAACACGCCTGACTCAGCCGAGGGCTTCCGGTTGCGCTATGTCGGGAATCACCGCTACCAGCAGTTCGGTCATCCGTGCCGCGTTCTGTGCAAAGATCTCCAGTACGGCCTGCCACGTAACCGGTTCCTCGTCCTGTTTCCAGCAGTCGTAGTCGGTGGACATGGCCACAGCGGCGTAGGGTAGCTCGAGCTCATTGGCAATAATGCACTCTGGCGCGGTGCTCATGTTTATGACGTCCGCGCCCCAGGCGCGGAACATGTTTGACTCGGCGCGCGTGGAGAAGCGCGGTCCCTCGATGGTAACCACCGTTCCGCGTTTGTGTACCGGGATACCACGCTCCGTGGCGGCTTCGAAGAGCAGCCGGCGCAGACCGCCGTCAAACGGCTCGGCCATCGGCACGTGGTGCATCCCGTCTTCAAACGAATCAAACACGGTAACGTCGCGGCGCCGGGTAAAATCAATAAACTGATCGAGAATCACGAAATCGCCGCGGCCGATCTCCCGGCGCAGCGAGCCGACTGCCGTAGTCGCCAGCACATGCGTACACCCCTGGTCCTTGAGCGCCTGCAGATTGGCCCGGTTGGGTACCTGCGTCGGGGGAAGGCGGTGGTTACGATCGTGCCGCGACAGGATCAGCACCTCAACGCCTCCGATGGCGCCCGCCGTCAGCGTCGACGACGGAGGGCCGAAGCGAGTCGTCACCGCAAGCTCCTCGGGTTCGGCAATGATCTCCGGGTTTTCAAGTCCGGAACCTCCAATGATACCGACTTTGATCATGCGCTCCTCCCCTGGTATGCGTGCACGTGTTTGAGAATGATCCCGAACGTCTCTTCGAGACTGTGGCCGGCGGCATACACTCCGTCCTGGTGTCCACGCGCCACAATGATCAACGGC
Organism: Spirochaetaceae bacterium; assembly: GCA_007693945.1. Taxonomy (GTDB): domain Bacteria; phylum Spirochaetota; class Spirochaetia; order DSM-27196; family PWMO01; genus PWMO01. The sequence goes on from RECP01000088.1 coordinate 2,777, forward strand.
ACTCCGGCCGGCTGCTCGAGCCCGGCCGGTTGCCTCGCACCGGCCGGCGCCTGGCCTCCGCGGTAGCGGCCCTCGTCGCCGGTGATGCGCCCGGTAGCAAGCTCTGCCAACCGGGTATAGAGCTGCCGGCTGCCGTAGGCGATATGCTCTTCGGTTGACAGTGCTCCCTCGCGGATCAACGCCCGCCACAACGGGCGCGAATGAACATGGATTACCGCCGCGATCTCAGGGCGCTCGTAGAGTGCCGCGTGACTGAGCGATTCGCTGGACGGCAGGCACGCCCCGCGGCAGTCCACCGCATTGCGGCCAAAATCCCAACGGTCGACGATCACGTAGTCGCCTCCGTCAAGCGCAGGCTTGTGTCCGGTCTGTGTGCCGGAAATCACAAATCCGCCGCCGTCGCGGCGCGCGCTGATGTTGCCGAAACCGACGTCCATCTGCTTACTATGCCCGATCAATCCCAGCTGCCACAGACGGGCGCGGTATACCTCGATACACTCGTACTCCGTTTGGTCCAGCGGTCCGGTGTTCCGATAATCCCCAACGGTAAACTTGATGACGCCCTCGGGGCCGGCCGCTCGTGCGGCAGGGTTTTGATCACCCATGGCGCGATCCGGCCAGACCCGGCGCCAGAGTATCGGGGCCGAAGACCCCGTGCTCGGTGATGTACCCGGTGACAAACCGCGCGGGCGTTACGTCAAACGCGTAGTTGGCCGCTGTGGTTCCGTCGGCAAAGAGTTGCACCGTACGTTCGTGACCGTCGCCGTAGCCGCGCACGGTGAGGACCTCACGCGAGTCGCGCTCTTCGATCGGAATCAGCCCGACGCCTACCGGCGTATCAGGATCGAAACTCGGCGAGGGCAGAGCCACATAGAACGGCACACGGGTGTCATGCGCAGCCAGTGCCTTGAGGTAAGTGCCGATCTTGTTGGCCACGTCGCCGTTGCGTGCGGTACGATCGGTACCGACTATGACGACGTCGACCATGCCGTGCTGCATAAGGTGGCCACCGGCGTTGTCGCAGATCACGGTGTTGTCAACGCCGTTCTGCCCCAGCTCCCACGACGTCAACGCTCCCTGGTTTCGCGGACGGGTCTCATCGACCCAGACGTGCAGCGGAATCCCTCGTCCGGCCGCTTCGTAGATCACCGAGGTCACGGTTCCAAGATCCACCGTCGCCAACCAGCCGGCGTTGCAATGCGTCAGAACGTTGATCGGCCGGCCCCCGAGCCCGGCGGACATCTCGGCCAGCAAATCGGCGCCGTGTCTGCCGAGCCGGGCGCAGATAGCCACGTCCTCTTCGGCAACGGCGTCGGCGGTACGGCGCGCGGCGCCAACCTTGTCTTTGACCGAAGCGCAGGCCGCCAGTGCCGTACGCTGGCGTTCGAGCGCCCAGCGCAGGTTGACTGCGGTGGGCCTGGAAGCGTTCAGTTCCGCGATCGCGCGCTGCAGCCCCTTCTCGAACGCAGCCGAGCCAAGATCCGCCAGCTCAAGACAGACAAGATAGACACCGTAGGCTGCGGCCGCCCCGATGAGCGGGGCGCCGCGCAGATGCATATCGCGAATAGCCGTAACCATCTGGCGGCAGCTGCGGATCGTCTCTACTTCTACGGTAAAAGGCAACCTGCGCTGATCTATGATCAGCACCGACCGTGCATCGTCGGCAAGCCAGATCGAGCGAAAACGCTTTCCGTCTATCAGCATATGTGATCTCTCCGGTTTTTCCGATTGTAGCAGTCCGGGCGGCGCGTGTCATGGCACCGCTGCCGGTAGCCAGCAATTTTTTGGCCGTACGGCGCCGCACGCGCCGAGGTTGTCCTTACCCCCAGGCGAGCGGCAGCCGTCGCCATATGGTGCACGGAGGTGCTCTCGAGGCAGGCGCGCAGGAGCTCCATGCCAACCGACCCCGTACGGCCAAAATGAGCATTGCTGGCCGGTAGCGGACTGCCCTTGACTCAAAACCGATACTCCCGGAAACTACCGAGAACTCGGCTTCCGGCGGCACGGCACCCGGGAGCAAGGAGGCGCGCAGTGAAGCTTTTTCTTGATACCGCGGATGTCTCGCAGATCAGGGAGGTCCTCGAGTGGGGCATCATAGACGGTGTGACCACAAATCCGTCCCACGTCGCCAGGGCCGGCCGCAACCCGCACGAGCTGTTCCCCGAGATCTGCCGATTAGTTCCCGGTCCGGTAAGCCTGGAAGCCATGGGACTCGATGCCGATTCGATCGTTGCCGAGGGACGAACGCTGGCCAGGATAGCCGACAACGTGGTGGTCAAGGTCCCGGTGATGAAAGAGGGGCTGATCGCAGTCAAACGATTGGCGGCAGAGGGTATCAGGACCAACGTCACCACCACCTTCTCGGCTGTGCAGGCCCTGCTGGCCGCAAAGGCCGGCGCGGCCTATATCAGCCCGTTTGTCGGTCGGCTCGACCAGGCCGGCCAGAGCGGTACGGAGCTGGTATCCGAGATCCGTACGATCTACCGCAATTACGGCTATCAGACCGAAATCATCGTAGCCGCCATTCGACATCCGATGCACGTGCTCAGCGCCGGTCTGATCGGCGCCGATATCTGCACCATGGCCTACGATGTGCTGGCGATGCTCTACGATCATCCGCTGACCGACCAGGTGATGCAGACGTTTCTTGAAGACTGGCAAAAGGTACCGAAATGATCAAACACTACAGACTTCTGATCGACGGGCAGTGGCATGACAGCCCGCAGCGGCTGACCATCACCGACCCGGGATCCGGCCGGCCGTTTGCCACTGTCGCCGCAGCCGACCGCAACACTGCTCGCCGGGCGATAGAGTCTGCGTACGCTGCACTACCGGACTGGCGCGCGCGCACCGGTATGCAACGCGGCGACTACCTGTTCAGCGTTGCCGAAGCGCTGACGCGACGAAGCGAAGAGATTGCCCGCGATATCACGCGCGAGAACGGCAAACCGTTGGCGCAGAGCAAGGGCGAGATGTCGATGACCATCGACCACCTGCGCTGGTTTGCTGAGGAGGCACGGCGCAGTTACGGACGCATCGTACCGCACCAGGTCGCCGGCAAACGCCATCTCATCCTTCGCCAACCGGTCGGCGTGGTGGCGGCCATTTCACCCTGGAACTTCCCGCTGGTGCTGGCGGCGCGTAAGGTTGCGCCGGCGCTGGCGGCCGGCTGTACCGCGATTCTCAAACCTTCCAGCCAGACGCCGATCTGCGCCGTCAAGTTTGCCGAGTGCGTAGTAGAGGCCGGCATCCCGCCGGGCGTCTTCCAGCTGATCGCCGGCAAGGCGCAGCCGATTGCCGATGAGTTTGCCGAAAACCCGCTGTGCGCCAAGATCTCGTTTACCGGCTCCACCGAGGTCGGCAAGAGGCTTATCGAGGCGTCCGCGCGGACCGTGACCAGGCTGTCGCTGGAGCTCGGAGGCCACGCACCGGTGCTTATCTTTGCCGATGCAGACCTCGATCAGGCCGTCGAGGGTGCATTGATCGCCAAGTTTCGCAACACCGGCCAGTCCTGCATCGCGGCCAACCGAATTCTGGTCGAGCGCTCGATCTACGAGGCATTTCTGGAACGGTTCGCCGGCCGCGTGCGGCAGCTGAAAGTCGGCTACGGACTGGACGAGGGCGTGGAGATCGGGGCAATTGTCAACCGTCAGTCCCTCGACGCGGCTGTAGCGCAGATCGACGATGCGGTCTCCTGCGGCGGCAGGCTGTTGTGCGGCGGCAGGCCGGTAGACGGTGGCAACGGCTTTTTTCTGGCGCCGACCGTCATCGCCGACGTGCCCGACAACGCGATCTGTATGCGCGAAGAGATCTTTGCCCCAATCGCGCCGGTCGCCGCCTTTGACACCGAGCAGCAGGCCGTTGCCGCCGCCAACGATACACGCTATGGATTGGCGGCCTACGCCTTTACCGGCAGCTTCAGCCGCGCTTTTCGGCTCATGGAGGCGCTTGAAGCGGGAACCGTCTGTATCAATGACGCGGTTCCAGCCACCAGCAACTGCCCGTTCGGCGGTTTGAAGGAGAGCGGCGTCGGTCGCGAGTTGGGGATCGAAGGGCTCGATGCATTTCTGGAAACCAAACACGTATCGATTGCGGGCATAGACTGATCGGACCGGACGCAGATCATCAGGAGTCTGCTCTCGCCGAGCCGTACCGGGTGCCGGATGGAACAACTCCAGCTTGCGCGGCTCTGTCGTCCCGACATCGGTTCATGATGCACTTTACGCCGACCGGCCGGGCCGCGTACAATCAAGCTGTAGTCTTGAGATACAAGGAGTGCCACAGCTATGCAGGTTACGGTGTTTGGCGCCGGAGGCGTCGGCGGCTACATGGCCGCGAAACTGGGCAGTCTGTCTGGTCACGACAGCACACTGGTGACCGAAGTCTCAGTGGTAGCGCGCGGCGACCACCTGGAAGCGATCCGAAGCACGGGCCTTTGCTACGTAGCGCCAAACGGGTCGGAGACAATTGTGAAGCTCAGCGCGGCCTCGGATGATCCCGCAGACCTGCCGCAACCCGACATGGTACTGTTCTGCGTCAAAGGCTACGATCTGGAGGCCGCCGGCGGCGCACTGGCATCACAGCTCGAACGTGGTACACCCGTATTGCCCTTGCTCAACGGCGCCGACATCGATGAGCGCTTGCGCTCCCTCCTGCCGGGGTGCGTGGTATTCCCCGGATGCATCTACATCAGCGCCTTCATCGAAGAACCCGGCCGGGTGCGGCACGCCGGAGGCCCCGGCTCGATTGTCTTCGGAACCAGCCCCGATGACCCCTCGTACTATCCGGAGCAGTTCCTCGGCGCCTGCCGCCTTGCCGGTATCCCTCTCGAATGGCAGAAAGATCCGGCACCCGCTATCTGGAGCAAGTTTCTGTTCATAGCGCCCTTCTCGCTGATAACGGCTGTCAGTGGCCAGACACTCGGCGGTGTTCTGACAGACCAACGGTTGCGCACCGATGCTGAGCAGATCGTCGCTGAAACGGCCGCCGTGGCGCTCCGGAAAGGGGTAGCGCTGCCGGACGACATCGTGGAATCGACAATGCAGAAGGCAGCCGGGTTCCCGCCGGATACCCGGACATCGTTTCAGCGTGACATCGCCGCGCGCAGACCGCGCGACGAACGTGATATCTTTGCCGGCACCATTCTGCGCCTTGGAGAGAACCTGGGGGTCAAAACGCCGGTTACGCAGCGCTACGCCCGGCAGCTTCCTGACATCGAGTCAAGGCCGTCCGAAGATAACGATTCCGGCACCACTCAGAACGGCTAATCCAGTGTTGCGCTCACCTCCGCCGCTACCGCCGCGGCCTCATGCCACCATGCTCAGGACAAGCCCGGCGTAACCGAAGTAGATCAGCAGGCCAACGGCGTCGGCAACCGAGGTGATCAGTGGTCCGCTGGCTATGGCCGGGTCCATCTTGAGTCTGGTAAGTATGAACGGCAGGATCATGCCGATGAAATTGGTAATCACGATGATGCTGGTCAAGGTCAGCAAAACCACAATACCGACTTCAAGGCCTCCGCGCAGCGAACCAAGGGCCATGCCCATGGCTCCGAGCACTACGCCGATAATCAGACCGATGAAGAGCTCTTTGCCCAGCACCCGGAACCACTGATTCAACCGGATGTCACCGGTACTCAATGAACGGATCATCAGCATCGCGGACTGTGAACCGGCGTTTCCTCCAGTATCGATGATCAGCGGTATGAAGAACGCCAGCGCAACGTAGGCCGCAAGCACCTCCTCGTAGGCGGCAATCACGCCGGAAGAGAGCAGATTCACGACAATCAGGCCGGCTAACCAGCCGATTCGGCTGCGGAACAGCGTCCAGATGGTCGCTTCCCAGTAGCTCTTCTTCAACGGGGCCACGGCTGCCTGCAGATGGAAGTCCTCGGTGGCTTCCTCTTCGGCAACGTCGAGCACGTCATCGCTGGTCACAATCCCCAGCAGCACGCCAACTGAATCGACAACCGGCAGCACGATGCGGTCGTACTTGCGCATGATGCGCACCGCCTCTTCCTGATCTTCGTACGCCGAAACACTGACGTACGAGTAGTCCATGATATCCTGGACAAGCCGGGCAGGATCGGCAAGCACTACGCGCTGCAGCGACAACGCATCAATCAACTTGCCCGAGTGCTCAGTGACATAGACTACGGTCAGTGTCTCGCTCTCGTGTCCGTAGTGGCGGATGTGGTCGACCGCTTCAGCGATGGTCCATTCGGGCCGCAGCGCCACGTAGTTGGGCATCATGATACGCCCGACACTCTCATCGGGATAGCCGAGCAGCTTGCGCGCCTCCTTGAGGTCTTCCGGCGAAAGCATGTTGAGCAGTCGCTGAGTGACCTGCCCGGGAAGTTCCTCAAGCAGCGCGGTTCTGTCGTCGGGGTCGAGTTCGGCCAGCAGGTGGCGCGTCTCGGCATCGGTCAGTTCATGCAGCAGCGTATCGGTCATATCCGAGTCGAGATAGGCAAATACCTCGACCGCAAGATCGCGCGGCAACGCTCGGAAGAACAAGACACGGTCGCGCTTGTCCAGTTCACGCATGAAGTCGGCAACTTCCGGCGCTACGATATCGTAATCCGGCCACCCGACGCGAATACGCGCCAGCTGCTGCCAGTTGTGTCGCTCAATGTGTTCGCGAATTCCGTCGGGCAATATGTTCTGCAACATAGGCGGTCTCCTTGGTAGTGTCGGCTTGCCCGTTGCCCCCGAGCGCGGGAGCATTCAAAGTGTACGAAATCGGTGCGGCATCCGTCAACAAGACGCCGTCGGCCGAACAGTCAACCGAGCGTCCAACGGCCACCGTCTTCCCCTACAGCACAAAACGCCCCTCAAGCATGACGTCAAACGACGTTCCGTCGTGACTGCGCCCGCGGACCGTAAGCTCCTGACTGCCGACCATGAAGTCCGTGTGTTGGGTGCTCTCGTTAACGCCGAGCGCTTCGCGCTGTGTTTGCGACAGCTGCTGGTAACCGTCAATGCAGCCCGGATAGGCTGATCCAAGTGCAAAGTGACAGGCTGCGTTCTCGTCAAAGAGGATGTTGTAGAAAACGGCACCGCTTCTGAATATCGGCGAATCGACATCCACCAGCGCGATCTCACCTATCAGCCGCGAGCCGCCGTCAGCTTTCAGGAAGGATTCCAGCGCAGGACGACCCTGCGCGGCGTTGCACTCCACGACGCGCCCCTCTTCAAAACGGAACCAGGCGCGGTCCACCAGCTCGCCCATCACCATCACCGGCCGGGTGACGGACACCTCACCGCGCGTCAGCCGACAATCCGGTGCACTGAACACCTCTTCTGTCGGAATATTGGGAAAGAAGCGCCGCCCCGCCGGCGTTTTTGCCGACCCCCCGATCCAGCGCGCCTGCTCGCAGAGGCGTACGGTCAGGTCAGTCCCCGGACCCGCGAAGTGCAGTTCAGCGACCCGCAGCGCGTCAAGCATCCTGGCACGGGCCGCCAAACGGTCGCTGTGTTCAACCCACGCCTGGTACGGGTCACGCCGGTCAAGCCGCAGGATCGGTTTCATGATCTGCCACAGTCGATCGACCGCGTCCTGATTGGCTCTGGTATTCAGAATCTTGGCGGCCCAGGCGGGAGTCGGTGCGGCTACAACAACCCAAGGGAAACGGTCGGACTGCAGTTGCTTGCGCCACGGATGCTGGATCTCCAGCAGCGCCTTACGCGCCGCCAGGTTGCGTGCCGCATCCAGCCCCGCGAGCAGATCCGGGTCATCAGGATTCTTGATCGACACGAGTGCCCAGCCGTCGTCGATCATCTCCTGATAGCGGACGCTCTGATAGCGCGGCTGAAAACCCAGATAGTCCGGCGACGAGTTCTCGACGCGCGCCTTATACAGCTCACCGTGCTCGCTCTCCACCTCCACCAAGCTCGCCCCCCGGACGTACGCTTTGCGCGCAACCTCGTTGACCAGCGGCCAGTGCACCGGCTCGCTCTTGATCAACAAACGCTGCCCTTGCTCAAGATTAAGCGACTTCACGATCAGCTCGGCGTATACTGGGATATCGTCCCGGTACATGGCGCCTCCGATGTCTATGACTGGATGAATGACCTTCACTGGCAATATAGCGCCGCCTGCGGTACAAAGCAACCCGGCTGCCAGGGCGCGCGCACCACCGGCTTTCCGCGGCCCCGGCGAATGGTCTCACGCACGTGCTCGGCCATGTTCTTGCGCATCTGGCGGTCAGCGCAGTTGATTGTGTGCATGGTGCAGGTTCCTTCCGCACCGTATACGCACCGAAACCGCCGGCTGCTTAAAAAGACAAATCCGGCACCAGTTTCCATGGAGTTTGCCCGCGGGCCGCATCCTGGTACATTAAGTGCGTGAGCGATCAGAATTCGGATCCACGGGAGCTTCAGCTTGCGGTTGAGTGGCACGCGGCAATCGGCGAGATCGATCGTGAGGCGTGGGACCGACTGGCCCGGCCTCTGAAGACGCCGTTTCTGGAATGGGAGTGGCTCTACCAGCTCGAGGCCTCCGGCAGTATCCAGCCGCACAACGGCTGGATTCCGGTTCATCTTGCACTGAGCCACCAGGGGCGCCTGGTGGGCGCGGCACCGCTGTACGTCAAAACGCACAGCATGGGTGAGTTCGTGTTTGACTTTGCATGGGCCGATGTCGCCGAGCAACTGGGTGTGGGTTACTACCCCAAGCTTGTCGGTATGAGTCCCGCGACTCCGTCAGTCGGCTACCGCTTCCTGATCGCCGATGACTTCGATCAACGCCTCATGACCGCGATAATGCTCGACGTCATCCATCGATTCTGCCGTGACAACAAACTGCACGGCACCAGTTTCCTGTTCACAGAACCGGATTGGTCGCAGTACCCGATCGACGCGGGATTCAGCGCCTGGGAACACCAGAGTTACCTGTGGCACAACAGCGGCTTTTCCTGTTTTGATGACTATCTTCTGGCGTTCAACAAGAACCAGCGACGCAACATCCGTCGTGAGCGCAGCTCACTGGACGCCGCCGGGGTTGTTATCGACACAGTACGTGCCGAGGCCGCGCCGGATTCGTGGTTCTCGCTGATGTACGACTACTATGAGCACACCAACGAGCAGTTCGGTCCGTGGGCGGCCAAGTTTCTCGATCGACCCTTCTTTGAAGGTCTCGCGGCGCGTTACCGGCATCGGCTGCTGTTTGTGGCTGCCTTCGTGCCGATGCGGAACAATCCGGTGGGACTATCGTTCCTGGTGCACAAACACGACCACCTCGTCGGTCGATACTGGGGCGCCGACCGCTACATCGACAACCTCCATTTCAACGCCTGCTACTACGCGCCAATCGAATGGTCGATTCATAACGGTATTGCGACATTCGATCCGGGCGCCGGCTCACCGCACAAGATTCGCCGCGGGTTCCGCGCGGTCGTCAACCGCAGCCTGCACTATTTCTACGATCAGCGGCTGCGCGCCGTGATGGAGAGCAATATCGAGCGCATCAACCGGCACGAGCGGCAACAGGTCGGGCACCTGAACACGCTTCTACCGCTGAAGTGAATGCGGCGGCGCACATGACGGGTTCACGACAGTCCGTTGCGGGTCTCCATGATGCGGTACGGATCAACGCACCGGCCGCTGAACAATGCGGCCTCCTGCGGATGCGTGGTGATCTCGACGATCAGTTTCTGAAGAACAGCCGCGCTCTCGAGAACCGTATCGAGGCAGCGCTTGAGTTCGTCATGCATCGGGTCCTCGTCGCGCAGTTGTACGCTGGCCAGCAGCACCGCCGCGCCAATCGAACGTACCGGCAGCCTCAGCGCCTGAGCGAGCGAGAATTGGCGCTCAGCGCGCCCGCATCCTGCCGCAACGCCGCGCTGTACCTGCTCGCGCGTCAGTTGCGCGTAACGGTTGCGCAGGAGACACAGACTAACCGATTGCTCAACCACCGAGAGCAGTTCGACCCCGCTGCACGGTTTGGGAACGTACCGCTGGACCAGACCGGCGGCAATCGCCGAGAGCAACGTCTCGCGATCCTCGGCCGCAACCAGCACCACACGGACGGTATCTGGACAACGATGTTCAACGTGCCGCAGTAACGCCAGCCCGTCGACCTCCGGCAGGTTCAACTCGCTGGCCACCAGGTCAACCGTGTGTTGCTGCAGATACGTCAGAGCGTCTGCCGCGTTATCGAAGAGCGCGCACTCATACGGCCGGCCATGCAGGATACGGGAGATCGTTTTCAGTGTGCCACTGTCACTGTCCACAAAGACCACTCGTGGATCACCCATTATCTATATCATAAGATGTTCGCTCCCGTTCTGCCAGTGTCAGCGGCAGATCCGGAGGCTCAGACGGTCTTGCTTATTGACGTATGGTGAGACGGTTCAGTATAACCAGAAACAGCGTGTTAGCACTTGTGATCATTGGTGATGAAATCCTCAGTGGCAAGGTTGTGGACGAGAATCTGCCGTTCATGATCGATCGTTTCTCGCGCGCCGGCTATCCTCCGTGCGAGGTACGCGTCATCGGTGATGACGTGGCGCTGATTTCCCGCACCGTGAGGGAGCTTATGGAACACTATTCCTTCGTGGTAACTACCGGCGGGGTTGGCCCGACGCACGACGATCTCACTCACGCGGGCGTCGCGGCGGCCTTTGGTGTTCCACTGCAAGCCAACAGCGACATGCTGGCATTTCTCAGCGCGGCACACAACAACCGGCTGACCTCCGGTATCAGACGGATGGCGATGCTTCCGCAGGGATCAGAGGTCATCGGCCGTGAGGACGGCGGCTGGCCGATCATCCGCAAGCGTAACTGCTTCATGCTGCCGGGGCTACCTCGGGCGCTGCAGGACAAAATACCGCGGCTGATCGCACTGCTGCCGGAACTCACGCCCGCCTGGGACGCGGCGGTCTATCTGGATGCCGAGGAGGTGCTGTTTGCCGAGTGGCTGGAACAGCTGCAGCGGACACACACCGAAGTTTCGATCGGCTCCTATCCGGTCAGCCGTAATCCGGAGTACAAGACCCGCATAACCGTAAGTGCGCCATACCGTGAACCGGTCGTCGAAGTCCAGCACCAGATCGAACGTTTCGCGCGCGACCGGCACTGGTACGTGCGCAGTGATGTACCTGCCAGCCGAGGGAGCATTGCGCATGGTGGGTAGCATCCTGCTGGTTCACGGTTACGGCGTGCGCGGATCGTTCTGGGAGAAGCTGCAGCCGCACCTGCAACGCGGCGTCGAGACGGTTGCAGCGCCGGATTTTGAAGGCACCTCTCCGCAGCAAATAGCTGCGCAGATCGAACAGCTGGCGCGCTCGCACGCGGCAGCCGGACCGGTTGCACTGGTGGGGCATAGCCTGGGCGGAATTCTGTGTGCGCTGGCAGCATCCCGGGTCGATCCGGCAATCGTGTCGCATCTGGTCGTGATAGCCGCGCCGTTCGGCGGTCGAGCCGGAAGCGTCAATCCGATACTCCGGTTCCTGATACGTTTTCGTCTCCTGCCGCAGTTCGTGGTACGGCCGAGGTTCTTTTCTCCCGCCACCCGGTTGGCAGACCAGAAGCGCTGGTTCAGGCGCGCGGTCCCCGAGTCTCCTGAACTGCAAGGCATCCTGTTCAACAGCGAGTGGTTTCCCGTTGCCGCCTTCACTGCCCCCCTGCCCCAGCGCTCGCTGGCCGTCTACAGCCGGGCCGACAGGATTGTTGACCCGGCGGCAACGCAGCAGTTTGCACGGATGCTTGGGGCGCACGAGTACGTATTCGATCAACAGCGCGGAATCGGGCACAACGACTTTGCCGCCTCGGACTCCATCGCAAAGGAGACCGCCGCGGCGATCCTTGCCTTCATCAACGACGACCAGACCGGAACCGGGGGCACATCGTGACCCCCCGGCTGCCCGTCTGGCTCAACGAGGCTCCACAGTCGATCGTGTCGTCGTCAGTTGTTGTGATCGCACTGTTGCTGGCTTTGATCGGCGCGGAGTTGCTTCGCGCGGTCGCCCGCCCAATTGTGCGGCGCCACGATTCCGAGATTGGCGCGGCACTGCTGGAGCGCAGCCGCGGCCCGCTGCGAGTAGTCTTCCCGGCGGTAGTGCTGGCCCTTATTTCGCCGCTGGTGCCGATGCCGGAAGCCGCGGCCGTCTTATACGACAACACACTGCGCGTAGTATTGATCAGCGGTGCACTCTGGGCGGCGTTTCGCACGCTGGCGGTGATCGAAAACTCGCTGCTGAGCCGCTTCAACGTCGATGTAGAAGACAACCTCAAGGCGCGCAAGGTTCATACACAGATCCGTGTTATCCGGCGCATTCTGGCGGCGTTCCTGCTGGTGTTCGGCATTGCCGCGCTGCTGCTGACCTTCGATCCGGTGCGGCAGATCGGTACGACGCTGCTGGCATCCGCCGGCATTCTCGGGTTGATTGCCGGATTCGCGGCGCAAAAGACGCTGGGTCTGATTGTGGCCGGCTTGCAGGTTGCGCTGGCTCAGCCGATCAGAATCGACGACGTGGTGATTGTGGAAGGCGAATGGGGTCGTATCGAGGAAATTACGCTCACCTACGTTGTGGTCAGAATCTGGGATCGACGGCGCCTCGTGGTACCGGTCAGCTACTTCATCGAGAAGCCGTTTCAGAACTGGACCAGAGTATCGGCAGATATGCTCGGTTCGGTCTTCCTCTACGTCGATTACACCTTTCCGGTGTCCGAATTGCGCGATAAACTGCGCGAGATCCTCGAGGAGTCGCCGCTGTGGGACCGTGAAGTCTGTGTTCTGCAGGTGACCGACTCACGGGAGTATACGCTGGAGCTGCGGGCGCTGATGACCGCCAGAGACTCTCCAACGCTCTGGGACCTGCGCTGTGAAGTGCGTGAGAAACTGGTCGCCTTCATCCGGCAGCACTACCCTGCACACCTCCCGCGCCTGAGAACCGAGCTCCCGCAATGAACCCTGTGCAGCCCTGCGACCGACTGGATTTATTGATGCCATCTTAGTATCTTATAGCGGACATCGAGCACCCACTACGGAGATTGGTACGCGCATGGACAACCAGCAACCGAACAAGCAGCCGCCCCGGCAGGGCGATAATGGAGGGCCGCGTTCTCCCTTTGGCGGCCCCGACCGCCGCTGGCTCTATATTTTGCTTCCTTTGCTGCTGTTCCTGCCCTTCATCACAACGATGTTCACCGGTACCGCCCAGCGCGGCGCCGAGATCAGCTACACCCGATTCCTGGACGAAATCGATCGCGGCAATGTGCGCGAAGTCAGCATTTCGGGCTACCGCATCGACGCCACGCTGGACCGGCCGGTCGACGACAGCGGTCTGATGACGGACGGAACGGCGGTCTACACCTACGTTCCCTCTTTTGGTGACGCCGAAGTAATGGATAAGCTGCGCCAGCACAACGTGACGGTCTACACCCGTCCCGCGCAGGAGCCGGTGTCGTTTTTCGCGCTACTGATGAACTTCCTGCCGTTGCTCATCCTGGTATGGATAGGGTTCGCACTGTTTCGCAACATGCGTAGCCAGGGCAAGAACATCTTCAGCGTCGGCCAGAACAAGGCCAAGCTGTACGAGAAGACCGAAAAGGAGAAGACCACGTTCAAGGACGTGGCCGGCCTGCACGGAGCCAAGGAAGAGATTATGGAGGTGGTGGATTTCCTCAAGCACCCCAACCGCTTCCAGAAGATTGGCGCCAAGACACCCAAGGGGCTGCTGCTGGTTGGACCGCCGGGAACCGGCAAGACGCTGATTGCGCGCGCCATTGCCGGTGAGGCCGGAGTTCCGTTCTACAGTATGAGTGGTTCGGACTTCATGGAGATGTTTGTTGGTGTAGGAGCGTCCCGTGTACGCAACCTGTTTCAGGACGCCAAGAAACGCGCTCCGGCAATCATCTTTATCGACGAGCTTGACTCTGTCGGCCGCCACCGGGGTGCCGGCCTGGGCGGCGGTCACGATGAACGCGAACAGACGCTCAACCAGCTGCTTTCCGAGCTGGACGGATTTGAACCCAACGATTCCACCATAGTGGTTGCGGCCACCAATCGGCCGGATATCCTCGACCCGGCTCTGCTGCGCCCGGGCCGCTTTGATCGGCGCATCACCATTGACCTGCCGTCGGTCAGGGATCGCAAGGAGATCCTGGAAGTTCATGCGCGCGGCAAACCGCTGGCCGACGATGTCGATCTCGAGACTATCGCCAAAGGCACACCGGGGTTCAGTGGAGCCGACCTTCAGAACCTGCTCAACGAAGCCGCGCTGCTGGCGGGCCGGGATCAACGCGAAACGGTTACCGAAAGGGACATTGAACTGGCCCGCGACAAGGTGTTGCTGGGTCTCGAACGCAAGAACCTCACCATCAACGGCAATGAGCGCAAGATCATTGCGTATCACGAGGCAGGGCACGCACTGACCGCGGCTATCCTGCCGAATACCGATCCGCTGTTCAAAGTCACCATCATCCCGCGCGAAAACTCGCTGGGTGTCACGCAGCAACTCCCGGCCGAGGAGAAGTATCTCTACAGCAAAGAGTACCTGCAGGACAGAATCGTGGTTATGCTCGGCGGTCGGGTGGCCGAGGAGCTGGTGTTCAAGTCGGTTACCAGCGGTGCAGAGAACGACTTCCGCGAGGCAACCCGTCTGGCGCGCAAGATGATCACCGACTGGGGCATGAGTGACAGGTTCGGCACTTTCTCTTCGGGCAGCCAGCGCAGAAACGTCTTCCTGGGCGAGGAATTGTCGCAGCAGCGTGAATACTCGGAAGAAACCGCGCGACAGATCGATGAGGAGATACAGAGCCTGTTGCGCAAGTCCTACAAAGCCGCCAAGGAGGTGCTGACTGAACACCGCAAGCTGCTCGACAGGATCGCCGATGCGCTGCTGGAAAACGAGCAGTTGGACGCCCAGCAGCTCAAGGTGCTGCTGAACGGCGCCACGGGTACCTGATCACTACGGATTGCATCCCGGGTAACGGTAGTGTCGTCGGGCTGACACTAGCCGGTCACCTGCTGTCCTGGTTGAGCTCGGCAATCACGCGGAGTCCGTCCAGCGTCAGCCATGGATCGACGCTGTCAATTACCGTCAACCGTCTGGCCATGCGCTCCGAGAGTCCTCCGGTTGCAATCACGTGGACCTTCCCGCCCATCTCACGCTTCATGTGGGTGACCACGTGGGTCACCAGCCCCTCGTAGCCCAGCACTATTCCCGCGCGCAGTGCCCCGGCGGTGTCGGTACCGATGGCGGTCTGCGGTTCACCGAGGTCGATCTCCGGCAACTGCGCCGTCCCGGTTGACAGCGCGTAGACTGCTGTGTTGAGCCCCGGCGCAATAGCTGCACCCAGGATGCGAGCGTCCGAAGAGACCGCGGTAAAGGTCAGCGCAGTTCCGAAATCCACCACGATGCAGCCGCTGCCCAATCGAGCGTAGGCCGCCGCCGCGTTGGCAACCAGATCACTGCCGAGTTCCGCCGGATTACCAATGTCAATGGTGATATTCAGCCGGATACCGGGACGCACCACCAGCACCGGAACTTCGGCCAGCTGCATGGCTGCGGCTGCCAGTGATTCCGTCAATGCCGGCACAACGCTGGAAATCACAACCGAAGCGATGCGGCCCGGATCAACGCCTGCCTCGCGCAGCAGTCCCGACATGATCAAGCGGTATTCGTCGGCCATACGGTCGTGCACGCTCTGCAGCCTGAAGTGGCACTCAACCGCAGCGTCACGAAACACTCCAATAACGATGTTGGTATTGCCGATATCGATCGCGAGCAACATAGCGCCACCTTTCGTGCTATACTCTGTATCGAGGTAGCATGTATTTGCTTCAGGTGCAAGATGTACAACGCGAAGTTATTCGGCGCGTTATGGAGGCATATCGTGCACGCCCGCTGGAGCTGGCAATTGTGCTGGGCGGTGTCGTGCTGCTGATAGGCGGGCTGTGGGTCTACACTCGCGTTGAGCAGCGTCGCTATCGGCGCGAACGCAGCCGCCGCGCGCAGGCTGCCTACGATGAGAAGACTGATCAGCTCAAAATACCTCCGTCATGGCAGTCGCTGCTGGAACGCATGGCGCTCTACCTGCCGAACTCTGAAGACAAGTATCTCCTGCTGGAGAACGAGTGGATGTTCAACTCGTGTGCGCAGAAGCTGCTGGAACAGGATGAGGCCCCGGCCGACGCCATTGCCGCGCTGCGGCTGCAATTGGGCTTTGCCCAGAATCGCGAAAAAGCTCCGAGTTCAACAGTCCATCTCCCCGAAGGCAGCACGGTCTTTGTGCGCCGGCTCAAAGGAGAGCGCCCGGTGCGTGGACGTGTTATGGCACCTGAGCCTCACGCCTTCCGTGTAGTCGTGCCACCCGGGGCGCACTTCCGCACCGGTTCGTCGGTCGACGTCTTCTACCAGAGCCACACGGGCATCTTTCGGATCCACACGCTGGTACAGAACATCGAGGACAACGTGCTCTCCCTGCGCCATTCGGAAACCCTGACGCGGTATCAGAAGCGCAAGTATTTCCGGCGTAACGTCAAGATGCCGGTACTGGTCAGGCGCGCGGATTCAGACCAGGCGGCACTGCAATCGACGATCGAGGACCTTGGCGGCGGCGGCGCCAGCATGCAGAATCCGGGGCAGCAATTCAGATCCGGTGACCGCCTCGAGCTGCGATTCTCAACCGGCCTGGCGGAGCGCCTGCAGGTGATCGGTGAGGTCATCCGTACGTCGCATAACGGGAACACGCTTCATTTGCGGTTCACTTCAATTCGCGAACCGGTTCGCGACAGGATATTTCAGGCCATATTCACGCCGCGCACCCAGCAGCAGGCCAGGTAAGCCCTGACGGTGCGCTTCGGGCGCTGCAGCGCCGGAGTATAGGCGACCAAACCGTTGTTGCGCGATTGCGGCCGCGCCGCCCCGTGGTTAATCAGGCGTATTCGTCGACAACCTGCCCTACCTGAGGGTCCGAGACCGGTTCGGCGGGCGGTGCGCCGGATTCAGCCGGAGGCGGTTGCTGTTGGGCCGCGGCCTCGGCAGCCGGGTTTGGTTCGACCGCAGCGATATTTGAGGCGGCCGGTGTGTAGGCGTCGATCGCTTCCATACGTTTCACCCCCTTCCCTCTATTGGTAGTATACTACCGCTGCACCGGATCAGCAAATCGAATCGTGCAGCTACCGCCGGGCTCAACGGTGGAACGAGCATCAAACACCGCAATCGCAACAGTCTCCGCACTCGAGGCGGCGGAACTGACGGTTACGGCACTGTGTGAAACCTCCACGCTGAGCATCGCTCCGCGCAGCTGCAGGAAGAAACGCAGCGAGTGCCACTGCGCCGGCAGTCGCGGTGAGAACCGCAGCTCTGCATCGGCAAGCCGCATCTCCGCAAATCCCATAACTACTATCTGCCACGCGGCGCCGCACGCCGCGGTGTGGATTCCCCCGATGAAGGTGCCGCCGCTGACCGCCTTACTGGTACTGAACAGATCAACCGTAGCCGAACGCACAAAAAAGTCGTAGGCTTGCTGCCGATAACCGAGCCAGGCGGCCACGATAGCATAGACGGAAAAGCTCAACGATGATCCGTGCTGCGTACGCGGAGCGTAGTAATCGTAGTTGGCCTTCATGGTCTCCAGCTCGTAGACGTCCGGATGCAGCATAAAGAGCTGCACTACATCGGCCTGCTTGGACACCTGGGTCTCCACCGCTATGCCGTTGGGCCAGCCCCAGTACTCGCCCGGATTGATCAACCGCTCCTGCAGCGCTTCGGGCAGAATATCCTCCAGATCGAAGAAACCGTCGAACTGCTCTATCAGCCGGGTCTGCGGATCAACCGGAGCAATGTAGATCAGCTCGTGCATCGCACGCCACTCCCGGACTTCGTCCCTGTCCATGCCGATCGCCCCGACCAGCTCATCAAGCCTGTCGGGCGCCCGCTCCTGCAGCGTCTGCCAGGTCTGCAGTGCTATTCCGACGGCGTGGCGCGCCATGAAGTTGGTGAACACGTTGTTGTCGACGTTCTCATGATACTCGTCGGGGCCGAGCAGGCGAATGAACTCAAAGCGGTTCTTGTCGCGCTTGAAGTAGGCGTGCGAAACCAGGAAGCGCGCAATCTCAAAGACCATCTCGGCGCCGTACTGAAGCATGAACTCCCAGTCCCCGGTGACCGTATAGTAACGCCAGACAGTATAGGCAATATCCGGTGAGACATGTATCTGCCAGTCGTTGAAGTGATTCCGGATCCTGCGCCCCGACAACACATCAACAAAGAAGTACGATGGGCAGATCTCCTCTCCGGTATCTCCACTGACCCAGGCGTAGAAAGCGCCGCGATAACCGAGATCACGGGCCTTTTTGCGCGCTCCGTCGAGGGTGCGGTAGCGATAGGTGAGGATCCTGCGCGCCACCGACGGGTCGGTGAAGATGAACATCGGCAAATTGAAGATCTCCTGGTCCCAGAACGCCGCACCCTGGTACGCCTGGCACGACAGACCACGCGCACCGATCGGCAGGTGGTCGGTGTGGGCCGGCGTTGCTATGAGGTTGTGATACGTGTTGTAACGCACCAGCGTTTCGGCGCGCGGATCACCGTCGATTTCGATCGCGCTCTTCTGCCACGCACGGTCCCAGATACCACAGTGGTCGGCATAGAGCGCTTCATAACCGGCGGCCGCGGCGTCGCGCAGGCCGGCGACGGCCGCGGCGACCGGGTCTTCGAGATCGTTGGATGTATACACAACCATGAAGCACTCGATTGCTATGTCGCCCTTGCCGGGTGCAAAACCGAGTTCCCGATATACGCTGCGTACCTCTTGCCGTTGCTCCACCCGTACGGGTTGCGCGTCGCTGATCACGCGATGAGAGTGAGCGACCGCTACGCGATCCGCGTGCTCGCTGGTGACCGCTTCCACCAGCAAATGGTCGCCCTGAACCACGGGATTGAAACTGCTGAAGTGCTCACCGTGCAGACTCCACACCTCTGAGTCGATACCCAGCCTGATGGTCACCGGCTGCCGACTGCTGATCACGCAACGGGCCGCAATCAGGTGCAGATCGGCGTAGCTGGCAAAGCGACTGTCGCTGACTTCGGCCCGGGCGCCCCCGGCCGCCAGCCAGCGCAGCTCACGCGAGTGGACACCGTAGCGGAAGTTCAAACTGCGCCGATAATGCTCGATAGATCCGTCAAAGAGCGACAGACGCTCACCGCCTACCAACGGTTGCAGGTAGAGTCCGTTGGGAACGTTACAGAGCTCCTTCCACGTTCCGTCGGCGGTGTCGTACGTATCGCTGACCGTGCATCCCACATACTGGCTGCTGGTCCATTCGGCGAACGTACCCCGGTAACCGAGGTAACCGTTGCCGACCATGTAGCTGCTCCCGTTGTTAACGAGATCGTCAGCAACGAACTCGCGCTCCTCAATCTCCCACCCGCTGCGGGTGAAGAGATTATGCCGTAGCTGCATCTTCATGCTCTCCCGAAACTGAACAGACCCATTGTGGTGGATCAGCCGCCGGCTTGAGCGCCGTACCGGAAACCAGGATTCCGCCGGCGTGATGCTCGAGCTGCTCGATGGCAAACCCCGCCTCCTGCAGCAGCAAAACCGTGTCACGCGTCAGGTTGCATCCGTTACTGAAACGGCGCCAGAGCGGGTTGGCGGCGCGCATCGGTATACGCAGCAGCGGGTGCCGCGGCAATACGTGCTCAATGAAACAGACACGACCACCGGGCGCCAGCACACGATAGAGCTCAGCCAGCCCGCGGCGGTTGTCGGTCACGGTACAGAACAGCAGGCTGAAAACCACCGAGTCAAACGAATTATCGGCAAATGGAAGCTCTTCAACGCTCTGCTCGCAGAAGCGCACCGTGATTCCGTCCGGAAAGCCGTACCGTCGCACGCCGGGCGGGAAGGCCAGGTCAACCAGCGTCAGTTCGTCAATCTGGTCCCAACCGAAGAACGGCAGATTGACGCCGGTACCGGTTCCCACCTCCAGAACCCGTCCGGTGGCGCGGCGAACCAGACGGCGGCGGCGGCGGCGCAGTCTCAGCGCTTCCAGCGGATGCATTGTCAGATCAAAGAGCAGGGCGGACCAGCCGTTGCCACAGATACACGGCAAACACACGTTCAAGCCGACCGGGGAGCCATCACCGCACCGGGTTGTCCAAGCCATATCGCGGCCGGGCGCGCAAACGCCCGTCTGCGTGACAGCAGGATATAGCTGACAAGCACAAACAGCAGATACCCGATACTCACCGCCACCGCAATCCAGAAGAACACCATATTCCCCGTCACAAACGCGCGCACCGGCAGATTGATGGAGAGGATGAACGGGATTGCCAGCACAAAGGTAATTCCGGACGCATAGGCGTAATCGGATGCCACCGGTGTCTCGAAATCAGGATCGACGACCCGCAGCAGCGCCAACCCCGTTGAGAGCGTTCCCGTGGACACGCCGAACACAATCAGCATACGGTGGAACTGGTGATCACCGAAAATGCGCGAGCAGATCCATGGAACGGTCAACAGCGCCACCACTGTTCCAACCGCCGACAGCACCAGGATCGGCACGATCAAGCGCGACACCACGACCACCGAGATGGCGGCGATCGCACTGGCAACCATCACATCCACCGAGAGTCCTGCGATACGATTCAGAGTCGGGTTGTCAAGAACGTATTCGACCTTCAGACCGAAGAAGATCGCCTTGAAGAGCAGGCCGATGAGTGAGGCAAAGATGAAACTGATGCCCCACAGGTTTACTGCCAGTTCCTGGCCCAGGGGTCCTACCAGCGACAGCAGCCCGGTCATAGCCTGCAGGAACAGATATGCAGCAAAGTAGCACAGCAGTACAATTGCGGTATTGAACGTCATTGAGTCGATAGCCTCGGTCTCGGTGGTCAGGTTGGAACCCACCGGCTTGGCCGCATCGCGCGCATATACGCCGCTCTTGATGCCTTGCGCCTTGAGAACCTCGACAAACCGTGGCTCGAGCCATCCGCGCTTGATGCCGTAGTTGATCAGAAACACACCGCCGAAGCACGACACGATGAATCCCAGCGCGGCAAACGTAAGGCCTACGCTGCCGGCCCCGGCAATTCCGGAGACCTCCCAGCCCGTTCCAATGGCAAACGCCTGCCCCGGCCCGAGGACGAAACCGAGCGGCAGCAGGAAGCCGAACGAGTGGTAGAGCTGAGGCATAACCGTCAGGATGAAGACCAGCGTCAGCAGCAACCCCAGCGCAGCCTGCAACGCGTACTGCGACAGCACCGCCACACTGGTTGCAAAGATTCGGCTGTCGCCGCGCGCCTCTCTTGGAGGTGCCTTGCGCAGCGCCATGGCAACAAACGAGATGCTCAAGAGATGATACGCAAGCTCTCCGAGGCCCGCAGACGTAATCCCGACCAACGGGAAGACGTAATTGTAGAGCGGCAGCAGAATGAACCCCGCGGTGAGCGCGTTGGGTATCAGATAACGCTGGAAGAACCGCACTTTGGCCCGAATCAGGGTTGCGGCAATCAGGGCGGCCGAAATCACACCGAGGTCCACGAACAGTGACCATGTAAAGTTCATAGGCGCCTCCGTCAAACATATTTTGTAAAGCAATCACTTCAGGTAGTCAACATTCAGCCGACCGGCTTCCGTGGGTGCTGCCCCTGTGTTGGAGAGTCCGTGTCTTGCAAGAGCGACTCGAACGCGGCATAGTGAGAGGCAGCTATGAATCAGAGAATCGAACCCCGGATACTGAAAGGTTTCAGAGACTTCCTGCCGGCACAGGAGAGCCGCCGCAAGGCGGTGCAGACCGTTCTGGAGCAGGTTTTTCGCCGATACGGATTCCTGCCGATCGATACGCCGGTACTGGAATACACCGACGTACTGCTGGGAAAAGGCGGTGGCGAGACCGACAAACAGATCTACCGGTTTGAAGATAACGGCGGCCGTGATGTTTCGATGCGCTTTGACCTGACCGTGCCGTTTGCGCGTTACATGGCGCAGCATCGCGCTGAACTCTACCTTCCGTTCAAGCGTTACCACATTGCCAAGGTGTTTCGCGGAGAGAACACGCAGCGCGGGCGCTATCGTGAGTTCACCCAGTGCGATTTCGATATTGTCGGCGTTGACTGCGCCTCGGCCGATTTTGAGATTCTGCTGCTGATGGTCCGCTCGCTGCAGGCGCTCGGCGTACGCGAGTTCCGCATCCATCTGTCCCATCGCGGGATCTTCAATCGCTTTCTGGAAACCCTTGGAGTTGGCGACAGAGCGGGCGAGGTGCTGCGCGTGGTGGACAAGATCAAGAAATCCGGCGAGGAAGCGGTCCGGGAAGAACTGACGCAGTTGCTCGATCTGCAGCGCGCCGCGCAGGTTCTGATGTTTATCACCGCCGATGGATCGCCCGCCGAGGTTCTGACGTCACTGGTAGCTCTGGCCGGGCACGATGATGGTGATACCGGGAGGCTGGAAGCGGTACTACGCGCCTGCGCCGCGGTGGGCATAGCGGACCACGTTCGGCTTGATCCGTCAATCACGCGAGGACTCG
This sequence comes from Spirochaetaceae bacterium, assembly GCA_007693945.1. Taxonomy (GTDB): domain Bacteria; phylum Spirochaetota; class Spirochaetia; order DSM-27196; family PWMO01; genus PWMO01. Next base: position 25,259 of record RECP01000088.1, read on the forward strand.
ATTACTACACCGGTATTGTCTATGAGACCTTTCTGGACCGTGCGCCCGAGATCGGCTCGGTCTGTTCCGGCGGCCGCTACAATGACCTGGCGTCGCTCTATACAAAGGAACAGCTTCCGGGAGTTGGTTCGTCCATCGGGCTGGACCGTCTGCTGACGGCGCTTGAGGAGCTTGGCCAGCACGATGCGGAGCCGGCGGCGGTCGACGTGCTGGTACTGGCCTTTGACAGCGGCGATATGGGCCACTACCACGCGCTCGCCGAGCAGTTGCGTAACGCCGGCTTCTCAGCGGAAGTCTATCCCGAAACACGCAAACTCGCCGCCCAGTTCAGTTTTGCTGCCAGGAAGGGCATTCCGGTGGCCGTCATCTGCGGTCCCGAAGAGCGCGATTCCGGCGTCGTCACCGTCAAGGATCTGGCTACCAGAGCCAACTACGACGGATTGACGCCGCAGAACGCCGTCGAAACGGTGCGCCGGATCATCGGGCGCTGAGCGCAGGGCATGAATCCGCGTGATCTGCCGGTCTACCAACAGCGGGACCGGATCCTTGCCGCACTGACCGACAGCCCGGTGATAGTCGTAGAGAGTCCTACCGGCAGCGGCAAGACAACTCAGCTTCCTCTGATTCTGCACGAAGCGGGCTACAGCGGCAGTGGCATCATCGGTATCACGCAGCCACGACGCATTGCCGCGGTGTCGGTGTCGCAGTTTCTGGCGCGCCAGCTTCAGCGCTCGGATCGCCTGGTGGCTTACAAGATGCGCTTCGAGGACACCACCGATGTCGGCACCCGCATCAAGATCATGACCGACGGAATCTTGCTGCAGGAGATGAAAGCTGACTACATGCTGTCACATTACAGCACAATCATCGTCGACGAGGCACACGAGCGCAGCCTGAACATCGATTTCATACTGGGCCTGCTCAAGCGTGTCATCGAGGAGCGGCCGGGCTTCCGGGTGGTTATATCGTCAGCTACGATCAACGCAGAGCTCTTCGCACAGTACTTCGACTCCTGCCCCGTAGTACGGATCGACGCGCCCATGTACCCGGTAACCGTGATCTATGACGCACCACTGTCGAGCAGTTACGAGGCCCTGCTGTACAAAATCGGAGAGATCATGCTCAAGACCGAGGAGGAGCAACGGCCCGGAGACGTACTGATCTTCCTCTCCGGCGAACAGATGATCAAGGACTGTATTGCACTCCTGCACGGTTTGCCGATTCGTCGCAGCTTGCACATCCTTCCGCTTTACAGCCGCCTGAGCAGGGAGGAGCAGGATCTGGTCTTCCCACCTCCACCGCCGGGCAAACGCAAGGTGGTGGTGGCAACCAATATTGCCGAGACCAGCCTGACCATCGACGGCATTACCACCGTAATCGACAGCGGGCTGGCCAAGATGAACTACTACAACTCGCGCACCTTTACCTCGGCGCTCGAAGAAGGACCGGTCTCCAGAGCATCGGCCAACCAGCGCCGCGGGCGCGCCGGACGTACCCGTCCGGGCATCTGTTACCGTCTCTACCAGCGCGATGATTTCGAGCATAGACCGCTGTTCACCCTCGAGGAGATCTACCGCACCGACCTGTCCGAGGTGGTGCTGCGGATGGCGGAATTGGGCATCAGCGAGTTCACGTCGTTCGATTTCATCTCGTCTCCGGGCCGCGGTGCGATTGCCGGCGCAGTGGAGACTCTGCGGTCACTCGATGCGCTCAGCGATGACAACGGTCTATCCGAAATCGGACGCATGATGGCCGTCTTTCCGCTGATACCACGCCACTCCCGTATGATCGTGGAGGCGATCCGACGTTACCCCGAGATTATCGAGGAGGTACTGATCGCAACCGCCTTCCTCTCTGCCAACACTCCTTTTCTGTTGCCGCAGGGCGAGGAGACCGCCGCGCGCAAAGCGCACCACCAGTACCGCGATGATCTGGGTGATTTCGTATCCTACCTGAAGCTTTACCAGGCGTACCTCTCGAGTGACAAACGCGAGCAGTTCTGCGAGCGACGGTACCTCGACGCGCGAACAATGGCCGAGATTCACAACATAAAGATTCAGCTCGAAGAGATTGTCGCGGCACTGGGTATCCCGATTGTCCACGGCGGCAACCTGTCCGACTATCTGTGTGCCGTGGCACGCGGACTGATTCAGTTTGTCTGCGCACGCACCGGCCGCGGCCAGTACCGCAGCCTTACCGCGGCCCGCATCCAGATCCATCCCGGATCGGTGATGTTCCGCGAGAATCCGGATTACATCGTAGCGGGAGAAATTGTACGCACCAGCAAAATGTTCGCGCGCTCGGTTTCGCCGCTGCAGCGCGAGTGGCTGGCACGGATCTCAGCGGCGCTCGCCGGCGATCTGACGGCCGGCGGCAGGCCCGAGACGGGCAGGCGCACCGAAGCGGCTGCCGCCGGGCGGCCGGAGAAGAGCCGGCGTGACACAACGTGGCAGGTTCAGATCGGCGGGCGCGTGTTCCGGTTGCAGCCGCTGAAAGGCAAGAAAAAGATCGCGCTGCTGCCGTGGCGCGAGTTTGCTCCGGTGGTACGGGGACTCGATTTCGTGCCTCCGCCGCATCTGGGCGGGGTACGCGCCCGGCTCGTGACCGTCCACGGCGAACTGCTCTCAGGCAGCCGGATAGACGAGATATTCAGGATAGTGCGCTGGATTGACCCTGAGCAGGCCCACGTTGACGAATGGCCACGCAAGCGCAGTTTCTATGCCCGTGAGGAGCTCACGCAGCTGTGTGCTGCGCTGCCGCTGGTACTCGGCGTCACGCGCCTGAAGAAGAGTACTCCCGCGCTGGGATTTCTCTCATTACAGAACGATGACTCCGGCACGTACTGGTTCAAGCCGACGCGCAATTTCTTTACCGCGGTCTACGAGAGTCTGGCATCACTGGAGGAACTGACCGATGAACTGGGGGAACGGACCGCCCGGGAGTGCGTAGACAGCATCAACCGCAGCTACCGCCGGCTGAACGAAATCATAGAAGACCAGCCGTAACCCCCGGCCGCAGCGGTCTACCGACGGCGAGCCGGTTGGCCACGCACACGGCGGGTGATCCGGCATTCACGGGGTTGCAGCACTATCGGATACGCGCACGCAGGACCGCGCGAACCGTCCGCTCGGCTACCGGAGCAAGCTCGGTTTGGGTGAGACCTCGCTGCAGTACAAAGCGCAGCGTACCGGAACGCACTTTCTTGTCGTGCTGCATCGCCTGCAGCAGGGCGTCGACTTCTATGCCCTCCACCTGCAGCACAAAGCCGTACCGCTCGATCAGCATCCGGGCCCGTGCCGCGTAGTCCGGCTCGGTGATGCCGAGAGCGACTCCGAGGTCCAGCGCACACGCCATACCCCAGGCAACTGCCTCTCCGTGAGTGTAACGGCCGAATCCGGCCACCGATTCCAGCGCGTGACCGAAGGTGTGTCCCAGGTTGAGCCAGGCACGGATTCCGAGCTCGGTGAAGTCGCGCTCAACCACCGCGGCCTTGACCGCCAGCGAGCGCTGCACGATGGTGTGCAATGCATCCACCCTGCGCTGTACGACGGCGGCGTGTTCGCGCTCCAGAAAATCAAACAACTCGGCGTCACCGAGCATGGCGCTCTTGATCACCTCGGCCATACCGCTCTGGAATTCGCGCGGTGGAAGGCTGTGCAGCGCGGACGGCGCCACCAGCAGGCGTGCTGCAGGATAGAAGGTACCGACCATGTTCTTGTAACCGTGGAAGTTGATCCCGGTCTTGCCGCCAAAGGCTGCATCCACCATCGCCAGCAGAGTGGTCGGCACCAGTGTCAGCGAAATGCCCCGCATGTAGATCGACGCCGCAAACGCCGCAACGTCGCACACAGCTCCACCGCCGACACCAATCATCCGACCGTCACGCGAGACGCCTTCGGTCAGCGCGAGCTCCACTATGGCGGCAATCGAACTCCACTGCTTGGCATCTTCACCCGCCGGTAGTACGATTCGCGGACCAGCGTAGTCGCGACAGAGCTCAATGGTATTGCGGTCCGCCACCAGAAGGGCAGCAGCAGCGTGTCCGGCATCCGCGTCTAATAGCTCTGCGACCGTGGCGCGCGAGAGCACTACGGTGGTGGTATCCGCGCCGACGGAGTAGCGGTACTCAGACAATGACGCGCTCTTCCTTGAGGGACTCGATCAGCCGTTTGACAAAGGGGTCAACGATCGAGTAGGTGCGTCGATTGCCCCGCACCTCGGATCGAACGATTCCTTTGTCCTTCAAAACCGCGAGGTGCTGCGAAATCACTGGCTGCGGCTGATTGAGGCACGCCCAGAGTTCGGAAACACACGGGTCATCACCACTGGCGATCATGCAGAGAATCTTGAGACGCAGCGGATGACCGCACACCTTGATCCGCTGGGCGTAATCGAGCAGTTCTTCTTCAGAGCATACGCGACCGGGTTCTTCCATCAGAGATGACTCTACACCGAATCGGCAAATTGTTCAACTATATAATGGCTGCGATATATTCAGTCCGGCGCGCGATGACGATCAGGTAGTTCAAACGCGGCGCTATTTCGCCGCGGCAGCGCTCTTCCTGGGAGTCGCGGCTTCAGACGACGAGCGCGTTCCGCTATCGGACTTGCTGTCTGAACCGGAACCTGTATCACCGGACTTCGCCGCGCCGGCGGCTTCCTTACCGTTTGACCCGCTGGAAGCCGTCGCTGCGCTGGACTTTGATCGACTATCGTTTACGTAAAATCCGCTGCCTTTGAAGATGATCCCGGCACCGCCCCCGATCAGACGGCGCAACTGCCTTTTGCTGCACGCAGGGCAGACCGCGAGCGGCTTGTCTGACATGTTCTGAAACACGTCGAAGCTGTGGCCACACGCTCTGCACTCGTAATCATACGTCGGCATCGAACCATTTCCTCTCTTTACCGGGAATATACACGCTTCCAACCGTAATATACCAAAGCCGCTCGTAAAAGACAATAAAGCGTACCGGCTGAGCGGCAACTCCAGTCTGGACCGTCATCTGGTTGCTATGGAATGCCGTCCAGACGCACGGGAATCCCGACGCACTGAAGATGCCGCTTGATGTCGGCTACGCTGTATGTTCCGTAATGCACCATCGAGGCCACCAGGGCTGCGTCGGCATACCCTTCGCTCAGAACCTCCGCCACGTGCTGCGGAGTACCGGCTCCTCCGGATGCCACCACGGGAACCGAAACCGCACGGCTGATGATGCCCGTCACCCGGCAGTCGTATCCGTTGGTTGTGCCGTCGGCGTCGATCGAGTTGAGCACAATTTCACCGGCACCGCGAGCCGTCGCCTCGTGCGCCCATTGCAGCGCATCACGCTCAGTCGGGGTACGCCCACCGTCGATCACCACCCGATAGCCGCTTGGCATCGCGTCATCGGCCTGCACGTCCATGCCGAGCACAACACACTGATTTCCAAACGCCGCCGCTCCCTGGTCGATGATCTGCGGGTTCCGGACCGCCTGGCTGTTGACGCTGACTTTCTCGGCTCCCGCCAGCAACACGTTTCGCATCTGCTCCAGAGTGGCAATGCCGCCGCCGACGCTGAACGGCACAAAGATCTGCCGCGCGACCTCTTCCACGACATCGAGCATCACCGACCGCCGTTCGCTGCTGGCGGTGATGTCGTAGAATACCAGCTCGTCAACGCCGCCCTCATAGTATGTCCGCGCCATCGCCACCGGATCGCCAATGTCAACGTTGCCCTTGAACCGTATCCCCTTGGTGGTCCTGCCGTCGCGAACGTCAAGACAGACTATGATGCGTTTCTCCAGCATGACGGTGGCTCCTTACGGGGCGTGCTCGAGGAAGTTGCGCAGCAGCTGCAGGCCGTACGGCCCCGATTTCTCCGGGTGAAACTGCACCGCGCTCAGGTTATCGCGGCAGACCGCCGAAGCGAAGCGCACTCCGTAATCGGTCTCAGCGATAACGGCCGCAGAATCCCCGGGCTGCGGGAAATAGGAGTGCACAAAGTAGAACGATGCCCCGGTCGGGATGCCGTTGAACAGATAGTGGCTTGCGGTCGGCTCCACCTGGTTCCACCCCATATGCGGGATTTTGAGCCCGTCGGCGGCGGCAAAGCGACGCGCCGAACCGGCGATCAGACCCAGGCAGACCGCGTCGTTCTCCTCGGAGGAGTCCAGCACAATCTGCGAACCAAGACAGATGCCAAGGACGGGACGGCCGCTGCGGACATACTGTGCGATGGCCCGATCCAGGCCGCGTGACTTGAGCACCCGCATCGCCGCGGCCGCATCTCCAACTCCGGGAAAGATCAGCCGGTCGCTCTTCAACAGTTGGTCGGGAAGATGCGAGATGACGATCTGTGCACCGAGCGCCAGCAGCGCAGTCTCCACACTTCTGAGATTGCCGGCGTCATAGTCAACTACGCCTACCCGCATCGCTTCAACCGTTCACCACGCTACGCGGCTATTGTACGCCGAAACGCGCGCTGAAGCTGCGCATCAGTCGCCGCAACTCGTCGGACTGCAGCGATGCACCGTGAAAGCGCACCAAATTCGCGGTGCGCTGGGTTTCGAGCTGTTCCAAGAACAGCTGCATGTCGAGCCCTGCATCGCGTCCCACCGCCAGCAGCAACAGCCGAAACAGCACGTGGAAGGCGCGGGCGTCCTGTTCGCTCTCCAGGCGGACTATTCCCGCCATGCTGATTGGCGCGTCGGATTGATGACCCGTGTCCGCCGGCCCGTTTGAGGGGACCGTGCCGCGATCAAAGAACACGGTTATATCCTGCAACGGCATCCGAATCGGCGCGCCGAAGCGCGACATCGCTTCGCGTCCCGGTTCAGGGAAATGCACGGTGAGCTGGTGGCGGATCGCCTCACTCTCCAGTGCCACAAGCTGTGTCTCCAGCGAAGCACCGACGGCCGGAATCACACCGGCCTCCACCATCGACGCCTGTTCGAGCCGCTGCTCGATCTGGCCTTCCGAGACCAGCACGTAGCCGGAACGCAGCACGGCAACCGAGAACCCTGAGCTCTGCTCGGTGAAGTAGCTGCGCGCGGGGCTGCTACGCTGCAGCACGCTCTCGCTCCAGTCCGGATCGCGGCGCAGGTTGTTCTCGATGATCCGCCTGGGATACCGTCCTGCGGCCACCAGGTTCAGCGCGGGCTGCGGCATGCGTGCCACGCTGGCTACCACCAGGTCGGTGCGGTCAACTACCTGCGCCAACTGCTCGGCGGAGACGCCGGCGGGCAGCAGCGCCTCGAGCACAATCTCGCCGGTCAGAGCATCATTGATGAAGAGGTACGCCCCCTGGTCAGCCGGGAGGTAGGCCACCAGATCGCGCTCGAAAACCGGCGGTGCGGTGCGGCAGGCGCCCAGCAGCATCGCCAGCGCGGCGGCGGCAACGGCCGCCCGGCAGCCGGGTCTCCTCACGCTCTTGACAGCGAGATTACGCACTTCTCGTCTCCGATGGTTACCTGATTGCCGGTGGCACCATTGTCCACCCAGTCGAGCGACACCGCGAGCGTTTCATTCATCAGATAGTCACGAAAGCTGGTCACCGCGTCGCGCACCATGTCGCCGGCCGATATCGAGAGCTGAATGCGGTCACTGACATCCAGGCCGCTCTCTTTGCGCAGATTCTGGATCACCCTGATTGCATCGCGCACGATACCTTCCTGGCGTAGCTCGTCGGTGATCTCCGGATCCAGCGCCACCGTGAGCGACCCTTCGTTTAACACCTTCAGTCTTTCCTTTTCCGAGCGCTGAATGATTACGCTTTCTGCGGTAATCTCCAGCATTCGGGAGCCGATATCCAGACTGAGGGCGTCGCCCTCGATAAGGCTCCGGATCTCGCGCGGCGTGAGCGCGGCGATCCTGTCCGCCACGGCCTTCATATCCTTGCCCAGTTGCGGTCCCAGAATACGGTAGTTGGCCTTGGTCGAGTACTCAACCAGATCCTCCTCGTTCTCGCGGAAGATCACATCCTTCACATTAAGCTCCTCGCGGATGATTCCCTCCATCTCGCGCAGGATCCTGCGCTCGTCACTGTTGATCGTGACCAGATGCAGCGCCTTCAGCGGCTGTCGTGTCTTGAGGTCGTACATGCGCCGGATCGCGCGGCCCATTCGAACCGTCTGCTGCGTGATCTGCATTTTGCGCTCCAGATCGCGGTTGCGTCGTGACTGGTCGGCCTCGGGGTAATCGCACAGGTGGACCGAGTCGGGCATCGACCCGGTACGCAGGTTGAGGTAGATAGCCTCGGTGGTAAACGGGATAAAGGGGGCGGCTACCATCGTCAGCCTCAACAGTACCGTATAGAGCGTCTGGTAGGCCTGTTGTTTGTCGTTGTCGTTTTCGCTGCGCCAGAAGCGCCGCCGGGAACGGCGGATATACCAGTTGTTGAGCACGTCGATGAAGGCCACGATCGGGTCAATCGCCTTCTGCAGCTCGTATCGATCGAGGTTCTCACTGACCGCCTGCACCAGCCGTTCGAGCTCGGAGAGAACCCAGCGGTCAAGCGGGTTAGCTGGATCGCGCGGCGGCCCGGTCGGTCGCACATCGTCGATATTGGCGTAGGTGACGAAGAAGCTGTACGAATTCCACAGGGGAATAATAACGGTCTTGAGAACTTCGCGCACCGCCTCATCGGAGTACTTGAGATCCTCGGCTCGCACCACCGCGGAGTTGGTCAGGAACAGCCGCAGCGCGTCGGCGCCGAACTTGTCAATGACCTCCTGTGGATCGGTGTAGTTACGCTCGCTCTTGGACATCTTCTTGCCGTCCGCGGCGAGCACAAGACCGTTGACCACGCAGTTGCGAAACGCCGGGGCTTCGAACAACGCCGCGGCAAGCACGGTCAACGTGTAGAACCACCCGCGCGTCTGGTCGAGTCCTTCGCAGATGAAGTCCGCCGGGAAGTTGGCTTCGAACCATTGCTTGTGCTCGAATGGATAGTGGTTCTGCCCGTAGGGCATGGCTCCGGACTCAAACCAGCAGTCGAGCACTTCGGGTACGCGGCGCATGGTTCCTCTACCGTCGGGGGACGGCCAGCTAATCTCGTCCACGTAGTGTTTGTGAAGGTCGGTCACCTTGCGGCCGGAGCGCGCTTCAAGTTCGGCGCGCGAGCCGATGCACTCGATGTAGTCGCTGCCGTCGCACTTCCAGACCGGAATCGGGTTCCCCCAATAGCGGTTACGCGATATCGCCCAGTCGCGAGCTCCTTCCAGCCACTTGCCGAAACGACCGGTCTGCAGATGGTCGGGTACCCAGCGGATCCGGCTGTTGGCCTTCAACATGTCGGGCTTGATCTTTTCGATGTCCACAAACCAGGACGAAATAGCACGGTAGATCAGCGGCTGCTTGGTACGGTAGCAATGCGGGTATGGGTGCAGGTAGCTCTCGCGCTTGACCAGCTTGCGTTCTTGCTTGAGCATTGCGATGATCGGCTTGTCGGCATCCTTGACGAAGAGCCCTTCAAAGTCGCTGACTTCCGCGGTGAAGCGGCAGTCGGCGTCGATCGGGCAGACGATCGGCAGACCGGAGTCCTTGAGCACCTGATAATCATCCTCGCCGAAGCCGGGCGCGATGTGCACCACGCCGCTGCCGTCCAGTGTGGTTACAAAGCCGGCCGCGTGAGCACGGAAGGCCCCGTTTGTTTCCAGTCCGGCAAAATAGGGAAACAGCGGCTCGTACCGCAGCCCGGCAAGATCGCTGCCCATGAGCCGTCTGACTTCGCTGTATTGGTCGGCGCTCTGGTAGTAGGCGCCGAGGCGGTCTGCGGCCAGAATGTAGTGATCCTCACCGTCTCTGACCACCGCGTACTCAATATGCGGCCCGAGCGCCAGTCCCAGGTTGGACGGCAGAGTCCACGGCGTGGTAGTCCACGCCAGTACGTAGCTGTTGGCTGGCAATCCGTACTGCTGCGCGCTGTCGTCTCTGACGCGGAAACGCACCGTGATCGCCGGGTCGGTCACCTCGTGATAGCCGCCCAGGTTGACCTCGAAGTTGGAAAGCGGCGTGGCCAGTCCCGGGCTGTAGGGCAGAATATAGTGGCCTTCGTAGATCAGGCCCCTGTCCCACAGGGTCTTGAAGACCCACCAGATCGACTCCATGTAGTCCGGGTCCATGGTTTTGTAGTCGTTCTCGAAATCGACCCAGCGGCCCATGCGCGTGACAATCCGGCGCCACTGCTCGGTGTAGCGCAGCACGATCGAGCGGCACGCTTCGTTGAAGTTGGCGATCCCGAACTCCTCGATCTGCGCCTTGCCGGAGATGCCGAGCTCCTTCTCCATTTCATACTCCACCGGCAAGCCGTGGCAGTCCCAGCCGAAACGTCGATCCACCTTCTTGCCGCGCATCGCCTGGTAGCGCGGAAAGATGTCCTTGATGGTGCCGGGCACAAAGTGCCCGAAATGCGGCAGGCCGGTGGCAAACGGCGGTCCGTCGTAGAATACAAACTCCTGGTTGCCCTCGCGCTGTTCAATCGAGCGCTTGAAAATGCTGTTCTGCTCCCAGAAATCGAGAATCCGAAGCTCCATCTCGGGAAAACTGACTTTCGGATCAACTGGCTCGTACAAGGTCTCCTCCAGAAGAATGCTGGTCACAATACTCACATATCCGCAATGTCCGGGGTGCACGGGAAAGTGGCCGCAGCAAACGAGCTTCAGTGTAGGAAATGGGTTAACCGCTGTCAAGGACGACACTACGCCGGCCAACGATTCTCACTTTGGGCGTACGGGGTCGGTTGGCATGGAGCTCCTGCGCGCCTGCCTCGAGAGCACCCCCGCTCACGTGTCCTCGCAGAGGCTGCGGCGGCGTTCGCGGGGTCGCTCTCGGGCACGATACGTCAACCTCCGGCAGACGGTCGAAATCAGGATCGTGGTAATGCGTACGCTGACATAATGCGTACGCTGTCTTGACCACCGGCTGCCGGACAGCTACCCTGTGACTCTACCATGGATACAGAACAGCTGAAAGCTTACGCGCTGGCGGTCGACGATGTGCTCGCGTCGCTGGAGACAGACGGCGACGGACTCTCAACGACGGAGGCGCAGTCGCGGCTCGAGCGACACGGCGCCAATCGCCTGCCCACCGGCAGAAAGAAGAACCCGGTGCTGAAGTTTCTGCATCACTTCCACGACATGCTGATCTATGTGCTGCTGGCAGCTGCGGTGGGAACCGCGCTGCTCGGGCACTGGATTGACACCTGGATCATCCTTGCGGTGGTGGTGATCAACGGCGTTGTGGGCTATCTGCAGGAGGGCAAGGCCGAAAAGGCGATTGACGCGGTGCGCAGCATGCTCTCCGTCTCCAACCGAGTCCTGCGCGACGGAGAGAAGATCACGGTCGATGCCGAGGAACTGGTCCCGGGCGACATCGTTCTGCTCTCATCGGGGGATCGAGTGCCGGCGGATCTGCGCATCCTGCAGCTGCACGAGTTGCGGGTCAACGAGGCGTCGCTGACCGGGGAATCCGAGACCGTGGCAAAGAGCAGCGATCCGGTGGATGAAGACGCAGCGCTCGGCGATCGCAGCTGCATGGCGTACTCTGGGACCATCGTCTCCTCGGGTACCGCGACCGCGGTGGTGGTATCGACCGGAGAACAGACCGAGATCGGCCGGATCAACCGCATGCTCAGCGATGTGGAGACCCTGACTACCCCGCTCCTGAGACAGGTGAATCGCTTCGGTATCGCGCTCAGCATCATTATTGTCGGTTTGGCAACTCTGGTTTTTGCGCTCGGATTCTTCCTGGCCCGCATGCCGCTAGATGAGCTCTTTCTGGCAGTCGTCGGGATCGCCGTAGCCGCGATCCCCGAGGGGCTGCCGGCGGTCATGAGCATAATCCTGGCGATCGGCGTACGGCGCATGGCCGGGCGTCACGCCATAATCCGGCGTCTGCCCGGCGTCGAGACCCTCGGTTCGGTAGCCGTAATCTGTACCGACAAGACCGGCACCCTTACCCGCAGCGAGATGACCGTTACGCGGGTGGTTCTCAGCGATCGAACCTACAAGGTTGAAGGCGCCGGCTACGCTCCGGACGGACGCATCACGGGCTCCGACGGCGATCAACCGATCGATCTTGAGACCGCTCCCGGGTTGACCGAGCTGCTTACCGCCGGCGTGTTATGCAACGAGGCACGCATCTACCGCGATGCCGAAGACACTGCCGATGAAAACAACAATAGCGATCGAGACGACCAATGGCGCGTAGACGGAAACCCGACCGAGGGGGCGCTGCTCACCCTGGCCGCTAAGGCCGGCCTTGATCCGGCGGGGATCTCCAGGCAGTGGTCGCGCATCGATTCGATACCGTTTGAATCCGACCACAAGTTCATGGCAACCCTCAATGACGGCGAGCCGGGACGACGCATCTTTCTGAAAGGCGCGCCCGAAGCGGTACTGCAGCGCTGCGCGAAACGCCGCACCAGTGACGGCGAGACCGAGGATATCGACGCAGACTGGTGGCGCCGACGCGCCGAGGAACTCGCGGGCGAAGGCTTCCGCCTGCTGGCGGTGGCCGCCGCTGAATGCAATTCCTCGGACGGCGACAACCTGTCTTTCGAGAGGGTAGAGCGTGGATTCACGCTGCTCGGTTTCACTGCCATCACGGATCCCCCGCGGCCGGAGGCAATTGAGGCGGTAGCCGAATGCCGTCGGGCGGGCATTCAGGTGAAAATGATCACCGGCGACCACGCGCTCACCGCGCGTGCCATTGCACAGCAGATGCGATTGGGCGAGAACGACCGCGTCATGACCGGCCCCGAAATCGAAAGGGCGTCCGACGATGAGTTGTTCAAGCTGGTGGACGACGTTGACGTTTACGCCCGGGTGTCCCCCGAGCACAAGCTGCGGCTGGTAACCGCGCTGCAGAAGCGCGGCCACATCACCGCGATGACCGGAGACGGCGTAAACGACGCCCCGGCACTCAAGAAAGCCGACATCGGGATCGCAATGGGGATCAAGGGCACCGAGGCGGCCAAGGAAGCCGCCGAGATGGTACTCGCTGATGATAACTTCGCTTCCATTGCACACGCCGTGGAAGAGGGGCGCACGGTCTACGACAATCTCAAGAAGTCCCTGCTCTTCATGTTGCCCACCAACGGCGGCGAAGCGCTGATCATTATCATCGCCATCGCGCTCGGGCTGGTGATTCCGATCACGCCGGCCCAGGTGCTGTGGGTCAACATGGTCACCGCGGTCACTCTGGCGCTGGCGCTGGCCTTTGAGCCTATGGAGCGCGACGTGATGCAACGGCCACCACGGCGCTCCGACGAGCCGCTGGTTCCGCCGGCACTGCTGGCACGTATCGGCTACGTGTCGCTGCTGCTGATGGCCGGCTCGCTGGGTCTGTTTACGTGGTACCGTTCCGCAGACGTTTCCCGGGAGTATGCACGGACAGTCGCGGTTAACACGCTGATTGTGGGCGAGATCTTCTATCTGTTCAACAGTCGTTATATGCGCGACCGCTCGCTTTCGCTGCGCGGCCTGCGCGCAACGCCGCAGGTATGGGGCGCGGTGGTGGTTGTGCTGCTGCTGCAGATACCGTTTACCTACCTGCCGGCAATGCAGACCCTCTTCGGCACCGCGGCCCTGCAACCGGTCGACTGGCTGCGCATGGCCGGCGTGGGACTGGCACTGTTCTTGATCGTGGAGACTGAAAAGGCGCTCACGCGACGATGGGCCGCTGCGCAGCGCAGCCGAGTCTCTCCGGAGTGAGCGCGGACGCGCGAACCATGACGGGCAAGCTTTCAGCCTGGCGTTGGCGCGTCTGGGGCTGCTCCAGGCGGCCGATGCGCCGACTTCAGCCGGAGCGACTACATGAACCGTGTTCCCGGCGGCGCACTGCAGCTGGTCGCCGTTGAAGTCTCGGTTCGGTGGTGTTCCTGGCGCTTGGCAGCCCGGCAGACAACAAGGTCCAGGGCGTCGCCACGGCCAAGGTGCTCAGCTTCGCGATCTCGCGACCGGACGGAACCGTAAACGAACGTTCTACTCGACTCTCGTAAACGCCAGTACGCAGTTCTGACCGCCGAATCCAAACGAGTTGGAGATCGCCGCGTTGACGGTCCGTTGGCGCGCCTGGTTGGGAACAATGTCCAGATCACATTCGGGGTCGGGGGTGTGGTAATTGATAGTCGGCGGAATGACACCGTTGCGGATCGTGAGCACCGTCGCGGCAGCCTCAACGGCACCGGCAGCGCCGAGCGTATGGCCGATCATTGACTTATTGGAACTGATCGCCGCTTTGTAGGCGTGCGGCCCCAGAGCGCTCTTGATCGCCAGCGTTTCGATGCGGTCATTGGCAACGGTCGAGGTCCCGTGGGCGTTGACATAGTCCACGTCACCGGCATCCAGACGCGCCTCGTTGAGGGCACCGCGAATTGCCGCGGCAGCCCAGGCACCGTCAGGCTCCGGGATCGCGATACTGTAGGCGTCGGCGGTCATGCCGGCACCGGCGCATACTGCCAGCGGTTCGGCACCACGAGCCCGGGCGTGCGCCTCGGTTTCCAGCACCAGCACCGCAGCACCCTCGCCGATCACAAATCCATCCCGGTCTGCGTCAAACGGGCGTGAAGCCGCGGCCGGGTCATCATTGCGCGAGGTCAGAACGCCCATGCACGCGTAGGCGTCGACTACCAGCGGAGTAATGGTCGACTCGGCGCCGCCGGCCAGCATGACGTCGACCCCCCCGGAGCGCATCAGAGCCGCGGCAATCGCAATTGCGTGCGCCCCGGATGAACACGCGGTCACCATGCCAAGGTTGGGTCCGTGTATTGCAAGGTCTATCCCGACGTTGGCCGAAGACATATTGGGGATAATCCTGGGTACCGCCAGCGGATTGCCGAACCCCGGCCCCTTGTCGACCAGCGTACGGTATTGCGCCTCGAGGTTTCGGTAGTCGCCGGCGGCGGTTCCGATCACGGTGCCGACCCGGCTGGAGTCCTCGCTCTGCAGATCCAGCCCCGCATCGGCAACCGCCTGCAGCGCGGCACACGAGGCCAGTTGCGAGAAACGCGCCATTCGCCGGATGCGCTTGGCGGAAAGATACTGTTCGGGTTCGAACGCTTTGACTTCGGCAGCCACGCGGCATTTCTGGCCGGCGGCGTCGAACGCAGTTATGGCGGCAGCGCCCGACATACCGGAACAGAGCGCGTCCCAGAACTGGCGCCGATCATGGCCCACGGCGCAGAACACGCCGATACCGGTTACGAATATCCTGCCATCGGTAGCTGTCATGGCGCATAATGCTCCGGAAACCGGGTGGATGTCAAACCGGCGGTCCCGTTCTTTTGCGGCCAGTGCAACAGTCTCTGCGGTTGCGCTATCTGGCCTGCGACAGGAACCGCGTCAGCGCTGCGCACGTGGCGGGCGGAATCCGTCCCCCGTAGACCGTCAGGCTGGCGCACGCCGCACGATTGGCGGCGTCGAGCGCCGGCTCCAGGCGGATTCCGGCAAATAGAGCCGCCAGGAAAGCTCCCGCGAACACGTCGCCCGCACCGGTCGGATCGATGATGCTCACTTCGGGCCGCTTGCCGGCAACGCTCTTCCAATCGCCATTCCGCTCTGCCGACGAGACTGCCGCGCGCCGGACCGCGCCACCGGCCCACAGCAGTGTTGCTCCGCGTTCCGCCTGCGTGATCACCGCCAGCGGCATACGCGAACTCCACCGCGACAGCGGCTGAACCGTCAGATCATCCGTCGTGTCCAGCCCGACAAGCAGACGATACTCGTTCTCGTTGGCAAACAGCAAGTCAACCGCCGGCAGAATCTGCTCCAGTATGACGGTTCGCCGGGCTGCTACGATGGCTTCATGCCCCAGAGACATAACGGTCAAAGCGCCTCCGGAAGCTGTGGCGCCCAGCACGCCGCGAACCAGCTGGGGCCGGCCGAGCAGAAAACCCTCGATGAATACGGCGTCCGGAGCGTGGCCGTCTGGTCGCAGGCTCAATTCGCGTAGCACGTAACCGGAATCAAGCTCGGCAGCTGCCGCCGGTGCGGCTGCAACCGCCGCGCGGCCACCTTGCGCTGCCAGCAACACCAGACAGCGCCCGCTGGGGCCCGGCACCGTCTGCAGCGCGGCGTTGACCCCGTGCTGCCGCAGGTCGCCGCGATACCGGGCGGCCGACGCATCGTCACCGACCGCACCGATCAGTCCACAGCGCACACCGAGGTCGGACAGTGCCATGACGGTATTGGCGGAACCGCCGCCGGCACAGTAGCGGGAGCCGCTGAACTGTCGGCAGAGCTCTTCGAGCCGCGAAGCATCAAGATGCACGGCGCTGCCCCACTGCAGCCCGTTCGGTAACGCCTGGTCGTTGGCGACCGGCGTGATGATATCCAGCAGCGGGTTGCCGATTGCGACAACAACGGCCCTGCCGCGGCGCATCGTGCGCGCGATTACGCGTTGCAGCGCAAACGGCAGACGCTCGTCGATCATCGTTCCGCCTTACCGATACCGATAGTGCGCAGGTAGCCATGCGCAGCGTAGCGGTGAATTCGCGGATCAGCGGTAACCAGAAGCCGGTTGTGGGTACGGGCGGTGGCCACAATACAGCGGTCGGCAAAATCGCCGTCAAAGTCACCAGGCAGCGTAGCGGCGGCAAACGAGATCTGGGGATCAATCGCGATCATGCGCAACCCCGGGCTGTCCAGTGCCTGTTCCAGCCACTGTTCCAGCGGCATGGCAAAGCGCAGCACACCGTGGTGCTGCATGGCGGTGATCTCCCACACGCTGATAGCACTGGCTGAGAGCGCGTCGCGCTCGGCTGCCGACTCTATGGCAGCGCGTTGCGGCGAATCACGCATACGCGGACTGCCTATCAGCATCCAGAGCAGAACGTGGGTGTCGAGCAGAAGCCGCTGATCTTCCAGGTTTGCCACGCACAATTACCGCGGCAACGAGAAACCGACAGGGTCTCCGTCCACTCGCACGGTATCCTGCAGGCGCCCGAACAACGGCCGCGGCTTCTGCTCTTCAACCCACACCATCTGCGCCACAGGTTTGCCGTGCTTGGTTATCACCACACGTTCGTGCGTGTCCCGAACCCTGTCCATGAGCTGCAGGCAGTGCGCCTTGAACTTTCCCGCTCCAATCTCCATTTAGCAGCCCCCCAGTTTACATCTGCTAAACGACTGCTTCGTGCAGCTCCGCAAGAGTAACCATGGTCATATTACTATAGTTATACTTGATTGGCAAGCAGTTTTACAATTATTCAGGAATCGCATTTTGACCGCACGGAGTCGTCGGTTGGCAACCAAATACGGTGAGCTGCGCCGGAGTGCCCCTCGGAGCGTCTCCGCAGTCATGTCTATTGCCAACCGACTCCGTGCAGACAAACGCGGCGCCTGATTTCGCTGCTGCGCCATTCAGAGCCGCCCGTGGCGTCCGTGGCGCTACACGGTCAAAATGCGAACTGCTGGCAATTATTGACCTGATGCGCTTGCGGCGTAACCGTGCGCTCAGCCCGGTCAAACGTCTCGCACGTGCCGTTGACTATCATTTGGAACCGGACATACTATGTGCCACAGATGTCCATACATACCCGTTTCTGGTTGGCGCTTGCGCTGCTGGTCGCTCTTCTGGCAACCGGTGTCATCGGCTTCTCGATCATCGAAGGCTGGTCGATCGAAGAAAGCATCTACATGACGCTGATCACTATCACCACGGTCGGATTCCAGGAGGTGCATCCGCTCTCGCAAACCGGCCGCTACTTCATGATTACGTTTCTGGTGTTCAGCATCGCCAGTGTTGGCTATGCGCTGTCGACCGTGGCAACCTATGTCTTTGAAGGTCAGATTATTTCGTCGATGCGACGACGTCGAATGGAGTCTCACGTGAGGAAGCCCAAGGATCTCGAAGCTCCGATAGTACACGGCGATGCCGAAGACGGGACGGTGCTGGAGGAAGCCGGCATCCTGCACGCCGGGGGTCTGGTGGCCGCACTGCCACACGAGGCCGACAACGTCTACGTAGTGCTGACGGCGCGCCAGATGAACGACAAACTGACCATCGTCGCCAAAGCTGGTGAAGAGAGTACCGGCAACAAGCTGCGCAAGGCGGGAGCTGACCGAGTTGTGACACCATCCCAGATCGCGGGCCGGCGTATTGCCGCCAGCATGCTGCGGCCGACAGTAGTCAACTTTCTCGACATAGGCCAACACACCGGCGCCATCGTGCTCAGCATACTCGGAGCCGACGGCAGAAGCCGCTGCACGCCCACCGGGACCCTCAATGTTTCGAGCCTCACGCTTGAGGCGCACGACACCTTGCTTGCCCTCGGCAGCGATACACAACTGGAGCAGTTGGCACGGTTCGTCAAAGAGGGGCCTGTGGCGACCGCCTCATAGATCAGGAACACGTTCACGACCTGTGCGAGGACGCCAGCGGCGATTCAGTCATCTGGATAACCGCCGAAGCGTCACTTTCAAACGCAATCGACTGCCGCAGTGCCTCAATCACCGAATCACGGTCTTTGGCAGGGACGTTGATCACACTGTACTCGACGGCCGCCGCGGCGTCATCTGTTTCGGCGAGTGCAAGACGACGCACGCGGCTGGTTGTGGCCCCGCCCGCACCGGCTGCAATTGCTGCATCTACAAGGCTTCTGGTCCTCCCTTCTGTACACACGACCGTCAACTCGCGGTTGTCTCTCCGCAGGCCGGGATACTCGACTTGCTCACCGTACTCCATCGCCGAAAACCGCTTTCTCCACGCGGTGCCCGACTTCAGCTCGTCAATTGCGGCGATAATCTGCTCCAGACTTGCCGCGTACTCCTGAAGTCCGATCCGCAGGCGCGTATCGATACGCGCTGCACGCACGTGCGTTTCATACACAAACCCGCTTCCCGGTCTATCGAGGCGGGCCTCTTCGGTCAATAGACGTATGATGCTCCCGGCGTCGTACGAGGGCACGAGGAAGGCCACTATTTCCTTATCCGCGGGAATCGTGATACGCAGCAACCCCAGACGGTCACGAATCCCCGTTCCTTTGCCGCGAGTGACAACGGGGACGCACGTGCCCAGCTCCAGGGCGATACGTCCCAGCTGCTCACCGCCACCGGGGTTGGACGTTATGACCGTCACGTGAGAAAGGTCGTACAGCAACATGGGCCGCGTATCACTCCTGTCGTAGCGCTCAAGATCTGGATCGGTTCCCGCAATCAGCGGCGACGGCTCACAGCTGTATTCGACGACGTCCTGAGCGTACGCGGTGCCGCGCCCCGGGGTTCCCAGATCCGCCGCTGCCACAATCATCTCGAGTACCGCGATAGCTTCCTCACGCGCCACGGAGAACGTGAACTGATCGACCGGCGAGTCTTCGAGCCGCACTACGCTGCCGGGAAGCCCAAATGGTCTGCGACGCGCAAACTGTCGAATAGTGCGGCCACCCTGCAGCAGAGCACTTCGCACGTTCAACGTGCGCAACAGGGCGTAGACATCCGCTGCTATCCCGTGATGCACCGAGCAGACGATGCGCGCTGCCGGATACCCTTGCTCCGCAACCTTATCCGGCATGTTCGTCCTCATCCGGTGGACGGATCGAGCGTCGCTGCCGTCCGCGGACGCTCAGCCCGTACACGAGCACTGCCAGGATCGGAAACACCGATGCCATGGCCAGCACGCCGAAACCGTCAACGACGCTCAGCTCTTCACCGATTCCGAGACCCATCGCCATCACCAGCGGAACAGTGACCGGCCCGGTTGTCACGCCGCCGCAGTCCCAGGCCACTCCGGCAAATTGCTCTTCACTCCAGATCGTCAGTGGAATGACCAGCAGGTAGGGCGGTACCAGCAGCCAGATAATCGGGATGGCGTACAGCAGCCGCACCATGCCGACCACCAGGCCCAGGCCCACACCGACCGCCACTACCGAAACCACACCGTTGCGCTTGATCGTGCCGACGGTGAGTTGCTCCACCGTGCGCCCGAGCGCGTCCAGGGCCGGCTCGGCCAGCGTAGAACCAAAGCCCATTCCGAACGCGAAGAGAAGCACGAGCGCGATACCGAGAGGCGTCAACTCAGGCGAAAACAGCGGAACACGGCGCACCAGATGCTGGTAGCGCCCGGTGTCCGGATCAAGCTGTTGGGGATCGAAATCGACCGTTTCAAGCGTGTTCGCAGTCCGCAGGTAGAAATGCTTACGCTGCTCTCCGTCCTCCGAGACGCTCCGGAACACCAGGTCGACATCGAAGTTCTCGATCACGATGCGCTGATCGTAGCGCTCCTCGGTCTGGAACGCGCGCGGCAACTGACGTCCGATCTCATCGCCCAGACGCGCCAGTCCCTGTTCAATACCGGCACCGACCAGGGTGAAGCCGACCAGCACCAGCGCCACGCCCAGAATCACCTCATCACCGTAATCCGGACGTCCGCGCAGAACAAACACCAGTGTGCCGCCCAGCAGTATCGTCAATGGAAGCACGGCTCTGACGGCCTGCGACGCGCGACCGGCCAGTGATTGTGAAACATCCCTGCCGCCCGCACTCACGTCTGCCGCTTGATGGGTACGGGTTACGATACCGCGCTCGACGGTTGAAGCGCGCTGCGACAGCCACTCGTCAAGCGGCATGTCACCGAGCAGCAGACGCCGGGCTTCTCCATCCGCGGCCAGGTTCCGTAGGGTCTCCAGGTATTCCCCGTAGTCCTCGAACAGAGCCAGACGCCCCACTTCACTGCCCCGCACAAAGGCGTGCCGCCGTAACGCAATCTCGGAATCGAACAGCTGCAACGCTCGCTCGCGCCGGACAGGATCAAAGAACTCGCGCTCTGAAACCGGCTGGGGAACCGTACGGTTCAGTACGATGCCCAGCACGCAGACGCTCAGTATCGGCACGGCGGACGCGAGCATTATCACGCCGAAACCGCCGAACGTCGCGTCACTCTTGCCAACCGATCTTGATACGCCGATACTGAGTGCCAGCACGAGTGGGACCGTAACCGCGCCTGTGGTCACGGCACCTGAATCCCACGCCAGGCCGATCAAGGTCGAGAGGTTGGGGTCAAACGACATCCACCCCGAAACAGCCAACAGCGTCGGGACAATCACTACAACAAACGGTTTGATGGAAAGCCCTGCGTAGAAGCGCGCCATTCCAAGCGCCACCGCCACTCCAACTCCGATACCGATCGCCAGAACCAGGGCATCGGGACGTTTCTCGAGGATCAGGAACAGCAGGGGCGCCTCCCACGCAGTGATCCCCGCACCAACGGCACGCAGCGCTGCAATTGCCGGTTCAGCGAGCGTGGCGCCAAACCCCACCAGAAACCCGAAACCGAGCGCAACCGCTGCAGCATAGCGCATCGGCAACATGACTCCGACGCGTTCACCCAACGGCATCAGGCCTCGCAAGAGCCCTTCCAAAAACAGCGCAAGGCCGGTAATCACCATCGCGATCCCGCCGGCAATCGGAAGCGCATCGGTGATACGGACGTTCAAAACCAGCGACTGGAATGCAACCAGGTAAATGATGATGAATGCCACCGACCGCAGCTGCTCGAGAACTCGCATGCGCGTGTATCTCCCCAGCATTGCAACCGCTGTTCCGGGCGCAATCCGAATGCGTGGCTTCGTGGATGCAGACTCGCTGCCGGTCACTGTGCTACCCCGTTCCCCTACCCCGCATTGCAGGCAATCGCGCCGGCCGGCAGTCCGATATTGCCCAGCCTCCCATACTACAGGGATCCATTATAGTATGCATGCCTTTGCGTTGCCATGGTCTGTCGGCACTGCTATACTCCTTGGGTGCCATCCGTCGCATCTGTCGGGTGCTTGACTCTGGTTGCTGCCTGTCGGCTCTTCCTTTCTTGCAGGTGGTGGTTGAGGATAGAGCGTGATGAAAGAGCAGCAGTACTGGATGGGCCTCGATATCGGTTCAACGACGGTCAAGATCGTGGTAATCGAACCGTGGGGCCGCGATATTGTCTACAGAGATTACCAACGACACAACGCCGAACAGGGACGCACCGCGCTTTCGATGCTGGAGCAGGCTCACCGCCGAGTGGGTGAAGCGTGCCAACTGGCGGTATGCGGTTCCGGCGGGACCGATATCGCCCGTGAGCTGCGTACGTTCTTTGTCCAGGAAGTGGTCGCCAACTCAATAGCGGTGGCCCGCTTCTACCCCACGACCCGCGTAGCCATAGAGCTCGGCGGCCAGGATGCCAAGGTGGTGTTCTTCCGTCACGACGAGCGCACCGGAGAGCTCCTGGCTTCGGACATGCGCATGAACGGCAGCTGTGCCGGAGGAACCGGCGCTTTTGTCGATCAGGTGGCCGAACTCCTCGGGGTGCGGACCGAGGACTTTGACTGTCTGGCGGCGGCCGGAAAGCACGTCTACGACATTTCGGGTCGCTGCGGTGTTTTTGCAAAAACCGACATCCAGCCGCTGCTCAATCAGGGCGTCAGCCGTGAAGACATCGCACTCTCTACCTTCCACGCGCTGGCCAAGCAGACCGTTGGGGGTCTGGCGCAGGGTATGGAGATCGTTCCTCCGGTCATCTTTGAGGGTGGTCCCCTGACCTTCAATCCACGCCTGGTAGACGTGTTTGCGGAACGGCTCGGGCTGGAGAGTGCTCAGGTGATTGTACCCGATCAACCGGAAACGCTGGTCGCTCACGGCGCCGCGCTGTCTATCGGCGCGCTGTTTGAAGACCGCGAGAGCAACTATCGGGCCCGTACCGGCATGGCTCGTCTGCGCCGGCGCGTAGAAGGCGGCTTCAGCGAGAGTGCCGCGGAATCCGGGACCGCGCCCGGTAAGCGCTTCTTTGCCGACGGGCAGCGGCACGCCGACTTCCAGCGTCGCCACGCGCGGCCGCAGTTCCAGCCGGTGGAATACGCCGCCGGCAGCCGAATCTCGGCATGGCTCGGAATTGATGCCGGGTCAACAACCACCAAGTTTGTGCTGATCGACGATAATGAACAGGTCGTCAACACCTTCTACGCAGGCAACCGCGGCGAACCGCTTGACGTGATAACACGGGCGTTGATCGAAACGCGCGACACGTATCGCAGCGCCGGCGTAGAACTCGAGATCCTTGGCGTCGGCACGACCGGCTACGGCGAGAAGCTCTTTGCAGAGGCGTTCAGCGCTGACTATCACACCGTGGAGACAGTGGCCCACGCCCACGCCGCGCAGCGCATTGCGCCGGACGTCAGTTTCATCCTGGACATCGGCGGCCAGGACATGAAGGCCATCTTTATCCGAAACGGCATCGTCACCGGCATCGTGCTCAACGAGGCGTGTTCGGCGGGGTGCGGCAGTTTCCTTGAGACCTATGCCCGCAGCCTCGGTATTCCGGTTGATCAGGTGGCGTCATTGGCATTCCAATCCACCGCTCCCAGCAGGCTCGGCAGCCGATGCACGGTCTTCATGAACTCTTCTATCATTACCGAGCAGAAGAACGGCAAGAGCACTGAGGACATCCTTGCCGGCGTGTGTCGCTCGATCATCGAAAACGTCTTTACCAAGGTGGTGCGCGTCCCCAACGTCACCGCCCTCGGGGGACGGATCGTTGTCCAGGGTGGCACGTTTGCCAACGATGCAGTCCTGCGCGCATTCGAACAGTACGCCGGATGCGAAGTCACGCGCCCGGCGATGCCGGGCCACATGGGCGCCATCGGTATCGCCCTGTTGACACGGGAATACATGCGGGCCGAAGGCCGCCGGCGGTCGAGCTTCATCGGGCTGGATTCACTTGAAGATTTCTCTTACCGCAAGCGCCCCGGCGTGGTGTGCCCCTTTTGCTCAAACAACTGTATGCGTACGGTGATTGAGTTCGGTAATCGCGGACAGTTTGTGACCGGTAATCGTTGCGAACGCGGCGAAATAGTCGGCAACGCGGATGATCCCGAGACCCGGCGCCGGGCCACCGAAGTCGCGCGCGCGGCACATCAGACTCCCGACATGATCCGCCTGCACAATCAGCTGCTGACACGCAGCTTCCTGCCTGAAGGGCTCAAACCGATCTCGCGGCGCAAGACGGCGCACCCGCAGCACAACCGACCGTTGCGCATCGGTGTCCCGCGCACTCTCGACTTCTGGCAGAGTATGCCGTACTGGAACGCGCTGTTTACGGCACTCGGATTCGAAGTCGTGGTTTCGCGCCCGTCCAGTTACGCGCTGTTTGAAGCCGGGCTCTCCGGTATTCCGTCGGACACCGTCTGTTTCCCGGCCAAGCTTGCCCACGGACACGTGCGCGACCTGGTTGATAAGCGCGTCGACCGGATCTTCATGCCGATGATGATTCGCATGCCTACCGAGGTCAAAGATGCCGCCTCCGGCGCGGTCTGCCCCGTGGTGCAGGGCTATCCGATGATCGTCGCTGAAAGCGATGAACCGGCGCTCCGGCACGGCGTGCGCATGGATTACCCGGTGCTCCACTGGTACGACGTAAAGCGGCGTCGAACCCAGACGCGCATGTTTCTGGAGTCGGCTTTCGGCATCGGCGGGCGCAGCGCGTCACGCGCGATCCGGCTGGCGGAGCACAGCCTGAATGCGTTTCGCCGAGCGCTGGGTGATGAAGGCCGCCGCATACTGCAGTCACTCGAAGGCACCAACCGATTCGCGGTTCTGATTGCCGGACGGCCGTATCACGCCGATACGCTGGTCAACCACAATATTTCGCGCTGTTTCACCAGCCTCGGAATCCCGGTTCTGACCCTCGAAGGCATCACTGATCTGCACAGTCACGACCTCAAAGAAAGCCGCATGGAGAGCTACGTACCGCTGCATACGCGCATGCTCAGCGCCGCGTTGGCAGCCGCTGAGCATCCAAACATCGAGCTGGCCCAGATCGTCAGCTTTGGTTGCGGACACGACGCAGTGATCACCGATGAAATGGCGCGTCTGCTGCGAGAACGCTCAGGCAAGCAACTGCTGTCGCTCAAACTCGACGAAGGTGAAGCCACCGGCCCGATGACGATCCGTGTACGCTCGTTCGTCGAGACGGTGCGGGCTGAGCGCGAAAAACGGGAATCGACGGCGGTCCGGCCGTTGCCGCGCGCTTTTCCGGTTTCGTACCGCAGGCGCGACCGGCAACAGCGCACCATCATCTCGCCCAATCTCTCGCCCGGGTTCTCGCGCGTGATGGCGACGGCGCTTGCCGGAGAGAACGTGCGGGTTGCAACCACGGATATGGCGGGCCCGCGTGCATTTGAGCTCGGCAAGCGGTACGTGCATAACGACATCTGCTTTCCGGCGCAGGTCAATATCGGTGAGGTGCTGGCGTGGCTGGAGCAGAACGAGCACCATCCGTCAGAAGTGGCCGTCGGCCTGGCCAAGAACTGCGACGCCTGCCGTGCGGGTCAGTACGCCGGTCTGGCGCGGAAGGCGCTCGATGAGGCCGGCTACGCGGATATACCGATTGTCACAACGGGTGATGACCCCAAGGGCCTGCACCCCGGGTTTCAGGCGTCGCCGCTGTTCCAGATTCGCTCCCTGTGGGCGTTGGCAATGCTCGACGGCCTGGAACAGATGCGCCACCGTCTGCGGCCCTACGAACTGGTAACGGGATCAATCGACAAGACCTTCGAGAGCAGTCTGAGCGACCTCTGCAGCGCCCTTCACCGGGACTGGAAACATGGCCTGCGAGCGCTTGAGCGCGCGGTAGCCGCCTTCAACGCTGTTCCGGTGGATAGCTCCGAGCGACGCCCTCGCGTAGGGATCACCGGCGAGATTCTGATGAAGTACCACCCGACCGCCAACGGCAATATCGTGCGCTATCTGGAAACCAACGGGATGGAGACGGTCGTTCCGGGCGTGGTTGATTTCTTCCGCAGGCAGAGTATAATTGACCAGGAGCTGGGCAGTCGCCATCTGGCGCCGATGCCGTTGCTCAAGCAGGCGCTTGCCGGTCTGACGGAGAAAACCTACGAATACGTGGAGCGGCGCGTGGGTGAAGTCATGCAGCGTTTCCGACTGCGTGACACACCGTACAATGTGCACGATTTGGTTTCGTACGTTGACGGAATCATCGACCGGACGTTCATCTCCGGTGAGGGCTGGTTGATACCGGCTGAAATCATGCATCTGGCGCATCACGGGGTAAACGCCTTTGTGATCGTCAATCCGTTTGGTTGCCTGCCCAACCATATATCGGGACGAGGGATGGTCAAGGTGATAAAGAAGCGCTATCCGGACATCCACGTCGTCTCGCTGGACTACGATCCCGACACCAGTTTTGCCAATATCGAGAACCGGCTGCAGATGCTGGTGATGGCCAGCCGAGAAACACACCGCCGGGCAGCGTGGGCCACAGGACAGACGATCGGGCATTCATGACAATCGCCATGTTCACCGATACCTATCGCCCCGAGATAAACGGGGTTATCACATCTATTGACCTGTTCCGACGGCAGTTGCAGCAGCGGGGGCACACCGTCTACCTCTTCTGTCCCGATTACAAGCGCAGGCCG
Organism: Spirochaetaceae bacterium; assembly: GCA_007693945.1. Taxonomy (GTDB): domain Bacteria; phylum Spirochaetota; class Spirochaetia; order DSM-27196; family PWMO01; genus PWMO01. Next base: position 51,643 of record RECP01000088.1, read on the forward strand.
GGCAGCGATCCACACGTCTTCCGGTTTCCGTCGGTACGCTATTTCTTTCCAATGCTGCGCGAGCGCCGCTTTGTGTTTCCGTCTCTGAGGCTGTGGCGCCAGTTCAGGAATCTGAATGTCGACGTGATTCACTCGCAGGTACCCGCCAACACCGGTGTCTACGCGCTGGTGCTCAGCTGGTGGTTCCGTATCCCGCACGTACATACCTACCACACGCTCTTCATGGAGTACACCCATTACATGCCGCTGCCGCGAGCGCTCTCGACGCGCCTGGTACGGTGGATCTCACGCAGATACTGCGGGCGGTGCCAGCGGGTGGTTTCTCCCAGCGTGCAGATCAAGGATGAGATCATCGAATACGGCGTAGATGCGCCAATCGACGTCATCCCGACCGGAATTGAGGTGCTGCCGGACCGGGAGTTCGAGGATCCCGTCGCGCTCAAAGCCAGACTCGGCATCCCTGAGGGCAAGAAGCTGCTGGTATTCGTCGGCCGGCTCGGCCGCGAAAAGAATATCGGCTTTCTGCTGCAGGTGCTTGCGGACCTGCGTCTGGTGCGGGACGATCTGCACCTGGTGGTCGTCGGCGACGGTCCCGACCGCCGGAGCCTGCAGAAGACCACCTCCCGGCTTGGAGTGACCGACGCGGTCACTTTTACCGGATACGTGAAACGTGATCTGATCTTCAGCATTTTTCATATGAGCGAGTTGTTCGTGTTTGCATCGGTAACCGAGACGCAGGGACTGGTGCTGCTGGAAGCGATGTCCGTGGGCATGCCGTGCGTAGCAGTCGACGCGATGGGCGTGGCCGACATGCTGTCCGACGGCCGCGGCGGTGTCCTCACCAACCTCGCAATCCCCGAATTCTGCTGGTACGTAAACGAACTGCTCTCAAACCAGAGACTCTACCGCCGAAAGAAGACCGAGGCTCTTCAGAAAGCCCGGGAGTGGTCGGTGGAGGTCATGACCGACCGGTTGCAGCACTGTTACAAACAGAGTATCCTTGATTTCCGGCGCCACGGCATACCGCGCTACAGACGGCGTCGGAGGCGCTTCAACAGAATCCGGGCCCTCATGCGGCGCTGAGTCCCAATTGGCGTGACCTTCAGCAAATCAGACACGCCGGGCGTGATTTGTGCTATATTTGTTGGTGAAACACTGAATACCGGGGGTAAAAGCTGATGAGACAATTGCCAAAGCTGGTAACCGTGCTGATAGTCCTCCTGGTTGTGCTTTCCTGTGCAACCGCACCGGAGGCACCACCAGAGGATCCGGCCCCGGAGGTGGCCGCAGTACCGGAGGTTCCCACTGTGCCGCGGCCGGATGCCGAGCGCTCACAGGCGCAGGAACTCCGAGCTACCATCGAGGACTATGAACTGGCCGTCTTCGCACCGGATGATTACCAGGAAGGCGAGGCGCTGTTTGCGATCGCGGAAGGCGCCTACGACACCGACAACGCGACCGCACAACGCAACTACCTGGCAGCCATCCAGAGCTATACACGCGTAATCGACCAGGGGATCGAGAGCATCAGTAATCGAAAGCGGTTTGAAGTCGAGGAGGCCAAACAGCAGGCCGACGGTATCCGCGCTCGCGTAACGCAGACCGGCGTCTACGACGGAGCCCAGTCCGACTGGGACGCCGCGGAAAACCATCTGGCCGGGGCTCGCTACCTCGACGCGCTGGACGCATTCGATGCGGCACGCGACGGTTTTCTGACCGCCTATCGCCGGGCATCGGAGGCTCGACGGCGCGCGTTACGCGCACTCGATGATGCCGACGGCACTATTTCCGAGTCCGAGCGTGAGATCGAGGGTCTGCAGCAGGACCTGGACGCAGAAGACGCGTAAGGAGGACACGTATGAAACTACATAGAATTGCGATAGTCACGGCGCTCCTGCTCGTGTTTGGCGTGGCACTTGCTTCAGCCCAGAACCTGCTGCAGGACAACCCGCACGCCCAGCGCGCACGTGAATTGCGCCGCCAGTCGGAGCAGGCAATAGACGAGGGCGAGTACAACCGGGCTTACGATTACGCACTGGAAGCACAGGAGGAGAGCCGCAAGGCGCGCGAATGGGCCGAGATGATGCTGTGGGCATACCGCGCCGGCGGTGCGCGTAACCGCGCTCAGGAACGCCTGAGCTTTGTACGTGGCATCGATGCGCAGACGCACTTCCCGGACGAGTATCGGAACGCGGTCGGCTTCTATGAAGAAGGACAGCAGCTCTTCGGTGATGAGCGCTACCAGCCGAGCTTCGAGGCTTTCCAGAGCGTCCTGGCAGCTCTGGAATCGGTGCGCAGAGTAACGGTCGCTGCCGACGTGCTGCCGCGTTACTACGAAGTGCGCCGTATACCGGAACGTCGCGACAGCTTCTGGCGCATTGCCGGTTACGACTTCGTCTACGGGAATTCGCGTGAATGGCGGAACCTGTACGAAGCCAACCGGGACATGCTGCAGGATCCCGATAATCCGCGCCTGATCCAGCCGGGAATGCTGTTTGAGATCCCGAGCATCCGCGGAGAACGTCGAGAAGGCGTCTGGCAACCGGAATAGCCGGCTGCTGATCGCCAGTCAGAGTGCTGATTCAAGGCCCGCCGCTATCGGCGGGCCTTTTTGCTGTCATGCGGTTCCGGTACCGGGACTGACCTGGGCCGCGGCGCACGCAGCTCAGTAGGCACCGAAACGGGTGCGGTAGTCGCGCCGTACCTCCATCAGTTCGCCGCGCACCATGCCGGTCTCGGTGCCTTCCCATTCGTAGAGCACCAGTTCGCCGGGAATCTGATCGGTGATCCACCAGCGGTATTCGGCCCGCTCACCGGTCTCGTCATCGGTGAACTCGTACACCAGATAGTCGGCATCAAAGGTTCCCGCGCCCACCGTAACACGGACTCGCTCCCGTCGCAATTCGCCGACTTCCTCGTCCCAGACCACGTGATCGTCATCATATTCCAGGTCGTCCCAATCGTCGTCGTCGTCGTCGACCAGCTCCACCTGGTCGAGCACGCGGTGATGGATGTCGCCGGTCTCCGGATCGCGGAAGTAGATTTCCAGTGCGCGATAGTCGGCATCAAGCCGCGCTTCGTACTCCAGTTCGACTTCTTGGCCGTTGTCCTCGCTGCGATAGGCGAGATACCACCACATCGTGCCGTCCGGATTGCGTCGCAGGAGCGCCCGTTCGGCTATGAACCGCGCACTGTCGCCATCATCGCCGGAGACAACTTCCCAGGTGACACCTTCGCCCTCGGCAAACTCCTCCAGTCCGGCGCCGTAACCGCCCAACAGAAAGACCTGCAGGTAGGCCATCTGAAACGCCATTGCATCCGTCCAGCCGGCCATCATCCGGCCCAGCAGCGCCTCGCCGGGACGCGCCATCGCCGCTCCAAATGCGTCGGAGACCACAGCGTCAAACGTGCCGCAGCCTGCCAGGGCCACAACAGCAATCACCAGTACAATAATGAACCGCCTCATTCGCTCCATTCCTCTTCTCCTTTGCATGAGGTTGCATGGGGTTGGCCCGGGTTCTACCCGCCCAGTTCGGCCATGTACCCCTGCATCTTGCTTATCCTGCGGGCGAGCTCGTCGCGCTTCTCCCGTTCTTTCTGTACAATCTGCTCTCCGGCTTTCTGCAGAAATCCGTCGCTTGCCAGCTTCTTCTGGCTGGCATCCAGAGCCTTCTGCAACTTTTCGATGCTCTTGCGCAACCGCGCAATCTCGGCCGCCACGTCAATTGCGTCGCGGATGAAGACGTAGACCTCAAAACCGGTTCCGACCACCGCGACGCTGCCTTCGGCGTCCGGAGCGCTGCCAGAGAACGTCACATCTTGCGCGGTGGTGAGCAACGTGATCAGTGCGCTGTGCTCAATCAGAAAGCCGGTCGATGCAAAACCAGGCTCGCTGCGAACGTGAAAACGTATCCTCGTCGCCGGGGGAATGGTGAACTCGCTGCGCAGCGTACGCACGGCGCGCACCAGCTCCTGCAGTACGTCGAAATCGCGCCCCACTTGCGGGGCATCGCGCTCGGGACGCTCCACCGGATAATCCGCCACGATGATGCTCTGACTGCGCGCCTCGGGGAACTCCGGCAGCTTCTGGTAGATCTCTTCGGTAATGAACGAGAGAAACGGGTGCAGCAACCGCAGGCTCTCTTCCAGGACGTAGACCAGCAGGCTGGCTGCCCGATCCTTCTCGGCATCGTTGTCGCTGTAGAGTGAGATCTTTGATGCCTCGATGTACCAGTCGCAGAAGTCGTTCCAGAAGAACTCGTAGCCGGCGCTGGTGGCGTCGTTGAAACGGTAGGCATCCATAGCCCGGCGCACTTCGGCAATCGCACCGTTGAGCCGGTGCAGGATCCAGCGGTCAATCGGCTTGAGCTCGATCCGGTCAGGCGCCAGCAGGGTCCGGCCCTCGAGGTTCATCAGCAGGTAGCGCGAAGCGTTCCAGATCTTGTTGGCAAACTTGCTGCCGAAGTGAAAGTCGTCTTCGTCGAGCAGGATATCCTGTCCCTTGGCAGCCAGGAAGGAGAGCGTAAACTTGAGCGCATCGGCGCCGAAGCGATGCACGATGTCCAGCGGGTCCATGCCGTTGCCCAGAGACTTTGACATCTTGCGTCCCTGTTTATCGCGAATCAGCCCCGTTATGTAGATATCGCGGAACGGAGCCTCGTTCATGAACTCCATGCCGGCCATGATCATCCTTGCCACCCAGAAGAAGATGATGTCGTACGCCGTCACCAGAGTGGTGGTCGGATAGAACGTCCGCAGGTCGGCGGTCTGCTCCGGCCAGCCGAGAGTCGAGAACGGCCATAACCACGAGGAAAACCAGGTGTCGAGTACGTCTTCATCCTGACGCAGATTGCGTCCCGCGTATGCCGGATCTTCGGTGGGATCGGTGCGCGATACAATCATCTCACCGGTTTCGTCATCGTACCATACCGGTATTCGATGCCCCCACCACAGCTGACGCGAGATGCACCAGTCGCGGATATTCTCAAGCCAGTTGGTGTAGGTGTTCTCCCAGCGCGGCGGATAGAACATCACCTCGCCGCGACGCCACGCACCGAGCGCCTTCTCTGCCAGCGGCTTCATGCGCACAAACCACTGGTCTGAGAGGAACGGTTCGATCCGCGTCTGGCACCGGTAGCAGTGCCCGATCTGGTGCGAGTGCTCTTCATCGCGGATGAACAGCCCCGCCTGCTTGACGTCCCGGACCACCGCCTTGCGCGCCTCCAGTGCCGACAACCCGCGGTAGGGCTGCGGCACGTTCTGGTTGAGCGTACCGTCAGGATTGAGGATACTGATCACTTGCAGCTGATGCCGCCGGCCGATTTCCCAGTCGTTGATATCGTGACCGGGAGTGACCTTTACCACCCCGGTCCCAAACTCCATCTCGACGTACGAGTCGGCCACAATCGGGATTTCGCGGTTCACCAGCGGCAGGATAGCCGTCTTGCCCACCAGCGCGCTGTACCGCTCATCCCTGGGATTGACCGCCAGCCCGGTATCCCCGAGCATGGTCTCCGGCCGCGTGGTAGCTATCTCGACTTTGCCGCTGCCGTCAGCCAACGGATAGTAGTAGTGGTACATCCGTCCGTTGACATCGACGTATTCGACTTCGTCGTCAGAAAGCGCGGTCCCGCAGGAACTGCACCAGTTGACCAGGTAGTTGCCGCGGTAGACCAGACCCCGCTCGTACAGCGTCACAAAGACCTCACGCACCGCGCGCGACAATCCCTCGTCCAAAGTGAAGCGCTCACGGCTCCAGTCACACGAAGCGCCGATCTTCTCCAGCTGCCGCGTAATGATGGCGTGGTGCTCGTCCTTGACCTTCCAGGTCTCCTCGACAAACCTTTCGCGCCCCAGATCGCGGCGGCTGGTACCTCTGTCGCGCAACTGGCGTTCGACGACGTTCTGCGTGGCAATTCCGGCGTGATCGGTGCCGGGAACCCAGAGTGTCGGCCGGCCGAGCATGCGGTAGTAGCGGATCAGGACATCCTGCAGGCTGTTATTGAGACCGTGGCCCATGTGCAGCACTCCGGTGACGTTGGGCGGCGGGATTACTATTACAAACGGCTTCTCGTCTGCCGGGATCCCGTGCGGCTCGGGCGGCGCGAAGTAGCCGCTCTCCTTCCAGTACGCGTAAATGCGATCCTCAAAGTCGTTGTGATCGAATGTCTTTGCCAGCTCGATCGCCTTCATCGGTTGCCTCTCTCGATCTTCGTGCGCTTGATCGCCCATCCTAACAGATTTACGGCCTGCCCGACAACGCAGAACCGTGTGGCTGAACCAGCAATTCATTTTGGCCGTACGGCGCCGCACGCGCCGACGTTGTCTTTACCCCCAGGCGAGCGGCAGCCGTCGCCATATGGTGCACGGGGTCGGTTGGCAGACGAATTCCG
>RECP01000115.1 GCA_007693945.1 Spirochaetaceae bacterium
AGCTCCGCGGTGGTCAGCGTATCAACCGACTGGTACGCCTCCAGGAACGCAACAACCGTTTCACGATCGAGGCGCAGACCGGTGTCGGAGACGATCTGCCGGGCCAATCCGTATATGCGCGGAAGGCCCCGATGCCGTTCGTCGTTCAACACCGGAAGCTCCCGGTAGAAGCGGCGCGACAGGTTCTGCTGCACGTCCCGTATGCTGCCGTCGATGATGTGCTGATTGTCGAGAATCCACTCGACAATAGGCGTCGCCCGCTGTCCGAGTGCCGCAGCCTCGGACAAATCCCTGCAGACCGGACCAATCCATTCGCGCATGCGCTTTAGCCGATCGAGCAGCACGGTGCCCTTCGGCGGTGTGAAACTAATCTGGCTTGTGGCGGCAAGATGCGCTGCCCGCTCCTGCATCTGTGACGGAGGAATCGGTGTGGCAACGGTACCCAGATCGTCAGTTATGCTTGTGCGTTTGGGGTTGAGGACAAAAATAAGTGGCGGATGTTCGCCGCTCTCGCGCAGCAGGGCCACCGGTTGTCGCAAGGACGCGATGGGTGCCTGCAGGACAAGGGCGGATTCTTCAGTTGCCAGCCGGCGTAAGAGATCTTTAACCAGGCCGCGTTTGAATCCAAACTGCAACAGCGGGGAATGAATCTCTACTCGGCCATCGGCGTCCTTGTGAACGACAGCAGCGCGATGGTGTCCTTCGCGCTTCAATTTCCGAAACGCCGCCTGGGCCTCTTCACGTCTGACAAAGAACGCAGTGAGTATTGCCGGTTTCACGGTTTTCCTTTGCGGTAGCGTTCACTCAAGACGCCGCCGAGCGCGTAGCTTGCACCATGAGCAACAATAACGAACGGCGTTGGGGTTGTCTGTACGGCACCGCACAGACAACCAGCGGCGGTATTCGTATTGTTATAAGCAGACAGGAGAACCAACCATGGAGTCGACGAATTCCAGCAAGACACCACGAAAACGAATAAACGTCTCCATGTGGCACGTGATGATGGTTGTGATCGCCATGACGGTACTGCGTCCTATGATCATGTCCATGTTCAGCGAGGCGCCAACTGAACTCTCTTACAGCGAGTTCAAGTCTGCTGTTCGGGGGGGAGCAGTAGAGAGCGTGGTTATTGGCTCGGAACGGATTGAAGGGACCCTGAGCGACGGAAAAGCTTTCCGCACGGTGCGCGTCGAAGACCGGGCACTGATTGACGTTCTGGAACAGCACCGCGTAGAGGTGCACGGACGCGCGGTCAACCCGTTTGTGGGCTGGTTACTGCCGCTGGGACTGATGCTGGGGGTGTCGCTGCTCTTGATGCAGCGGCTGCGCAAGGGAGGCGGTGTGGGCACAGGCCTGTTCTCCTTCAGCAAAAGTAAGGCTCGTATGACCGAGGGTGAACAGAGTGGTGTCACGTTCGAGGATATCGGCGGCGCCGGAGAGGCGGTCACTGATCTGCGCGAAATCACCGAGTTCCTCAAGAGTCCGGAGCAGTTTCAGCGGCTGGGCGGAAAGATGCCCAAGGGTGTGCTGCTGGTCGGCCCTCCGGGAACCGGAAAGACACTGCTGGCTAGAGCAACAGCCGGAGAGGCGGGCGTTCCATTCTTTTCTCTCAGCGGCGCGGAATTCGTGGAGATGTTTGTCGGTGTTGGTGCTTCGCGCGTGCGTGACCTCTTCGTTCAGGCCAAGAAGAAAGCGCCTGCCATCATTTTCATTGACGAGATCGATGCAATCGGCGGTCGCAGAGCAGCGGGCGTGGGCCTGAGTGGCGGGCATGACGAGCGTGAGCAGACTCTGAACCAGCTGCTGGCGGAGATGGACGGCTTTCAGCCGACCACCGGATTGATGTTGATAGCCGCCACCAACCGCCCGGAAGTTCTTGATGCGGCGTTGCTGCGCCCGGGACGATTCGATCGCCGGGTTGTGGTAGGGTTGCCCGACCTTACTGGTCGCCTCGAAATCCTGAAAATACACACCAGCGGGATAACACTTGCACGTGATGTTGAACTCGAGAACCTTGCCCGCATTACCCCCGGCTTCTCCGGTGCGGACGTGGCAAACGTCATAAACGAAGCGGCGCTACTGGCCTCGCGAGACGGCAAGGATGCGGTTGCCGCGGCGGATTTTGACAGCGCAATCGAACGGGTCATAGCCGGATCCGAGCGCAGAACCCGTGCCATGAACGAGCACGAGAAACGGGTTGTCGCCGCGCACGAGGCAGGCCATGCACTCGCGGCAGCGCTTCTTCCGAACGTCGATCCGGTACATAAGGTCAGTATCATCCCACGCGGCAATGCGCTCGGTTACACCTGGCAGCGTCCAGTCGAGGATCGCTACATTATGGGACAGAACGAATTGCAGGATCGGCTTGTCGTACTCCTTGGTGGCCGCGCCGCGGAGAAGCTTGTCTTCGCCGAGGTATCCACCGGCGCCGCTGACGATCTGGCACGGGCCACCGACCTCGCACGGCGAATGGTGACCGAGTACGGCATGAGCGATGAGTTGGGGCCGGTGCGGCTTGCGGCAGATATGCAGGCACAGTATCTGGGCGCCCCGGGGCATCTGGATGCCTCCGTGAGTGCCGTAACCGCTGCGCGCGTCGATGATGAGACCGCTCGCATCGTGCGCGAGGCGCTTGAGCACGCACTGCGGCTCCTTTCAGTCCACCGGACGTCCCTGGATGCGCTTACTCAGCGACTCTGCGACAAAGAGACGGTAAACGGGGTCGAGATCACGGAGCTTCTCGCAAAGGCAAAGAGCGCTCCGTCGGCGAAAGGTGCGGTTCCCGGGGCCGTCCCGCGTCTGGAGAAGAACGCAAACCACCGTACCCTGTCGAACGCCGAGAAAACCAACAGCCGCAGTCGAAGGAAATCGAATCCTGTTTCGACAAGCAAATGAAAATGCCGGAGACGGGACTTGAACCCGTACAGCTTATACAGCCGGGGGAATTCACGTCGGTCTTCCGGCGTAGAAGGTTCGTGTGAGATGAAATCTATTCCTATAACAGATGATAGCCGGTCAAGCATCAGCAATGAGCTCTGAGTACTATGAAGAAAGCTCCAGATACACATGTGCTACTCGTTCCCAGGAGATTCTCGTAGATCTATCGTGCCTTGAAATAGCATGCGAAACATGCTATTCTCTTTGTGTGATTCAGTCATTTCGAGATGATGCGAGTGAAGATCTCTTCAATGGACGGAACACGAAGGAAGCTCGCAAAACGTGTCCGGAATCACTGTGGAGAGTCCTAACGAGAAAGCTGGATGCGCTCGATTCTGCCGAACGTCTGGACGACCTCCGCATTCCACCCGGCAATCGCCTCGAGCAACTCTCAGGAAAGCGAGCCGGACAACACAGCATCAGGGTAAATGAGCAGTATCGGATCTGTTTTGCCTGGGCCGAGGGTGGACCCGAAAACGTCGAAGTGACTGATTATCACGATGAGTGAGGGAGAATATGGTACGAGTACCTACTGATCGAGAGCCAACCCATCCTGGAGAGATCCTGCGCGAAGACTTCCTTGAGCCGATGGGTCTCAAGCAGCAGGAGCTTGCCAATGCCATTCATGTCCCGTTTCAGCGGGTCAATGAGATCGTACGTTCTCGACGAGCCATCAGCACATCTACGGCGCTCCGGCTGGCTCGGTACTTCGGAACGAGCGCAGGCTTCTGGATGAACCTTCAGTTACGCTATGACCTCTACGAGACGGAACGATCGGAGAAAGAAGCGCTGGAAGAGATCGAGCCGCTGCATCATGCAGGGTGAGACCTGCACG
>RECP01000050.1 GCA_007693945.1 Spirochaetaceae bacterium
GGCGCAGCGGAATTCGTCTGCCAACCGACCCCGTGCACCATATGGCGACGGCTGCGGCTCGCTTGGGGGTAAAGACAACGTCGGCGCGTGCGGCGATAGACGGCCAAAATGCGAACTGCCTGGCGCGACGCACGAATTTCTGCTTGTCAAACGGCGCCTCTCGGTGTATGATAGCGTTTAGTAACGCGAGTTATGTTACACAGAAACCAGAATTAGGAGGAATTGTATGAGACAACAGCTACGCAACCGGTGTCTGTTGGTTGCGGTACTTGTGCTGGCCGCCGTGCTGTTTGCCGCCTGTGCTCCGGAAGAAGCCGCCGTGGCCGTCGGCACCGATCCCACCGGCAACCCGTGGACTGAAGGCCAGGACCTTTCGGGAACTGAAGTGGTAATCTTCGGGGCCTACGTTGACGAGGACGCCTCACGGTTCCAGGCCGCAATGCAGCCATTCATAGAACAGACCGGTATCGACGTCTACTACGAAGGTTCGGGGGACTTCGAAGCGCTGATAACGGTACGAGCCGAAGGCGGCGACCCGCCCGACATCGCGGCGTTTCCGCAGCCCGGTTTGATGAGCGATTTGCACGGACAGGGCCACATCATCGACCTGCGCGACTGGCTCAGCCAGGCGGAGCTGGCCGCAAGCTACGACCAGAGCTGGATTGACATGAGCCGTCACGATGACGGGGCAATCATGGGCGTCTGGTACCGGACCAGCGTCAAGAGCCTGGTGTGGTATGCACCCGCGGTATTTGCCGCCGAAGGCTACGAAATCCCGACCAGTTGGGACGAGCTGCTTGTGCTCTCCGACCAGATGGTTGCCGACGGCTATACTCCGTGGTCGATCTCAATGGAGTCCGGCGGCGCCACCGGTTGGGTTGGAACCGACTGGATCGAAGATATCATGCTGCGCATCCATCCCCCCGACGTCTACGATGCGTGGGTAGCCGGCGACCTGCCGTTTGACAGTCCGGAAGTGCGCGCGGCGTTCGAATATCTGGCGGAGATCTGGTTCAACGACGACTACGTGCTCGGCGGAACGGCAAGCATCCTGACGGTTCCGTTTGGCGACGGCGCCAATCCGGTTGTGACGGATCCGCCGCGGGCGCTGATGCATCGCCAGGCCAGCTTCATCACCGCATTTCTGCCCGACGGCACGGCGATCGGCGAAGACGGAGACATCAGTTACTTCTACCTGCCGCACATTGACCCGGACATGGGTGACCCCGTGCTGGTTGCCGGTGACATCATGAGTGCGATGCAGGACCGGCCCGAGGTTCGTGCGGTCATGCGCTATCTGACCACCGGTGAGTCTACACGCGGATGGCTGGAACAGGGGGGCTTTGTTTCGCCGCATCTGGACGCCGATCTGAGCTGGTATCCTGAGCTGGACCGCGGCTACGCCGAGATCCTGATGAACGCCGATGTTGTCCGTTTTGACGCTTCGGACTTGATGCCCGGCGCCGTAGGAACCGGGTCTTTCTGGACCGGCATGGTTGACTTTGTCAGTGGAGACAGTCTTGACGAGGTTCTGCCGGCAATCGACGCCAGCTGGCCGCGGTAAGGGTCAACCGCAGAACCATCCGCAATTCGGCGGCCGTGAGGTCGCCGAATTGATTTACTATTCGATGGAGCGGGATAGGGGCAAACAAATATGAGTGATGTAGCAGAATCCAGGACCATCAGCGAGATACTGGAAAACCCGAGGATACGGGTCGTGTTCGCGCTTGTGGTCATGGCGCTGACGCTGGTGCTTCTGGCAGGGGGATTTGTCTTTCTGCGCGATGCAACGCGCGCTCCGCGTCTGGTTATCGCGTCCGTGGCTCTGATTATCGGCGTCGGCGGTATCTGGGCGCTGTTTTATGCCATGAACACCATAGCGGAGTTGTTCCGGCCGTCGGTCAGGGACAGAGTGCTGCCGTACGTCTTCATGGCGCCGGCCGTTCTGGCGCTGGGCTTTTACATCGTCTGGCCGGCAATCAACACGATCAATATCAGTTTCATGGACCGCTTCGGCAACGAGTATATCGGGCTGGAGAACTACGCCTTCATCTTCACCAACGAGGCAATGCTGGTGGTGTTGCGTAACACGCTGCTGTGGGTATTGCTTGCGCCGACGGTTGCAACCGCACTTGGCCTGCTGATTGCGGTCATGGTCGATCGATTCAAGCCCACGGCCGAGAAGATTGTGAAGTCGTTGATCTTCCTGCCGATGGCGATATCGTTTGTCGGTGCAAGCGTCATCTGGCGCTTTGTGTACGCGTATCAGCCTCCGGGTCTGCCGCAGATTGGGATCCTGAATGCGATTCACACCGCACTCGGCAACGATCCACTGGCCTGGATCACGCTGCGCCCGTGGAACAATCTGTTTCTGATCTTCATCATGGTGTGGCTGCAGACCGGCTTCGCGATGGTGATTCTCAGTGCGGCGGTCAAGGGCGTCCCCAGGGATCTGCTCGAAGCCGCGCGTATTGACGGTGCCGGGGAAGTACGCAGTTTCTTCAGCGTGACGATCCCCTACATACAGGGAACCATACTCACCGTTTTGACTACAATCGTCTTCCTGGTACTCAAGATCTTCGACGTCGCGTACGTCATGACCAGTGGACAGTACGGTACCAATATTGTTGCGCTGCGTATGTACCAGGAGGCATTTGTACAACGCAACTTCGGGCGCGGCAGTGCGCTGGCGGTGGTACTGTTTGTGGTCGTCATACCGTTGCTCGTGCGCAACGTGCGCGGCCTGAAGGAAACCAGGGGGTAAGTGATGAGCAGCAAAGCACAAACACTGACCGTGGTCGGCGGGCCCACGCCGCTGCAGCGAACGCTCGCCGGTGTTCCGATACGGCTGTTCATCTTCGTCGTACTGGTGATCTGGACTATGCCGACGCTTGGATTGCTGGTCAGCTCGTTCCGCACGCAGCAGGCGATCGCCGGCAGCGGCTGGTGGCAGGGGCTCTTCAATTTCGCCGACTTTTCGCAGTGGACAACCGCTAACTACCAGCGGGTGTTGTATGCCGATCAGATGGCCAACGCGTTCTTTAACAGCCTGCTGATCACCATACCGTCGACCGTCATTCCCATCACCATGGCGGCCTTCGCGGCCTTCGCGATTGCCTGGATGGTGTTTCCGGGGCGCCAAATCCTGTTTGTGGTCATTGTGGGGCTGTTGATTGTGCCGCTGCAGATGGCGCTGATTCCGGTGCTGCGCGTCTACACGCGGTACGGCATAAACGGCACCTATCTGGGAATGTGGCTTGCGCACACCGGGTTTGGTCTGCCGCTGGCAACCTACATGCTCTATGGCTACATTTCGACCATACCCAAGTCAATCATCGAGTCGGCGCACGCCGACGGCGCCACACCATGGATGAGCTTCACACGGCTGGTTCTGCCGCTGTCGATACCGGCAATCGCTTCGTTTGCAATCTTTCAGTTTTTGTGGGTCTGGAATGATCTGCTGGTGGCGCTGGTATTCTTCGGCACGCGCCGCCCGATAGTCACCACGCGGCTGGCTGAGCTGGTCGGCAGCCGTGGACAGTCGTGGCACGTACTGACTTCGGGAGCGTTTGTGACCATGATCGTGCCGCTGATCATCTTCTTCTCGTTGCAGCGCTACTTCGTACGCGGTATGATGGCCGGCTCTGTGAAAGGGTAGACACGGCCGATAGTGAAGGAATACGTGAAATCCAGACGCGTTTCTGCGGAGGACGTAGCCAGGGAGGCGGGGGTGTCGCGAACCACCGTATCCTTTGTGCTGAACAATACGCCGGGAAAGAACATCTCCGAGCCGACGCGGCAGAAAGTGCTGTTGACGGCGTCCAGGCTGGGATACACGCCCAACGAGGACGCCCGTCGTCTGGCAATGGTACGGCACAACTCTATCGGTCTCTATATCTGTCATTCGCAGTACGTGTACACCGACGCCTTTATCGTGCGGACCGTCGAAGGTATGTCACAGGCGGTCAACCGCCACCGGGCACGCCTGGTCATCCATCCCCTGACGTTGAATGAATCCAGTTACCTGAAGTTGGCGCGGCAGGATGAAGTCGACGGCATTATCCTGATCAACGCCCACGACGAGGATCCCGCTCTGGCCGAACTGGAGTCAGCGGGCTTTCCGGCCGTAGCAATGGACTACCTGCCCGACAGCGGTGTTGATCAGGTTTACGTCGATAGCAAGCGTGCGGCCGCAGAGTTGGTGCAGTATCTGGTTGATCTAGGGCATCGCCGCATAGCGATGATCACTCACGCCTCGGTGGTCTATTCGGCCTCCAAGATGCGCCTGGCCGGATACCGCCGAGCGCTTGACGCGGCCGGAATAGACTACGAGAGTTCGCTGGTGCGCTACGGCGACTTTTCCGAGCACAGCGGTTATGCGGCGATGCAGAGTCTGCTGGCGCTCGACTGGCCTCCGACCGCTGTGTTTGCCGGCAACGATGTGGTGGCCTACGGCGCGATGAGCGCCATCCGCGACGCAGGTCTGGCGATTCCCGGGGACATGTCGATTGTGGGGTTTGATGACGACTACCTGTCTCGTTATCTCAACCCGCCGCTTACGACGGTGGCGCTGCCGGCTGCCGGGATGGGCTCGGCAGCGGCCTCGTTGCTGATAAGCCGATTAGACGGTGAAGTCGCCGACTTTCCGACTCGTATCGTTCTTCCGGCGCACATCTCCGTGCGGGGATCCTGCCTGCGTCGCGAGCAGTGACGGCCTCGCGGTAGCCGGTCTTCGGCGCTACCACCGGGCCGTTACCGCTGCCCTGTCGGCGCGCCGCTGCGGCCGGATTTGCTGCTGAGACTCCTCATTTTTTCTCCAAACTCAATCAGCGGACCAGGAAAGCGCGTTGAATAGCAATGTATGCGTGTATCCATTGCGCTCGTGCTGCTGGCCTGCGCGGCTGCAGCGATTGCGGCGCCCGGGCCGGTACTTCCGGCGGCGTCCCGGACAGTCGAGCGCGGCGCGCTTCAGGGTGAGTCAGCGCTGCGCGTAGTCGACGGCCGATTGCTCGAGCAGCGGCTGCTGTTTGACTCTGATGACAGTCGCGCTTTCATGGCCTATGGTCTTGCGAGCGACGAACTGCAGTATCTCGGCGGCGGCGTGCGCACGCCTCAACTGACGGCCGGAACGGTCGAACTGCGCGGCTTACTGCGCGAGCTCAATCGTCCAACGCGCTTCACACCCGGCTCGGATGTCTATCGGCAGGATCCGGGTCTGGCGCTTGATGCAACGCTTGCCCCGACGCGGCGTTACGGGGTTCAGCTGCAGCCGTGGCGCCCCGCACCTGCGCTGTTCGCGGCGCTGCGCGATGGAGCACCGGAGTCGCTCGGCATGCATCTCGGTCTGGGCGAAGCCTCGCTGCGATTGCGCGGGCTGCTACTGACTACCGATGCCCCGGCCGACACCGTGGATGACGGCTGGTATACGGAGTATCGACGCTTCACGGGCGGCCGCCTCGATCATATTGCGGCGGAACTGATCCTGCGGGCCGATCGGACCCGTCTGGCCGCGGCGGCGATGCGCTCGGCAGGTCCGTTTACCGCGCCGTCTTCGGCTGTCCGGCTGCACGGCGGCTTGCGCACCGCTGCGCTGCGCGCAAACGGCGTGTGGGCCGTGGTGCAGCCGGGATACGTGACTCCTGAGGGCCGCTACTGGCGCGACCGGCAGCAGCGGGCGCTCGATCTGCGATTGGGACGAACGCGCGGGGCGTTTGCCGAGTTCGATGCCGGCCAGCGCCTGACACGCGCTCCGCTGCGGGCCGGTCGCAGTGAACCGCAACGGCTGTCGGGCGCGGTTCGGGCGGGTACCAGCGAGGCTGCGCTTGGGCAGCTTCGCCTGACGGTGGTCGGCGGTGGTTCGCACGCCGTAACTCGTGACGAACGTGGTCGCCGCAGCGAGACGCTGTCGTCGGAGATGCGCCTTGGGCTGCGACGCGGTGGTACCGTGGTGCGCGGCACGATCGAACGCACGTGGCACGAAGGCGATCGCCGGCACGATCGCGTCGAGCTCAGGGCGCTTGGCGGGCATACCGTGATGCTCGATACTCGCCTGATTGCAGTGCTGCGGCCCGAAAACACGTATTATGCCGGGCGCGCGGAAGTTCGTCTTCGGGCCCGGCAGCTGGTACTCCACGCCCGGGCGGCAACCCTGCGGGAGCGCACCATCGACGAGATTGCCGACTGGCAATCAATACCGCTGAGCGTGACCGTGGGAGGCGTATGGAGCTTTCGCGTGCCGTACCCGCAGCGGATCGCAACTCGTGGAACGGCGGCTACCACTCTCCAACCCTCAGCACCTCGCGTTCAAGAGTAAACCCGAAGCGCTGCCGCACCTGCTCGGCCACGAAGGCGGCCAGACGATCGATGTCATCCGCGGTAGCGTTACCGGTGTTGATGATGATGTTGGCGTGTCGGTCCGACACGCGAGCGCCGCCGATCCGGGAGCCGCGCAGACCGAGGCGATCGATGATCACACCGCTGGGGCTGCCGAATGCGCGGTTGTTCTTGAACACCGAGCCGGCAGAGGGCGCGGCAAAGTGGCCTTTGCTCTCACGGTCGGCACGGTAGCTCCGCATCCGCCGCCAGACCGTGTCGCGGTCCATTGGCGTCAGCCTGACGCCGCAGCGCAGGATGATCCGATTGTCGCGCTGGAAGGGGGAGACCTTGTAGCCGAAGTCCTGTGCGCGCGGCGTATAGCGCTCGATAGTGCCGTCGGGCCGCAGCGTGTCGACGTAAGCCAGTACATCGTAGACCTCGCCGTCATAGCAGCGCGCATTCATCCAGACGGCTCCTCCAACGCTGCCGGGCATCGAGTAGAGAAAATGCAGCCCGCCATAACCGCGATCCGCACACCACGCACAGGCATCGCTGACCGGCAGACCGGCGGCCACTTCCAGTATGCCGTCATGTTCGGCAATACTGCATATGCCGGTCATATCAATTACGAGGCCACGTATTCCGCGGTCGGACACCAGGATGTTGGCTCCGCCGCCCAGAATGAACGGCTCGACGCCCTCGTTGCTGCAGAATTGCAGTAACGCGATCAGGTCATTGTCGTCCGCGGGGACTGCAAACAGGTCTGCCGGTCCGCCGACCCGGTACGTGGTGTGGGACGCCATCGGCTCCTCGAACAGCAGTTGGCCGCGAATGTTGATCTTTCCGGCACTTTTCTTTACGCTTACCATTTCCCGAGCATAGTACCGGATGCGCTCGGGTTTTTCCACTGAGATAGCACCCAACTGCAAAGGAGGCAGTCCACATGGGACTGATGCTGTACAACACCCTGACGCGTACCAACGAACCGTTCGAGCCGATCGTGCCGGGCAAGGTTGGAATGTACTGTTGCGGTCCCACGGTTTACAACTACGCCCACATTGGTAACCTCCGCACCTACGTCTTCGAGGATCTGCTGCGACGCTCGCTCGAGGCGCTGGGCTATGACGTCCGCCATGTCATGAACGTCACCGATGTGGGGCACCTCACCGACGACGCCGATGAAGGTGAAGACAAGATGGAGAAGAGTGCCCGCGAGATGAAGCGCTCGGTCTGGGACATCGCCGCCTACTTCACGGAGGCGTTTTTCGATGACACGCGAAAACTCAATGTCATCCCGCCGACTATCGTGTGCCGGGCTACCGATCACATCCCGCAGATGATCGACCTGATCAAACGTCTTGAGCAGCGCGGCTACACCTATGTCGCCGGGGGTAACGTCTACTTCGACATCAGCAGGTTTGACGAGTACGGCCGGCTGGCTCTGCTGGACCGGCAGGAGCTCAAAGCCGGGGCTCGGATTGAAGTCGATCGTAACAAGCGCAATCCGCACGACTTTGTGCTGTGGTTCACCCGGGGCAAGTTCGAGCATCAGTCGATGATGTGGGATTCTCCGTGGGGCAGGGGCTACCCCGGCTGGCATCTGGAGTGCAGTGCCATGAGCCTGCATTACCTCGGCGAGCAGTTCGATATCCACTGTGGCGGTGTCGATCACATACCGGTGCATCATACCAACGAAATCGCCCAGTCGGAGGCGGCTACCGGCCGCAAATGGGTCAACTACTGGGTCCACGCCGAGTTTCTGCTGATGGACAGCGACAAGATGTCCAAATCTGCCGGTGGATTCGTAACCCTCGGCACGTTGGAGGACGAAGGCTACGAACCGCTCGATTACCGCTATTTCTGTCTCGGCGGGCACTATCGCACGCAGTTGCAGTTCTCGTTTGAGTCGCTCAACGCCGCGCGCAACGCCCGCCGCAACCTGAATGACCGTGTGGTTGCGCTGCAGGCGACGCTGGGCGGCCAACCGGCGCCGGCCGCTGATTGGGACGGGCCCTACGCAAAGGCGTTCCTGCGGCATATAAGCGACGATCTCAACGTTTCGCGCGGCGTGGCCGAGCTGTGGGGCGTCGTAAAGGACGGCGAACTCGAAGCGCGTGACAAACTCGCGCAGATTGCGGCGATGGATACGGTGCTCGGTCTGAGACTGCTTGAGCAGGCTATGGCTGCGGTGCAGGTTGACGCTGATGTCGAGCGTCTGATCGAGGAGCGTGGGCGGGCACGTGCCGGGCGCGACTTCGCCCGCGCGGACCGGATTCGTGATATGCTGGGAGAGCAGGGCATTGTACTGGAAGACGGTCCGGACGGTACAAAGTGGAAAAAGGTGAGCCGGCGGGTGTAACTACCTGAGGCAGTCCGTTGTTTATCCTATGGAAAGGCGTAGCTCGCACGCGCAACAGTTCAGGCACGTATACGACGAAGTTTATCCGATCATCATACGGATCGTATACAGAATCACCGGGGATCTCGACAGCGCCGAAGAGCTCTGTCAGGACGCGTTCATCAAGTTTTACGAACGTATCGATCTGGTCGCCGATGCCGATCAGGCAAAGTACTGGCTGATACGAGTTGCGCGTAATCTCGCGCTGAATTTTCAGAAGCGGCGCGGGCGTGAGCGCAGGGCGTATGAGCGGGTGTTTCGGGAACCGCCGCGCAGGGAGGATTCCGGCGAAACCGCGCTGCTGAAGGGGGAATCGGCGCAAGCCGTCAAGGATGCGCTAAATGTCTTGCCGGAAAGTCTCCGAACTGTCATTATTATGAAGGAGTACGGAGAGCTGAGTTACAAGGAGATTGCCGCGGTTCTCGGTATCAGCGAGGGAAACGTCAAGGTCCGCGTCTACCGGGCTCGAGAACGGCTTGCGGAGCACCTCAAGGAGGGGGACGTCTATGTGCCCTGATGAGAAGGAGCTTCTATCTGCGTACCTCGACGGTGAGGTGCCGTCTCCGTGGAAGGAGCGCCTGGAAGCGCGTCTGCAGGAAAGCCCTGAATGTGCCGCTGAACTGGAGCAACTGGCCGCCGTGAGCGCCTATCTGCACGCCGAGCCGGAGCCGGACTACGCGGCCAGTCAGCGCGCGGTCTGGAAACGGCTGGCCAACAGTGGATTGCAGCATCGTCCGCAACCGCTCTGGGGCCGTCGCGTCGCCATTCCGCTGCCGCTTGCCGCTGCAGTCGCGTCGCTGCTGCTGCTGCTTTCGGCTGCGCTGGTCTGGCACGGCGGAAGGGCAACTGTATCTCCCGCGGATCTGCCGATTGCCGGTGGAGAAATCGATTTAACGATCAGAATGGGCGATGTGAGTGTCGATGAGCTGCTGCGCATTATCAATGAATCCGAAACCATAGGGGAAGTGACCGTTCAACTGCCGGAAGGTGCCCGGTTCCGGTTCCTGGGTGAACCGCAGTTGATTCGGGCTGCCGAATCCCGTGCACTCGAGCCGGTGCTGGTACCGCACGTGGAACCATACCTGGAGAGCGATGCTCCGTTGCCGGACTGAACGCCGGAGTAGAAATAGAGACGCGATGAAGCGACTGAGTGCCGTAGTTCTGATATGTGCAGCAGCACTGACTGCCGGCGCCGATGACCTGGAGGAGGCGCTGCGGCTGCTCTCCCAGCAGGCGCTGAGCGTCAACATTGTGGCGCGGATCACCGAGAACGGACAGGAGACCGTCTGGAATATGGAGGTCTCGCGCGTCACCATCGCAGGGCGTGCCGTGGTGCTGCGTCTCGACGGCAGTAACGTGGTTGTGGTGGTCCAGTTCACGCCGTATCGGGAGAACGCGGACGAGTTGCTGCTGGTGGCCCAGGGGCAAACATGGGTCGGCGGCACAGCCGGAGAAGAGGTCAAGTATCGCACCTCGTTCAAGAGTATGCCGGTGACACTCGGTGAATCGGTGGTGTTCTTCCCGCTCGGTGCGCGGGTTGACGGTATCGCACTTGAGGACGATGAATACGCCGGTTTCAACATTGAACTGGAGGTTCAGGTAGTTCCCTATCAGACTGCTGCCGAGTAGAATTGGCGTCATATGAGGCGACTGATACCAGATCTCCTGAGAAACTCGGGCAAGACCGGGTTTGTGGTTGTGGCAGCGTTTCTGGTTCTCGTCGGCGCGCTGGCGTGGGTTATCCGCGAATCAAGCCGGCCGCCGGTGATAGAGTCGATATCGCCGGAGATAGGCGTTCCCGGTGATACACTGCTGATCCAGGGCCACAACTTCGGCAACGAGCGTGGTCGCAATCGCGTCTACATCTCGGGTCGCGCGCCGACGGCTTCGGCGCATCTTGACTGGAGCAACAACCAGGTCCGCATACGGGTTCCCGGTGATACGGCCTCCGGTCTGGTCTACGTTGTGACGAGCAACGGACGGAGCAACGGATTGCTGTTCACCAACCGTGAGCACGTTCCCGAGCCGGTAGCGGCTGTCTCGCAGCCGGGGCGTCCGGTGATCACCAGTATCGAGCCAACGCTGTCGCGCATCGGCAACACTGTAACGATCAGCGGCCGCCGCTTCGGAGAGAACCGCAAGAACAGCCGTGTATTGTTCAGCTGGAACGCCGATGGGATCGACAATCCCGGTGCGCCCGAAACCCGCAGTGGATTGATTGCCGGTTCGGTTGCCGATTTTGTATATGAGGCGTGGTCCGATCGCCGCATCCGGGTGCGTATTCCCGATGGCGCGGTCAGCGGACCTGTCTACGTCGAGACCGATAAAGGCCGTAGTCCGCCGATTGATCTGCAGCTTGAAAGGCCGGTCGGCAGCAAGGTATATCACGGTCGGCGCAGTTTCGCCGTCCAGTACGAAATAGAGATCGATCAGATTGTCATCGATGCCGAGCGCGGCTCCTGGAACCGGCTCTACATATGGGTGCCGCGGGTACAGCATCTGGCCGAGCAGCCCAACCCGCAGGTAGTGACCCGGGTCGGACCGTCGTTGTTCGACGACGTGTCCGGGTTGGCTGTCTTTGAGCTCTCCAACGTGCAGCCAGGTGAGTCCCACCGCATCGCACGCACCGTACTGTTTGATCGTTACGCGATCGAGACCCGGATTGACGCCAATCGGGTTCCGGTACGCTATGCGGTCGACAGCCGTTTCCTGAGCAAATACCTCGCCGAGAACGCGATCCTGCCGGTTGGTGACACAGCGATTGCCAACACCGCGCGCCAGGTGAGTGCCGGTACGCAGAATCCGTACGTCAAGGCGCAGCGGCTTTACAACTGGGTACTGGACCGGCTGACCCCTGAACACCGCGAAGCGAGCCGCCGGCCGCTGGAGGCGATGCAGGCACGCAGCGGTAACTCATACAGTTACGCCACCCTCTATACTGCGCTCCTGCGGGCAGCCGGCGTGCCGGCACGCCTGATGGCCGGTTACCTGTTTGACGCCGGGCAGCAGCCGCTGCGGCACTACTGGACCGAGTTTTTTCTGCAGGACTTCGGGTGGGTTCCGACCGATCCTGCTTTGGGAGACGGATTGCACGCCGAGCGTCTTGAGCCGCGCGAGAATCCGCGTGCGTTCTATTTCGGAAACCTGGACGCCGGGCGCGTCGTGTTCTCGCCTGGACTGCTGGAGGCCCGTAATCTGCACGCTGACGGCGTGCGGCGCTCGGTACGTGAGCTGTACTCACTCCAGACGCGCCATGAGGAAGCGGTAGGCAACCTGGTTGATTATCGAAGCCGATGGTACGACCTGCGGTTACTCGGCGAGTACGATTGAATCATTGACAGCAGCGCTCATATCTCCTAACCTTGGGCATCAGGTAATCGAGGAGACAACATTGAGCGCACTTCAGCACGCCGACCCCGAGCTGTACAACATAGTTCTGCAGGAAGAGCGGCGTCAGCGGATTAAGCTGGAGATGATCGCGTCGGAAAACTTCGCGTCTGCGGCGGTGCTGGAAACCGCGGGAAGCGTTCTGACCAACAAGTACGCCGAGGGGTATCCCGGTAAGCGCTACTACGGAGGGTGTGAATACGTCGACATGGCGGAAGATCTTGCCCGTGATCGGGCAAGAGAGCTCTTCGGTGCCCAATACGCCAACGTACAGCCCCACTCGGGCAGTTCCGCCAATATGGCGGTCTATTTTGCGCTGCTGAAGCCCGGAGATACCGTGATGGGCATGGACCTTTCGCACGGGGGCCATCTGACCCACGGAAGCCCGGTCAATTTCTCCGGAGCCCTGTACAAGATAGTGAGTTACGGAGTGCGCAGGGATGACGAAACCCTGGATTACGACGGGGTCGCAAGAACTGCGCGCGAAGCCCGGCCAAAGCTGATTATCGCCGGCGCTTCGGCGTATCCGCGCACCTGGGACTTCGAGCGCTTCCGTGCCGTCGCCGACGAAGTTGGAGCCTTTCTGATGACCGACATGGCGCACTTTGCGGGGCTGGTGGCCGCCGGTGTGCACCCGAGTCCCGTTCAGGCGTCGCACTTCGTGACCACAACCACTCACAAGACGTTGCGCGGGCCGCGCGGCGGGCTGATTCTGATGGGAACCGATGATGAGAACCGGCTCGGTATCGTCGCAGCCAAATCCGGGCGCACCAAACGGTACTCCGAGCTGATCGACTCTTCAGTGATGCCCGGTATTCAGGGTGGTCCTCTGATGCACATCATCGCCGCCAAGGCGGTGGCGTTCAAAGAGGCCTTGACTCCCGGCTTCATCAGCTACCAGAAGCAGGTTGTAGCCAACGCGCGGCGCCTGGCGCACGTGCTCGCGGCTGGAGGCATGCGGGTGGTTTCCGGCGGTACCGACAACCACCTGGTCCTGATCGACGTCACCGGGTTCGGGCTGAACGGCAGAGACGCCGAGTCCCGGCTCGACGCGGCCAATATCACGACCAACAAGAATGCAATCCCGTTTGACGAACGTAGTCCGCTGGTCACGTCGGGCGTTCGCCTGGGAACTCCCGCGCTGACGACGCGAGGCATGGTCGAGGAAGATATGGAAACCGTCGGCGGCTTCATCCTCGACACTCTGTCGGGGTCCGAAGATGCAGTCCGCATCGGCCGAATCCGTGCCGCGGTGGAGAAATTTGCGTCCAAGTTCCCGCTTTACGTCGAAGCCGCTGCAGCCGATAGTCAGAGATAGGGGACTTGATTGACAAATCTTGGGGCCGATTCGTATACTACAAGTGTGACCTCATGTTAGGAAACGTATGAGCAGCCCACTACAGCTTTCAATGGTGAACTTCAACAAGGGTGCCTATATCGTTGTTGAAGGGAAGCAAAACGCAGACTGTTTCTACATTATCCGCTCCGGCAAGGTTCGGATAAGTAAAGAAGTGGAAGTTGTAGAAGAGGAGGGGGGCAACGTTCTGGGTCCCGGGGACTTCTTCGGCGTTGTTTCGACGATGTCCTCTCACAGCCACATTGAGACCGCCCAGGCCCTCAGCGACGTTACTCTGATTGCGGTTCACAAAGAGAATTACCATCTGCTGATAGAGAAGAACACGCCGGTGGCAATGAAGATCATCGAGGGATTCTCGCGCCGTATGCGCTACCTCGATGAAGCCCTGGCGCGCATCACCTTCAAGGATTCGGTTGAGGCCGACATCAACCACCTGTTCTACGTCGCCGAGTACTACGCCCGCCAGAGTCAGTACAATCAGGCCTATTACGCTTATTATCAGTACATCAAGTATTGTCCCCGGGGGCAGAACGTACAGGCCGCGCGCGAGCGCATGATGAAGATCAAGCCGTACTCAAAAGCGGTCTATCTGGAAGGTAACGAGCAGGCTTTCACGCGCACGTACCCCAGAGATACCATGATCTTCAGCGAAACCATGCCAGGCAAAGAACTCTATATTATCCAGAAAGGTAGCGTCAAGATCACCAAGATCGTCAACGACAACGAGGTTCTGCTGGCGGTTCTCAAGCAGGGCGACATATTCGGCGAGATGTCGTTGATCGAGAACAAACCGCGTTCGGCTTCAGCTGTGGCGTTTGAAGACGCGGTGCTGCTGGCGGTCAACAAGGAGAACTTCGCGCGCATGGTGACCACGCAGCCGCAGATAATCGCAAGGCTGACTACCCTGCTTGCCGAACGTATCTGGTTCATCTACAAACAGCTGGCAAACACTCTGCTCACCGACAAGGTGGGCCGGCTCTACGACGCGCTGCTGATCCAGCTGGAGAAGGCCCGCGTGCCGATTCGCAGCGGCGAGAGCTACACCTTCGGCTTCGGCACACGCGAACTTATAAACATGGTCGGCCTGCCGATGACCGAGGGGAACCAGGCGGTGCGCGAGCTGCTGCGCAACGGCAAGCTCAAAGCCATGGAGAACCGTATCTTTGCCGCAGACGTGGAGGAGATCGCCAAGCAGGCCAGTTACTACCGCAAGATGCAGAAGATCGAAAAAGCGCGCCGCGAGCAGCGGCGCATCAGTTAGTCCGGCCTGAACCGCCCCTGCCGGTCTGTCCATAGTACGCGCCGGCACCGTGCTTACGCAGGTAGTGTTTGTCCACCAGTTCTTGTGGTGCTTCGTCGGCCAGCGGGCTGATGGAACGCGTGTGGTATCCCATGCGCGCAACCTCTTCCAGCACAATCGCGTTTTCGACCGCCTTCTGAATCGAAGCGCCCCACGCGAACGGTCCGTGGTGCGCCACGATCACGCCGGGCACGGCATCCGGATCTATGCCGCCGCTCTCGAAACACTCAACGATTACGCGGCCCGTATGACGCTCGTACGCTTCGGTGATCTCAGCCGTACTGAGCCGCCGCGTAACCGGTATCGACCCGTGGAAGTGGTCGGCGTGGGTCGTACCGAAACACGGAATCGGCTGTTCGGCCTGCGCAAAGCAGACGGCATAGTGCGAGTGCGTGTGGATGATGCCGCCGACGTTTGGAAACGCGCGGTAGATTTCCAGATGGGTCTCCGTGTCGGACGACGGGCGCAGGCCACCATCTGCTACCGAGCCGTCGGCCAGCGCTACCTGCACCATGGTGTGCGGGCCCAGGTCGGCGTAGTCCACGCCGCTCGGTTTGATCAGCATGGTTCCCGATTGCCGGTCAACCGCGCTGGCGTTACCCCAGGTCAACAGCACAAGCCCGACCTCTACGATGCGCAGATTGGCGCGATACACCTGCTCACGCAGTTGCTCAATAGTATGCGGCGCAACGCTCATGTGGCACGCGTCTCATCACGGATTGCGATCAGCTCTTTCATCACGTCGGAAAGCGCCGACTGCGAGTCAAGGACCCCGAACGCGTCGTGAATCCTGCGATAGAGGGCATAGAGTCGGTCGTAGACACGTGCGTTTCGCGCGATCGGCATGAACTCTGTGTCGAGCGTACCGGTCATGGCTTCGATTGCGGCATCAAAGTCCCGGTGTCCACCGGCAGCCGTGCCGGCAACCACAGCGCCGGCCATGGCGGCGCCTACCGCCGGGGTCTGCCTGCTGCGCGCGATCTTGAGCGGGCGGTTCATCACATCGGCGTAGATCTGCATGACCATCGGATTCTTGACCGAAATGCCACCGCAGTTAACGATTTCGGTGACCCTCTGATCGTACTCTTCAAAGCGCTCCATGATTACGCGTGCGCCGAACGCGGTTGATTCAACCAGCGCCCGGTAGATCTCTTCGGGCCGGCTGTGCAGCGTCAGCCCCAGAAGTGCGCCGGTCAAGCGCACGTCGACCAGCACTGTCCGGTTTCCGTTGTGCCAGTCGAGCCCCAGCAGGCCGCTCTCGCCCGGCGCAAGCTTTTCCGCGGCTGCCGTCAGCGCCTCGTGAGACCCCTTCTGAGCGCCGCCGGGCTGCACGTAGTTCACAAACCAGTTAAAGATGTCGCCGACGGCGCTCTGCCCCGCCTCCAGGCCGAAGTGTCCCGGCAGGATCGAGCCCGGAACAATGCCGCATAGGCCGGGAATATCAGCCAGCTGCTGAGATCGGGGTACCACCATCATGTCGCACGTGGAGGTGCCAAGGATCTTCACCAGCACCCCCGGACGGATACCCGATCCGACGGCCCCCAGATGGGCGTCGAAAGCCCCGACGGCAACCGGAATCCCGGCCGGGAGACCGGTTTCCCGGGCCCACTCCGGCGACAGCCGCCCGGCTTGTTGATCGACCGTGTAGGCCGCGTCCGGCAGTGACCGGCGCACCCGCGCCAGATCGGGATCGAGGCCGGTCAGAAACTCTTCATCAGGGTAGCCGCCCCAATCGGTATGGAAGAGCGCTTTGTGACCGGCGGCACAGATTCCGCGTTTGATCCTCGCCGGATCGCTGACACCGCACAGCTGTGCCGGGATCCAGTCCGCGATTTCGACCCAGGTATGTGCGGCGTCAAAGACCGGTTGCGCACTGCGTTTGCACTTCAGAAGCTTGGACCAGAACCACTCGGATGAATAGATGCCGCCGCACTTGGCCAGGAACTGCGGCCGGATCTTGCGGGCTCCGGAGGTGATCTCCTCGGCCTCCGCCGCCGACGTATGGTCCTTCCATAGCCACGCCATTGCCGCCGGGTTCTCGCCGTACTCGGCGCTGAAGGCCAGCGGGGCGCCATCGACGGCCAACGGCATTGGAGTGCTGCCGGTTGTATCGACTCCGATTCCGATTACCTGAGCCGGCTCGAAACCGGCAACCGAGGCAGTGTGCGACAGTGCGTCCCTGATTACCGCCCGCGCCCCGTCGAGATAGTCGCGAGGGTGCTGGCGCGCAAGATTCGGGTCGCGTGCGTCGAGGATAATGCCCGCCTCACCGTGCGCATAGTCCCACACACTTTCGGCAATCTCGTCCCCGTTGGCGGTGTTGACGATAACGGCGCGCACCGAGTTGGTGCCATAGTCCAGGCCGATGCAGTAGTTGTCGCTCATTGCTGTCTCCTTTGACCTTTACGATACGGTATGGCTGCCGGATCTGTAAAGGTCAAAGTATACCGCCGGTGTGTTCGTTAACGCAAGCGCGATGTGCAGGATGCGGGAATTCGCGTTTTGACCGCACGCGCCGACGGTGTCCTTACCCCCAGGCGAGCGGCAGCCGTCGCCATATGGTGCACGGGGTCGGTTGGCAGACGAATTTCCGCTGCGCCGCGCCCGAGA
>RECP01000006.1 GCA_007693945.1 Spirochaetaceae bacterium
AACGACAGTAGACTGGAGCCAAGCCCGATGATCAGGAGGAAGTAGGTCAGCATGAACGCGCGGCCAGAGCTGTAAAGCCGATCCAGTGGTTTCATACGTGCGGAAACGGTAGCAGAACCGTCTGTCTCGCGCAATAGTCCGATTGCTGTCCGTACGGCCACCTTCGGCCACGAAGAACTCGCGGTTATCTGAGCTCAAGGTGTTTGGCATGCCGCCGGCCAGATAGAGCCAGTACCGCGACCGAACGGTATCCGGGTCGTAGAACCCGAAGACGGCTCCAGTCTGTACCGACTGGCGCAACAGGTCTTCATCCGGCTGCCGATCCGGCCGCACCGTATCGGTCGTGCGGTTCACCGGCCTCTTTTCCGCCTGGACGGTCACGGCGCGGCGCAGGAGCGTCCGGGAGACACCATCTGAATCCGGCATAGCGATTGTCCGAACAACCGCTGGAGCGGATAGTCTGAAGTCAGATGCATGACCACGCGCCGTACAGGCTGTTCCCAGCAGAAAGCATCGCAGCCGTCGACCGAAGCTTTGAAACCCAATTGTTTGTCACAGATTGTCTTTGATTCATCTGGCCCTTACTTTCGATCAATTAGTTCTTCGTAAAACAACTGTTCAGGATCAGGAGGTCACCAAAGAGGACGTTCTCCAAGCCATCAAGGAGCAGGAAGTCTATTCGTTTGGCAACTCCAACTGGCCATAGCTTGATCATTAACCGGTAAGCACAGCGTAGCCAATTCGCCACTCGCCAGGCGAAAGGTGCCTCTGAAGCCTTCACAGGTGTCAAGCCACTCCCGGCCCTTGCAACCGTGTTCTGCATGCACCCGTAACGAAATCGCCGCAGGGGCATCACCTCCCGCGAACGTATGTCTTTTTCTTTCGCAAGGCTCCGCGCATCTCGGAAGGCGTAGCCCGCATGAGGGCCAGACGCGAGCACGCGCGGGCTGCAGGCGGCAGTTGAATGCCGCGAGACGTGTAGGATACCGACCAGAACAGAAGAGGAGTGCACGGTATGCATATCGTGATAGTCGGCGGTGGTGCGATCGGAAAGGAACTGGCATCAAATCTTGTCTCCAAGAAACAGACCGTAGCGGTGGTGGAGAAGGATCCGCGCAGAATCTCCGAGCTGGAGGAGAACCCCGATGTGCTGGTGATTCACGGCAACGGGGCCGATATAGCGACGCTGGAAAGGGCCAGGATCGGTTCAGCCCAGATGCTGATAGCGGTCACTACAACCGATGAGGTCAACATGATCGCGTGCATGGTTGCCAAAAGAAAGGGAGTGCCTATCACCGTTGCACGGACTCAGGATCCCGAACACGCGGAGAACGAGGATTCACGCGGTTTAACCCGCGAGCAGATCGGTATCGATTTTGTCATCAGTCCCGAACGAGCAGTCGCGCAGGAAATAGTCAAGATGATCTTCTTTCCTGATGCTGAGGAAATCGAGTACTTTGCCGAAGGGAAGGTGATGATGGTCAGGCTGTCGGTCACCGAAGAGAGCGAAATCGCAGATCGGACCCTCAAGGATCTGCAGGTGGATTCGGGATTCATTGTTGCGGGTATCAAACGCAGTAATGGAGACTTTGTCATACCCGGCGGCGAGGACCAGATAAGCAAGGGTGACAAGGTGTACCTCATTGGCAGCGGGAAGGTGGTGCAGCAGACCAGCTGGCTGTTGCCCCACGGCGCAACCCGTGTCCACAAGGTACTGATTCTGGGAGGCGGGAAGATCGGGCAATACCTGGCATCGCTGCTTGAGTCCAACCGCGAACACTCCTACCTGGCAAAGATAATCGAGAAGGATGCTGACCGCTGCGAAGAGCTCAACCGTGTCTTGAGTAAAACCATAGTGCTGCAGGGAGATGACACGGATTGCTCGTTCTTCAACAGAGAAGAAGTGGCCGAAGCCGACGTACTGGTAACGGTCACCGGTGATGATCGCACCAATATCGTGGCATCGGTGATGGGCCAGAAGCTGGGTGTCAAAAAGATCATCTCGGAAGTGAACGACATCGCGTATCGGCCGGTCTATGCAACCGCATCCGTAGACAACGCCATCAGTCCGCACCTGATAACCGCGGCTCAGATCCTGCGGCTTACCCGCAGTGAGGATCTGGTCTCGCTATCCATCCTCAAGAACGAAGAAGCGGAAACCATGGAACTGGTGCTTCCGGCCTCAGCCCCGGTAGCGGGCAAGAAGGTTGCTGATGTCCGTTTCCCCAACGGTATGCTTATCGGCACCGTAGTCCGCGACGGGGAGGTTATCATCCCGCATGGCGGAACCACCCTGCAGCAAGGCGACCACCTCATCGTGTTTGCCCTGCCCAAAGTCAGTAACCGACTGGATCGCTTCTTCGCCGGCCAGGAGGAAGACGCGTAACGTGGCCTGCGGAGATGGTATGGTGGCCCTGGAATCCTGACAACTGTCAACAACGCACCAGGGACCCTGACCGCGATGTGGACCTGTGATCCTGCCGGACACCTGCGTCATCTCGGAGGCGATGCGCTCGGGCCTGTCCTCACAGGTCATGGCCTGGCTGGAATCTCTCCCGGAGAACCGCGTGTTTCTCTCGATTGTCGTTCTGGAGGAGCTGCGAAAAGACGTGGACAGGCTTGACCGCGGAACGCGGCGCGCGGCGCTTGATCTGTGGCTGGAGCGGGACGGGCAACGAATGCGCCGAGTTCGTCGTGGCCTGGAGCTTCCGCTTCTGAATGTACTTCATTCCCATTTCGCGTCTCAGGCGAGCGATCTGGTCACGTCCGAGGTACATCCCGGTTGCTTCCAGTTCGCTCTGAAGCCGAAGAGGACCGTAGGTCCCCCCGTCCCGCCATCGATTTCCCCGGATAGGTGTGTCGCTGCCGATTTATGAACGCGTACCAGGCAGCGATTCCTTGGCGAAGCACACGGCTGCTTTTTTTCGGGATTTCCCGTTCCATTCGGGCTTCGCTCAACTCCTTGCGAAGACGCCGGTTCTCGGCGGCAAGATCGGCCACCGACAGGTCTCCGGGCCGAGCCCGATTGGCTGCCGACTTGGAGGCCGCTATCCAGTTCGTCATCGTCCCCTTCGGTATCGATAGCCTTCGTCCTGCCTCTTCCTGAGACAGCCCCTGCTCGTTGACCACCTTGACGGCTTCACTCTTGAGCTCATCGCTGTACGATCGTTTCTTGTGCTGCATTGTTTCGTTGTTCCGCACACCGATCATTCAAGCATCCGTGTCTACCGCAGTCAGTATACGGTAGTGCACCTCTCGTCGTGACAGGCTCTTGACCGCTTCTTGTTGCCCCGTTTTTACGCAGTCTCGGCATTGGGTACTGTTTCGCCCTTGCACCGGGGAAAGGGTTTCCTACTATTCGGGCGTAACGCGACGCCGTCTCTATCAGAGCCGATCGCTGGACTCACTGCGATCGAGACACGGTGAGAACGCCGCACGCAGACGGTGCGCATCCGGCGGCTATGCTACCAAAGCGGGCGATCACTCATACCTGTTGACTGAGAACACTCCGTTTGAAACCACAACCGACTCGCCACCGCCTGCTTCGACCAGTTGGCCCTCAAACGTTCCTTCAATGCGTTCGCCGATTGCGCCGCAGGACGTGACCACGATAGAAAACCAGCTGCCGTCTTGATCTGCCCAGGAGTAGTGCTTCCCCTCGTCGAAGAAGAGAATTCCTATGTACGGTGCCGTGGCGCCCGGCGGAGTAGGGTCGGTGAATACG